>JZRA01000001.1 GCA_001567485.1 Chloroflexi bacterium OLB13
CTGAACCCCGATACGCCGGTCGTTGAAGATGCCCCGTCCGGTACGACATCGGATACAACCGACACATCAACAGCCGGCGCCTCCGACGACACTGCGGCGCCGGACACGCCGGAGGTCACGGAGCCGGTCGAAGCCGTCGAATTCGTGCCGATCCCGCTGACCGGCCTCACCGCCCCGCGTGACGAGACGGCCGACGACGGCGAGGATGCGTACACCACCAGCGCACAGTTCGACTACAACTTCGCTTGCGCGGGCTGTCACGGGCTGCAAGGGGAAGGCGTCCCCGGCATCGGCCCGGCCCTCACCGGGAGCCAACTGCTGCAAGACGCCAACGGGGTCGCCCTGTTCGAGATGTTCACCTCAGCCCGCCCGCCGGCGAACCCGATAACCGACGGCTTCGTGCACCCGTACCGCGGCGGGTATCCGCTGCTCACCGACGAGCAGCTTCTGGCGGTGATCGGCTATCTGTATTCGCTGCCGGGCGTGCAGCAGTAGCCGCTGCCGATACCCAGCACGACACACGCGAAAGCCCCGCTGATTCGGCGGGGCTTTCGTGTTACTGCGGTGAGATAACGACGGCGCAGCGTCCCTGCGTCAAACGCCCTGACCCACCGGCGGGAACGTCTCGCGGTAGTGGCGAATGCCCTCCAGCACAGCCTGCTTGGCCTCCGCCGCGCCAACCCAGCCCTCATTGGTCACTTCCGTGTCCTGAAGCTGTTTGTACACGGTAAAAAAGTGCGCGACTTCTTTCGGGAAGTGCTTCGGCAGGTCGTCAAGGTCGCGATATTCGTCGAAGTTGGGATCGGTCGCCGGGACAGCCAGCACCTTATAGTCCTGCTCGCCCTTGTCGATCATCTTGAACATGCCAACCGGCCGCGCTTCGATCACACAGCCCGGAAAGGTCGGCTCGTTCATCATCACAAGGATGTCGAGCGGGTCGCCATCGCCCCAAAACGTCTGCGGGATGAAGCCATAATCGCCCGGATAGTGCAGCGGGCTGTACAGCACGCGGTCAAGTTTGATGACGCCGGCCTTCTTGCTGTATTCGTACTTGTTGCGGCTGCCCTTCGGTACTTCGACCACCGCGTAGATCACGTCGGGCGCGGACGGCCCCGATGCCAAGTTATGCCAGAGATGGAGGGTCATGAGGGATTGTCCTGTCTTCGCGCCTTGCCAGAGAGTCCCGGTAGGTCAATTGACGTGATTATAGCCCAACGGCTTCCCGGTGACAGCGTGCCGGTCACTCCGGCTTGCGCAGGCGCTTTTGCGCTGCATCGCGCACCATGGCGACGATACCCATCAACCCCTGCCCCTTGCCCATCGAAATCTCACGCCCGAACAGCTTGAACACCAGCTCGGTATCGAGCGCCGCAGCATAGTCAAGCGGTTGATTGGAATAGGCTTCGTCCAGCACGACCGACATCGCCATCGCGGACAGGCCCTGCGGATTGAGCACATCGAAATAGAACTTGACCGTACCGTCCGGGTTGTCGATAGCCCACACATAGGCGTCGCTTTCGCAGAACGTGACGTGATTTTCCTCCGGGTAGGGCTTCTGCGCGATGTGCCCCGGGACACGCACGCCCGGAAACCGGTCGGCGATCTCGATCAAGGCTTCGGCGCGTTCCGTCCGGTCGGTGATCGACTGAAAATCCTCGATCAACGCGGTAAGTTTCGAGGGATAGCTGCTCATGAGACTCTTCAGGTCAATGTGCGTATTACGCCCGATTGTACCAGATGCCGGCACAGGCCCGGCCTGCGTTGGACAGCGCCGGGCCTGCGTTCAAGCGCCGCTACTTCTCGATCGGCACGCCGACCGAATTGCCCCACTCCGTCCACGAGCCGTCATAGTTGCGCACATGCTTGTAGCCGAGCAGGTATTTGAGCACGAACCATGTATGGCTGCTGCGCTCGCCAATACGGCAGTAGGTCACAATATCGTCGTCTGCCTTGAGATGTTTCTCGCCCTCGTAGATCGCGCGGAGTTCGTCGGCCGTCTTGAAGGTACCGTCCTCCGGGTTGGCGGCACGCGCCCACGGCACACTGGCCGCGCCGGGGATATGTCCGCCGCGCAGCGCGCCTTCCTGCGGATAGTTCGGCATGTGCAGCAGCTCCCCAGAATACTCGCCGGGGCTGCGGACATCCACCAGCGGCTTGCCCGCGCGCACATGCGCCAACACCTCATCGCGGAAGGCACGAACCACGCTGTCGTCGCGTTCGGGGGCTGTATAGGACGTCGCCGGATACGCCGGCATTTCACGGGTCAGAGGACGCTTCTCCAACTCCCATTTGGCGCGCCCGCCATCGACCACCTTTGCGTTGCTATGCCCGAAAAGCTGGAAGACCCAAAAGGAGTAGCACGCCCACCAGTTGTTCTTGTCGCCGTAGAACACCACCGTGGTGTCGTTGCTGATACCACTGCGGGACATCAGCGCCTCGAAGCCGGCTTTGTCGAGATAATCGCGCACGATGGGGTCGTTCAGGTCGTGCGTCCAGTCGATCTGCACCGCGCCCGGCGCATGGCCGGACGGATACAGCAGCGGGTCTTCGTTCGATTCAACGATCCGGATGCTGGGATCGGTGAGGTGCTCAGCGAGCCACTCGGTCGAGACCAGCACATCCGGATTGACGTAACCACGGGTTTGAATATCGCTCATGCCTTGTATTCCTCCCATATCACCCGGTATGAATTCGGTGGATTACCCCGGTAGAAAAGAAACGAGCCAACGGTTCGGCTGGCTCGATGTCGTCGTAGGCGAAAACGCGTTCCGCCAGCGGGTTCTGCTCAGCCCCAGCGCACACTCCCAAAACGCATTTTGGCGGTACAACAACACAGCATAGTCGGCATCGTCTCCATCCCTACCTGTTTAACATGCCCCCGGCGCCCACGCAAGGCTTCCCAGCGGTTCACGCCGGTAACGACACAGGTACGGTCGCTATGCCATGATCGCGTTGATCTCGATCACTTCGTCGTCGGTCAGCGCCCACGTCGACGCGGCGGCGTTGGCATGTACCTGTTCGGGCTTGGTCGCCCCGGCGATGACCGATGGGATGACCTGATGCCACAACAGCCACCCGAACGCCAATTCGAGAATCGTATGCCCCCGCTGCTCAGCGTACGCGGTGAGCTGTTCAACCTTGTCGAAGTTCTCTGCGACGAGCAGTTGATCCTTGCGCGGTGAGTTCGCCAGCCGGCCGCTGGTGACCGGTTCGCCGCGCCGGTACTTGCCAGTCAGCAGGCCGTTGGCAAGCGGGAAATACGGCAGAAACTTGATATTCGCGCGGGCGCACTCGTCAATCACGGGCAGTTCAGGCTCGAAATGGATCAGGCTGTAGTGGTTCTGTACGCTGGCGAAACCCGCCTCGCCCGGCTTCACCGCGGCTTCGGCCTCGCGCAGCATCTCGACGGTGAAGTTCGAACAGCCGATCTCGCGCACCTTGCCGGCCTTCACCAGATCGTCGAGCGCGCCCAGCGTATCGGCGATCGGCACGGTCACGTCGGGCGTGTGGATCTGGTACAGGTCGATAACCTCGGCGCCGAGGCGGCGCAGGCTGGCGTCGACCGCCTGCCGGATGTAGTCGGGATGCGCGCCGTGGCGCTGGTCGTCGATGCGATGCCCGAACTTGGTGGCGATCAGCACATCATGCCGGCGCGTGCCGAGCGCCCGTCCGAGGTACTCCTCGCTTTTCGTGCCGCCGTAGATGTCCGCCGTATCGAAGAAATTGATGCCGGCGTCAAGCGCCGCATGCACGACGGCGTGCGCGGCCGGTTCGTCGATGCGCCCGCCGAAATTATTGCATCCGATGCCGACGACCGACACCGATAGGCTGCCAAGCTGACGATACTCCATGACGGAGCCTCCTTCGTCCCGTAATTCCCTCGCGCGCTACAGTGTACCGCACCGCCGGCTTGCAGCGTTGTCGTGTGATTGACGCACCGATTTATCTCGGTGCTATAATTCGAGGAGGTCTTCAGCCGCCCGCGAAGGGCAGTGCGTTATATGCAGCGACCCAGATCAACGACTTCCGCCACGACGACGGCAGGCCGTCCGGCGTTGTCCAACATGGGCCAGCGCTTTGTCTTCGGCTTGATTTGGTTGGCCGTCGCGCTCCTCTGCCTCGCGTGGGGCGAGTGGCCGTGGGCGATCTTCGTGACCGTGGGCGCAGTGGTCGGCGTGGTGGAGTTCTATGCGCTGGCGCACGGCCGTCCGATTCAAGGCGTGGCATGGGTCGGCGCGCCGGCGACAGCCGTGATCGTCATCGGGTTCCAACTGGGGGACGTCGCGGTGATCGTCGGGGCACTGGCTGCCGCGGCCGTTGGCGCACTGGCCGCCGCGCGGGCCTCGCAGCGGGCTTCCGGCGCGGCGCTGATGACTCTGATCGGCTTGGTGTACGTGGCGGTTCCGCTCGGCGTCACGGTGCTGCTGCGCCGTGAACTCGGCGTGTTCGGTGTGCTGTTGGCCTTGATGATCACCGCCGGCAGCGACACGTTCGCGTATTTTGGGGGCCGGATGTTCGGCAAGACTCCGCTCGCGCCGCGCATCTCGCCCAAGAAGACGGTTGAAGGTATGGTGATCGGTTTGATCGGGGGCGGCGTGCTGGCGGCGGCTGTGTTGGCGATGGCCGGCGGCTTGACTCTGCCGTCGCTGATTATCCCGCTGCTCGGCCCGCCGGTGGCGGTCATTGGCGACCTGCTCGAAAGCGGCCTGAAACGCCGCTTCGGCGCCAAGGACTCGCATCTACCGCACTTCGACGTTATCCCCGGACACGGCGGGGTGCTCGACCGCGTCGACTCGATACTGCTGGTCGCGCCTTTCCTTGCGATAGTATTGGGGATTATTGGTATCCTGTAGGGTATTATTAGGAAAGCTCGACTTACGCGAAGGAGCTTTGCGTGGCAGGAAATTCGGACATCCAGCGCAAGTTGAACCAAGGCGTCGAAGCCGCGAAGTCGGGCGACCGCGCGACCGCGCGCCGCTTGTTGGAAGAAGTCGTCGGCCAAGATGACCGCAACGAATTGGCGTGGATCTGGCTGGCGACCGTTGCGATCAACGCCAACGAACGCCGCGACTATCTGCGCCGCGTACTTGAAATCAACCCGCGCAACCAGCGCGCACGCGAGGCGCTGTCACGCTTGGGTGATGAATCGACGCTGCGCCCCAGTGACATCGGCGGGGGCCGGCCGGCGAACCTGACGTCGGGCCTCCCCCGGCGGCGCAGCGGCATGACCGGCCTGATCTTCGTGATCGCCGCGCTCGCCCTGCTGCTGGCCGGTGTCGGCATCATCCTGTTCGGCAGCGGCGCGCTGAACCCCAGCGTGCCAACCCCCACCGCCACCCGGCGCGTATCCGCGC
>JZRA01000002.1 GCA_001567485.1 Chloroflexi bacterium OLB13
CCAGCGGACCGTGCATGTAGTGCGTCACGTCCGACCCCGCCTTCGCCCCGATCACCGCCGGCAGCCCGCGCTGCACGTCCAGCACGTAGCGCGTGGTCGATCCGCCGGCCGTCTGCGCGATGCGCCGCCCCTCGCCGTCGTAGGCGTAGCTGTGCCCGTCGTGCGACAGCATCCGGTCCCGCCCGGTCCCAGACCGTGCTCAGCGTGCCGTCGCTGATCCGGTTGCCGTTCTTGTCGTAGCTGAACGTGTGCGTCCCGTCGCTTGTGAGCTGGTTGCGGTTGTTGTACGTGTAGCTCGTCGGCGTGCCGTTGAGCGCCGCGCTCGTCCGGCTGCCGGCCAGATCGTAGGCGTACGCGAAGTTGCGGATCGGCGTGCCGGTCGGCGTGGTGTTCGGATAGGTGGTCGCGCCGGTCACGCGCTCGACGCCGTCGTAGGTGTAGACGTGGGTCTGCGGCTGGAGCGCTCCGCCGCCGCTGGGCTGGCGCTGCTCGACCGCCTGCGTCCGGTTGCCGCGCGCGTCCACCGTGTAGTCGAAGCGGGCGAGGGTCTGCTGGACGCCGGATACGTCGTGGTGGTGGGGTGGATCGTGGTCACGCGTCCCGCCGGGTCGTACGCCATCGCGGTAGTGAACAGTTCGTCATCCACACAGTATATACTTGAGTGCCCCACTTCGTGGGGAGAGAGGCACCCTCTGTGCAACATTCTCCCCCGCGCCTTCGTGCGCGGGGGAGGTATTGTGTCGTTGCTGTCGGTCAGCTCGCCGGTGAAGCCATACGCGGTACCCACTGGCGTGACTCAATCCGGCAAAGCATCATCGAGAACTGGCTCGATTCGCAGGATCACATCATATCCTCCAGAACCAGGGTATAGCGAGACCCGCGTCGTCCGTGCTTCACCCGCGGGAATTGTGACAGATACTCCGGTAGAAAGACTCGACGTGCAGTGCTTGCAACCCTGACCATCTGCGACGCCGCCTGCGCCGACAACAAAGATGTCGGATAACGCTAGACTATCGGTTGAAGTTGCCGTCACTCGATACGCCGTATCTGCCAGGACAGACACCGGCACAATGTGAGTTTCGCCGGAGTCGATATAGATCGTCTCGATGGTTGCACTATCGGACATCTCTATCGTATTCAGTGTCCGCTCGAGGTTACATGCGAGAATGGCCATTACGAGTAGAAGGCTCACGGCGATCAAACGTATTGCTTTATGGTAACCTGCGCCGGGAAGTTGTTTGTTCATCGAGGTGCTCCTAACTCCGGCAGCGCCTCGACATAAGACGGCCAGAAGTGATCGATGACTCGTTCAAAGTCCGCCATGGTGCAAGCACCTCCACAATTTGCGTACAACGCACTCCCCATGACTATCGCCAACGTGTCATACCGAGGGTCAATACTTTGGGTGTCAAGCAACTGCGCAAGGTGTGCGCCTCCAACGAGAGTTAGCCTATCGTATCCGGCGGCTGAGCCGATGTAGCCGAAGGTAAGATTTCCAACCATGTCGAAGTTGAAGTCTCGACCAAACAGACTAATGTACTCCTGTCCTTGTTTGCTCAGATACTCAGACCGGTACATTCCCTTAATATCGCCAGGCGTCCTCCCGCTTCCCGGTCCGTCAATATGTGGCCTATCGTTCCAACGGTCGGGCGCTACGAATGAGTAGAACAACTGCTGATCGTACGGCCATCGGAAGAGATCGAAGCCCGCCTTGCCGATTCCAAACGGCGCTGCAGTGTTCTCATATCGATTGTGTAGATACTGGATCGTCTCCGTGTTGACCAGAAAGTTCAGGTGATCGAATGCGCACTGTTCTGCGGACTTTCCCTCACACGTCGGCGGATATTCGCTCGCAGGAAACCTCATGACTAGGTTTCGCGTTCCTGGCCGCGGAAAATACCGCCCCCCCTTCTGCCAGGGCCAAATGGAATCTGACACGAACGGTGGTCTCATCGAACCCGGAGGTGTCCCGGCTGGAACAAGTGGCCCCAACGGCGTCGGACTCGCAGGCGGAGTTGGCGTGTATGTCGGTCGGGGAGCAGACATGCCTGCCGCGATCTGGTTGCGTATTTGATTTGCAACGACGGTGTACCACGTGGGACGCGGCGCCGCTTCCGGAGTATGAGCCGGTTGGCTGGTGTTTGCGACAATTAGCGTCGGGTCCGGCGTGGATGTCGCCGCAGGTGCCGTAGACACAAGCGCAGGCTGCGGTGTTTGCGGACACGATACAGCGGGCGTCGGCGTGGCGTGGAGGATTGCATCCCACCCGGATCGACGCGGTTGACCACATTCCCTTCGACCCACGCGTAGCCGTTCCACGTCCGCGGCGCGGACGCGCTCCCCCGCCACGGATCGCGACTGGCGAACGTGCCGAGCGAAGGCGCCAGATACCGTGCCCGCAGATACACCAACCCGTTGTCGTCGGTCAGCTCGCCGGTGAAGCCGTAGGCGGTCCCGATGGGTGACACAATCGGCCCGCCGAACGGATCGTACTCCGCCGCACTTTGCAGCGTCCCGTCGAACACCGCGCGCATGGTTGAGTCGTCGCTCATCGATAACGGTCGTTAACGCCCGTCCGTTCATTTATTGGAGCCTCACAGTTTCGCAGATAACCCGCAGAAACGAAGAAAACGAATGAGGCGAAAGACCAGATGAGTAGCCCATGTTCGACGACAGTGGTTTCTCGCTGTACATCCAGATAAAACCGGATGTACAGCGAGTTCACGAAGAGGATCCTGAGCACTCCCAAGCCGAGTAGTCGCAAGAGTATTCGCGGCGTGTCGGACCTATCACGGAGGGGTAGGCGTAGCGCGCGATAAATACGGCGATAGGGCGGCATCAGACAGGACAGAGTCTCCTCGACCGAGCTGGGTCGCGCCCCTTTTTGTATGAGCCGGAGCTGCACAAGCTGCCACCCGATATCGGCATCGAACGCCGTAAACAGGATTACGAAGATCGCTATGACCTCAGTCAATTGCACCCTCTCATTCTTGATTGATCTCCGAATTGGTCGCCCCCGACAGAACCTCTAGCAAGAAACTGAGACCGAAGTTGTCCGGCAGGAACTGTTGCAGGTATGAGATTCCAGGCACTATCGGTGTCGTTGCATCGTAATCGCCTTGGAGTTCTTCATTTGCAGTTACGACTGCCACCACAAGGTTTAGCCGGACAATTTCTCTTGCAACTATCGGCTCAATTGGCCGAAGCAAGCCAGACACCGGGATGAAGCCAAGCACGGCACCACTGATCGTGCTTAGGGCTACGTCGACAAGATCGACTTCCTTTCCACTTGCAACCTGCAATAGCAATTCGGCGCCGCCTGCGGCTGTTGCACCCTGCGCAACAGGATTCGTCACGACAAACCGTGCTGCTGCTGCAAGCGCTGGCCCAACCACAGGCCATGCGACGATCGCTGCACCGGTAAGTATCAGGCCGCCTGTGAGCGCAGCGAGAAAGCCGACAACGTCAGGATTTCCCCGCAGCTTTTCTCGCGCCCAATACTCTTCGAGGTAGTCTCCTGCCGGCGTCGGAACCAATTCGGGCTGATTCGACATGAGGCCATTAGGTGCAGTTGGCGTTGCGGTCTGCTGGAGTACTGCAGCAGTAACCAGCGTCGGGTCCGGCGTGGATGTCACCGGAGGAGCCGTAGACACGAGCGCAGGCTGCGGCGTTGGCGAACACGATACAGTGGGTGTCGGAGTCGGAGTCGACGTAATGGACTGCATCCCACTCCCGTCCACCCGGTTGACGACGTTCCCCTCGACCCACGCGTAGCCGTTCCATGTGCGCGGGGCGGACGCCTTCCCCCGCCACGGATCGCGCGAGGCGAACGTCCCCAGCCCCGGCGCCAGATACCGTGCGCGCAGATACACCAGCCCGTTCCCGTCGGTCAGCTCGCCGGTGAAGCCGTACGCGGTGCCGATTGGCGCCACGATCGGCTCGCCGAACGGATCGTACTCCGCCGCGCTCTGCAGCGTCCCGTCGAACACGCCCCGCACGCTCCCCAGCCCGTCGTGCAGCATCCAGTCCCATGAGGCGTCCGGGTTGCGTTGGGCGAACATCCCCAGCGGACCGTGCATGTAGTGCGTCACGTCCGACCCCGCCTTCGCCCCGATCACCGCCGGCAGCCCGCGCTGCACGTCCAGCACGTAGCGCGTGGTCGATCCGCCGGCCGTCTGCGCGATGCGCCGCCCCTCGCCGACAAAGGACGAG
>JZRA01000003.1 GCA_001567485.1 Chloroflexi bacterium OLB13
GCGGCGCCGCGCCGAGGCGGATTCCTTCGTCAATCGCGTCCTGGCGCAACCTGTCCTGCCCTTGATCGGAGAACTTCATGAGCCTTCCCGCGCTGGATAACCTCGTGCGCATCGGCCAGCTCAAGGCCGAGCCGCGCAACGAGGCCGAGATCAAACGCATGCTGGCGATGGCCAGGAGCCGGCTGGCCGATGCGAAGCAGACAAAACATATACCTGATTACCAATGAGGCTCAGCCAGTGAGCCAGTGGGGGTAGCAAACTGGCATCGCTTGATTTTCCAAGGAGATAAGCGATGCCGAAGAACAAGGTGCAATTTCAGCGGGGCATGGGTTTGCGCGAATTCATGGACAAGTACGGAACGACGGAACAATGCGAGCGGGCGCTGTTCGCGTGGCGCTGGCCGCGCGGGTTTGTCTGCCCCGAGTGCGGGCATACGGCGTACTGCGCTCTCAAGGGGCGACGGCTGATCCAGTGCAACGCCTGCCGCCGGCAGACCTCGGTCACGGCCGGGACGATCTTCGCCGGCTCCAAGCTGCCGCTTTCCGTCTGGTTTTTGGCCATGCACCTGATCACCCAGGCCAAGAACGGCATCTCGTCCCTGGAACTGTCCCGCCAACTGGCCATCTCCCAGAACAGCGCCTGGCTGATGAAGCACAAGCTCATGCAGGCGATGCTGGAGCGCGATGCTGGTCGGCAACTCAAGGGGTTGGTGCAGCTCGACGATGCCTACTGGGGCGGCCGGCGCCGGGGCGGGAAGCGCGGCCGCGGCACGCGCGGCAAGACGCCCTTCGTGGCGGCGGTGGAAACCGATGCGGCGGGACGGCCGCGCCGCATGAGTTTCAATCGCGTCAAGGGTTTCCGATCGAAGGAGATCGCCCGCTGGAGCCGGACGAAATTGGCTCCGGGCACGACGGTGCATTCGGACGGTCTGGCCTGCTTTGCCGCGGTCAATCAGGCCGGCTGCACACACCGGCCGACGGTCATGAGCGGCCCGGGCATTGAGCGACGCAGGCTTGCGCTCACCTGGGTCGATACAATGCTCGGCAATGTGAAGAATGCGATCCACGGCACCTATCATGCGATACGCGAGAAACATCTGCCGCGCTATCTGGCCGAATACAGCTATCGCTTCAACCGACGTTTCGATCTGGCCAGCATGCTTGCTCGGCTGGCTGCCGCCGCCGCGCAAACGCCGCCTATGCCGTACCGGCTCGTAAAGTTGGCTGAGGCTCATTGGTAATCAGGTTCTTCTTTGAGCTTGAGAAAACTATCAAGCGATTCCTGACTGATCTCGCCAGTATGCACGGCCGCGAGTACGGCACAGCCTGGCTCGCCAGTATGGCTACAGTCTTGATAGCGGCAGCGGGAGGCGAGAGCGATGATGTCGGAGTAGCTGTTCGCTATGCCGCTTTCCGCGCCGAGGATGCCGAATTCGCGCATTCCTGGGTTGTCGATAACCAACGCGCCACCGTCGAGACGTATCAGCTCACGACGAACGGTCGTGTGCCGCCCTTCTCCTGTCCCGCTGACAGACCTCGTTTCCATCCTTTCACGGCCGACCAACTGATTGATCAGGGTGCTTTTTCCAACCCCTGACGAGCCGACGAAACAATAGGTCCTTCCGGGCAGCAGCAGCCGTTTAGGGAAACACTGAACAAGCCATCGCAAAGCGCGGCGACGAGTTCGAATTGAGATGGAACTGTGAAACGAACCGCATTTTCATCGGATTACGGGCCTCATTCAGCGAGGATTAGGGGCTTCCCCCCGACTTTTCGTTCACGCTGGACGCACCTCTCCTGTCAGAGGTCGTCCCCATTTGACGAGATTCACCATCGCCAGCATGGCAAAGGCGCGATTGGCGTTCTTGGCCAGGCCGCGGTAGCGCACCTTGGCAAAGCCCCACAAGCGCTTGAGCGTCAAAAACGGATGCTCGACCTTCGAGCGCACGCTGGATTTGCGCCGATTGGTTTCCCGGTCGGCATCGGTCAGGGGCGCATTGCGGTAGGCACGCTTGTTGGTGAAGTCCTTCGCCTTCGGCGCAAGCTCCTTGAGCCGCTCCCGCTGCGCTTGGCCGCGGTAGGCGCTGTCACCATAGAAGCGGGTCTCCTCGCCATGCAGCAGGTTCGGCACTTCATGGCTGTCATGCACGTTGGCGGCGGTCACGCTGGCGCTATGGACCAGGCCGAGCCGGCTGTCCGCGCCGATGTGCAGTTTCATGCCGAAATGCCATTCGTTGCCTTTCTTGGTCTGGTGCATCTGCGGGTCGCGCGCCTTCTCCCGGTTCTTGGTCGAGGGCGGCGCAGCGATCAGGGTGGCGTCGACGATCGTGCCGCCGCAGAGCTTCATGCCGTTGGCCAGGAGCAATTCGCCGACCTTGGCGAACATCGCCGCCCCAAGCTCATGGGCTTCCAGCAGGTGACGGAAATGGAGCAAGGTCGTGGCATCGGGCACCCGTTCGCGCCCCAGGTCGATGCGGCAGAATTCCCGGAATACGGCTACGTCG
>JZRA01000004.1 GCA_001567485.1 Chloroflexi bacterium OLB13
CCGTGCGTTTTTAACGCTCGGCTGAGTTGAAAGGAGGACGCTGCGAGCAGACGCCGGTTCAACGAATGAGCGGTCACGAGACTGGGGTCGGCTAGGTTAGGGGTCGCATGATTTCATCAGCCACCCATTTAGCCCCTTCAGTGGGCTTTGAACCTATTGGCCGTGCGTTTTAACGCTCGGCGCTCGCCGCGCTCGTCCCACCGCAGCCGGCATTCACCCAGTGCCGCACCTTGCCGCGCTTCCCGCAATCCGATACGATGACACGGTATTCGCACGCGCATCGAGAAGGAACACCTATGACGCATGCCCTCATCACCGGCGGCGCTGGATTCGTCGGCAGCCATCTGGCCGAGAAGCTTATCGCGGCCGGCCAGACTGTGACCGTGATCGACGACCTCAGCACCGGCCGGATGTCCAACCTCGCCAACCTCATCAAACACCCGCGCTTCCGCTTCGCCATCGAGGACATCCGTAACACGATCGTGCTCGACCGGCTCGTCAGCGAGTGCGACATCATCTACCATTTGGCGGCGGCGGTCGGTGTCCAGAAGATCGTCAGCCACCCCATCGAGACCATCGAGATCAACATCGGCGGCAGCGAGGTTGTGTTCAAGACCGCCGCGCGCTACCGCAAGAAGGTCATGCTGGCCTCCACCAGCGAGGTCTATGGCAAGGGGGTCAAGTTCCCGTTCGAGGAAGACGACGACAGCCTGCTGGGGCCGACAACACGCAGCCGCTGGTCCTACGCGGCGTCCAAGGCGATAGACGAATTCTTGGGGCTGGCATATCATAAGGAAGTCGGGCTTCCGGTCACGGTGTTCCGGTTGTTCAACACGGTCGGCCCGCGCCAGAGCGGCCAGTACGGCATGGTGGTGCCGCGCTTCGTGCGCTGGGCGCTCAACCATCAGCCGATTCAGGTCTACGGTGATGGGCAGCAGCAGCGCTGTTTCGGCAACGTCTTCGATGTGGTCGACGCGATCAGCCGGCTGGCCGAGGTTGAGGACGCGGAGGGGCAGGTCTTTAACATCGGCAGCGACGAGGAAATCAGCATCGTGGGGCTGGCTGAGCGTGTGCGCGAACGCAGCGACAGCGCCAGCGAAATCTCCCTGATCCCCTACGAGCAGGCTTATGAGCCGGGCTTTGAAGATTTTCGCCGCCGCGTGCCGAGTTTGGATAAGATCAAGCGCGTTATCGGCTGGCGCCCCACCACGGCGCTCGACACAACGATAGATCAAATCATTTCGTACATCCGGGAGAATCCCAATGGCTGAGCTGACCCGCAAAGAGATCATCATGGTGCTGAACGGTTCGGGCAAACCCCGGCTTGCCGGTGTCGATCTTAGCCAAGAGAACTGCACGCGCCTCGACTTTGAGAACGGTAACCTGCGCGGGGCGAATCTGCGCGGTACCGTTTTGCGCGAGGCGATCCTGCGCAGCACCAACATGACTGGCGTCACCGCCGTTGGCGCCAATCTCCAGTTCGCCGATCTCAACACTGCGATCTGCGTGGCCGCCGACTTCACCGTAGCGGCTCTGCAAGGCTCGCGCTTGACCGGTGTCGATCTGACCAACGCGAACGTCAGCGGGGCCAACCTGCAAGGCGCCAACATGACCGGCGCGAAGGTGCAGGGTCTGCGCTTCGACGCCGGCACGACATGGCCGGATGGCAAACAGGGCACCGCCGGCAATCCGAACGATTACACCTAAGCCGTGGTGTGGGCGGTCTTACCCTTCGCCCGGCTCCAGCTGCACGACCAGCGTCTCCTCGCCGGCGGTCGCGAGGACGACGACGCCGTTTGTCCCCACGGTCAGCGGCTTGGTCTGACGACCTGTCGGCCCGAAGAAGCGCGGCCCGGCGTCTTCGATAATCTCCGAACCGAGCAAGATGGTTCCGGTGTCGTTCGGCTCGGCCAGCGCTACCAGATCGACGCCTGCTGATTCATCCTGCCGGCCTTCGACGATCAACAGCCCACCATCCGGCAGCCATCCCGCGCTGTGCACGATCCGTCTCTGTGCCAGCGGCTGTTTCGCCGCGCGTTCGACGTCGATGATGGCGTATCCGTTGTCTTCGATGGGGCCGGTCTGACGGGTCTGGAGCAGTTGGTCGCGCACCGGCGTCAGCGCCAGTATCGACTGACCGTCGGGCGATACCGATACAGAGTAGTACGGCATGCGCTGCTGATTCGGCGTCGCCAGCAGCTTTGCCTCGTCGTCCTCGACAAAATGCGCCCACACGCCGGACAGTGGATGATCGAGCAAGTCCATCGCGTAGGCCAAAAACGATCCATCCGGCGCCCAATCCATGTCCATCACAAATCCGCGACCATCGGGGACGATCGGGAGTTCAGTCATTGGCTCTGGTTCGCCGTCGGGCATCGTCAAAACCATAACCTGCGGCGCGCCTTCCATCCGAATGTTGTAGCGGACGAATGTCAGCCGTCCGTCAGGATGCCATGTCGGCGCGAGGTCGACAAATGCGGTGTCTGGCGCGTCGTCATTGATGAGTCCGAGCGAGCCGTCGTACCTGTCGTTGGTGACATTCAAGAGCAGGCTCGTCATGACGTCGAACACCCAAATATCCGAGTCGCGGAAGAAGATGAGCGCCGGTTCGGTGAACGCGACATAGCGCTCGTCTGGCGACCAGCGGAACGTCTCAAAATCAGGGCGTGGCGTGTCATCACCCCACTGATCGCGAATATCGACGCAGTTGAGCTGAGTATCGGGCATGGCGTATACACAGAAGTCGAAACCGTCCGTGTGCAGCATCCGCGTGCCGCTGGGCGACAAATGTGCAGACGTATTGCCCGGCGCGCTCAGGAGCGGAAGCCGTGCGGCGAGCGAGGCCGACAGGTTGGCCGGATCAAGTGGTGGGGTGTCTTGAGCGGCGACAGGAACGACGAGGATCCCTGCGAGTGCTGCAATGGCAATTATGCGGCGCATAGGTGATCTCACGGTATAGAAGAATACTGACCAATACCGTAGCACACTTTATCAAGCCGCGTGCGTCATCTACGGGGCGCTCTCATCGGTTTCCTGACGACTGACACCTGAAACCTGCCTCTGTCTCTACGGTGTGTTGATCTCGCGGCGCACGGTCTCAAGAAGCGTCTCGGCGCGGAGCTGCGCCAGCGAATAACACGGCCCGCCGAGCTGTTCAGCCAGCTTGCTCGCTAAACCCTGATCGAACGCAATATGCTCCATGTTGATCGTGACCGTGCGGATATCGTGCTCTTTGATCTGCCGCGCGATGCGATGCGCCTCTTCTTGCGGAGACAGCGACGTTGACAGGCTGACGTTGCCCGCGCCGTCGGTGAGTAGAATCATCAGCGGCATGACGTCGGGATTATTGGTCTTCTCGCGCGTGATCGTGTCGTAGCTCAGCAGCAGGCCGGCCGAAAGCGGTGTCTTTCCACCGACGGGGATGTCGGCCAGCGCGTGCTTGGCGAGGATGACCGAGTTGGTCGGCGGCAGTACGAGCGTAGCGCGATCCTTCTGGAACACGACCAGCCCGACACGATCACGGCGTTGGTAGGCGTCGGTCAGCAGCGACATAATCGCGCCTTTGGTGGCCTGCATGCGCTCGGCGACCGCCATCGACCATGAGGCGTCGACGACGAACAGGATCAGATTGGCGGCGCGGCGGACGCGCACCTTACGATAGAGATCGCTTTTGCGCAGGGCATAAGCCATGCCGGTCTCGGCTTTTTGCTGTGCGCGTGCCTTCTGATGCACGGCCGCGGCGCGCAGCGTGGCGTCAAAGGCGATGTCGTTGTTCTTGCCGTTGGCGGGTCGGGCCTGCACATAACGTCCGCGCTTACGGTCGGTGCGCGTGCGCGAACGGCGGCCGGACTGCCGGCGCGTGATCTTGTCGACCTGCGATTGCAGCTTACGCGGGGCGAACTCGACGTCACTATCGACCTTCTGGCCGCCTTCCCACCAGTGGCTTTCCTGCGCGCCCTGAAACGGATTCTGCGGCGCGGCCTGCATATCTTTGACGTCGGGATTCTGCTCAGCGTCCCCGGATTCCGTTACCGGTTGACTTTTTTTTTGCCGTCCGCGGCTTCTTGCTGAGTGGTGGTCTGCGAGTCGCTGTCCGCGTCGCCTTCGCCCATCTCAGACTCAAGCTGATCCATCTGCGCGTCGAGCGTGCTGAGGTCAAACTTGGCATCGGCGAACGGGCCGCGCTTGAGGCGATGCGGCACCGCTAACTCGAACGCGATACGGATGTCCTCGCGGCTGACCTGACGCCGGCCGTTGAACGCCGCATTGGCGCGCGCCGCCTTGAGGATCACCAGATCGGCGCGGTGGCCGTCGATATGCAGCTGGCTGGTCATCAGCGCGATCAGGCGCAGGTCTCCACGGGTATACTGCACCTCATCGACCAGCGCACGGGCCGCCGTGATGCGGTCGGCAAGGGCCTTTTCTTCCGGCGCCCAGTGATCGAGGAAACTCTGCGGCTCGTCCTCGAAGGCGATGTGGCGTTCGAGGATTTCGACGCGCGCGCCGGCCTCTTCAATCCCCTCAACTTCGACCGACAGCGCGAAGCGATCGAGGAGCTGTGGCCGCAGATCGCCCTCCTCCGGGTTCATGGTGCCGACAAGGATGAAGCGGGCCGGGTGGCTGAAGCTGATGCCCTCGCGCTCAACGACGTTGATGCCCATCGCGGCGCTGTCAAGCAGCAGATCGACCACATGGTCATCCAGCAGGTTGACCTCGTCCACGTACAGGATGCCACGGTTCGCAGAGGCCAGCACGCCGGGTTCAAAATGCCGTTCGCCGCGCTGGATCGCCTTCTCGATGTCAAGCGTGCCGACAACGCGATCCTCGGTGGCGCTCACCGGCAGATCGACGAAGCGGATGCGGCGCTTCTCGGTGGGGATAGCGTCGGTAGGGGTATCGGTGTAGCGTTCACGGCTGATGTCCGACCACGTAGCGGGGCTGTGGGGATCGTCGTTGAACGGTGAGTCGGCGATGACGTCGACCTCAGGCAGCAGGGCCGCAAGAGCGCGCGCGGCGGTTGATTTTCCCGTGCCGCGTTCCCCCCGGATGAGCACGCCGCCAATGCGCATGTCGACCGCGTTGAGGATCAACGCACGCTTCATACGCTCCTGCCCAACGATAGCCGTAAACGGGTAGACGAACCGTGCCATACGCTGCCATCCATTCAGAAATTGTTGAATGCAATGCCATTATAGGAGGGCAGGGCAGGCGCGACAATGGCCGATGCAAACCATCATGAACGGGATTTCTCGGTGCTGCAGCACGCGCTCACGCCGGCTAACCGCTGTTGCGCAGGAAGTCGACCAGTAGGCGCTTCTTGTCTTTCACATGCTCGCCGGAGTCGAGGAACGCTACCAGCTTGCCATAAACGCTGCTCAACTGATTGTCGATGGTGCGCGGGGATTTGCCCAGCACAAGCGCCAGCTGACCGTTGGTGGAGTAGGGATGCTTCATCAGCGTTTCGACGACATTGCGCTCCTCGTCGCTGAGCTTCACCATGAACAGTGTGCGTGCGTCGCGCCGAAGGGTGAGGAACTCCTCAACGTTTTCCGGGGCCATGCCCGGCGCGAAGCGCGCGGCGACCAGCGGCAGATCGACCAACTGGACGTGCCGGCGCTCACGCGATTTGATGTGGAATTTGCCCGGGGCGATCACGTGGTCAGGCGACAGCACCACCCATACCCGGTCGGCGTGGCCGAACAGCGCTCCGGCGGCCAGCGTCGCGTAGATGCTCATCGGCTTGTGTCCGCTTGAGACCAGCAGATGCACGGTGCAGTGCTGCTTCAGCTCGCGCAGGGTGTTATACAGGTGCTTGAAATAACCCTCTGCCGCTTCACGCGTGGTGATCTCGGACAGGGGACGACCGTCGGCGTGCCGCACTTCGCGCCACTCGACAGGAATCGAATAGTCCGTGTCGAGGACGCTTTTGAGTGACGCATAGGCGTCGGCGAGATTTGCCGCGCGTGGATCCGTATGAATGATGATTGAACGATGAATGTGAACCGAGTCCATGAGCGCGTCGAGCGCAACTGTGATGGCCTCTGGCTGCTGGCCCAGCGTGGCTACAAATACATCAGTCATTCAGTAACCGTTGCTGTCCTAATGCCAATACAGATATTGTACTCAATATACTGCGCGTCTCAGTGATGCGCATGAGTAGTATTACCTAAATTCGCGTGTGATTGTTAGGCCAGCGAGGATGCGTGGCTTCAGCGCGTCATTCGACGGTCGTGGCGGTCTGGGCGACCAGCTCGGTGCGGCTCGTCCAATTACCGGCCAGATCGCGCGCCCACACGTCGAACTCGTAGCGCCGCCCCGGCTCGCCCTGATACGTCGCGCCGGTCGCTTCCGTCTCCAGCCACGGCGCCCAGTCGCCTCCGTCGACGCGCACCCACACCAGATAGAGGTCGATCCCGCTGTTGTCCGCGCCGCCCCATGCGACCGTGAAGGTCGTCGGGCTGGAGTCGGGCAGCGGGCGCATGAACGCCAGCGGCGCGGTCGTGTCATTGGCCGGGTCGATGGTCGGGATGGGCGTAGGCGTCGTCGGGGCTTGCGGCACGGACACCACCGGGACGCCGACCGGCCCTAACGAACGTTGGAACCGCACCAGATCGACCACGCCTTCGGGGCGTTCAATCACCAGAACCGGCGCGCCGCCGATGGCCGAATCGGCGCCGGGCTGAAGCTCTGGATAGCCGTCGGGCATGGCAGGTGGAAGCACGAGACGATACTGGCCGTTTTCGTCTGGGGCTAAGAGTTCGTCGCCGTCAAGCATGACGCGCTGCGCGTTGAAACCGGCAGCGTCGACCGCGATGGTCGTGGCGGTGGCGGTGCGGTTCCAGTACGCTGTGATCCGCCGGCCGTCGGCCATCTCGAACGCGGCCGCGAACACGCCCAGCGGCTGGCCGGTGCTGACCTGTTCGGCGCTGAGCGTGATGTCGGGCAGGGGCGTAAAGCCGCTGTCGAAGACCTGCGCCAGCAGCAGATACGCCGTCGCGGACGGGCGCGGCGACCCCGGCACCGGGTGCTGCGAGAAACACACCGACGATCTCACGTTGCGAAACAGGCCGTGGGCATCGCCGCTGCACAACATCCCGGCGGCGCACAGCGTCCCGTTGTGCGGCGGGAAGTCGGTACCGGCGGGTTGGTCGCCACAGTCGTCATAAAGCTGGTGAAAGATCAACACGTCGGCGCCTTCGTGCCAGCCGTACACCGCGCTCTGGATGACATACCACGCCTGCTGGATTTGGGTCGCCCGCAGTTGGTGCTGCGCGGGATCGCTGGCCCATGTCGGGCCGGGGTAATCGTCCCAGACCGGCACGCCAGTCTCCGTCACCCAGATCGGCCGGGTCAGCCCGTAGGCGATCAGCGACTGCTTGACGTTGAGCACCAGCCATCCCGTGCGCCACGGATCGGCGTAGGCGTGGATGGCGACGATGTCCATGTACCAGTTGTGCGCCTCGCGCTGTGGGTCTTGCTCGAAGATCGCCAGCACGCGCGCCAGCCAGTTGTCCTCGGTGCCGAACAGCAGGCCGGCGAACATGATCTGGGCGTTCGGGTCGGCCTGCTTGGCGGACAAGTAGGCGACCTTGAGCAAGCGCGCGTAATCGCCGATCGACGCCGACCAGAAGAGCTTAACGTCCGGCTCGTTCCAGATTTCCCACACGCGAATGCCGACACCGGGCGGCAGCATTCCGGCCGCGGCCGCCGCGCCATCCGGTTTATAGCGATTGACGGTCTCGAACACGTAGCGCGCCCACGGATTGTCCGGGTTTAGCGGCTTGTCGGCGGCGGGCGTGTCGGTGCCGTCGGCGAAGATCGGGGTGTGCATACCGATGATGCGCTCGCCATCGGCGTAGAATCCGGGCCGGCCCAGCAGGATGGCGTTGATTTGCAAGTCGAATTGAAGATCGTCGGCGATCTGCCGGTCATAGGCGCTCCACTGGAAGTTGCCGGGCGATGTCTCGATGCGATCCCAATACAGGGGGAAGCGGTTCCACGACGCGCCGAGCGACAGCGCCGTGATATACCGTTCCTCCGCCGTGCCGCCGTCCGGCGCGCTCACATGCGCCAAGCCGAGGTGTGCATTACGTACGAACGCCTCGGTCGTGCTGGGGATGACGGACTGCGCTTGAAGCGGCGCACAGGCCACGATGGCGGTAAAAAGCAGCAGAACGATGACGACGGCAGCAGCCCGCACCCGTAAGTTTTCCTTTGTCTGACCCGACTACTTCGTCCGCACGACCGCGTCGACCAGCCAACACCCGGCGAAATCACCGCGCTGTGGGCGTGACAGCACCCACCGGAACCCGGCCGTGCCGTCTATGCGCCGCACGATCCATACCTGCTGCCATGCTTCGTCGAGGCCGAGCGCAATGTGCGCCTGCCCGAGTTCAGCGCGGTCGAACCCGATCAACGGCGCGTACAGGGGGTTTTTCACCAGCGCGATGAAGCGCTCCAGATCGCCGGTGGCCGCGCGGTTGTTCGGCGATGCGAACCGGTAGGCGATCCGGATTCCTGCGTCGTCCGGCATCAGGTCGTTGTTCTGCAGCGCGTCGAGCTGCAAGCTCACGACATCGGCAGCGAGCAAGCCGGGATCGGGATACGCGTCGTACAGCGGTTCAGGCGGTTGAAACATAGCACGTGCGAACGCATAACAACTTCCCGACATTATACACACAGTCGATGCCAGCACTTAGTTGGCTTACGGCGAAGATAAGATTAGAATTAGACGTGCTAAGGCCCTCGGAGACCCGCGACCCATGGTAGACCGTCGACTGATCGATGCGTTGGACAGCGCCCAGCCTGAACGACGCAAGGCCGCTATTCAGCAGCTCGCCCGCACCAAAGACATGGAAGCGCTGCGCTATCTTGAGGCGGTCGAACGTGCCGATACCGATGGGAGCGTCCGCGATCTGGCCCGTAAGGCCATCGCGTACATCAAGCGCAACAACCCCGGCGAGGCCGAACCCCCGGCGGCGGACGTTCAAAAGAGCGCACGACCCAGCTTTGCGTCGGGCAGCATTCTCGCCGAGTACGCGAACCGGCCGGAGGAACCTCAGCCCGTCGAGACGGAAGAGGCGGACGCGCCGCCACAGCCCAAACCGCGCGGGCTGCAAGAGGTGTCCGAGTCACGCCAGAAAGCAGCACGCGGCGCGATGGAAATGGCTGGCCGGGCCGCGTTCGACGGCCTGAACGCGCGCGCCGCGAAGCATCTGGTCGAGGCGTTCAAGCTCAACCCGAACTTGCAGTACGACGCCTATGCGATCGGGTTGGCGGCGACTGTCTCCGGCCTGTACAAAGACGACGCGGTCAAGGCCGTTCAGGACGGCTCGATCCTCGATCTGTTCGATAAGAATGAATTCAAGGCCAAGTCAAAACAGCAGATCGAGAAGGAAGTGCGCGACGAGGCGCCTCCGGCCGGATGGGGCGCGGCACTGATCGACCTGCTGCTGTACGGCCTGATTAACGCGGTGATCGTGGGCGTGTCGGTTGCGGCATTGGTCATGCTGTTCACCAACCTGATCCATAATGATCCCCTGCGTCAGGCGCAGATCGCACAGGCCAGCGCGCAGATGGCGGGCGTCATCAATCAGTTTGTCACGACGGGGGTCGTCATCACGCTGTTGTACGCGTTGATCTACGGCCTGATAACAATTGTGGATTTGCTGTTTCGATCCTTCCTCATTCATGTTGCCGCACGCATGATCCTCGGCGGCGATGGCACGCTGGCGAACCTCATTCACAAGACCGCGCTGTTTCTGGGCATCATGACGGCGCTCTCTGTTGTAGCGATGATCGGCGGACTGTTCATGCCGTTCATCACCGAGCCAGCGCTCGGAATCGGGATTTATGCTGTATCTTTCTTCCTGTCGATTTGGACGCTGATGGGTTACAGCGCGCGCATTGGCCGGACGTACGACTTTGGCGCGGGCCGTGGCTGTGCGGCGATTCTCCTAGCGGGTATCTTCTCCGCTGTCCTCGGGCTGATCTGCTTTGCCGCGTTCGGCCAAGCCTACCTGAGTGACCTTTCATACCAATTGAGTATCTTCGCGCTGACCCCGGTGGTCGTGCCGTAGGGATCGCTGGCTGGCGAGCAAGGGGGTGAGGTTGTGGTCGACCGTCAGTTAATCAGTCAACTGCAAAGCATCAATGCGAGCCAGCGCCGCGAAGCGATCATCGCGCTTGGGCGCACCAAAGATCGCGAGGCCATTCCGCACCTCTCGCGCGTGGTTGAGATCGACCCCGATGAGACCCTGCGCGAATTGGCGCGCAAGGCGGCGATCTATATCGACAAACACGCGCCGGTCGTCAACGTCAAGCCGTTCAAAATGCCGTGGGACGACCTCGAAGAAGACGAGGAAGAACTCGAAAGCAGCGCGGACGCCGGTCATTCGTCTATTGTCGACGACCCGGTGTTGGCGAGTTATACGCCGCCGTCGCAGGAGGACATCACCGCCCAGCAAGACCTCGAATGGGCAGAGCGATACATTGAACGGGCGTGGCAGGCACACTACACCAACGACAGGGCTGGCGCCGAGTCCAACCTGCGCAAGGCATTCGAGAAGTCGGCAGCCATCGCCGAGAATCAGGCCGCGCGCGAGGCCGCCGGCAAGATCATGAACATGAACCCGGATCGGGCCGTGGCGGCGCTGCTCAAACCGCGCACACAGCGCCGGCCCGCCTCGATGAGCAAAAAGCCCGGAACGTCGTCAAAGGGGGCGGCGCCGGCGGTTCGCAAGACCGGGGTCGCGGCGGCGGTGCTGGAAGGGCGCACGGGTAAGACGGTCGACGAGATCGAGGATGGAAGCGCTGGCCGGGCGCTGCTTGACCTGTTCATCTACTTCGTGATCGCGTTCGTCATCGGCTTCGCGGTGATCTACCTGTTAGCCCAATTCCTGAACGACCGCTACGATCTAAACAGTCCGGCCGTGGCTAACGATCCGTCGGTGCAGGCGCTCCGGCCGATCTTGGAAGCGGCGAGTGGTGAGCAGGGGGTGGTCAGCGTCGCAGGGTACGCGGCTGCCGCGGCGGGTAGCAACGTCTTGGGATTCCTAATCACCTCGTTTGTCACTCACGTCGTGGCTGTGACCCTACTGGGCGGCAACGGCACCATGCCGCGCTTGATCCGCAAGACGTTCCTCTACTATGCGCTGGTCAACCCGGTGCTGGTGATTCTGATCATCATCGCCGCGTTTCTCGCCGCGCTGATCGACTTCGTGCAAATTCTGACGTTGGCGATTGGCCTGCTGAGTGTCGGCGCGGTGCTGTTCCTCGCGTGGCGCATCAGTGTCGCGTACCGGTTCGACATCGGCCGTGGATGCGTGACGATGATCCTGACGGTCATCGGCTATGTGTGCTTGGGCGCGGCGCTGGTCTTTATCCTCGTGGCGCTTGGGGTTGGCCCGTTCACCCAACTGGCGCAAGCGTTCGGCTAACGGCGGCTCACCGCCACCGCTCGCGAACGATCAGCTTCCGTTGAGCGTCAACTTCCCGCTTGAGATGGCCTTTTCGTGCATGGCGTGTTCTTCAAGTATTCGGAGACGGTGTGCGCGGTGAGGCTGTGCCCTTCGTAGTTCCAATGCGAGTCGTAGGGGTAATACGTCAGCGTCTGCGGCGCGGCGGCCTGAAACGCCGGCACGAGGTCGATGAACGCGTAACCGGCATCCTGCGCGACCTGTGCGACGACATCGCGCTGATTGTCGAGGCGCGCGGCCAGTGTGTCCCAGTCGACCGGCGCGACGTCGCCATGCGTTAGCCAGCCATCCGCGCCGAGCATCAACTCGCGCGCGTTCTGCAGCACGTACTGACGGTTGCCGGCAGGATCGGCCAGCGGCATGTAGATGTGTTCCTTGTTCGGCACGTAGACCAGACCGACGCATGCGCCGTTCGCCGCCGCGCGGATGGCATCCAGCGCGGCGCGTAGTTCCCGCACGTTGCGGCTGTCGGCATACGTTGACGCCTCGCCGTTGAGCCACCATAGATAATCGCTGATATATGCGACCTCGAACGTCGACCCGTCCGGACGGTGATGGATGAGTGGATAGAGATACCGTTCTTGCGGGTCAATCGTGATATCGTTATAGTCGCTCAACTCGCGCACGGAGGATACCGGCGCGCCGAAGGTCTTGGTGAGGTTCAGCGTCACCGGCCCATCGCCGAAACGCTGACGGCTGGTCTGGATGTTGCTCAGGTCGTTGCCCTCGAAGTAGGCGACCAGCACCCATGTGTGATCGTCGGCGAGGTACTGCTCGGCGATGGCCTGATATTCGAGGGGGCCGAATCCGCTCCAACCGAGGTTGCGTACCGGAAGGTCAAGCGCCTCGGCCAGCAGATCCGTCCACGGTGTCTGACCGCCGTCCGTGAACGAGTCGCCGATCACGGCGATGGGGTAATGGTCGGCGGTGCGGGCTGGGCGGCGAAAGCCGTCAGCGTCGTCATAGCGCACGCCGTCCTCGAGCACGCGGTTTTCGGCGGGCGGGCGCACTTGGCCCGGCTGATGGCGGAACGTGTCGCCGTCGAGGTCGGTGAACAAGAAGCGCTGACCGCCGGGTTCGAGCGATGGGAAAGCGCGTATCAGCAGGACGATCAGCAGTAGGCCGGCCAGCGTTCCGGCGGCGATCAACACCAGCGTCCCGAGAAATGAGGCGCGGCGAGCGGGTGCGGGGTGTTCGGAGTTCGTCATCCGCGCCATTATGCGCACAGATGGCGAGATTTAGGAAGGTATTCCGTATGCTGGGTTGGCTCAGTCGCAAGATCAAAACGCAGATCTCCGCACGCCTCTCACGGGAGACGCTGTTGGCGCGCGCGGCCCACAGCGACAACATCACCGCGCTCGCCGCCATCGAGGAGCTGAAGGAACGGCTGCATTTTCAAGACGGGTCGATGCGCGGGCATAACTTGGCCGGGGCGCGGCTGCAGAACGTCCGATTGGCAAAGGCGGTCATGCAGTTGATCGACCTGACCGGCGCTGACCTGCGCGGGGCCTACTTTGGCGAGTCCGATCTGGTCAAAGCGCGGCTCAGCAAAGCCGACTTGAGCGACAGTAATCTGCGCGACATTCGGCTGGCAGACGCCGACCTGACCGGCGCTGTGCTGCGCCGGGCGCACATGGCCGGCGCTGACCTGCGCGGCGCGCTGCTGCGCAGTGCCGACCTCAGCGGCGCGAACTTATGGCAGGCGTCATGTCACGCGGCTGACCTGACCGGCGCCGACCTGACCGGGGCGAACCTGATCGGCGTGCAGTTCAACTCGCACACCATCTTGCCGGACGGCCAACTGTGGTCGGTCGATATTGACCTGTCGATCTACACCGGGCGGCGCGTCGAAGCGGAGTAGCGGCGGGCTTGGGGTGCTGTCGCGCCGATACTTATGCTCCGGCGGCCGGGCCGCCTTTCGGGAAGCGAGAATTGTGTGGTCAAACCAGAAAATGAGAGTATCCCAACGCACGCGGATTTCATCCTGCCCTATACTGGGGCTGTGCTCAATTTATCAGGTGGTGTGCGATGCGCGCTTTCCGCTTGAGTCTGGCCTTATGTGCCGTGGTGGCCGTGTTCGGTGTCACCCTTGCCGCGCCGCCGTCGATCGGCGGCTGTCAGATTTTCCCGTCGAATAACGCGTGGAACACCCCGGTCGATACCGCAGAGGTGCATCCCAACAGCGCCAACTATATCGCCAACATCAATGCCAACGGCGGCGATTATGTGCATCCCGATTTCGGCGAAGACCCGAGCTACGGCATCCCGTGGACGACGGTCACGTCCAGCCAGCCATTAGTGCCGATCTCGTTCTACTACACGGATGAGAGCGACCCCGGCCCGTACCCGATCCCGTCCAACGCGCCCGTCGAGAGCGGCAGCGACCACCACGTGCTGATCGTGGAGACGACCAACTGTGTGCTGTACGAGGTGTACGACGCGGAATACACCGGCAGCGATACGACGGGTTGGGAAGCCGGCAGCGGGGCGGTGTGGCCGTTAGGCTCCAACGATCTGCGCCCGGATGGATGGACGAGCGCCGACGCCGCCGGCCTGCCGATCCTGCCCGGCTTGGCGCGCTGCGACGAGGCTGAGTCCGGCACGATCGACCACGCGCTGCGGGTGACGTTCTCGGAGACGCAGCGGGCATATATCTACCCGGCCACGCACTTCGCGTCGAGCGAGACCGGCGCGAACTATCCGCCGATGGGCCTGCGGCTGCGCCTCAAAGCGAGCTACAACATCTCGCACCTCGACGGGCAGGCGTTGGCGATCGCGCAGGCGCTCAAGAAGTACGGCATGATCGTGGCCGACAACGGCTCGAACTGGTTCATCAGCGGCGAGACCAACCCCGGCTGCTGGGATGATGATGATCTCAATCGGCTCAAGGACATTCCCGGCACGGCGTTCGAGGTGGTCGTGTCACCCCCGCCGCCGTCGGATGTGCCCGGCGATCTGCTCAAGAACGGCGGCTTCGAGGCGGCCAGCCCCAACGGCAAGACCCCGGCGTACTGGACGCGCGACGCGCAGAAGGACAAGCAGGTCTGCAACACCGAGGACGCGCTCGGCCCGGATGTCATCGTGGCGCAGGCAGGTAACTGCGCGTATCGGTTCAAGGGAAACGGCACGAACGATAAGCTCAAACAGACGATCAAGCTCAGCCCCGCGCTTGCCGGCGGTGTGACCGTTTCGGCGTACATCAAGACCGAAGCGAACCCCGCCGGCAGCGGTAAGATCAAAGCCAAGCTGATCGGCACGGGCGGCGAGACGGAGACCCTCTCGCTCGACTTCCCGTCCGGCACGTTGGATTGGGCGCCCTACAGCGTCGGACAAGACCCCGGCTTTGCCATCGCCAAGGTCAAGGTGAAAGTAAAGACCACGGCGGGCAGCGGATTTGTATGGCTTGACACGGTTTCGGTTGTGGCAGGGGCGTCGCGTTTGCCGGTACCGGCCGCGCCATAGCACGCCTCGATCGCCGGGCATACGCAATATCGCACCAATTTTGTTCGGAGAACGAGGCTGAAATGAAACACCACGCAAGACAACTTAGAAGAAGCCCCGACACGTCGAAGACGCCTGCGCAGCATACCGCTGCACCGCAGCAAACGCCTGACCTTGACGAAGTGATGCGCATGCTGGCAGTGGGATCACCCAGCGACGCGACGACCACGGCAGCGGCGGCGCTGCAGCGCACGATTGGCAACCGTGCAGCGACGCAGTTGATCTCACACCGTTCCACGCCCGGTCAACCGGTCATCAACCGGAGTCTGTTTAGCGGCTGGTGGTCGAAGAAGAAAACCCCGGCGAATACAACCCCTCCTGCCCCGCGTGTTCGTAACCAGTCAGAGCTGGAGGAGATGCAGAATCGGCTGGGATCGACCAACATCTCGGCCACGACTCCAGCGGCGGGGGACGATGACAAGGTGAATCCGCTGGATATTGCTTCTGAGGGGATTTCGGACGTCACCGGCGGGCTTGAGCTGGCGAGCAGTCTCAAAGGTGATCTGACGGTTGAGCCGAAGAGCGCAAAATACAACGCGGTATATCAAGATTTCTTGCGAGAAAACAAACTGCCTTCCGATACCGAGGAAAGCAGCCTGAACGGTAAGCAGAAGGAGCAGCTCGCCGAGAAACAGAAGGACGAGGGCGGCCTTCGCGTTCTCGTTAAAGACGACAATGCGCGCGCTGATCTGGGCATCGCGGCCACGGCATTTCAGGGTTTCGCTTCCGTAGGGGGAGCAGCCAGCGGAATCGTCGGATTTGTTTCATCGGTGCAGAACTGGAAAGAGGCCGAGAATGGGTGGCAGCGCTTCGACCTCGCGATGGACATGGTCGGACAGGGCAGCCAGACAGCAACGGGCATCGGCCAAGCGGTCACGGCTACCGGTGGTGTCGTTGCGGGCGGCGTCGCGCGCCACCGTGAGGATTTGAGTGACGCTAAGAGCGCTGCGGACGGGTTCTCCGGCGTGTCGGATTTTCTCGGCGCGCTGGGGGGATCGGTCGAGACGGTGGTTTCCGCCGCTAAGATCGTGTCGGGCATCATGCAGCTTTTCAAAGGGATCGGCGAAGGGACGAAGAGCGATCAGGTACTGGATATCACCAGTCACGTGATTAAAGTGTTGAAGAACTTCTTAAACGTGAGCAAGAGCACGATCTCCGGCCTGCGCACGTTCCTCGATATCGCTGGCAAATCGGCGGACTTCGTTGCGGCGGTGCCGGTCATCGGGTCGGCCATCAGCATCGGCATTCAACTGCTCGACACGCTGCTGCAGGTCGTTGAGATCATCCGGCATGCGATACGCATCGCGAAGGCCGCGCGCATCGCCGCCACGTTGAAGAGTCAGCTTAGCGTCAACGGCAAAGCGGTGTTGGATGCTAAGAAGCGGAGCGATAAGAACGCGGCGCTGGCGAAGGCCGACGACAAAGACAAGCTGATGCTTCAGCTAATCGACGTCAATTCAAAACGGGTCAAACGCGCAGCCCTACCCGTGACGACGTCGGTCATCAACATCGTCGCCAATGTCATCTCGATTTCAGGTTCGATCCTCAACATCGTGGGCGTGGCGACCAGCGCGGCGTATGGCGCTGGCGTTGCGATCATGGCGGTCGGCTATGGGGCGACGGCTACGGCGGGCACGCTCAAGCTCGGCACCGCGCTGGCGAAACCGGCTGCGGCGCTTATTCGTAACGTTAAACAACAGTATCGTGATCTCGGGGTGAAGAATACAACAAACAGCAGCACTCCAGTCAAGTGGCTTGCCCAATACGCTGCAAAGCACGCGAACACGGACAAGTCCAGCAGCGCGAAGCAGGCTGGGTACCTCGCTAACGCCCACCGTCTGATGACCATTGCTAAGGGGCTGGATGTGGTTCAGCCTTCGGACGCCGACGACGTCAAGGCCAAGAAACTCGAAAGCTACGCGGAGCTTGAGTTCATGCTCAAAGCGACCGGCGTCAACCGCAAGAAGCTGTATAAGCTGAACGGCAATCCGGCCGAGCAGATCAAGATGCTAATTAGCGCGATGAAGCAGCGCGAATAGGCGAGAATCTGGGGGATTTGACGCGCGCGTGCAGTAGAATACTTGTTCTACTGCACAGCGGGTGATATACTTGAATTTGTAACGTCCTCTCCGAGTACATGGACGAAGCACACGCAGTGGATGAAGCGGCTAAAGGAGAGTGTTCGATGTATCAGCAGATCACGATTGTCGGCAATGTGGGGCGTGATCCCGAACTGCGGTATTTGCAGGACGGTGTCGCCGTTTGTGACTTTTCGGTAGCGGTCAATCGGCGGTTCGGCACGGGTGAAGAAGCCCGCGACGAGACGACGTGGTTCCGCGTATCCGTGTGGCGCAATCAGGCCGAGGTCGTCGCCAAATACGTTAAGAAGGGCCGTCAGGTTATGGTGGTCGGGGAGGTGAAAGCCAACCCGTATATGGACAAGTCCGGCCAGCCCGCCGCATCGCTTGACATCACCGCGCACACCGTCAAGTTCCTCGGCGGACGTGACGACTCTGAAGGCGGCGGTGGCGAGCGCGGCGACGAGGACTTCCGCCCCAGCGGCAAAAAGAGTGGGGGCCGCGCGCCAGAGACTTCCGAGGACATTCCGTTCTAGGTCGGGTTACAGGCTATTCGGTACCTGCAACGAGGGGCGGCAGATGCGTCCCTCGTTTGATTCTCGCTGGGGTTTGTGCGCTATCCAACGATTCCGTGTGTGACGCGCATAAAGACGGACTCGAGGTTCTGGACTTCCTCTTGAAAGCCGAGGATCGCTACGCCGCTGGTCGTCAGCGTTTGATTGAGCGCGGCGACTCCGTCGTCGTCACCCTGATAGTCCACGCGCACGCGTGACCGACCGCCCTTCGGTTCGAGCACCTCCGCGGCGATCACACCTCCGAACGTCAGCGCGATGGCCCGTGCGGATTCGGCGGCGGTGTCGTCTTTGACCGTCACGAAGATTTCGCGGTGCGGCATCAGACGCGCTTTGAGTTCGCTCATCGAACCCTGCATCACCAGCTTGCCGGCCTCGACGATGCCGATGTGCGAGCAGATATTTTCGACGTCGGCGAGGATATGCGTGCTGAAGAAGATCGTCTTGCCCATGCGCGCGAGTTCGACCATTAGCTCGCGGATTTCGATACGCGCGCGCGGGTCGAGGCCGCTAGCTGGCTCGTCGAGGATCAGCACGGCGGGGTCGTGGGCGAGGGTGCGCGCGAGCGACAGGCGCTGCTTCATGCCCCGGCTGAGCTTGTCCACCATGTCCTCGCGCTTGTGGGCGAGGTCGACCAGCGCCAGCAGATCGTTGATTAGCTTCTTACGCTCGCCCTCGGCGATGTCGTAACATGCCGCGAAGAAGTCGAGGTATTCCCACACGCGCAGGTCTTCGTAGACGCCAAATTCGTCCGGCATGTAGCCGATCGACCGGCGCACGGCGATCTGATCGTCCGTGACGCTAAAGCCGTTGACGCGAGCGCTGCCGCTGGTCGGGCGCGTCAGCGTCGTGAGCATGCGCATGGTAGTGGTCTTGCCAGCGCCGTTGGGGCCTAGAAAGCCGTAGATCGACCCGGCCGGCACTTCCAGCGACAGCCCGTCGACCGCGGTGAATTTGCCGAATCGCTTGACGAGATCGACGGTCTCGATTATCAGGTCAGCCATTTGTACGCCTCATCACACCGTGAAACGGGATCAGCCGCCGCGCGACATGATCGGTGAGCGCCTCCATCCCGCGCCATACCGCCGCTGTCAGCGGCACGGATAAGTGTAGCGCGTCCAACTCGTCCTCATCCAGAACTAACAAGTTCCCGAACGGATCGACAAACGCATCGAGCGCGAGGTCGTCATACTGAATCAGCAGCGTGTCGTCGGCGGAGGTCAGGTGCGCGGGCCGACAGATGTTGCAGTACCAGCCTTTGAGCCGGTCGTCGTCGACGTCGTGCATCTCGAAAATGTTGTACCAGCGGTCAGCGTAGAACGTCTCGACCATGCGGTCGCCCTGACGGAAGTGTACATACGCGGTGAGGATGTCGCGCCCCATGCGTGATTCGATGACGACGTGGCTGTCGCTCTGCTCGATGACATCGCCGAAGTAGTGCCAGACGTACACGCCGGCGTGGTCGCGTTTCTCGATCCGCGCGCGCGTCATGCCTTGCCGTCCGTGTGGATCACCAGCAGCCAGCCGCGTTCCAGCGAGATTTGCGCGCTGTCGGCCCGCATTTCGTTGCTCACGCCCCGCGCCGGCCCGAACTCGAGCGTCTCGCCGCGCAGCGGAAAGGCGAGGTCATCGGTTCGCACGCCGTGCGCCGGCCCGCCGACCGGCAGCAGCGAGACGGTATCACCGGGGCTGCCGTGCAGCGTATGCGCGCCCGGCCGCAGCAGCATTACCTCCTCACGCGCGGCGACCATCCGCACGGTGCGACCGGCCAGTTCCGGCAGCGCCAGTAGATACACGTTGGCGAGTGATTGATCGAGCCGGCCGCCCGTCCCGCCGATGATGATGATCGGGTCACAGCCGCGCGCCGCCGCTTCCTTGAGGGCGAGTTCGAGGTCGGTCTCGTCTTTTTCCGGTGGATAGCGGATAACCTGCGTGCCCTGTTCCTCAAGCTCGGCCAGCAAGCCCGGCGCAACCGAGTCCATGTCCCCGATGATCGCGTCGGGCCGCAGCTCATAGGCCGCGGCGATATGCGCGCCGCCGTCGGCAGCCAGCACGAGCGGACGGTCGATGGCGTTCAGCCACCGGTAAACGGCCGGCCCGGTTCGCAGCTCGCCATTCGCGAAGACCAGCGCGGCGCTCATCGGAGCGTCACCGTGAACGCCGCCGCCAGCGCTCCTTGACCTCGAATTCGCGCAGGTCGTCCGCGTCCAGAAATCCAGTCAGCAGGCGGTGGAAGTTGTCGTATTCCGACATCGGGAAATGCCCGCCGGGCACCGGGATAGGGACGCACAATTCCTCTTTCTCGTGAGTGAGGTAGTTCCACACCGCCTCGTCGGGCGAGGGGATCAGCGGATCGTTCTGGCCGTGCACGAGCACCGTCGGCGCTGGGACGACGCGCAGGCTGTCCAGCATCCGGCCGGCGTCGTAGAAGATGGCGGTCTCGCGCAGCACGCGCCCGTCGATGCGGGAAACGTCCGGGCCGAGGCGGCTGTACAACCCGTCTGTCCGGCGCACGCAGCGGTTCAGCAGGGAATCGGGCGAGTGCGCCGCGAGCAGTTGATACAGCGGATTTTCCGGGTTTGGATTGGGGGTGTCGGCTTGGCGTTCGGCCTGCGCGCGGGCAGCCTCCTCCAGCTTGATCTGATTCAGCAGGCGCGCGTTCGGGATGGTCGGGTCGCTGGGGCCGAGATCGACAATCGCCGGCTGACGGGGGCGGCTCCCCGACTTATCGTCGTAGCCGCCGCGCCCCAACGACGCCAGCGGGCGCACACCGCGCAGTTCCGCCGCGTTGTAGATCGTCTTGCCGGGATCCATTGAACTGGGCGTGACCGAGGATCGCATACGCATGGGCGGCGCGCGGTGATCCAAGTCCACGGGCGAGTACAGCGGCGTGCTGATGAGCATCATGCGGGCCACGCTGTCCGGTGCGCGCCGCGCGATCTCCGCCGCGACCCACGCGCCCAGCCCATGCCCGACCAGCGCCGCGCGCTTGAGGTCGAGCGCCTCAAGCACGAACTGCACCATGCGGATCTGTTCCTCAATCGGGTAGCGGCGTGGGTTCTTGGCGCTGTCGCCGAAGCCGAACAGGTCAATCGCATACACCTTGTACTTGAGATGCAGGTGCTGCATGGTCGGCACCCAGTAGCGCCAGCTGCCGATCCACCCATGCAGCAGAACGACCGCCCGGCCCCGGCCAAGCGTCTCGTAATGGACAAGGTCGCTGCCGACCGCGATCGCGCTCATCTAGGCCCGCGCCAGAAAGTGGTCGACATCCGCGACGAGCTGCGCAGTATCTAAGGGCTTGATGAGATACGCTGTCGCGCCGGCGTCCAGCCCGGCTTGCACCTCGTCGTCGAGGCCGCGGGCGGACAGGATGACGACCGGGATATCCGCGACTTCGCGGTTGGCCTTGAGGCGGCGGCATGCTTCCAGTCCGCCCAGCTTGGGCATACGCAGGTCGAGCAGGATCAGATCCGGCATCTGGGTGGTCGCGGCGGTGATCGCCTCCTCACCGTCGACCGCCTCGATCACGGTGTGATCACTCAGCAGTTCAAGCGTGAACTTCACCAGTTCGCGGATGTCGCGGTCGTCCTCGGCAACAAGAATTCGGGCCATGAGCTAATCCATTGTCGGCAGGCTGACGGCCTGACCGGGCTGTACCAGCGGCAGGGCGACGTGGAACGTTGTGCCCTTGCCGACTTGCGACTCAAACCATACCTCACCGTGGTGCATGTCGACCATTTCCTTCACGATAGACAGGCCGAGGCCGGTGCCGCTGACGTCCAGCTTGAGCGCGTGTTCGTCGATGCGCTGGAACCGCCGCCAAACAGCTTCCCGGTACTGCTCCGGGATGCCTACGCCGTCGTCGCTGACGCTGACCAGCACGCGTTCTCCGTTGAGCGCAGTTCGCACGCCAATCGTGCCGCCGTCCTGTGTGTAGTTGAAGGCGTTGTCGAGGATGCTGCTGAAGATGCGCATCAGCTTGGGCCGGTCGGCTTGAATAGGCGGCAGTTCGTCGCTGATCTCGATGTTGAGCGTACGCGTCTTGTCCTTGTGCTGTGGGCGATTGCGCTGCTTGTCGATGGCCTCGCGCAGGACTTCGGCGAGGTTGACCTCGCCGACCCGCAGCGTGTCACGCCCGCTGTCGATACGCGAGATGTCGAGGATGTCCTCGACCAGCACGGTCAGCCGTTCGACGTTCGTCTTGATCATCCCAAGCGTGTTCTTCTGCGGATCGGTGACGGGGCCAAGCGCCCCCAGCAGAAGCATCTCGGTGAAGCCCTTGATCGGCGTCAGCGGGGTGCGGAACTCATGGCTGACGTTCGACACGAACTCGGACTTCATGCGGTCGACCTCGACATCACGCGTGATGTCGCGCAGGACAGACACCAACCCGACGAACCGGCCCTCGCTGAACACCGGTGTGGTGCTGGTGTTGATGATCGAGTCGAACAGGGTGAGGCGGAACTCGACCGGCGCGTCGTCTTCATGGGCGACCTGCGTCTTGTCGAGCAGGCTGTCGATCCACGGCGTGAGGCCGCCGTCCTTGATGCTGCGCAGATCGCTCAGCGGACGGCCGAGCAGTTCGTCGGCGCTCATGCCGAGCAGGCGCTGTGCGGCGGGATTGCTCACGATCACCTTGCCGTCGACATCGGCCAGCACGACGCCGTCCGAGATCGAATCGAGGATCGCCGCGTTCTTCTCGGCCTCCTCCTGCTCGGTGCGCAGCATCTGGCCGAGCCGTTCGGCCTGATCGCGGATCAGCGCGTACAACTGGGCGTTGTTGATCGTCGCGGCGACCTGATTGGCGGCGGCGGCGACCAACCGCATCGCCGACTCGCCGAACGCATTCATCTCGCGGCCGAGCAGCACGATCACGCCAAGCGATTCGCCGTCGCTGGCTTGCAGCACCGCGCCGACCGTGCTGCGCCATGCGCCCGCGCCGGATTGGTCGGTGTCATAGTGCGGCCACGACTCCAGATCGCCGACGTTCAGTTCGGGGCCGTTGTCGATCAACCACTGCCCGATCTGCTCACCAGCGTGCGGCGTGTCGTTGTCTTCGGCCGCGTCGCTCAGCGTCGCCATCGTCACCAGATCGTCGGTCAGCGCGTCGAAGCGCATAATCAGCCCGTCGTCCGCGCCGGCCGCTTTGGCGAGCATTTCGAGCGCGCGGTGTTCCAACTGAGTCATGTCGAGCGTGCGCGCCAGTTCGGACGTGATCTGGTAGAGCGTATCGAGGCGGTCGCGCTCCTCCTCAAGCTCCTGTGTGCGCGCCACGACCTGCCGTTCGAGATCGGCGGCCAAACTGCTGATCTGGCCGAACAGGTTAGCGTTCTCAAGCACGGCGGCCAACTGCGCGGCGACCGTGGACAGCACGCGCTGATCGTTCAGCGAGAAGGCGCGCGTGCGCTTACCGTCAAGCACGGCGATAGCCCCGTACACCTTCGTGCCGACCGTGATCGGCACAGCCATGTAACTCTTATAGTCGCCCTCGCCGTTTTGAATGCCAATGCTGCGGCGCAGTTCGTCTGGCGTGAAGTAGTCCGCGCCGATGCTGAGCATGCGGTTGTTCTTGTACACGTAGCCGACTTCGTCGTTAGTCAGCGGCCGGGGCGGAATGCTGACCGTTTCGCCGTCGCGGATGACGATCGGGAACGAGACGGTGCCAGTCTCGTCGTTGAACAGCGCGACGTAGAATTGGCTGGCGGTCAATACGCCGGGCAGACGGGTGCGAATGGTGTCCATCATCTGCTCGACCGACAGCGACGACGACAGGGATTGGCTGAGGTCGTTGAGCGCGAACGACTCGGCCACCATGTTCGACATCTCGTAAGTCAGGCGGGCGCTCTGGATACCGACGGCCAGCTGACCGCCCAACGTGCGCACCATGCGCAGGTTCTGCGGCGTGATCTCAAGCGGTTCGCGGCTGTAGGTCTCAAGCTGAACGAGGCCGATTGCGCCGTCGGCCGTCACCAGCGGGATGAGCACGCGCTGGGTTTCGCCGCGTTCGCGCATTTCGGTTACGTCGCGCCCGAACACGTCCTCGTTGTCGGACGCGATCAGGATCAGCGGCTCGCGCGATTTGAGCACCTTGCTCTTGGCGCGGTACTGGGCGAGGTCGAGCCGTTCGCCGCGCTCGCGCAGGCGCGACAGATCGCCGTAGCGGTCGGTGTCCTGAATGATCTCGACGTTATCTTCGATCTCGTTCCACGCCATAATCAGGCACTGATCGACCTCGACGACGCCGAACATCAAACCGGCGATCAGCTCTAGTAGTTCGTTCAGGTCGCGGGTCGCGGCGGTGGCCTGCGCGGCTTCGAGCAGGGTGGACATCTCGTTGGTGCGCTCGAACGCCTGCATGAACAGTTCGGCGCTGGAGGCGGCGTTGGCGACCTGAGACGCGAACGCAAACGCCACGTTCTGATCGGATGGGCTGTCGTAGGCGTTGGCCTCTGGCGTTGCCAGCGCGATGACGCCGACGACGTTGCCCTGATTGACCATCGGGACACCGAGCCACGAGAGCGCGCCTTCTGCGCCGGGGGGCATTGGATCGTACTCGGTCGGCTCATCCGGCGGCAGGTTGACCGCGAGCGTCCGCTGGCTGTCCACGACCTGCCGCAGCGCCAGATAATCGTTGATGCGCAGACGGGTGGCTTCCTCGCCGGCCTCGGCCTCGGTGCGCACACCCTCCCACAATTCGCCGGCGGCGTCTTCGAGTGTCAGCACTGAGCCGGCGCGCCGCCACACCGCCATCGTCTGATACGGCAGCAGGCGGTGCATCTCGGTCATTGCGTTGAGGATAACGAGCGAACGCTCGGTCGATGCGGTCACGCGGTTGCTGGCGAGCGTCAGCGCGCCAAGCTGATCGGCACGCACCTGAATAGCCTGTTCCAACGCGCGGCGCTCGGTGGTGTCCTCGATCAAGAGCACCGCGCCGCTGCCCTGTTGGCCGGCCAATGGGTAGACGTACATATTGAGCGTCTGCGGCCGGTCTTCATGGTCATACGTGCTGACATCGGTCATTTCTTGCGGCTGACCGCCGGCCAGCACGACGTCGATGGCATAGCCGATCAACTGCGCTAGTTCAGGCCGGTACTCTTCCAGCGTGTAACCGATTGCGCGATCCGTCCACTGGAACGCCTCGCGCATCGTGTGGTTGATGGTCACGATCCGGCCGGTTTCGTTGATCACGACGATGCCCTGCTGGATCGAGTTGACGACTGCTTCGTTCAGCATCCGCAGGCGCACCGCTTGGTTGTAGAGCGTCGTGCTTTCGGCGGCGTTGGCGGCCTGATACGCGAAGGTCTCCAGCAGGTCGACGGTGGTGCGGTCGGGCTTGAGATCGTTGAACGGGCGGTCGAGCAGCATCGCGCCGATGGTGCGGCCGCTGGGCGCGATCATCTGCACGACCAACAGGTCACCGTCGTGCCACGTCTCGGGGCCGGATGCCTGAATTTCGCGCTGGCCGTCGAAGCGTGTCTCAAGCGCATCGCGCTGGCGGTTGCGCTGTTCGGCCGGGATGAGGCAGACGTTCGTGCCGTGGAGGTGATACTCCGGGTCGAGCAGCGCACGCAGGGATGCCGTGGTCAAGGTGCTGACCTGACTCTCGCGGAAGATATCGACCGGGATGCCGGCCTGCGCCACGCGGTGCAGCACGAATTCGTCGTCGGCCAACAGCATGACGACCTGATCGAAGCCGGCCGAGTTCTGCACGCTGAACGCGACCGCCTCCATCAGCTCGACCGGATCGGTCGTGGAGGACAGCACCGAGCTGAGTTCGAAAATCCGGTTAAGCTGTTCGACGCGCTGGCGCAGTGCGTCTGAACGCTCGCGCAGTTCGTTGTAGCGGATGTAGTTGCCGTAACCCAGCGAGGCTTTGGTCGCCAGTGTGTAGAGGAACTGCGCGGCGGTGTCATCGAACACCTCCGGCTGATTGTCCCACAGATGGATCACGCCGATGACCGTGTCGACCCACAGAATGGCGCAGGAGAGCGCGGAGCGCGCGTCACGCGGGATCGGGCTGAATGGGCTGTCTGGCGCGTGGTAATCATGGATCAAGACCGGCTCGGCGCCGGCGATGACCGCCTGCCGTTCGATCGGCGCGATGGTGTCGAAGCTGACGGTATCGCGCAGGCCGCCCAAACGCCGCGCCAGCACGGGTTGATCCGGCGCCGGCCATTCCTCATGTGGGGCGAGCAGGGCGACCGTGCTGTTTCCGGCCGATGTCGCGCGAAGGGCCTCGCGGCGGATGACGTTGAGGATCTGATCGAAATCGACCGTCAGCGTCAATTCGTTCGACACGCGGCTGACCGCATCGAGTTCTTCGAGGCGGCGGGCGAGGTTCTGGCCGGTCGCTTCGTACAGCAGCGCGCGGTCGACGGCCGGCGCGACCTGTGACGCAATCGTCATCATCAGTTCGATGTCGTCGCTGGTGTAATCGCGCCCCCGGTTCGCGATGCCCAACTCGCCGATGCTGCGGTCGCCGACGGCCAGCGGCACCAGCACCGACTTGAGCACGTTCATCTCACCGGCGATGCGCTTGTACTCCGGCAGCACGCGCTCGTCGTTCAGCACGTCGTTGCCGAGATAGGGCCGGCGGCTCATCACGACCGAGTGCTGGAACATCGGCGCGTACATGCTCTGAACGGTCGGCTTCTCCAGCTTTTCGCCGTAAACGCGCTCCGGCGTCGTGATCAGGTTGCCGGCGCCGTCGAGGATGCTGATATAGGCGATGGGCGACAGGGTGGCCTCGGCAATCGCCATGAGCAGGTCTTGCGCGACCTCGTCAAGGCGGTTCATCGCGCCGGCCAGTTCCGCGATCCGGCGCAGCGATTCCGACCGCTGCGAAGCGCGCTGGATCTCTTGGAACAGCCGCGCGTTTTCAAGGATCGTCGCGGCCTGCGTGGCGAAGATGGTGAGCAGACGCCCGTCGCCGTCGTCAAAGTCGCGCCCTTGATCGGGGGAGGCGATCTGGATGACGCCGGTGAGCCGCCCGCGCAGGGTGAGGCGGGCGAACATCGTGCGTTGAATACGCGCCTGCTGCACGATGGGTTCAAGGCCGGCGGCGATGATCAGCGCGCTGGCGGCGGTGTTGTTGGTGTACCAACTGTCCTCGTCTTCCCACAGGGCGCGGAACACGCTGCCGGGGGCGAAGTCGATGGCGTAGTCGCTGGCGATCTTGTTGTCAAGGCCGGTCGCCGGCACGACGCACCGGAGCTGAAGCGCCTCGCGGTCGAACAGCAGCAGCGCGCACATCCGCACGTTCATCAACGTGCTGATGCGATCCGACAGCGCGCGGTAGAAATCGGTCTCGGCGGCCAGCGACCCGATCGCCAGCGTCATCTGCTGAAGGCCCTCAAGTTCAGCGTCGAGGCGCTGTTCACGGCTGAGCAAGCGGGTGCTTTCGACCACGACCGTCGCTTGTGACGCGATGGCGCGCAGGTTGGCGACATCGCGGATCGTGAACTCGCCGCCGCGCAGCTTGTTGAACACCGCCAGCATACCGATTCGGTCGCGGCTGATTTGCAGCGGAACCCACAGCGTATTGCGAATCCCGATCGTGCTCATCACGGTCACGAGGCCCATTTCGGCGGCCAGCGGCTCGTCGCGCAGATCACCGGCCAGCCAGTACGGCTGTCGTTCGAAGATGTCACGGGCGGCGCTTCCCGTGGGCAGGGCCACGAACAGCGACCGCGCCAGCGCGTCGGGGATACCGTGGAAGGGCAGGGCCGCCGTCAGGCCGCCGCGGGTTTCGTCATAGAGCAGCACGCCGCACATCTGCGCACTGCTGAGTTCGGCCACGCGTTTCGCCAGCGCGCCGTAGACCGCTTCCGGCCGCGATTCGCCGCGCCCGGAGACCTGCTCGACCAGCGCTTGCAAGCTGACGAGGTCTTCGACCCGGCGCACCTGCTGCGCATACTGCTGGGCTTCGCTGATCGTGCTCGTCAGCGCGTCGTTGAGGGCCAGCAGCAGCGTGGCGTCCTGCTGCGAATACGCGCCGGGGCGGTCGTTGTACAACTGCAGCGTACCGAGTACCTGCGCGCCCAACTCAAGCGGGATGCCGACCACGCTGGCATACGGGAACGGCGAGACGATCGGGCGCAGCGCCTCGATGTCGGCCGGGCTGTTGAGCACCAGCGCCTTGCGGTTCTCAAGAATCCAACCCGGCAGGCCGCCGTCCAGCGGATACTGGCCGCCGCGTTCGTACAGCGCGAGGATGTAGCGCGCGTCACCGAACCACGCCTGCGGGGTGAGCGCGGCGTTGTCTTCGGTGAACAGGTTGATCTCGCCGCCGTCGAAGTGGATGACCGGGTGCAGCACGGTGAGGATGGCTTGCAGGGTCGGCTCGACGCCGGCGGTGATGTCGACCAGCTCCGAGGCCTGATTCAAGACGCGGAACGCGCGCGAGAAATCAAGCCCGGCCGACGTGGACGGGATGGTCTGGTCGGTGTCTTTCGCGCCCACTTGACGCACGACGATCATGCGCCGGCGGTCGCTCTCGTGCGGGACATCGTAGACAACAGCTTCCATCCAGCGGTCGCCGATGCGAAACGCCGCTTCGCGCTGTGAGCCGAGCAGTCCGAGGAAGTTGTCGGGCGGCTGAATCAGCCGGGTGATCTGTTCGAGGTCGGGGACGTCGTCATTAAGGCCGAGCCAGTTCTTCAACGTCGGGTTGGCGTGTACGACCTGACCGAGGCCGCGCACGACCAGCAGACCTTCACCGGGACGCTCGCCGGGGAGGGGTTCGGTGATCTTGACGGTGGAGGCGGTTTTGGCGGCGCTGCGCTGACGCGTGAAAAGATACAGCCACAGCGTGACGACTCCTCCTCCCAACAGCAATATCAACGCGACGTTCATAGCGTTCCGTAGTGTGGTGTTAAACCGGTGTTACAACAACCTCCAGTGTAACGCAAAAAACGCCGGATTTGCGATTAGGGAATGGGCCTACCATGTGCTGCGGAAACGTGTGCTCTCGTTCTCGATGATCCCGGCGGCGCGGCGGCGGCGGTCTTCGGCGGCGAGTTCGGTGATCTCGCGGATGTCCGAGAACCGGTGCGTAGTGGTGCTCACCGTCCCAATCGCCATGGACATGAGTTCGACCCGGCGGTCGCCGCTGGAGTCCGGCACCAGCACATAGCCGCGCTCGCGGTCGATGAACGAATAGTGCTGCTTGACCCCGCTGGCGAAGCGGTTCTCGATCTCCTCCTGCAAGCGCTTCGCATCGGCAGCATGCGTGACGACGACGAAGTTGTCGCGCCCCGGATGCCCGATGAAATCATCGGGCGTGCCGAACTGCTCGATGATCTCGGCCAACAGCATCGCGGTGAAGCGGATCAACTCGTCGGCGGCGACGAAGCTGTAAACGTCGGCGAATGTGTCGAAGTTGTTGATCTTCCCGTCGATGTACGTCCACGGGCGGGCTTGGCGCATCAGGCCGCGCAGGTAGTCCTCGATCAGCCGGCCAGTCGGCAGCTTGCTGCGCGGGTCGATCTCGCCGATCTGGTTGGCGCTCTGGATCGCATTCCCTACGCGCAGGCCCAGCTCATCTACGTCGAACGGTTTGGTGACGTAGTCGTCCGCGCCCAGTTCGAGGCCGTTCAGCCGGTCGCTGCGCTCGTCGCGCTGGGTGAGGAAGATGATCGGGATGTACTTGGTTCGGTTGTTGGTGCGCAGTTCGCGGCATACCTCGAAGCCATCCATATCCGGCAGCATGATGTCGAGGATGATGAGCGAATGCGGCTGGCGGCGGGCCAGCGCGATCGCGTCACGGCCGTGGTCGGCGGTCTCGACTTCGTAACCGACGCCGGTGAAGTAGAACTTAAGCATGAACTGAATGTCGGTGTCGTCATCGACGATCAGGATGCGCCCTTTGGTCGCCATAAGTCCGCCCTTAACCACACACGGCGATCAACACCGTGCAGCGATAACATTAGGTACCATGATACCGCATGTTTGGGCATGGTGCATTTAGGGATGCTAGCCGATGCTAGCTGCCAGTTATCCTGTTCATAAAGTGGGGCGGGTGAAGTAAAATAGGCGAGGTTGGGCGCGTCAACGCTGCGTGCGCAAAGTGAGATCCGAAATCCAATGCTTGAAGTTACCCTCCCTATCGCCTTCGTATTCGGCCTGATCTCGTTCATCTCGCCGTGTGTGCTGCCGCTTGTGCCGGCCTATATCAGTTATCTGGGCGGTCGTGCGCTCCAGAACGCCGAGGTCACGGCGGTGCAGGCCGGCCCCGGTGGAACCGCTGTCGCGACGCGCTCGTTCGGTGAACGGTTCGCGCTCGGCCTGCACGGGCTGGCGTTCGTGTTCGGGTTCACCATCGTCTTTGTGCTGCTGGGCGTTATCACGACCGCGCTGATTCGTGAGATCGGCGGGCAGAATGTGTCGAGCGTGACGGGGATCATCGGGCGGCTCGGCGGTTTGCTGATCGTGTTCTTCGGCCTGCATTTCGGCGGATTTTTGCCGGCGCTGTTCGACCGCGCGCGCCGCGCCGAGGCAAGCTCCACCCATGCGCTGATCGTGGCCGGTGTGCTGATCGCCGGAGTCATCGCGCTGGTGTGGGGAGTCGCGGGCCGCCTGACGGTGTGGGAACCGGCGTATACCGGCGCGCCCGTGTGGCCGGATGCGCTGGCCCTGCTCTCGGCCGCTGTGTTCGGGCTGGCCCTGTTCGCCAGCGGCGCGTTTGCCAACCCGCGCCAGTTCATTGTCAACACGACAACCCGCATCGAGATGGGGCTGTATCAAGACACGCGCGGCCAGATGGATCAAGATGGCCGCGGCCTGCTCAGTTCGATGCTCATGGGCATTGTGTTTTCGGCCGGCTGGTCGCCGTGCATCGGCACCGTGTATGGCTCGATCCTCACGCTGTCTGCGCAGACGGGCAACGTCGGCCTCGCGTCGCTTCAGTTGACCGCCTACAGCCTCGGCCTCGGCATCCCGTTCATCCTGTCGGCGCTGGCGCTCGACCGCGCGCAGGGAATAATGCGCCGGCTCAACCGCCGCATGAAGACGATCAAGCGCATCAGCGGTATCTTCCTCGTGCTGATTGGCGTGCTGGTGGCGTCGGGCGAGCTTCAGCGGCTGACGCTTCAGCTTTCGTCCGGTGAACTCGCTGACCTCTCGCTTCAGCTTGAAGAACGCGCCCTTGAAATCTTCGTGCCGGACGCCGGTGGGAAATAAGGTTTCGCGATCTCGCCGCCGTCTTGCAGCGACGCGGTGGGCAACGCGTTCTACGGCAGCAGCAGCGGGATGTTTTCCGGCGGCGGGGCGAGCAGATACACGTCGACATACCGCGACCAGCGCCGGTAATTGTCGTCGTCGTAGCCGAGGTCGATCCAGTACGGCGTGCTGCGCGGGCCGCCGGTATCCGCGGCGAGGCCCTCACCATATCCCTCGACATACAAGACCGTCCCGTATGGCACGATGCGCGGATTGATCGCCACGATGCCTTTAGTCAGCCGCGCGCCGGTGGCCGTGACGTCGTCGCCGCCGAGCGCCGCAGGGTGATAGCTGGTGGCGTACATGCGCAGTTTGCGCCAGTACTCGCGCGGGCCGTCCGGCGTATCGACCGTGCGGTAGACGAGGCGCGTGCCGTAGCTCAACACCTCGTTGACCGGATCTTGCACGCGCACCACACCCTCATCGAACCGCCGCACCTCCACGCCGTTCTCGTATCGGATGCGGATGCGGCGCTCGTCACGGCCGGCGACGCCCGCGGTCGTGATCGCCGTGGTATCCAGCTCCATCTCGGCGTTCGCCAGCGTGACGCGCTCGTATGGCACCTCAATCGGTTCGACGATGACCTCCTCGGTCACGCGGACGATGCGCACAGTCATGCCGGCACGCAGGCGGGCGTTGACCGGCGGAACGGCGTAATCGAACCCGTTGAGCGTGATGTTCAACTCATCCAACAGCGCGCCGACGCGTTCGGCCTGTGTGCGGGTGACGGTCGTGCTGCCGTCCAGTTCCACGGTGACGGGCAGCGACCGGTCGATGACGATCTGCATGTCCTGCTCCAGCGCGGATTCGACAGGCGGCTCGATCGAATCGCCCAGATACAGCGTCACGTCCGCCTCGGCCAGCGCGTCGCCGACGGTGTCGGCCGTCGTGATGAGCGACTCGGCTGGCAGGTCGCCGTCGATGAGCGAGACGGTCAGGGCGTGGCGAATCGAGATGCGGTTGGCGGGCAGCGGGTAGCGGCGCAGTTGATCCGGTTGGACAGGCGCGCCGTTGACGATGACCTCGTCGTCTTGGTCGATGGTGACGCCGGCCGCGCGCAGGATGTCGGATGGGTTTTCGATCACGGTGCGGAACACGCTGGTCGCGCCGTCCACGGTGAGCGTCACCGGCCGCTGATCGTCAACCAACACGGTCATGCTGGCCTGTAAGCGCGTATCCGGGCTGGGATCGACGGCGAGGCTGCCGGTGAGCGTGATGCCTTCGCGTTCGAGCAGCTCGCGCACGGTGCGCGCATCGGTGGTGACTTCCTCCGCCAGCCCGTCCACGATCAGCGTGAGATGCACCAGCGGCGGCGGGGCCGGGCGTTGAGTCAGCGTCGAGATCAGCGCGATGCCGCCGACAATCGCCAGCGCCGCGCTCGCCAGCGCCGCGAGGATCAGCAGCGTGTTGGGCCGGCGCGCGCCGATAGGTGACGTGGGCTGCGTATCGTCATGGCGCGGGTTGGGCTGCGTGTCGCTCAAGTCCATGCGCGGGTCACTCGTCCGGCAGGCGCTTGGCGCGGCTCTGTTCGGCCAGCGCCGCCTTATACGCGATCATCTGCTGCATCAGCGGCGGGTCGGACGCGGCGATGATCTGCACGGCGAGCAGCCCAGCGTTGCGCCCTGCACCAATCGCGACTGTGGCGACCGGCACGCCGGACGGCATCTGGACGATCGACAGCAGCGAGTCGAGGCCGTTGAGCGCCTTGCTCTGCACCGGCACGCCGATCACCGGCAGCGGTGAATAGGCCGCCAGCATCCCCGGCAGGTGCGCCGCGCCGCCCGCCCCGGCGACAATCACTTTCAGGCCGCGCATGTGGGCGGATTGACCGTACTCGGCCATGTCCGCCGGCGTGCGGTGCGCCGAGACGACGCGCGTCTCATACGGCACGCCGAACTCACGACACACGTCAGCAGCGGCTTGCAGGGTCGGCCAGTCGCTGTCGCTGCCCATCACAATTCCGACCAGCGGCGTAGTCATCGGCATGTCTCCGGCGCAGGTTGCTCCGGCGGCATTATAGCGCAGCCCTCGGGGCCGAATCGCACGCCTGCCCGGCGTTCACCGCGCGAAGGCGGCCACCGGCCCGATTGTGCGCCCGGCCATACGGCGTGCGCGTCACTGGCTTTCGAGCCACGCCAGCCGCCGGTCGCGTTCGGCGATCAGGTCGGGACGGTCGAGATTGACCAATCCTTCCGATTCCAGCGAGAACGACGCTGCGACCGCGCCCCAACGCGCCGCGATGAGCGCGTCACCGGTGCGCCGCCATGCGACAGTGAACGCGCCGTTATAGACGTTGCCCGCGCCGGTCACGTCGACAATGTGCGCAACCGGCACGGCGGGGACGTAGATCGGCCGCGGGGTGCCGCGTGTGGCGACCAGCGACCCGTCCGCGCCCATGCGCAAGACGACAACCCGCGCCCCCGCGCTCAACATCTTGTGGACGATGGCGTCCGGGCTTAGCGGCCCGAACATGGCGCGCGCTTCGGACAGATTCGGTGAGATCACGTCGACCATCGGCAGCAGATCGAGCATGTCGTGTTCGCGCGTCTCGGTGATGTAGTACTGGTTCGGCTCCCAGATGATGTCAGTGTGCGGGTATGTCATGTGCCAGCGCAGGAAGTCGCCGCCGGCGAGCACCATGTAGAGCGTCGGATCCTCGCCCCACGCCGCGGGCAGCTGCTCTGGCGCGGGGCCGGTCATATATGGCTCGATCTCTTTGACGCGCAGGATTTCATGGCGCGTGCCGTCGTGTTCGAACACCTGCCATGCGCGGATTTGCGGCAGATCGACCACCACGATGCCTTCGGTATCGCAGTGGGTGGAGAGGCGCGGCAGGATCGCATCGACGGTGTCCGCGCCGATCGTGACGCACAACCCCGGGCGCTCGTCCCAAATCACCATGCCGCACGCGGCGTGGATCGGCCCGCCGCCGAGCACCCCCATCTGAGTGCGGCCGTCCGGATACACGATGTCATCGATGAACACCGATCCGATGCTGACGATGTCTACCATGTCGAGCGATTGTCCTTGAGGTGATTAACGCAGCAAATCGAACAGCAGGTCTTTCCAACGCGGGATGTCGATCTCCCAGCAGACGGTGATATGCGGATCGCCTTTAGCGCGGTGCGGCGACCACATCGCCACGTTGCCGGTCGTGTGCTTGGTGACGTTCAACGCATCGACGACCGTCATCCCGCGCGTGTATTCGCCGTCGCATTCCACTTCGACGTAGTGCTTGCTTGCGCGTGTGCAGATCGCAGGGTCGATGGCGACCGCCATCGCGACCGGGTCGGGCAGGCCGATCCCCGGATCGCCCAGCCATTCGCGATTCGTTTGCAGCGCGCTGATGTTGCAGTCGATGGCGAAGTGGGAGTACACGGTATCGAGCTGATGCTTGCAGTAGTCGATGTCGGCGTCGAATAGATTGGCGTCGCCGCGGCACAGCTCCCAGCCGACCATCTCGACCGGCAGCCCGCTGCGAAAGATGGCGCGCGCCGCTTCCGGGTCGCACCAGATGTTGTACTCGGCGGCGGGGGTGATGTTCCCGACTACATTGGCCGCGCCGCCCATCACCACGCAGCGGCTGACGTTGGCGACGATCTCCGGCGCGCGCGCGACCGCCAGCGCGACGTTGGTCAATGGGCCGAGCGTGACGAGGATAATGCCGGGGTTGGCTTTGATCGTCTCGACCAGCGCATCGACGGCATGGCCGGGCTGCGCGGGGCGCTTCGGCGCGGGATAGAACATGCCGCCCATGCCGTCCGGCCCGTGGAAGAACTGCGCGTCGTAGTATTCGCGGATCAGCGGTTTCGACACGCCTTCGTATACTGGCGTCTCCTTGCCGCACAGCTCGACCGTGTAGCGCGCGTTGATGCTGGCCTGTTTCAACGGCACGTTACCGGCCACGATGGTGATCGCCTTGACGTCGATGTCCGGGTGACGCAGCGCCATCAGCAGGGCAACGGCATCGTCGCTGGCGGTGTCGGTGTCGATAATCATGCTTCGCATTCGTCACATTCCTCACGAGCGCGGAAAAACTCAACCGCACAGTGTAGCGCAGACTCACGGCTAATCGTAACGGATCGATCAGGGTGTTGGCGCCCGCGCCGACTTGACCGACTTCGGGCCGGCGCGAGGGATGCGATGCGAACCCCGTGTGCAGGCAGTATCCTGACACGCCTCACGAACAGCGGCCTAATCGAAGAAGACCGTGCCGCGCATCTCCATCGGCTGGCTGAAGGTGAGCAGCGCCAACAGCATCATCGCCAACAGCAGCAGCGCGAACGGCAGCAGGCCGGGCATCGCCTTACGCTTATACAGCCGGAATGCCGAACGTTCGGCCACCAGCAGGCTGAGCGCCATCCCGCCAACCATCACCACGACCTGAACGACGCCGATCACGCCCGTGTCGGTGAGTCCGCTGAGCGACCAGTTCGGCTCGCCCAACGCGGTGATCCCGTGGTCGAGCAGGAACGTCTGCACGGCCGGCACGATGGTGAACAGGCCGATGAGGAAATGGAATCCGTAGTGTGCGATCCAGACCGCCAGCCCCAACGGCACGAACGCCGGCGTGAATGCGGCGGCCACGTCACGATCGGTGTAGGTGAACTTGGTCGGCGCGAGCGTGCGGCTGAGGCGGGCTGCGCCTTTCACCAGCAGCGCCGGCAGCACCACCGCCAGCACGCCGAACAGCAGCAGCAGCGCGATCGCTTCACCCCATGGCGTGACGACGCCGTTCTCAACCTGTCCGAAGGCGCTGGCGAGGCGGCCGATGACCTCGTACACCGGCGGGATCATGCCGAACGCGTTGACGATCCCTGCGCTGGCGAGGACGACGATCAAGAGGATCACGTCCCACCGTTTCGGCCACGCGGCGGGGTCAAACCACTGGCGAAACGGGCGGCGCGCGGCAAGGGCGACGTTGTCGTGCGGGCAGGCGCGCGCGCAGTCGAGGCACAACGTACAGTCGAGGTTCGAGCGAATCTGCGGGACGAACAGCTCGGTGCCACAGCCCAGCACGCCCGCGCGATTATGGGTGACCTGCACCTGCCGGCCTTCCGGACGCCCCGCAACCGGGATCGTGTCGACACGGATCAGGGGCGTCAGCGCAAAACTCCCGTTGACGCATTCCTTGCCCACGCACACCTTGCAAAGCTCCGGGTCTTTGGCCTCGATCATCAACGGCGCGCCGCTGCTGTAGGCGAAGTTGAATGATCCGAGCGGGCAAACGTACTTGCAGAACGCCGACTCGGCGAACAGCAGCTCAAGGATGAACGATGCGGCGAAGTAGCCGACGATCAGCCACGCCGTCAGCCACGGAGATGCCCACAGGTTGAGCCACTCATAGGCGATGAACAGCGCGATCAGCGTGGCGATGGCGATCCACTTACTGCGCAGCACACGCGGAAACCGGCGCTTGGGCGACGCGAACCGGCGGCCCAGCGACCGCGTTAGTGTGAACGGACAGCTCATGCAGATCAGGTTGCCGAACAGCAGCAGCGCGATCACGACCACGCCGCGAAAATGCACCCACGGCACGACGGTGGCGAGGTTCTCGGCGGCCCGCTGCGGCCCGGTGAATCCGTCGTAGATCAGCAGCACGGCCAGCAGCAGAAACGGAATTTGCAGCAGCACGCGCCCGCTGCGATGCTTGAGCATCCGGCCGATCAATGGTAGGGTCAGGACATCACGGGCGGGGCGGGCAGGCGCGGCAGTCATCGCTCAGCTTTCGATCTCGAAGTCGAACGTATCCTCGGCGGTCACTCCGTTAGGCAGCACGACGGTGACGGTCACCGTCCAACTGCCGCCCATCGACCACTGAAGCGGCACGCGGTATCGGCCGTCCTCGCCGCTGTCCGTTTGTCCGAGCACGGGCATCATGCCGGCGTGGGTCATGTCGGCGCGCACGCGGATTTCCTGCGCATCGACCGGCGCGCCGGCGGTGTCCGTCACCATCACGATCAGCACGGTATCGCCGACCCGCGTCGACTCGGTATCTACGGTGATGTCGATCTGCGGCGTGCCTTCCGGTGTGGCGGTGGGCGGCTGCGCCGATTCGCGACACCCGATCAGCGCAAAGCCGATCACGACGAAAAGCGCGGTTATTCGGATCATCGGTTGAGGCTATCCCATCTTGCGTAACGTTCGTCAAGTATAGCATCCGGCGGCGAGCCAAGCGCGGCCGGGTCACAGCGTCATACGGCCGTCGAATGCGGCCAGCACCTGACCGATGATGCGGCGTGCCGTGCCGGCCAGCATAGGATTGGTGTCTTTGTAGTACGGCAGGGCGATCAGCGCGACCGATAACGCTGCGCCGCGCCCGCGCCGCCATGTCGCGTCATCGGTCATCACAGCGGCTTTGAATGCGGCTCGCGCCGGCGGATCGAACCCGCTCCACGCCGGGATCAGATCGTAAGCCGGATCGCCGGTTCCGAGACAGCCGAAGTCGATGATCGCCGAGATGCGCCCGTGCTGCACGAGCACGTTGCCCGGCAGCAGATCGCCGTGGATCCACACCGGCGGCCCGTCCC
>JZRA01000005.1 GCA_001567485.1 Chloroflexi bacterium OLB13
TAGCGTTCGTTTCAGCCCTATTCAACTTATTGTTGCAGCTTAACCGTCTCTTTGAACCAGATGCCGCTCCTGATGACCGTTTGCTCAAGTTCGCACACTTCGCTTTATGATCTAGCACCATTGGTTACCTACCTGCTGGCGGCGTTCATCCGGCTGGATGTGGTCAGCCCACGCAGCGCCATCATGTGGTATCTGGCAGGCGTGCTGTTCTTCACCATCGGGCCGAGTTTCTATCAAGGCATGAACAGCTTCCGCATGAACATCAGCCAGTTGCTGTACCTGAGCGTACTTCAGGGCCTGGACGACAACGCCGGGGATTTTTCGTCGCTGGCGCAGGTCAATTCCAACGATTTGGGTTTAGGGATGCTGTGCGACCAGTTCGATGTCTATCTGCCCGGCGCGACCGGCCCCGGCCCGATTGACGGACTGGATATTGCGCTGGCCTATCTGCGTGGTCACGCACAGGACGTGATGGGCTATCCCCAGCCCGTCTATTCCCCCGGCTGTGGTGCGTATTTCCTGAACCCCAACCCCTCGACGTGGGCAGGCGCAGGCGGCACATCGGTTGTGCCGATGGACTGGAACATGGAGGGCAATTACTTTGACCACACCACATCTCCGATTACATGGGACGGCTTATCTGGCGATCAGCGCACGGCGGCGGTGTCGTGGGCGGGAGCATCCCAACAGCGGGCGCTGACGGCGTGGCCGCTCTTGCTGTTCGCGCTGGTGGAACAGGTGGTGCATCTGCTCATCACGATTGCGATGGGCATCACCTTCGTCTCGTTTGGCGTGGCGATTCTGTTTGCCTTCTTCAAACGCACCGAGTCTATCGCGCACAACATCATCAATCAGTGGATTGAACTGATCGTCCAGACGGCCATTATCGCGCTCATTCAGGCGCTGGTGATCGGCTTCTTTCTGGCGGGTGCGGCGACCGGCAGCGCTGCTGCGATTATCGGTATCGGCTTAATCTGTCTGGTGTTTATCGTTGTTACGATGTGGTCGGGGTTGAAGGCGGTCTGGAACAGTTTCAATCGCCTGTTCAATGCGATGGGTCAGGTATCAGGCGGAGTGCTGCTTTCACCCGGTTCAGTGACATCGGCGGCGGTGACGGGTGCTGCGGCAGCCGTAACGGGTGGCGCATCGCTGGCAGTCGGTATGGGATCGAGTGCGCTGGCGGGGATGAATGCCCTCAATAACGGCGCGACCCCCGCACAAACAGCAGGCTTGATGTTCGGTGGCTTCAATAGTCTGAGCGGTGCTGCCCGCACCTTAACGCATCTGCCCGGTTTGCGCGGGACGGCATTAGGCGACGCTGCCGAACAGTTCACCGAAGGCGCGTCCACGCGGCAGGTAGCACGCAGCATCCCCCTCATCGGGCGGGCGGCTGCACCGTTAGTCGGCGCGGCGCTCTTGAGTGACCGCGACCCCGCTAAAGCCGAGTATGACGAATACGGGCGGATGATGTCGCGTCCGATGCTGGTTCCGGCAGTCGGCGAAGCGCTGGAAAGCTGGACCCTGCCGAAAGATGCCAAACGCAAACGCGGCGCACGTCCGCAAAATGATGCCGACTGGTTTGAAGGTGAAAACGGCGAGATGATTTCCGCTTTCACACCCGTCACAGCGCGGCGCACGGGGATGTTTACGCCTGTGGCAACCCTACCTTTGAATGAAGGTGGTGAGGACAAAGCTGAAGCCCGCCGCCGTCAGGATCGCAGTGATTACGCGGCGGAGATGAACAGCGAGGAAATGGAGCAGCACGTTTCGGACGCGCTGAAAGCCTCCACCGGATCGCACTTGACGTTGGGGGCAAAGGACGGCAAAGGCGATATGACCCGCTTCGATCAGGTGGCGGCACGGCTGGAAGCGAGTGCTGAGGCGCTGGCAAATGCGGCAAGGCTGCAAATGCAGGCGATGGTAGGGCAGCTGAAAGTATCCGGCGGTGGTGATGTCGCGGGAGTCATGGGCGATGTCATTCGGGGGATGCAGACTGAGCGCATCCAACACGGGCAGCCCGCCGCTGGTGGCGCTGACCATCTGACCGTAGCAGATCGCATGGCGAGAGCGATGGGTGTGATGCCTGTCGGCGGTGAAAAACCGCCCATACAGGCGGACGTGTCGCGCTTTGGGCTGTTCGCGGATCAGGCGCTGCGACTGGGAATTTCTGGCGATCAGGCGGAACAGGTGGTGCGTGAAGTCAAGTCATCGCCAGAAGGTCAATTGGCAGACGAGACACGAACGGCACTGGTCGAACAGGTACGAACGGACGGCCACCTGTCTTACGATAACGCCCGTGAGGAAGTCAATCGACTGGAACACAGCGCCCAAATGCTCCCGAATGAGATTACTGCCTTTGGCATGATGGCAGTGCCGCAGGTTAACGTGGAACCGGATATTACCGTCAACCCACAGGTCAATGTCACCGTTGAAGCGCCCGCCGAAGATAGCGACACCGCCTACAACGATGCCATGCGCGATCAAGCGGCGATGGGCGGTAGCGGTAGTGTAATGAGAGGCGGTTCCTAATGGATGTACTGCGTTTTCACCCGCTTGAAGAATTACGCCAGCTATCGCTTAGTGAGCTTCACGCGCTCTGGGAACTCGTGCCAACAGATCGCCAGCGTGCCTATAAAGCGGCTTATGAGCGTGAAGTTCGTACGGCAGGCGCGGTCGGATCAGACGAACTGGAACGGCAGGTTACGGCTGAACTGCTCAAACGCTACGACGAAGCTGCGCTCGTTCCCGTCGGGTCGCGCTGGGCGCGGACACCCGGCAGGGTGCAGGAAGCGGCGCAGCAGAATGTCGTGCTGGATGCGCCAGAAGATGAGCTTAAACCCGCCTCTGGCAAGCCGTTCCCAAAGGTCATGCTGGCGTTCGGGCTGTTGGCTGTACTGTTCTTTGGTTTCATGTTCACGCGGCTGCTCAGTGGGCGCTCATCCGGTGAGGCCGAAGTGACACCAGAAATTAGCCCCACGCCAACACCGATGGTCAGCCCGACTCCCACACCACTGGCTTTGGAAGCGCAGGACGACGTGATTCAGGGCGGAGACAGCGGACGCGAGGTCGCATATCCGGTCAATTTGCAGGTCATCTTACCGAATGGCGATGCGCCTCGTGTCTGGGTGGTGCAGCGTCGCCGTGTACAGGCATCCGAATGGCGTTTCGACTTCAACCCCGACACCGCCTCATTCGTGAATGGCATGTCGGTGCGCCCTGTGATCGGCATCCCGTGGTCGGAGGAAAACGCCGCTTTCTTTGATCAGGTCGAGGCGGGCGCATCCTTCCTTCTGACCATGAATACGGGGGCGGTGCTGCGGTTTGAGTTCGATGACCGGCGTGAAGTGCGGCGCAGCGAGACGAGTATCTTCCGGCAGGTCAGCCCCGGACTGGTGCTACTGCTGATTGGAGAAATGGACGAAGCGGGTTTGCCCACCGCGACGCGCACACTGGTGACAGCGACCTATCCGCCCGAACAGGAACTCTCGCGGGATGGGCAGGTCATCGGCATGGATATCACCCTTCAGGAAGGTGGTGTCGGGGAACAACTTCCATTAGGCGATGTCTCCATTACCTTGCAGGATGCTCGTCTGTTGAGCGACCAGCCCGATTTACCCGCTGACAGTCAATATCTGCTGCTGAATTACGAGGTTTTGGCAGGGGCGGAAGCACTGGATACGACGGCGTGGCGGGTGGAATTTGTCGATACTGGCGGGCAAATCTATCTGCCGGGTAGTGCCGCCCTGACCTACACCGATTACGACACGCTGCCGCTAGAAATTCCGTCGTTGTCGTCGCTCTCGGCTTCGGTGGGTTACATCGTACCCGATACGCTGCAAGGCGGACGCTGGGTGATTACCGACTCTGCTGGCAATGGCGTGTCTTTTGCGGTCTCGTTTGCCACTGCGCCCCTCGACCTGCGCTATGACGGTGTGGATGTACGGCTGGTCAGTGTGACCTATCTTGACGGGCAAATCACAACACACCTGCGAATCTACAACGGGCGTACCGAAACGCTGCCCTTCACACAGGATGACATCTGGTTGGCGCTGGGCTATGCCCCTGAGCCGCCCGGACCGCGCAATCCTGCCGAAGGCTTAACCCCTTTCGATTTGCTCCCTGAGCAGGCAGTAGACCTGACGCTGGTGTGGTACTGGGGAGACGAACCCTACGCCAGCATGGGTGTTGGTGAGTATCGTTTTGCTATTCAATTGGTTCGTTAAAGCAGCTTAGTTCCGATTTGGAACGATATTGGTACGTCCTTCCCACTCACCGTACTCTGCAATCGGTCTGAATCGAAGCGTCGTGAACTCGAAGTGAAAATCCTTGCGCTGGCGCTCAACCATGGCAACCGCATGGCGTTCAGGTTGAGGCACGGCGCTATGTCCACGTACCATGTCGATCATTTCTCGTTGGGAAGTCCACACTGAGAAGGTGGAAACTGTGCGAGGCAACCTCATTGCCGCTGCCGCAAAGGTCACGCCAGGGTGGTCTCGCACAAGTTTTTCAACGGGTCGGCCCCATCGAATGAAGCGCGGGACTTGCGGCAACCTCATTCGCGCCAGGGTCACTGCAACGACAGGGGCTTCGGGGTCTTGTTCGCCAACGATCTCAGCAAGTCCATCGAATTCGGTAATGTGACCCCAGCGCCGCAGGAATGCCAACCGCACATGCCAGCCGCTGGCAAATGCACGTCCAAGTTGTGTACCAGCAAGAAAATCGTCGATGGCAGACTGGCTCTCCCACGCTGCAAACATCGTCAGATGGCGGAGTTGCATCCGTGCTGGCGACAGGATCGGGGCACCCAGCGTCATCTTCCACATACATTCTGCGTGGGTGAGGCCAGGGACTTGTTCTCCGGTCGGTGGGCGCAATAGCGTCTTGACCGCCGCACCTGTGCTGATTTTTGCAAAATGGAAAGTAAATAGTTTCATGGTTATTGTCGCCTGAATAAACATGCCCTTGTCTGTCTCGTAAATTAAACCGGGACAGTCATCCAATTGTGGATGATACAAGATGGATTATAAGGATAGATAAGCCTCATGCAGACATGGATGGGTTGCAGGTGCTTCAGCCCATCTTCCCCGAATCCCCCTCATATCGGTAATTTTAACGCTCATTTTGCCAAAACTGACGGGCTAAAAGTGTAATCCTGCACCGCTTGAGACTCCCCACTTTGCTACGCTGAAATCAGTCGATGCGGGCCGAACTTCCGTGCCAGATGACCCCAACCACCCTTAATCGTCATGGCGCACGCATCCGCTCGCATCGGCTGCCTTTTCGTTGAGCTGTGTGAGGAGCTTCTCGCTTGAACCTTTCCGATTTTGTCCAGCAGTTGTTCAACGACATCCGGGATACGGCGCAGTTGATCGCGCCTATCGCAGCCGTCATCGGGTTTCTGGGGCTGGGTCTGCTCTACATGGGCAGCTCGTGGCCGATTATCGGGGACTGGAAGCGCGACAATCCTAAAGCTGCCAATCAGGTAGTGATTGGTTTGCTGTTTGTCATCTTCGCTTCCAGCGTCACCACCCTCATCACCTTCGGCGGCCCCTAACTCCCCAATCCTGCACGCAGCGCGAAGCGCGGAAGCGCTTCGCGCCTTTTCTGTCTGAAAGGAAACACATGGCTGCTGATTTCAAATCGCATGTGCTGCTGCGGGATGAGAAGGGCTTCTTCGGCATCCCGTTCAAACGCCTGCTCCTGGCAGGGGTCGGCGGCGGTTTGACCTACACCCTGTTCAACCTCGCCCTGCCGAACTGGTCGATCCCGGCAGGGGTGGTGTTTGCCTTGCTCGTGCTGGTGATGACCGGGACACGCGGCGGACTTCCGCTGTGGCAGCGCCTCATTTATCAGGTGCGCGGGTCACTGCTGCTGGCGGCCGCGCGTGACACACAGAGTTTGTGGGGCAGTCTGGCGAAAGCGCTGGAACTGCCCATCGAACTGGTCAAACTGGATGCGGCGGTGGTGTTTGCACCCGCCCAACCGAATTACGACATCGACATGCGCGAGTGGGTCACATTCGCCCGCGCTGCAGAGGCAGATCGGGACGATGGGCTGGTGTTCGTGGACGCGCCGATGACGGAGGTGATTCGCTCATGAGCAATGTACGCACTTTCCTCATCGAACCGTTCGACATCATGCTGCACGCCACCGAAGAAGGCGTGCAATCGCTTCAGGCACGGTTTTCGACGTGGCTGCGAACGCTGCGCGAACCGGCACGGTTTGTCTGCTGGCAGATGCCTGCCACCCTCAATGACAAAATCAGCAGTTTGAGCCGCAAGGCGCAGGAAGTGGACGACGCACAGCGACTTTCCCTGTTGATGGAATACCGCCGCCATTTCGAGAGCCTGAATGACAGCGCCGAGTACCAGCGGGCGTTGTGTGGCATGGCGGTCTGGAGCGACCAGAATCCCCGCGCATTGGCAGGCGGAATGGCTTCTGCTTTTGAAAGTCCCGTCGCCGAAGGCGCGTGGCCGTCACTGTTCGAGGGACGGTATGAAATTCGTGAAACGCCCTTCTGGCATCTGGCTCCGGCAGGTCGTCCCGGTGGCCGTCCCTACTGGTCGATTCTGACCAGCTACGAATTCGCCCCCGCGACGTGGAATTTCTTCCGTCCCCTGCCGCCACTCTTGCGGCTGAACTTTCCGCTGGCGTTATCAGTGGACATCTCGAAAACCTATGACCGAAACGCTGCCATCGATGCGCTGGAAGGCATTATTCAAGCCTATCAGGTGCATCTGGCAGGCGCATCAGGCGAAGACAGCCGCTCGGTACAGCGTATTGCTGACTGCCGCAAGGCGCTTCAGGAGATCAATAACGGCGATGCCCTGCACATGGTTCAACTGACCATCGCCGTTGCTGCGGATGACCTGAATACGCTCAAAGAACGAGTGCAAACGGTGGTGAACGAGACACGGGCGTGGTTCTCCCTGCGTCAGGAGGTCGGCGAACTGCTGGCGCGTTCCGTCGGCTTTTTCACCGCCAAACGCACCAAAGACATCAACGTGCCCACGACGACATGGCCCGTCACGTCCCGTGAACTCGCTGTGATGCTGTCACCACTGGGCTATCGCAAGCTGTCCGCAACCGACGGCATTCTGCGCGGCGAAGCGGTAGGCGCGTCCTACCCTGTCTTTCATAACTCGTGGCGTGATAAACGAGCAACCCACGAAGTCTGGGTGGGCGTTTCCGGTTTCGGCAAAAACGTTCGGGCTGAACTGCTATCTGACGCGGGAATATGCTGAGAACGGTATCCCCTTTGACCTGCTCGAACCAATGGGACATGGCAAGCACATCGCCGATGCCTTTGGCTTGCCATGGTACGTGATGAGCGCCAAAGCGACCAAACTCAACCCACAGGATGTGATGTTCCCGACCCTGATTGAGCAGGTCAGTCATGTCACCCGCATCTATGAAACCGTATTGGGGCGTGCCCTATCGGGCGCACAGCGCGAGAACCTAGAACGCGGACTGCTCGGCGAGGCGTTGGAGGTTCTGTATCGCGGCTTCCTTGACCTAAACAAGGTATCACCGGAACTCGCCCCGACCTGTGATGTCGTCTGCGATGTACTTTCGGGGCTGGGCGACAAGGAAGCGACTCGCCATATCGCCAAAAATCTGGCGGATGAAATCGCCGGACTCTGCACCGGGTCGGGACCCTGGGCGGAATTTCTCAACGGCGCGACCAATGTCGATTTGTCGCGCGGCGGCAGGCAGCGGATTGAACCGCGTGTGTTCAGCTTCCACGAACTGGAAAGCGACCCAATCTTGCAGGCGCTGGCGTACACGCAGGTCTTGAGTGCGATACGGCGCGACAGCCTGATTGATGAACAGCCGCGCATCATCGCGGTGGATGAGGTCTACCGCCTGATGCGCCATCCGTCGCTGTTGGACTTCCTGATCGAAGCCGCCAAGACCTTCCGAACCCGTCGCAAAAAGCTGATTTGTGTGGATCAACAAATGAGTATTTTCCTCGCTGGAAAAGCGCGGCTGGTGTTCGAGAACTGCCCGATTCGGGTGGTCTTTTCGCAGCGTCAGGGCATGAATGTGTTCCACGAGGATGCCGCCTTCCAGCACCTCAATCAGCAGCACCGCGACATCATCGCCGCGCTGCCGCGCTTTCACTACGTCCTCGACATTCAGGACGAAGGTCTCTGGTATCTGTACAACCGCCCGGCGGCGGGGGAGATCGCCCGCTTCCAGACCACTTAAGGATAAGGCACATGGAGGATGAACCGTGTCGAAAAAGACAGCTGCAAGTCCATTTCAGGCGCTCGAAGAAGAGGCATATCACGCCTTCCGCGAATGGCCGGTCTGGTTGGTCTTACGTGAACGCGAACTGGATGCCCATCTCACGGCGCAGCGTCCGCCAAACGCTCCGGGCACTGGCGCAACATCTGAGAAACAGTCGCGCCATTCGGCGCTGGATCAAGGAGGCAAATAAGATATGAAACTGGTCATCGTTGAATCCCCGGCGAAGTCCAAAAAGATCGCCGGATTTCTGGGACAGGGTTGGCGCGTGGAGGCGTGTCTGGGACACGTCCGCGACCTGCCTGAAACCGAGCTGGGGGTGGAGGTCGCCGCTGACTTCCGCCCGACGTATGCAGTGCTGCCGGGCAAAGGCAATGTCGTTAAGAAGCTGCTGAAAGCCATCAAGGATGCCGAAGCGGTCTATGTGGCGACTGACCCTGACCGTGAGGGGGAAGCTATCGCGTGGCATTTGCTCAAGCTGGCGAATGTGCCGAAGGACAAGCCTGTCTACCGGGCGTTGTTCCACGCGATCACCAAAAACGCGGTGCGCGAAGCTATAGCCCATCCCCGCGCGCTGGATGTGAATCTGGTCGAAGCGCAGCAGGCACGGCGCATCGTGGATCGTCTCGTTGGCTATCTGGCTTCTCCGCTGGCAGCCAGGGCGCTGGATGGCAAGTTCTCCGCTGGGCGGGTGCAGAGTGTCTGCCTGCGGCTGGTGGTCGAGCGTGAACGCGAGATTGAAGGCTTCACGACGGAAACGTACTGGACACTGGCGCTCAAACTGGCGGCTGACGGTACGGAATTCACGGCGAAACTGCACCGCGTCAAAGGCGCGGACAACACCTTCAAGACCCGCGAACCGCTGGACAAACTGGCGGCACTCATTCAAACCGCGCAGATATGGGTCGGTAAAGCTGGACGCACGGTAAAAGCGCGACAACCGCTGCCGCCCTTCACCACCTCGTCGCTTCAGCAGGCAGCCTCCAAAGGTCTGGGATTGTCGCCGGACAAGACGATGGCGCTTGCACAAACCCTCTACGAACAGGGCTGGATCACCTACATGCGAACCGATGGTGTATCGGTCGCGCCCGAAGCGCAGATGGCGGCGCGCGACTACATTGCCCGTGAGCATGGGACGGATTATCTGCCACCAGAACCGCCCACCTATACCGTGAAAACGGCGAATGCACAGGAAGCGCATGAAGCGATCCGCCCGACGGATGTCTCTCGTCTGCCGCAGGATGTGGACGGTGATGGTGCAGCGCTGTACGCCCTGATCTGGAAGCGATTCGTCGCCTCGCAGATGTCACCCGCCCTCTACACCGTCGCTGGCGCGGTCATCTATGCGGGCAAAACGCACGGACAGCCCTTCCCAATGGAATTTCGAGCGCAGGGGCGTTCGCTGCTGTTCGACGGCTTCCTCAAGGTCTACGAAGAACCGGCTGATGAGGGGGAAGAAAACAACGAAACTGGAATACTGCCGCCACTGAAAGACAACCAGCCTGTTCAACTGGTCGCGCCGCAGGTAACAGACCACCAGACCCGCGCTCCCTCCCGCTACACCGAAGCGGCACTGGTGCAGGCGCTCGAACAGCATGGGATTGGCCGTCCTTCAACTTACGCCAGCATGGTCAAAACGGTCAAAGACAGGGGTTATGTGAAGGTCAGTCAAAAGCGGCTCGTTCCTACAGAGAATGGCATCGCGCTGTGCGACTTCCTGAAGGCACACTTCGCCGATGTACTGGCGGTTGACTACACCGCTCGATTGGAAGAATCGCTGGATCGTGTCGCGGCGGGAAACGTAACCCGACTGGAAGTGCTGCGGACATTCTGGGACGGCTTCAATCCGCAGTTGAGCCAAGCGACGGAATACGCGCTCACGCAGGTCAAGGCGCGGCACACGCCCAGACCGTTGACCCTGCGACCGGCGGAGGAATAAGCGCATGAGCAATCACATGCCCGAACCACCGCCAATTGACTACGATGATTGGATGCCGCCCCCACCGGATGAGACCTATTTCATGCCGGACGATCCGTTCCCGGATGACCTGTTCAATGGCGCGCCCCCCGATTACGACTACACACCCGTCGATGACTTCTGGCTGCCAGATGATGACCGTTTTGCACCGGAGAATGTCGGGCATCTGCCCGATGCTCCGCCGCTCTCACAGGACGGTTTGCAGGGCTTTGAACAGCCCGAACCGCTGGATGAAGGCTGGGGCTGGCACGATGCCCGTTTGATCGGCGTTGAGCGCGAAACCGACGACGGCACACGCTACGAGATCGGCGCAATGGATGTGTATGCGAACGTCAACACGGGCGACCTGGGCGGGAGTTACCTGCCCATCACCTCATTTGATGATGTAGACGTGGCGGTGGCGTTTTACCACACCCTTCAGGAACAGATGCACGATCAGGCGCTGCCAGCTTATCAGGTGGCGGAATTTGCCGAAAAGCAGTCGTTTGCCATGAACCCGGAACCGGAGAACTGGCGCGGGGCGACACCCGAAGAATACGCCGCCTACGAACATCTGCGCGATCTGGAAGATGGCGGTATCGGCGGGCGCGACGAACCGCCCGACCATGCCGTTGACCCGCTCATTCAGGCGGCGATTGAACTGGGCGGAGTTGTCGTTAAACAGGAAGTGGAAACGCCACAGATTGAGGATGAATCAGCGTTTCAGGCGTTGAGCGCGATTGGCATTGAAGCCGAGAACTTCGACCCGACCAAAGACCCGCCGCCGTTCTACGACACCGAGACTGGCACGGCCTATTGGATCGGGGTCTTTCAGCCCGACAAAGACGACCGCGACAACTGCGTGACCAGCATCCTGTCACTGGGACGTAATCCTGAGACAGGTGAAATGGAAGCGCAGCTCGCGCTGTGTGCCCGGCGAGTGGGACAAGGCGTATGCCTCAGCCGAATATCTGATTCAGGTGGCGCAGAAAGGCGGCATTGACCGCTGTTTTGATGCCGCCGAAGGCATGGCGCTGGCGACCGACCAGCGCGAATTGTGGGAGAACGGGCGTGGTGTAGCGCTCGAACCCGACGCAGCAAAGGAGATCGCCGACTACACCCGCGATACATGGGAGGTCGAACTGTGAGCGCTGTAAAAACGCGCAGTTTTACCATCCGGTTGACCCCGGAAGATCAGGCGGCACTGGCGGAATTGTGCGCCCTGTACGGGCTGGATCGTCCCGCCAGTGTTCGCCGCGCCGTGCGGCAGGTGCTGGCATGGAAGAAGCGGCTGGGCAAGTCCGGCTATTTCGTTCCAGCAGGCGAAAGCCAACCGACCGAATTCCCGATCCGGCTGAACAGAAAGGACGCACATGAATGATACCAGGTTTGTGCGCCACACCGACGATGACGGCTCGATTTATGCCGTTGAAGTGGTTTCACCGGAACATAACGCCTACGACGCGAAATATGGTGTCGATCTGGTTCGCGCCTCGACAGACCGTTATGGCATGGAACATGAGCAGCGGCTACGTCTGGGTGAATACTCGTCGTGGGGTTCTGCTGAAGAACATCAGCGCGAAGTTGAAACCGCACTGGAAAAAGATGGATTGGATGGACTGAGTGACGATGCCCGCCGCGTCGCGCAGATGCCCTACCTCGACAGGCAGTATCTGGCGATGGTCTTTCCGACCGATGATTCGACGGGCGACAGCGCCAAAGTCCATCTGCTCTATCTCAGCGGTGAACAGGTGACAGCGGCACTGGTTGCCGATGGTCGCAGCGAAGACATGGAAGCCCTGTACGGAGACTTGGATCGCGCATGGGTTGAGGGTGGGAACGAACGCCTGTTGACGACAGCGCAGCACGAGGCGGAAACGCGAGGGCAGGTCGCACCCGGAACGCCGCTGTTTGATGCTGCACCCAATCCCGACTTGCCGAATGACCTGCCCTTCACCTTTGGCGAGGGGATGCAGCCATTTGACGCACAGGGCGTTGGACATGCTCATCACGTCGATGGCAGCGGGACAGCGCACTGGTTCGCCGTTGTCGAAAACCGTGAGTCAGAAGCAGAACCCGCCGCTGGAGCTTATGAACTGCGCTACTTCCGTGCGCTGGAAACGGGCGACGGGACGCGCCATCACGATTCGTATCCGGTCATGCCACTGCCCGATGACGACCCCGGTTCAGCGTGGCCGCTGCCCGGTCTGGAAATGTATTTGCAAAAGGGGGATGTCTACATGGCGCAGCAATTCGCTCACGATGTCGCAGACCATTACGGGCAGGCGTTCCCTGACCCACTCGACCTGCCCGCGCTCAATCCTGAGCCGGAATACTACTTCGGCTACGGGGTCAGTGACCAAAACCATCCAGCGCTGGAAGCAGTCAAGACGTGGATGCATGGCAGCGAACGGCGCTTCGACACTTTCACCATCGCCGAATATGGCATGTGGGATGAGGCACAGCCTGACGAAAGTGAATTGGAGTCCACCCTGAAAACGCAGGGTCTGGAAGCTGCCATGAATCAAGCGGAACGGATGGCGGTGGCAGGAGGTTATCTCGACCCGTATCGCACCGATGGGCGGGTGTTCTTTGAGGAGGATGCACCGCCCGACCCCTTCACCACCGAACGAACACGGGCGATGGAGCGTGACATGCAGCATGACGAAATACAGCGCGACCCGGAATACAGCATCGACGCGATTTCTGCCAACGACAGTTCGCATCTGGACGTAACCAAAGCGTGGGACGAAGACCAGCACGCCCACCTCATCATTCCTCAGCCCGACTGGGAAACGGCGCGAGCGAACGCCGAAACCGCCTATGACCTGCTGGACAAGGACAATTTGCAGGGCGCGATGACGCTGGTTGAACTGGCGGGGATTGAAGCGGGGGTAATTGACCCACAGCGTGATGACCCGCGTCTGTTCACCGAAGGACCACCCGATCCATTCACCACCATCCGCGAGCGTGAACTGACGCAGACGGTGGATGTCGCCGAAGTCACGCTTAAGCCGGAAGCAGCGGATTATCCGGCGATGTACCGCGATTTTGTCGCCGAAGCCGCCCGTGAGCGTGAGGCGAACGCGACACTGGAAGGCGCGGCATGGTTTGAAGCGACCTTTGAAAAGTCCGACATCGAACTACTGCAACCAGTCAATGACACCGTGAATTATGCGGTCGTAGTGCAGGGAACCGACCCCTGGACGCGGGAACTGATGGTCGAGAAATACTGGAAAGAGCCGGGCGGCTATCTGGGGTTGCAGTCGGTCACGCTGGATACGTGGGATTCGGACGATGAGAAAGGGCGCGAACAGGCGGAGCAGGAACGCGAGGCACTGCTCGAAGTCCACAATGAGCGCGGTCTTGAAGCCGTGATGCGCAAAGCCGAACTCACCGCCATGCAGAATGACTGGCTGGACGGGGATCGCGCTGATCCACGGTTGTTCACACAGGGGCCACCTGACCGTTTCGAGACGCTGGCACAGCAGCTTGAGGGTGAAATCAATCCCTATTGGAACACTGACGGTGAAACTATTCCCGAACCGGAAGGCGTTGTTAATCCCTACTGGCGGATGGATACGCTGCCTGTGAATGACCCCGACGGCAAACCGTTGGGACACGCCCTGCACATGGTGGTTTATCCCAATATCGAGCATGACCCGGATGCCGTCGGCACGCCTGCGATGGCAGCGGATGAGCCATTCCAAATGCTGGAAATAGCGCACTTTGAAACAATCGGGGCGGTGGACAGGTTCAGCAAGGAATTCAACGGGTATCTGATGCCCGGCTTGCTGGAGGGTCCCGAACTGGCGGTGGAGGTGGCGCGGCTGGAAGGACTGTCTGCGGAGTGGAAAACCCTCGAAGGTGATGACCTGAAATCTTATCAGAACGCTGACTTGACGCTCACCCGCGACCCGTCGGACTGGCATCCCTACAACCCCCACGCAGAACGTGATGCCCGCATCGCGGCGGAAGGGGTGTACAGTGACCCGATTCAACAGACATTCAAGCGCGATGAGCCAGAGACTGCCTCTGGCACACCGGAATTGGACTTCTAAGCGATGGCAATGCTCAAACCACAAACTACGCTGGGCGGATTTGTTCTCGTCACGCTGCTGCTGGCTGGCGCTGCTATCGGGCGGATAATGGGCGTGAGTTTCGGTGAGGCGCTCTATTTGACCGGGCTGGTACTGGTCATATTCGGCTGGCTGGGCAATCGTCTGCTGCTGCGACACCGTGCCAGCCCACCTGAAGATCGTCGAGAGGCATAGCCGATGTTCTACTGGTTGTTCACCGAAGGGCGGGTGCTGCTGGGCAGCTTACTCGCCCCCCTGCTGTGTCTGACGGTGACTGCCCCCATTATGGTGAGCGCCATGCTGGGGGCGGGTATTCAGCGTACCAGTGAAACGCAGACTACAGCGAGTTGGAAGCGCGGCGCAAAGCTGTTCGCCCACCTCATTATCTTACTGGGCGTTTCGGCAGTCTATCTTGTCCTGTTGGGTGATATGGTGGTACAGCCCATGCGTGGGCGGCAGACCACCAACGGATTTGTCCAACTGCTCACCGGTGCGCCGCCCAATATCAACGCGATGCGGCTGTTTATGTTTGGCATGATGCTGGTCATGCTGTGGTTCTTCCTGACGATTGGATTGCACAGCGGCATCAAGAATGGCGGCTGGCTGCGCGAACGGGTGGATCGCCTGCGAAACCCGCAGGTCAAGCGAGGAGCGCTGGGGTCATCGCATTTCTGCACCATGCGCGAGTACAAACGCTTTCGCCGCGAAGACGCTGAAGGGTTGTCGCTGCTCGGTGCGTTCTGGGGTGAGCAAAAACGCCGCCTTGATATGGGTATGGGGCGGTTTTCGCTCAGCGGCGAAGACGTAGCGCGGGGTATTCTGACACTCGGCGGTCCGGGTTCCGGTAAGACGCAGGGCATTATTCTGCCCGCGATTGCAGACCGGATGCTGGCGGGACATTCACTCGTCGTCGCTGACCCGCAGGGCGAAATCACCGGGCATGTGCTGAAATATGCGGCTGTCACTCGTCATCTGGTCGTCGTCCATGACCCGACCAGCCCTGTCGGGCCGCGCTACAATCTGGCGGAAGGTATTGAGAATGTATCCGATGCCCGCGCTATCGCCGATGTCCTCGTACCCTCGGCAGCGGGCGATAACCGTTTCTGGACGGATAGCGCGGCGGCGCTGCTGGCCGCCTGTCTGATCCGCTTTCCCAATCTCGGCGAAATCTACAACGCGATGAACGACCTGAAAGGGCTGGCGAACAGGCTCGCCTCGCAGAAAGATGATGCCGCGCTGCTGGCGAACAGCTTCATCGCTTCGGTCGGGTCGGATGGCAAAGTCGCCTCGAATGTGGTGGCAACTCTGGCAACTGCACTCACCGGATGGGCTTCTACCGATGTTCGAGCCAACACCAGCGCCTCGGACTTTGACGCTGATTTAGTGGTGGAGCAGCCAACCGTCGTTGTCTTGACCTGTCCGGGACGGATGCGTGCCGTCTATGCCTCTTACTTAGGCGCAACCTTGCGAAAGCTCATGCTCGATCTCGACACGATTGGTGAACGCAATAAAGGTCCGCTGCCCGTACCTGTAGGCGTGATTCTCGATGAGTTCCCGACACTGGGCAAATTGGACAGTCTGGTAGCGGACGTGAATCTCGTCCGCAAGCGCCGCATCTCGATCATGATCGGGGCGCAGACCAAAGGACAGTTCCACATGATTTATGGGAACGAGGGGACGCAGGCGCTGTTCACAGGGTTGGCGACGCAGGTCATTTATGGGGGCTGCGATGCCGACACCGCCGAGTTCTACAGCAAAGCCAGTGGCACAGCGACCACCGATGCCAATCAGGATGACCCGAACTCCCACCTGCGTCAGCGTCCTCTGCTAACCGTCGATGAGGTGGTCACGCCGCAGGTCGGCAACTGCACTATCTTCGCCCGTTATGTCGAGGCAGGTTTTGCCACACAGGTGGTCTTGAACGCCCGTCTGACGCGCTTCTATGAGCGCGACGACTGGAAGCGGCGGCTCAAGGCGGCAAAGGATGTCCAACCCTTGCTGCTGGAACGGGGAATTGCCCTCAATTTGCAGCCTGTCGAAACACCTGTACCGGCGAATACACCCTCCACATTGGAAATAGCCGCAGTGATGGCGCGAGTTGCGGCTGAAACCCAGAAGCAAACCAATGGCACTGTTCAGACAAGCAGCATGAACGAAATGCGTAGCAGGTATGAAACACGCAAGCGTGCCGTGAAAGAGGTAACTCCATGACCCTGACCAAGAACAAGATGATCCGCGAAATCGGGCGGCGCACCCGACTCAAGAACCGTGACGTGCAGGTGATGCTTGAGGCGCTGATTGAGGTCTGGACGGAAGAACTCGTTAGCGGCGGACGGATTGAACTGGAGAACCTTTTTGTCCTCGAAACTCAGGTGGTTGACCGGGGTGAAAACGCTGGCACACTCAATGGCAGTGATGCGCCGCGTTACGTTCGGCGGGTGGTCGTGCGGGGTAGTAAGCGGTTAAAGCAGCACCTGAATCACTCCGAGGAGCTATATGAATAGGCATGGTTGTGAGCGGACCGAGCGGGTTTCTATCGTGGACGAATCCAGTAAACGCCCGCCGCATCGCACTTCACTTCAAACCTTGTCGGGTAGTCTGCCAAAAACTTGAGCAGACTCTTGTACTTCTTGCCTGGCTCCCCTAATCGTTTGGGCTTGAGATGATAAAAGGTCTCATAAAGACATTGTGAGACCCGGCTGAAATTGACCCACTCCTCGTTCTGTGCCCGAATGAAATCATCTGCTGTCTGTAAAACATCATCGGTGCTGTAGTCCCGGACTACCTGCGCTGCGATTTCACGCTTACGCTGGGTGTTGCGCGAGTGCGAGCGTTTGTTCTTCGGCTTTTTGGGAGACTCAATCAGTTCGTAGGCAGCGCCATAGTTACGGATGACGCGCTCGCGCAGCGCTTCCAGTTGGTCTGGCGCGACCCCAAAGGCGGTGACAGAATAGTCCCAATCCCGCGAGCGGATTAGGTCGCGTTCCAACTTGGCAAAACAGGCATCACACAAGCGCAGATCATTTACGGGCAGCGGCAAATCACAGCCCACACAAAAAGTGTCGATCAATTCATCGGGGCGGTCATCCTCTGGATAGTCCATTGCGTACTCCTAAAATCCGGTTAGGGATTGCCCTAATCATAGCAAGTTTCTACCAGCGGACTAAAGGCGTGCCTTATTCAGCTTCGAGCAAACCATGCATCCAGATCATCTAGTGCTGGTTGTTCCGATTCGATTTCGGATTCCTCGCGTAAAAGCTGCCAGTCTGGTCCGACAATCCGATCCAGTGCCGCGCTGAAGTGGCGGCTGGCAATCTCGCGGAACAACACATCGTGTCTACGCTCTTTATTGTTGTACACCGCCGCCCGGTCTACCCCATCCAACGGCGCGGTTCCGGGTAAGACAACGTGCGTATGAAGTTGCTGCATTGTTTCGCTGTCGCCTTCCATCTTCGCCTCGCGGTCGTGCAGAATATAGCTGTACTCAGGCACGCCGAAACCGCGCTCCAGATAGTAATCCTCGACGATGCGTTCGGTGAGATCGCAGACCAGATCACGCCGTTCTTCCTCTGGGATAAGCGCCATCAGGTCAGGTGCAGGTGAAATCACCCACGTCCACGCCAGTACGTGCTTGCTCTGAAGGTCATCGCTGTGTTTCATAATGTCGCGCCAGTGGATGCCCATGCCCCGATCCTGCCAGCGTTCGTAATCCCGATTCGCGGCAAGCCGATTCTGCACCTTATCCCTGTACTGCAAATATTTGAGCGTGGAACTCAGCCCCTTGCGACCTGTGCCATACCCTTTGCGCTGGGTGCCTTTGTAGGCGAAGTCTACGACGATGATGGCTTTGCTCAACGCTTGCCAGCCTTCATCTCGCGGACGGCTTGCATCTGCGCCAGCAGTGTTTCACCATCGCGCCGTGCGGCAATGATCGCCTCTGCGATGCGTTCTGGGCTGCCTTCTGGTTCGAGTGCTGCCAGCAGGTAAATCAGGACGTTGAGGTGAAAGGCAAAGGCGGATTCCAGCTTATCCAGTCGATCTTGCAGCGACTTCTGGAAGTGTTTGCGACTGCCGATGATATCTTCCTGGTTGTCCAGATACAGGCGGATTGCCTCGCGGATGAGGTCGGATTCGGTGGTGTCACGCGGTTGTTTGCTGACCAGCAGCGCGAGGCGATCTCGCATCTCCTGTGTCATGGTGATGACCTATCCCCGATTCAACGGACAGTCAGAATGTCAGGGGCAGGCGAGCTGCTCGAATTCGGCAGGGCTGAGATAACCCAAGGCAGAATGCCGCCGCTGACGGTTGTACCACACCTCGATGTACT
>JZRA01000006.1 GCA_001567485.1 Chloroflexi bacterium OLB13
CGCGGGCGACCGGCGTGAACTTGTGGGCCGAATGGGCCAAGCTGGAGATCGCCACCGCACGCGGCGAATCGTACAGCCTGCCGCCGCTCAAGAACCTGCACGGCGCGCTTCTGGTGTGCCTCGCCAAGCAGGAATGGCCTGATCTCAACGCCTACAACGCGCCCGAAGTGGTCTGGCGTATTCACAAGCTGCATCACGCGGGGCTGATCGTCGCCGGCGAAGACCGTGCGACAATCGACGCCCTGCGCGCCGAGTACGGCGAACGTTTCGTTCAGGATTTTCTCGCCGTTGCGCCAGCGCGCAAGAGCCATCTCGACGCCTAGCATGCTTGTGTACTGCCGACCTCACCAGAACCTCTACTCGTGTATCCTACACTGCCTGCTGGACAGCCCCCGCTAATGCCTGTCCTGACGTCGAACTACCCCGCTGCCCAGCCCGGCACACCGTCGCTGCGACCAACACCGGAACGGGTCGGCGCGCTGAGCGAGTACACCGGCGCTGGTGTTACCATCGCGATCATCGACAGCGGCTTCTACGCGCATCCTGATCTACGCGGGCGCATCCGCGTTCATGTCGACGCGACGACCAGCGACATCGTCGAGTCGCAGAGCGTGTCGAAGTCGCCGGCGTATAGCTGGCACGGCATGATGACCAGCGTGATCTGCGCTGGGAACGGCTGGCGCAGCGGCGGCAAGTACCGCGGCATCGCCAGCGGCGCCGAGCTTGTGCTGGTCAAGATCAGCAGTCCCAAGAACGAAGTCAAGGAAGTCGACATTCAGCGTGGGCTGGAGTGGGTGCTGGCGAATCATGCCCGCTACAACATCCGCATCGTGAACCTGTCGGTCGGCGGCGACTTCGTCAGCTATGACAGCCAACACCCGCTGCATCTGGTGATTCGCACTTTGACGCAGAAGGGCGTGATCGTGGTGGCGGCCGCTGGCAACCGTCCGGTGAATCACCTGCTGCCCCCGGCGTCGTCGGCTGAGGCGATCACGGTGGGCGGGCTGGACGACAACAACACCGACGACCGCCGCGAATGGCGGTTGTATGGGCACAACAGCGGGCTGGCCTACGATGGCTCGGACAAACCGGATTTGGTCGCGCCGGCGCGCTGGATCGCGTCACCGATCATGCCGAGCACGCCAATCGCGTGGGAAGCGTTCTGGATCGGCCCGCTGCTGGAAAGTTCGGCCAAGCATCCGATCCGCCAGCTCATGGAGTCCGGAAGCGCCGACAAGGGCCTGACCAAGCTGTTCGGCCAACCTTACAGCCCCAACCTACTCAGTACGTTGCAAGCGCGCGCGTACGAACATAAACTCATTGACGCGTATCATCAGCATGTCGACGGCACATCGGTCGCCACGCCGATTGTGACTTCGGTGATCGCGCAGATGCTCGAAGTCAATCCGAAACTGACGCCGGCGCAGGTCAAGGCCGTGCTGAAGCAGACGGCTCAGGTGTTGGAGGATGCGCCGTCCACCCGGCAGGGGGCCGGGGTGCTCGATGCCGCCGCTGCAGTGCGTATGGTGCGCACTGGCGGCTTCTAGGGAAAGCGCACACTATGAATCGCGAATATCACCGCTGGTACAGTCCGTCGCTGCAGCGAGATATGGAGCTGCTCATTTTCGGGCATGCCGGCGCACGGGTGCTGGTGTTCCCGACCAGCCGTGGCAAGTATTACGAGTGGGAAGACCGCGGCATGTGGAACAAGCTGTCGTGGTTCATCGACAACGGCCACTTGCAGTTCTACTGCGTCGACAGCGTTGATGGCGAAAGCTGGTACAACCGGAATGCGCATCCGGGCCAGCGTGCGTGGCGGCAGACGCAGTACGACAACTACCTGTACAACGAGGTCGTGCCGCTGTCGCGCAGCAAAAACCCGAACCCGTTCCTAATCACGCTGGGGGCCAGCTTCGGCGCCTATCACGCGATGAACTTCGGACTCAAGCATCCGGACGTGGTCGGGCGTATCCTCGGCATGAGCGGGATCTACGACATCAGCTATTGGACGGACGGCTGGAGCGGCGAGCACGTCTACCTCAACAACCCGACGTGGTTTATCCCCGGCGAGAACGACCCGCGCCGGATCGCCATGCTGCAGCGGCTCGACATCATCATGGTGGCCGGCAGCGACGATCCACTGCTTGACCGCTCGCGCACGATGAGCCGTGTGCTGTGGGCGAAGGGGATCGGCAACGCCCTGCGCGAATGGAACGGCTGGAATCACGACTGGGGCTACTGGGAGCAGATGATCCGCGCGTACATCGGCGGGCATGACTGAAGTGACGAGTCGGACGTGATGAGTGATGAGGATAGGTCACGCCTTCAATCTCGATCTAGGTAGAGGGACGGATGGCATGATCGGCGAGGGTCACTCGTCGGCAACGAAACCCCGGGCCGCTGCGCCCTATGACGGCGGCCTCGTTAAAATGGAAAAATGGCTCGCGTTGGGCCGGGAGCGTGATCTATGACAGAACCGTTGAAGATTGGATTGTTCGTCGGGCGCGAGTGGTCGTTTCCGCCCGCGTTCATCGAAGAGGTCAATAAGCGGGACGATGGCGTCGTCGCCGAATTTGTGAACATCGGCGGGACGCGCATGAACGAGGCCGTACCCTACCGCGTCATCATCGACCGCATCAGCCATGAGGTGCCCTACTATCGCTCGTACCTCAAGAACGCCGCGCTGCAAGGGGTGAAAGTGGTCAACGACCCGTTCATGTGGTCGTCCGACGACAAGTTCTTCGACGCCAGCCTCGCCGACCGGCTGGGCGTGGCGCATCCCAAGACGGTCGTACTGCCCAACCACAGCTATGTCCCCGGCATCGTGCCGAACGAGAGCCTGCGCAACTTGACGTATCCGCTTGACTGGTACGCACTGGTCGAGTACGTCGGGGGATTCCCGGTGATCCTCAAGGACGCGCATGGCGGCGGATGGCAGGACGTGTACGTGGCGCACAGCATGGAAGAGCTGTGGCACTACTACAACCAGTCCGGCCTGCTGACGATGGTCTTGCAGGAGTACATCACGTGGGACAACTATGCGCGCGTGATGTGCCTCGGCCAGAGCGACATCTACGTGATGAAGTACAAGCCGGGCCGTCACGGCGCGGGCCGCTACTTTGAAGATCACGACTTCTCGCGCGAGCTGTACGACCGCATCGTGCGCGACAGCATCACGCTGGTCGAGGCGCTCGGCTACGATATGAACACCGTCGAGTTTGCTATCCGCGACGGCATCCCTTACGCTATCGACTTTATGAATCCGGCGCCGGACATGGACATCAACTCGTTGGGCAAGAAGCACTTCGAGTGGATGGTCACGCACATGGCCGATATGTGCATTCGCCTTGCCAAGTCGGATGCGTCGACCGGATCACGTTACGTGTGGTACGAAAAGGCGACTAACACCCGGAGTAGATAGCCATGATTCAGCAGGCCATTCAACACTACCACGATCTGCTTGTCGGCGGCCTTGCTGAAGAGACCCATCAACAACTCATGGAGTGGCAGCGCGAGCGACGCCTGTACTTCGGCGCTGTGCCGGTGTGCCGCGTGCTGCGACCGCACTTTTACAGCGCCGAGGCGTGGGAATACCTGCGCACGCGGACGGCGCTGGTGCTGAGCGCGTTCCGTAAGGCGCACGACGCCGCTATGAACGACGTCAAACTGCGCGAACAGCTCGACCTCGAACCCTACGAGGAGGAGATGCTGCACGTCGACAAGGACGCGCACATCGACACGCCGTGGACATCCTCGCGGCTCGACTCGTTCTTCCGGCCAGAGACCGGCTACCTCAAGTTCGTCGAGTACAACGCCGAGACACCTGCCGGCATCGGCTACGGCGACACGCTGATCGACGTGTTCGAAGACCTGCCGGTGTTTCACCGCTTCCAGCAGCGTTATCGCGTTCAGTCGACGCGCGGCATGGGCCATCTGCTGGACTGCATCTTGCGCGGGTATCGCGAGTGGGGCGGCCACAATCGTCCGCAGATCGCCGTGCTGGATTGGGCCACCGTGCCGACCCGCAACGAGCATTACACCAGCGCCGAATTCTTCGAGTCACACGGCTATAGGTCGATCGTGACCGAGCCGGAGGCGCTCGAATATCGCAACGGCGGGCTGTATCAGGGCGACTACAGGGTCGACATCATCTATAAGCGCGTGCTGTGCACCGAGTTGATCCATCAGCTCGGTATGCAGCACGACGTGGTACGGGCGGTGCGTGACGGCGCGGTGTTCATCACCAACTCGTTCAGCGCCAAGCTGCTGGCGAAGAAGGCATCGCTGGCGGTGCTGAGCGACGAGGCCAACGCGCACCTGTTCTCCCCGCGCGAGCTTGAGGCCATCGCCGCGCATATCCCGTGGACGCGCCGCGTGCAGGATCGCAAGACGACTTACGAGGGGCAGGAGATCGACCTGCTGGCGTGGGTGGCCGACAACCGGCACAAGCTGGTCATCAAGCCCAACGACGAGTACGGCGGCAGCGGAGTCATCATCGGCTGGGAAGTCGACAGCGACCGTTGGAACACGGCCATTCAGCACGCGCTGACGACCCCGCATGTGGTGCAGGAGCGCGTACAGTCCTCTCAGGTCGATTACCCGATGATGTTCGACGGCCGACTCGACATCAGCAAGCGGTACGTGGACGCCGATCCATACGCCTACTACGGCGAGCGCATCGAAGGTTGTCTGACGCGCCTATCCGGCTCGGCCCTGCTCAACGTCACCGCCGGCACTGGGTCGGTCGTGCCGGTGTTCGTGATCGAAGACGCGAGGGCGTAGGGAGGCTGAGCATCCCTGCCGGCAGCACCCACCTGTCAATGAGGAGGGTGGTTGACGCGCGGACGAACTTCTAAGCCGGTGTTCGTAAGTCGAGAGATTCGGTCTCCCATCTTGCAGCGTTAGTCGAGCTATACGACGCGGCGTTTTCTCATCACTCATCACTCAATACTTTCAACTTCGCGCTTTGCAGCGTCCCGTCGTCCTTCTCCTTACACTCAGTCTATCGGACATTTTCTCCGTCCGCTAAACCGGGGTAAGGTCAACCTCTCCTCTTGACATATTGACGTGTGTCGATATATAGTCGGGGCATGGACGCGAATCTGATCACCTTTGCCAAAGCCGTCGCTGACGAGACCCGCCAACAGATTATGACCTGTCTGTGCTGCGAATGGTGTTCGGTCGGTGACGTGGTCGACCAGTTGGGCGGGAAGGTCAACCAGCCGACGGTCAGCCATCACCTCAAGACGCTGCAAGAGGCGGGCTTGGTCGAGGTGCGTCAGGAGGGACGCCAGCGCTTCTACACCCTGAACCAGTCGCGGATCACGATGTGCTGCGGGATGCTCGTGCAGCAGTTTGCGCCTGAGTACGCCGCGTCGAATATCATCCCATTGGATCAGGTCACGTAGCGCCGGGGACAGCGCCCTCTTTTTTTGTGTCCATATATCGATGGCCGTCGATAATTCACACACCGCTATTGGAGCTTGAGGAGCCTACGATGAACGTCAACCCTGTTCCGTCTGTGGATGTCCCCGACTGCTGCGATGATTCGTGCTGCTGCGACTGCGGCGACGGATCGTGCTGCTAGCCGGAAAGTCATCGAGGGTGAGAGATGGGCGCGGCTCGTCCCTCACCCCCGATATCCCCCGTGGAGTTTGGCCGTAGTTGCAAAGCGAAAAACCTTGAGTCAGGCTTGAGTTAGGAAAGACAGGCGGCGCAGCGCGTGTTGTGTTTCGGCGTTGTGGCAGCGCGTTCCGCAGGGAGCGACCTTACTGGCACGCAGCGGCCGAAACCGGGTGCAGTACTCCTTGCCGGCATCGGCTCGCTTCAAGGCGCCAAACTCCAAGACAGGCCGCAGTGGCGCGGCCTGTTTTACCCTCGGTGGGAGTCGAACCCACAACCTCAGCCTTAGGAGTGCTTTGCTCTATCCTTTGAGCTACGAGGGCATCCAGAATCCATTATACGGACGGTCTCTCATCTGCGCCAGACGCGTATGAAGTACGCGCTGCCGGCGCAACGCGATGAGTCCATTCCTCAAAATTAACCGGAGTTAACAGACCACGCGCGTTGTGTGAAACCATCTGCGTGCTATAATCACCGCCTAGAGAAAACGGGGCGTTATGTACGTCCATTTGTTGGGAATGTAGTGGAAGGCGGATCGCGTTGAATTCGCTCGTCTTAACCCTTACGGAGGCGCTGCGGTATCGCGGTGGCATCGGGCAGTGGAGTTGGATCCTGCATCGTGTCTCCGGCCTCGGCGTCGTCCTGTTCTTGACGCTGCATGTGATTGATACGTCGTGGGCTGTGTTTTATCCCGGCCTGTACGAAGAGGCGATCGCCGCCTATCAGTCCCCGCTGTTCACCCTCGGCGAGTTCGCCCTCGTCGCGTGTGTGGTATATCACGCCTACAACGGCATCCGAATCGTCATCTTCGACTTTCAACCACGCTGGTGGAAACATCAACAGCGCGCGGCTTTTGCCGTGCTGGGGCTGACCGCCGTCACGTTGGTGCCGGTGTTCGCCCTGATGCTGATCGAAGTGATCGACCATTACGGCCACAGCCCGTTCGTGCTCGGCCTTGACCGCGTGCTGCTGGCGCAGGCGCCGTTCGCCGTCGGGATCGTCGTGGCGATCATCGGCGCCGTGCTGCTGTCCGGCCTTGTGGGTCTGGTGACTGGCGGCGGCGAAGCGGGCGGCCGCGCAGGGAGCAAGTTCGAACGCTTCTGGTGGTCGTTCATGCGCGTCAGCGGCGTGTTGATCCTGCCGCTGGTGTTCGGCCATCTGGTGCTGATGCACGTCGTACAGGGCGTGTTCGCGCTGACCGAAGCGGGTTCCACGATCATCGGCACGCGCGGCTTGCTCAACGTGAGCGGCACGGCGACCGAGTTCGTGCTCGCCCGTTGGAACACCTCGCTCGCTGGCCCGACGGCGGGTGTCGGCCTGTGGAAGCTGTACGACATTGGCCTGCTGCTGTTGGTGACGGTGCACGGCTTCAACGGTTTGCGCTATGTGCTGACCGACTACACCACCGACAAGCCGATGCTGCGCCGTGCAGCGACGTACCTCACCTTGATCGCCGGCGTGGTGCTGCTGGTCGTTGGCGGCGCGGCGCTGCTGGCGGGGATTGAACCGACCGCGCTCGATATGGCTTGCCATGCTCAGGAAGAACTGGGCAAGACGCTGTCTGAATTCTGCCAAGCTCGCATTGGTGGTTGAGACGTATGGGTAGAAACGAGCTGGGAAAGGTGATGGATGAACACGCATAAAGTTGACGCAATCATCGTCGGGGCGGGCGGCGCAGGTTTGATGGCCGCGCTATATGCGAGCAAGGGCGGCGCGACGGTCGCCGTTGTCTCGAAGCTGTACCCGACGCGCAGCCACACCGGCGCGGCGCAGGGCGGGATCGGCGCGGCGCTGGGCAATAAGATCGGGGACGACCCCAATCCCGACAAGCCGATTTATCACGCCTACGACACGGTGAAGGGCAGCGACTATCTGGCTGACCAGAACGCGGCTAAGGTTCTGGCCGAAGAGGCGGTCGATGCCGTGCTTGAGCTGGAACACATGGGGCTGCCGTTCGATCGCACGCTCGAGGGCAAGATCAGCCAGCGGCGGTTTGGCGGCCATACCCAGAACTTCGGCGAGAAGCTGGTGTACCGCGCCTGTCATGCCGCCGACCGCACCGGTCACATGATCTTACAGACGCTCTACCAGCAGTGTATCAAGGCCGGCGTCCGGTTCTATGACGAGTACCACGTCGTCGATGTGCTGATCAACAACGGAACCTGTGTCGGCGTTGTCGCCATTGACCTCAACAGCGGCGAATTTCACACCTTCCACGGCAAGGCGACGCTGTTCGCTTCAGGGGGATGGGGGCGCTGCTGGCAGGTGACGAGCAACGCGCACAGCATGACCGGCGATGGCGCGGCGGCCGTATTCCGTCGGGGCATCCCCATGCAGGATATGGAGTTCTTCCAATTCCATCCAACCGGCATCTTCAAGTTGGGCATCCTGATCACCGAAGGCGTGCGCGGCGAAGGCGGCATTCTGGTGAATCGCCACGGCGAGCGCTTCATGGAGAAATACGCGCCCCATGTGAAAGACCTCGCCAGCCGCGACGTGGTCAGCCGCGCGATCTACAACGAGGTCAAAGCGGGCAACGGTATTCAAGGCCGCGACTACGTATACCTCGATATCCGGCCCGAGACGGTCAACCGCTACTTTGCCGAAGCCGGTGAGAGCAAGCGCATCGACCGCGAGTACGTCGAAAAGAAGCTGCCGGATATCCTCGACTTCTGCCGCACGTACTTGGGCGTGGATCCGGTGGTCGAGCCGATGCCAGTTCAGCCGACAGCGCATTACGCAATGGGCGGCATCCCGACCAACGTCAACGCCGAGGTGGTGATCGACGCCAACTGGACGGTCATGCCCGGCATGTACGCGGCCGGCGAGACCGCCTGTGTGAGCGTGCACGGCGCTAACCGCCTCGGCACCAACTCGCTGGTCGATCTGGTCGTATTCGGCCGGCGCGGCGGCAAGAACATTGCGGAGTTCGTCAAGTCCGCCCATTTCACCGATCTGCCGGCGGATGCGGATAAGGAGATCAAGGCGGAGTTTGAGCGTATCCGCGCGTGCAAGGGCAAGACTCGCGCCTATACCCTCCGCGACCGGATGCAGAAGCTGATGAACGACAACGTCGGCGTGTACCGCACCGCAGAAACGATGCAGGCGGCGGTCGAAGGACTGCGCGAGCTGCGTGAGACGTTCATCAAAGACCTGCACGTTGACGACCGGGGCAAGCGCTTCAACACCGACGTGATGGAAGCGTGGGAACTTGAAAATCTGCTTGATTTGGCCGAGGTCACGGCGGTGAGCGCGCTCAACCGGCGCGAAAGCCGCGGCGCGCACAGCCGCGAAGATTTCCCCAAGCGCGACGATGCCAACTTGCTTGTGCATACGTTGGCGTACCGCGAAGCGCCCAGCCTGTACGGAGTCGCCGCGCCGGAATACAAGCTCAACATGGATAAGAAGGTCGACCTGTCGCTAGCGGCGGACGACCCCCGCTTTGCCCCGAAGGAGCGCGTCTACTAGGCGCGCGGCTAGGCTCGTACTGGTAAGAAATGAGGACGACGAATGGTTGACGTAACCCTGCGCATCCGGCGCTACAACCCGGAGGACACCCAGAATCGCAAGCCGTACTGGCAGGAGTTCAGCCTGAAGGACTGCCATCCCTCCGACCGTGTGCTGGACATGCTGCACCGGGTGAAATGGGAGCAGGATGGCACGCTGGCGCTGCGCCGATCGTGTGCGCATGGGGTGTGCGGCTCAGATGCGATGCGCATCAACGGGCGTAATATGTTGGCCTGCAAGGCGCTGATCCGCGATTTGTTTTCGCCGGTTCCCGACAGCGTCAAGATTCAGGTTGAGCCGATCCTCGGCCTGCCCGTGCTGAAAGACCTGATCGTCGATATGGAGCCGTTCTTCGCCCACTACCGCGAGGTGATGCCCTACTTCATCAACGACGATCCGCTGCCGGCGAATGGCCGTGAGCGCTTCCAGACACAGGAAGACCGCGAGAGGTTCGATGACACGACCAAGTGCATCCTGTGCGCATGCTGCACCACGGCTTGCCCCTCGTTCTGGGCCAACGGTCAATATGTCGGCCCAGCGGCGATTGTACAGGCGCACCGTTTCATCTTCGACAGCCGTGACAAAGCGACCGCCGAACGTCTCGCGATCTTGGCCGAACCGAACGGCGTGTGGCGCTGCCGCACGATCTTCAACTGCACGCCGGCCTGCCCACGCGAGATTGAGGTGACACGGGCGATTGGCGAGGTCAAGCTGGCGATTCAGCGCGGGACGACCGAGGGTATCATCAAGGTCACCGAGATCAAGGAAGTCGTGTCCAACAGCTAAGCGACGCGCCCCAGCCCGCGATGCTCTTGTGGGTGTCAAGGGAAGCGGTCAACTCAGATACATACGCCGCCTCCCCGCTGCCGAGTGAGTCACTCAACAGCGGGGAGATTTGCTTTCACCCGGCACCAGCGCGAGTGCGGACGACGATGAGAATCGTCACAGGATTACCACCCGTTGGGACGCCCGACTCATCAGCTTAGAACCACGCAAGAGGCTGTTTGTGGTGGATGTGTCGCTCACGCCGAACATCCCCGCCAGCGGGGACGGTAGCGGCGGCTAGTCCTTCCGTTTCCCTGCCATCAGCTCATCCAAGCTGCCGCCGGGGCGCATGAATCCCTCGCCATACGCCACATGCCCTTGCGCGATCACGACGAACGCGTGCGGATCGGTGAACGCCACGATCTGCCGCAGTTGGTCGATCTGAAAGCGCGCAACTGTGACGAACAGCATCGTGCGCTCGTGACCGGTGTACATGCCGGTCGCCTGCCAGCTTGTGACACCGCGCCCCATCATGTGCATAATCGCCTGCGCGACCGTGTCCGGGTGATCGGTGACGATCAGTCCCATGCGGACGACGCTCGGCCCTTCCAGCAGATAGTCCGACGTTGCGCCTTCGACGCCGAGTGCCACGATCGCGTACAGCGCGCCTTCCCAGCCGAACACCAGCCCCGCAGCGCCGACTACCACGATGTTCGAGTAGAGGTAGACCGTGCTCAGCGGCAGGCCGAAGCGATGCTGGAAGATGCGCGCCAGCGTCGATGTGCCGCCCGCCGTGCCGCCCGCCTTGTAGATCAACCCGGCTCCGACGCCCCCGACCACGCCGCCAAACAACGCGTTGAGCAGCACGTTGTCGCTGACGCCCTGCGGCGGGAACAACGGCGTCGCCCAGTCCGTCACCAGCGAGAACAGCACGACACAGTACACCGTGGAAGCGACAGTACGCCAGCCGCCCAGCATACGATACGCGAAGATTTGAATCGGGATGTTGCCGAGCAGGACGACCAAGCCGATCGGCGTATCGAACAGGTAATTGAGCAGCACCGCCACGCCTGAAACGCCGGCGGGCGCGATATTGAACGGCGCCATGAACACGACCACCGACACCACCCAGATCAGCGTGCCGGCGGTGAGCATCACGAGGCGCAGGATCGTTTGTTGTGTCGTTCGGTTGAGGGTGACGGACATGCGCTGCTCCTACGCTGGTGTGTTGAGATGATGGATCACGCGCAGGCCATCGAGCGTCAGTTCAGGCTCGATGCGGTCGAAGACGTTCGTGTGCGGTTGGAACACACGCGCCAGCCCACCAGTCGCGAACACGCGGATTTCGTCGGGGCTGGCGATCACAGAGTCGTCCTGCATCATCTGCGCCTTGATACGCGTGACCAAGCCTTCGATCATGCCGAGATAGCCGAGGAAGATGCCGGACTGCATGGCGTGAATGGTGTTGCGTCCGACGGCGGACGGGGGCGGCAGCAGGTCGATCTTGTGCAGGCGCGCGGCGCGGCTGACCAGCGCGTCATGCGCCACGCCGATGCCCGGACAGATCGCGCCGCCGCAGTAGGCGTTGTGCCGATCTACGACGTCGAAGTTGGTCGACGTGCCGAAGTCCACGACAAATGCCGGGCCGCCACCGTGCAGGCACACGATTGCGGCCGCATTGGCGATCCGGTCGGCGCCGGCCTGCTGCGGCTGATCGATGGCGAGCGTAACGCCGTTGTCGGTCTTGTCGCTGACGACGACGGGCGAAAACTTGAAGTAGCGCTCGACCAGCTCGACGAACGTCAGCGTCAGGCTCGGCACAACGCTGCCGATAACCACGCCGTCAATCGCGTCCATCGACACGTTGGCGCTGTGAAGGAAGTTGCGGACGAGCACGGCGTACTCATCAGCCATTTTGTCGGGGACGCTGCGCGCGCGCCAGCTCAGCGCCCACGCATCGCCATCCCACAGGCCGAGATGAAGGTTGGTGTTTCCTACGTCAAATGCCAGCAGCATGACGGGTTGCTTTCTTGTCGGGGGAAGAAACGCTCGCGACAAGTATACAACCCGCCATGCTGCTGGGGCAGATGGGGCTTAGATGATAGGTCTAGAGCGAGAAGGCGCCGGCGATCACCAGCACGACGGCGAGGGCTGCGACAAAGCGCACGACCCGGTTCAGGTGCAGACGGGATTGCGCGTCATTGGCGGACGTCGCGAGATCCCACGCGTTCAGATCGAACTCATGGCCGGTATCGGTGTGCCGGCTGAGGTTGGATCGCTGCGACGTTTGTGCGGCCAGATAAGCCTGAGCATACATGGCGGATACTCCTGTTAGATGGACGTGGTTTAGGTACAGCGATCAGTCTATGCCGACTCGGAGCCGCGTCTACGACGCATTTGTGGGGGTAAACGCGCAGAGGCGCTCGATGACGCCTCTGCTCCGGTCTGATGGAAGGTTTCCCCTCATAGAAGGGAGTGGGCGACTACAACACCGCGACCAGCACGACCAGCGCCAAGACGACGCTGAAGATGCCGGGGTTGAAGTCAAGCTGCGCGGCGGACTCCCGCTGGCGCGGCGCATCCTGCCACGTGCCGAGGGTGATCTCACTCTCGGCGACGCTGGCGCCGGCGCGGCGGTTAGCCTGATTGAGGGATTCGAGCAGCACGTGATTGTTAGCGTTCATAGCCGGATACTCCTGTTCAATGGGTTTGTGATTGAATGTGGGTGGACGCCAGAAATCAGTCTATGCCGACTGAAAATTCCGTCTACCGTCCATTTGTGGGGGTTGTCATGACTCGTGCGCGAACTAGAGCGCCACGGCGAGCACGATGAGCGCCAGCATGACGCTGATCATGCCGGGGTGGAAATACTGTGCGAGTCCGGACTGCTTGTTCTGCTCGGCGTAGTCCCACGTGTTCAGGTCAAACTCGCCGTCAATGATGCGGCGCGGATGCCGGTTGTTCCACGTGTAGGACTGGACGAGATAGTGATCGAGCATGTTCATGATGAGTGCTCCTCTGTATGTCGTGGATTAGATGCGTCTACAGGCTGATATGCTTACCGCGCAGCAGCGTACGACCACCCAAAATTGGGGGTCGTAACGTGGGGCGCACACTGGCGCCCCGACGATCTGCTGCTTGGCGCTAGTTCTCGGTCACGGTGACGACGAGCTGCGCCTTGTTGTTGGCCTCGCTGATTTCGGTCACGACCTCGTCGGCGTCGACCACGGCTTCTAGGATGAACGTGCCGGCGGTATCGAACGTGTAGTCGATCAGAACGGCGGCGGATTCACCGGGGCGCAGGTTCGCCACGTTGACCTTGCGAATCTCGCCGTCCGGGCGCAGCTGCAAGGACACGGCGAAGTCGCCGGTACGCCGGCTTCCGACGTTCGATATCGTGATCGAATACTCCTCGTTGGTTTCGCCACCCGACGGGAACTCGATGTCCTCTGCGCCCTCGAAGATATTGATTACCAGATCGGCCACGCCCGGCGTCTCGGTGAGCGTCGGCGTCGCGGTCGGCGGGGGCGTGATGGTCGGGCTGGGCGTAGCGGTCACGTTGGGAGTCGGGGTCGCGGGCGCGGCGATCACCGGCACGCTGACGCAGAACGAGCCGTACAAGCTGACAAACGCGCCCGACACCCAGCCGAACGTGCCGAAGTTGTTGAGCTGATACCACGAATTGTCGCCCAAGCGGCCGGTGACCGGGATCACTGCGCCCTGCGCCAGCGTCGTGAGGATCGTGTAGTTGGTGCCGGGGCCTGCGCGGAAATTCAGGCCGCTGTTGATCAACGCGCGGCAGGTCGGGTCGTTCGGGTCGATCACCGGCCCCTGTGTGACGATGATACCGGTTGTCGCGGTGGGCTGAGAAGCCACCACGCGCACGTTCAGAATCGCGGGGTCGCTGGCGACGGCCCCCCGGAACGCGGTCACGGCCAGCGTGACATCGCCGGTCACGAGCGGCGTGTAGTTGAGGATCACGTTCTTGTCGGTATCGCCTGAGGTCGAGTCCGACGCGATGGTCTTGACAGGCGACCCGTTGGCGGTCATCTGCACGCGGTCGACGCCGATCTCGTCGCGCACGTTGGCCGTGACCAGCAGCTCGGTGTTGACGCGGTGCTCGACGCCGCTGGCCGGGCTGATGATCGTGACAATCGGCTTGGTCGATACCAACGTGGTCGGCGTCGCGGTGGGCAGGCGTTCCTCTTGTTGGGTCAGGTTGCATGCGCCCATGACGGCGGACGACAGCACAAGCGCGCAGATCAGCAGAAAACGTGGTGTACGCATGGGTACTCCCTCGGTGGGGCGAGGTCTGTTCGATGAGTCGTGCTTGCATTGTAGCACGACTCGCATACGTGACCATCACGCCGAACGTACGGCTGATCGGTGCAATATCACCGGCTGGCGGGTGATGGAGCGCCGGCGCTATTCGGTTTGGCTGCTTGTGGCAGACAGGGCGCACGCCGACGACCCGGAAAGGCAGTTCGTCAGCGGGTGTGCTCTGGTGTAACGAAGGATGGCGAGCAGCAGCAGCACAAGGGCGAACGCGAGGTAAAACGAACGGCGGCGGCGCATGCGGAGCCTTTCGAGATCAGGCAGGTGACGCAGCGGAACCGGAGGGTCGGGCGCGATCCGCTGTAGTCAGGATACGACAGATTCGAGGTGTCCGCGCGTTGATAGCCTCTCTGGGGCGCGCGATTACGCCGGGTCTCCGAGGCGGCGCTCGGTGCCGTTGGCGAGCCGCGTGATGTTTTCACGGAAGCGATAGAGGATCAACACGATCGTGATGATCGCGTACAGCGAGTAGACCGACGGTACGACGTTCTGCATCGTCAGCACGATCAGCCACGGCAGCGATAGGCCGAACAAGATCAGGACGCCAAGCGACATATAGCGGGTGAGGACGACCGCCGCGCTGCACAGCGCGAAACTGACCGCCACGACCTGCGCCGGAGCCAGCATCAGCAGGGTGCCAAACGCCGTCGCTGCGCCCTTGCCACCACGAATCGATCCGGTCAGGAACAGCACGATGATCGACCAGTTATGCCCGACAATGGCGCTGGTGGCGGCTATCGCCATGCCGAGGGCGGGGTTGTCCGGCATCAGGTGCTGCGCGGCCAGAATCGCCAACATGCCCTTCGCTGAGTCCATGAACCACACGACGATACCCAGCGGGATGCCCAACGCGCGCGAGATGTTGGTCGCGCCCATGTTGCCGCTGCCAATCTTGAAGATATCGATGCGGTACAGCCTGCCGATGATATACGCGGTCGGCACGGAGCCAAGCAGATAACCGACAGCAAGGGTCAATATCAGCGCCACAAATAAGGGAATCTGCATTAACGGTGTCCCATTACCCTCGGTCTAACGCAGTCTTCACACGCGTTTTACACAGTGTAGTAGTTATAACACGCGCCCGATCGTAAAGGTACACGATCCGTATGAGCGATCCATGATGGGTGATCGGGACGGTGGGAAACCGTCAGAGAGACGGCCATCGGCCCATGCTAGAATGCGCCGCATGAAGCGCGCAAGAGTGTTCTTCGCCTTACTGCTGCTGGCGGCTGTGATCCTCATGCCGGCCCGTGCGCAAGATGTGGTCAGCGACCTGTTGGGCCGGATCAACGGCCTGCGTGGATCGCTCGGTCTGCCCGGCTATACGTTGAATTCGGCGTTGAGCGCGGCAGCCCTGAACCAAGCGCAGTACATGGTCAGCACCGGCCAGATCACCCACACGCAGGCGAACGGATCGACCCCCACGACCCGCGCCGCGGCGGCCGGATACGGCGGCAGTTGGGTGAGCGAAAACATCTACGCCGGAAGCATCGCGACGACTAATGATGCGTGGGTGTTCTGGCTCAATTCGCCGATCCACTACCGCGGCATGACCAACCCGAACTATCAGGAAATCGGCATCGCGTCGGCCTCAAGCGACTGGGGCCGATCCTTCGTGCTGGTCTTTGGGCGCGTGGGCGGCACGCCGCTGGTCTCGGCGGGGTCATCGGGCGGGAACAGCGGGAGTCAGTCGTCGGCGCCGCCGTCGTTCGTCGTCGGCCTCGACAGCTTCGGCAACATCATGCACGAGATTCAGCCTGAGCAGACGTTGGGCGACATCCTGCTGACCTACGGCTACACGTGGGACGACACCGACGAGATGCTGGCGCTCAACCATCTGACGCGGGACGACATCCGCCTGCTGCAAGTGGGCGCGATCTTTCTCGTGCCGCCAAAGGATGGCACGTACACGCCGACTCCGCTGCCAGAGGGCTGGCCGACATCGACCCCGGAGCCGGACGACTTCGTGGCAACCGCAATCGCGGAGGCAGCATCGAATGCGACCGCCGCCGCCTTGACACCAACCATCACCCTCATGCCGACATCCACACCAGAGCCGGCGCAGTCGCCAAGCCCACGCCCGTTCGATACGCCAACCGTGAGCGCGAACAACGTCTCCGTCGCGCGGATCGCGACCTCTGCCGGCGTCCCTGCGTTCCTTGTGATGACGATGACCCCGACGACCGGCATGGAGCCAACCGCCAGCCCGACCACGGACTCGACGGAGATCGCGCAGGTGAGCAGTCCGCCGCCTGCCGCGCCCGCGTTGGTCGAACAGGTCAGCGTGCAGCCCCCCAGCGAGTCGCCGTGGTTAATCATCGCGCTGATCGGTCAAGCGGTGGTGATCGCGGCCGGCGCGGTGATCTTCTTCCTCAGTCGCCGCCGCCGGTAAATGTCGTGGTGCGACCTCACCCCTAGATCCCCCTCTCCAAACCTTCGGTGCTCCCTACGGCCGTGGTCATGGAGAGAGGGTCGCGCGCAGCGAGGCGGGGATGAGGTATTTGGCGCAAGCTTTGGAAGTCAATTCAGCAGCGTGGTGATGATAGGCTTGCCACGCGTGACGATGACGGTGTGTTCAAACTGCGCCGAGATCGCGCCGTCGATGGTCAGCAGCGTCCACTTGTCGTCATGCGTGCGGATGCGCCCGATGCCGGGGGTAAAGAACGGCTCGATCGTGAACACCGTGCCTTCGGCCATCTTGGTGCGCAGGCGCGGTTGGAAGTGGTTGGGGATGTTGCGCGGGTCTTCGTGCAGCGTCCGGCCGACACCGTGGCCGCCCAGTTCGCGAAAGGTGCGGTAGCCGTACTTGCGCGCTTCGCCCTCGACGATGCGGCCGATCAGGTTAAGCGGCGCGTCAGCCGTGACAGCGTCAATGGCCTTGTTGAGTGTCGCGCGCGTGCGCTTGAGCAGCAGTTCGGCGGCCGGATCGACGGGCGGCACGATCATGCTGGCTCCGGTATCCCCGATGTAACCGTCCAGCTCCGCGCTGACGTCGATATTGATGACGTCGCCGGGTTGGATCACGCGTGATCCGGGAACGCCGTGGGCGACCTGTTCGTTGATGCTGATACACGTCGCGCCCGGATACTGATACGTCAGGATCGGCGCGGATCGCGCGCGGTGCTTGGCGAGGAACGCCGCGCCCAGCCGGTCGAGTTCGGCGGTGGTCATGCCCGGCTCGACCTGTCCCATCATGTAATGAAGCGTCTGCGCGCAGATGCGGCCAATGGCGAGCAGGCCGCGCACATCGTTTTCATCACGAATCACCATTCGCTTTAGTCCTCCAAAGTTGCAGCGAGCGCCGGCGGCATCGTGAACGAACCATCCGGCTCGCAGGGCAGATCGATCACGTCGATCACCGCGTCGAGATTGAGCGGGCCGTACAGGTGCGGGTACAGCGGATCGGATGGGTTGTCAGGCGGCCCGGAACGTCCAGCGGCCTCCCAGCGCAGTGGGGCTGTCAGCTTATCGACCTGCACGCGCAGCACGACCAGATCGGCTTGCCCGTGATAGTGCTTGTTGGCCGAGCGCAGTACCTGCGCCCGTGTCGAGAAATGGATGAATCCCTCCGCCGCAAGCGACGGCGAACGAATCTCGCCCGCATTCAGCCGTGAGTCCCACGCAGACCGTGCGATAATATGAAGTATGACGCGTTCCATCACTCACCCTAACGATCAACCCCGGTATTATACGCCATGAGCTTGTACGCGGAAATCGCTATTCACGCCGCCGTGCCGACCGCGTTCCATTACCGCGTGCCGGAGTCGCTGGAAGGCCGGATTCAGGTCGGGCATCTGGTCAACGTCGGCGTGCGGTCGGGCCGCCAGCCCGGCGTCGTGATCGGCCTGAGCGACACGTCGCCGGTGGCTGAGCCGAAGACCATCTCCGGCCTGCTTGACCCCAACCCGGTGATGAGCGCGACGGCGGTGCGCCTCGCGCGGCGGCTGGCCGACGAGTACATGGCGCCGATTGGCCTGTGCGTGTGGTTGTGGATCCCGCCTAATCTGATTCAATATGCCGAGCCGGTCATCAGCCTGCTCGACAGCCGTTACGCTCCGGGCGACGCACTCGAACACGAGGTGCTGACGCTTCTCAAGAAGCGCGGGCCGCTGCGCTATGCGCAGTTTCAACTGGCGCTCAAGCATGATCTCTGGCGCGATTCGATCGACAAATTGAACGCGCTGGGCGTCGTCGACGTCGAATCGACGCTGCTGCCGCCGCGCCCGCGTGCCGCCCGTATCCAGACCGCGGCGCTTGCGTTCCATCCAGCGGCACTGGACGAGGCGCTCAAGGCGATCCCGGAGTCGCTGCGCAGGGCCGACATTCTGCGCCATGTGCTGCGTGTGCTGTCCCGCGAGACCGCCCCCATGGACGTGAGCTGGGTCTATGCGCAGACCGGCGCCAAAACCGCCGACTTGCAGCGGCTCGCGGAGCTGGATCTGGTCGAACTGGACGAGAAACGATCATGGCGCGACCAACTCGTAGAGCGCGACTACATCCCTGCCGCGCCGCCGCGCCTAACCGACGAGCAGCTGCGCGCATGGGCGGTGATCGAGAAGGCCGCCGCGCGCGGGACATACGCGGGCTTCGTGCTGTACGGCGTGACCGGCAGCGGCAAGACCGAAGTATACCTGCGCGCCATCGACGCCGTGTTGGCGCACGGCCGTCAGGCGATCTATCTCGTGCCGGAGATCGCCCTCACCGCCCAGACGATCCGGCGGGTGCAGGCGCGTTTTCCGGGCCGCGCGGCGGTCGTGCACAGCCGCTTGACCGATGCCGAACGCGTGCGCGTGTGGGAACGGGCGCGAAGCGGCGAAATCGATATCGTCGTCGGGCCGCGCTCGGCATTATTTCAACCGCTGCCGGATGTCGGGCTGGTGATCGTCGACGAGGAGCACGACAGCAGTTATCGTGCCTTGAGCGCGCCGCTGTTCGACAGCCGCAAGCTGGCCGAGTGGTGGATGCGCGAGTGCGACGGCCTGCTGCTCATGGGCAGCGCCACGCCGGACGTCGAGACGCTGCTGCGCGCGCGGACGAAGGAACTTACCTTGCTTGAGCTGCCACGGCGGGTGTTCGCGCACCGCCTGCGTGCCGAGACTCAGGCCGCCCGCCTGCACGTCCGGCCCAGCTCAGAAGGCGTCGAGGCGGACGCCATCGCGCGCGGACTGCCGCCGGTGACGCTCGTTGACATGCGCGAGGAGTTGAAGGGCGGCAACACCACCATTTTCAGCGCCGTGCTCACCGCCGCGCTGGACGAGACGCTCGCCCATCAAGAGCAGGCGATCCTGTATCTCAACCGGCGCGGCACATCGACCTACGTCTTTTGCCGCGACTGTGGCTACGTCGCCCGCTGTCCGAACTGCGATCAGCCGCTGACATATCACGAGCACGGGAGTCAACTGCGCTGCCATACCTGTGGACACAGCGCGCCCAATCCGCGCCACTGTCCCAACTGCGCCAGCGACCGTATCCGTTATTTCGGCGCCGGCACGCAGAACGTCGAGGCCGAGGTGCTCAAACGCTGGCCGGCCGCGCGCGTCATCCGCTGGGACAGCGATGTCGCCAGCAAGCCCGAAATGCACGACGCTCTGCTGCTGCGCTTCCTCGATCATCAAGCCGATATTCTGGTTGGTACGGCGATGGTCACCAAGGGGTTGGATCTTCCGCTGGTCACGCTGGCCGGCGTCGTCAGCGCCGATGTCGCGCTCAACATGCCGGATTTCCGCGCGGCGGAGCACGCGTTTCAGCTTATCACGCAAGCCATCGGGCGGTCAGGGCGCGGCCTCAAGCCGGGGCGGGCCGTCGTGCAAACGCACATGCCCGGCCACTACGCCATTCAGCACGCCGCGCGCCATGACTATGCCGGGTTCGCCGAGGCCGAGCTGACGTACCGGCAGCAGTTGGGGTATCCCCCGTTCCGGCGTATGGCGCGCATCGTGTTCAAGCACCCCAACAGCGGCCGCGCCCGCGACGCCGCGCAGCAAGCCGCTCATGTCCTCACCGAGCGCATCGCCGAGATGGGGCTAACCGCCACTGACCTGATCGGCCCTGCGCCATGTTTCTTCCAGCGTATCGCCGAGAACCACCGCTGGCAGATCATCGTCCGCGCGCCTGATCCGCGCCTGCTGCTTAACGGCGTCGCCCAAGCGCAAGGCTGGCACGTTGAGATGGATCCGGTCGACGTGCTGTAGGAAGAATGCAGAGGCTTCGCCTCCGCACCTCCACCAAAGGGCTTTCGCCCTCTGGACACCTTGATCCGCGAGCAAGGAGGCGCAGGAGCGCAACCGCCTGCCGGGGTTCGGAGTAACTCAAAACGAGGCTCGTCACTGAGCCTCGTCTGATTGGTGTGGCGGTTCTAAGCGATCCGTCTTGAGTATTCAGTCGCCAGCCTTGCGCCGCGGATGCGGTTGAGCGCGAATACTGCATTTTGACTGGCGGCAGGAATCTGGCAACTTCCGACTACGAGCCTAGCGTCCGAAGCCCTTATCGCCGAACAGGCGCGCGACCGCGATCACGACGACCGCGCCGATCACGCCGGTGATGATGTTGCCGACCAGCCAAATGCTTTCGATGCCCTGCAAGTTGAGCACGCGCAGGAGCAGACTGCCGAGGACACCGCCGGCCAAACCGAGCAGGATATTCATGCCGACGCCGGCGCCATTACCGCCCATCACACGGCTGGCGAGGTAGCCTGCAAGTCCCCAGAACAGGGCGGCGATTGCAATTTGGACGAGGAAGGCGGCTGTCCATCCGATCACCGTGATGATCAGCAGAATGACAACAATTGCGATTAGAAGTCCCATGGTCGGGTTCCTCCGAGTTTATCCAGTGTGTATTGATATTAGTGTATACGCGAAATCGCACAAAAGGTTTCGCGCCTAGTCAGCGAGGTCGGCGATCAGCAGATCAATCGCCATCTGGGGCGACATCTCACCGGTCTTCATGGCGATGTCGGCGTCGAGCAAGCGGTGATGGATGCGTTCGAGATCGGGCGCGCTGAACGTGCGTGCCAACCTGCCGAACTGCTCGGCGGCGTAACCGCGCGTGCCGGTCGCGGCGGCGAGGCTGCCCCCGATGCCCGTGTCGATAAACTCGCGGGCGAGGATCAACAGGCGGAACTGGCGCATAATCATGCCGAAGATCGAGAATTCGCTTTGCTTCTCTTGTTTCAGCAGACGGTGGAAGAGCTGCATAGCCGTGCCGCCGTCCCCTTTGGCGATGGCGTCGACCAGCTTGAAGATGTTGGCCTCCGGCACATAGGCCGTCATGGCGGCGACGTCATCCTCGGTGATATTGGTGCGCGGATGGGCGTAATCGGCAAGCTTGCTCAATTCGCTGTCGAGCGCGTGCAGGTCAGCGCCAGCGACATCGGCGAGCGCGGCGGCGGCGCGTGGCTCGATGGTCACGTCGTACAGGCCGGCGCGCTTGACGATCCATCCGCCTACGTCTTCGGGGACGTCAAAGGCGCGCACGACGGCGGTGGGCAGGTCGGTGGCCGCTTTCAACACGGCGTTTCGCGCGTCGATCTTGCCACTTTCGACCAGCACAAGGCGGGCATGGTCAGGTAGGTCGGCGATGGCCTCCACAAGTTGAGCCTGCGCCTTGCGTCCTGCGTCGCCGGTCAGCGCCGCCAGCAGCCCGTGTACGATCACCAAACGCCGGTCGCTCAGGAACGGATACGACGACACGGCGTTGAGGATCTCCGGCACGCTGGTCAACGGGCCGTCGAATTCGCTGGTGTTCATGTCGCCGTAGTCGCCCATCGCGCCGCGCATCTTGGTCAGCGCGTCGCGCAGGGCGATGTCGTCGGCTCCGTAGAAGATGTAGAATGTCTTGGTTGGCCCGGCCATCGTCACGCTCTCCGGAGCAGGAGTATACCATGCCGCTGATCGAGACCGCACGCGGGGCGCTGTATCTCGCCGACCACCGCCGCGACGGCCGGCCAGTGGTTGTTCTGGTGCACGGCGCTGGCGGGACACATTTGGATTGGCCGCGCGCGGTGCGGCAGGTTGGCTGTCTCGTCGTCGACCTGAACGGCCATTACAAGTCAGCCGGCGATGGTCACGCCGACATGGCCGGTCACGCCGACGATCTCGCCGCGCTGCTCGACGCGCTGGGGATCGACCGGGCTATCGTGTGCGGGCACAGCATGGGCGGCGCGGTGGCGCTCACGTTCGCGATTCAACATCCCGACCGGATGCTTGGCATGGCGCTGATTTCGACGGGCGCGCGGCTCAGGGTAAACCCGGAGATTTTGCGCCGCGCCGAACACGACCCGGACTCGCTCGATGCGTTTCTGCTCGACTATCTGTGGGCGGGCGACCCGTCCAAACGGGGCCCGCGCCAGCGCCCCGCCGTGGTCGCGCGCGATTATCTGGCCGCGAACGCCTTCGATGCACGGCCGTGGCTTGACGCGATCCGCATGCCGACGCTGGTGCTGTGCGGCACGGCCGACCGCATGACCCCGCCGAAACTGAGCGAAGCGATTGCCGCCGCGATCCCCGGCGCGGAGCTGCACCTGATCGAAGGCGCGGGCCACATGCTCCAGCTTGAACGTCCGACGGCGGTCGCGGAGTATCTGACCGGCTGGGTCGCGACTCTCTGACGCTCGTCGCCTGCGGCCATCAAGCGCCCTTGACGCGCGCCGGCTTTGCGCGGATAGTTGCGCCGTTGCAGCGCATCCTGTGGGGGCAGCAATGAGCGCAAGACGTAAGACGACAGTCGCCGTGATCTTCGGCGGCCGCAGTGTAGAACATGATGTCTCGATCATCACCGGCAGTCAGATCATGCGCGCGTTCGACCCGGCGCGTTATGACGTGGCGGCTGTTTACATCACCCGCGACGGACGGTGGTTCACCGGTGAACCGCTCAAGAGTCTCGACAGCTTCACCGGCGATGTCACGAGCGTCAAGGGCGTCGAGCCGGTGGTGCTTTCGCCAAGCACACAGCATCACGGCCTGATCGTCAAGCCGGTTACGGGGCTGTTTCAGCGCGCGGCCGTCCAGCGTGTCGATGTGCTGTTCCCGGCTGTTCACGGGTCGCACGGCGAGGACGGCACGCTGCAAGGGCTGTTCGAACTGGCCGACATCCCGTATGTCGGGTGTGGCGTGCTGGCGTCCGCGTTAGCCAACGACAAGGCGCTGACGAAGGTCGTGCTGCGTCAGGCTGGCGTGCCGGTCGTGGATGATGTGGTGTTCACGCGCGCCGAATGGCAGGACGACGCCGAAGCCGTCTTGGCGCGAATCGAGGAACGGCTGAGCTTCCCGCTGTTCGTCAAGCCGGTGACGCTGGGCAGCAGCATCGGCGTCGGCCGCGTCAACGACCGTGCACTGCTGCGCGCGACCATCGAGGTCGCCACCAGCTTCGACCGGCGCGTGATCGTCGAGCCGGCAGTGGTCGACTGCGTTGAGATCAACTGTGCGGTGATGGGTGACGATACCGGACTGACCGCGTCGGTGCTCGAACAACCGAAGGGCTGGGCGGAATTTCTGACCTACGAGGACAAGTACATGCGCGGCGGCGAAGGCATGAAATCGGCCGAACGGCTGATCCCCGCGCCGCTGTCCCCGGAACAGACCGGGCGCATCCAGTCGCTCGCCAAGCAGGCGTTCGCGGCCATCGAGGGGCGCGGGATCGCCCGTATCGACTTTCTTGTGCGTGGCGACGAGGTGTTCCTCAATGAGATCAACACCATGCCCGGCTCGCTGGCGCTTTACCTGTGGAGCGAGACCGGCATGAGCAGCGGCGATGTCGTCGACCGGCTGGTGACGCTGGCACAGAACGCCGGCGCCGAGAAGCGCCGCACGTCATTCGACTATCAGTCGAATCTGGTGCAGATCACCAAGCAGCGCGGCGGACTCAAGGGGTTGAAGGGCAGCAAATCGCCTGCTGCGGCAAAGCCCACGCCGACCAATGCCTAAGCCGGTGTTCGTAAGTCGAGAGATTCGGTCTCCCATCTTGCAGCGTTAGTCAAGTTATACGGCACGGAGTTTTCTCATCACTCATCACTTTCAACTTCGCGTTTAGGGTGTGGTCGCAGCGGTGACAGTTGGACAGTAACGGAACACCGCGGAGGGACGGCTTGTAGGATCGAGCAGGGCGTGGAGGGCGCTGTCTCAACCCGCGGCGGGCGGATCGCCAACGTCCTCGTCGGCGCTGCTGTACAGGCTGACGAGCATGTTGGTCATCATGGTCGAGACATAGCGCACGGCGCTGATAGCGCGGCCGTAGTTGAGGTGTGTCGGGCCGATCAACCCGATCGCGCCGCTGAGCTGGTCGGGCTGGCCGTAGCGGCTGAGCACGAGGCTGAGCTGGCTGATCTCGTCGCGCTTGCCTTCCCCGGCGATGACCACCTGCACACCGCCAGTCAGCGGCCCGAGGAACTCATCGAGGATCACGTTCAGAAACTGCCGCTCCTCGAACACGCGCACGGCCTGCTGCGCGCCTTCCCCGGCCGAAAACGCCTGTAACACGTCGCTCAAACCGTCACGATAGATCGTCTGCGCAACGGTCGTGCCGGCACGCTCCATGACCTCGGCCGCCAGTTCCAGCACCTCGCGATCCAGCAGCGGAAGCCCGACCGCCTTGACCGTCAGGTCGCGCGCGGTGAGATCGCTGCACAGCGCATTGAGCCGGTTCGACAGGTCGGACAGCGTCACCTGCGGCACGGTTTCGGTGAGATTAAGCATGCGCTGATGCACGCCCCCGCCCTGCAAGATCAGCACCATCAGCACAAGCCGGCCCTGCACCGAGATCAGCTCGATGTGCTTGAAGCGTCCGGTCTGTGACGACGGCGCGGTGACGAGGCTGGCGGCCTGTGACGTGCGCGCAAGGGCGTTGGCCGCATAGCGCATCCACTGCTCGGTGCCCATCGGGACGGCGCGCATCCGTTCAGCGATCTTGCTCTGCTCGGTGGTCGGCAGTTCGATGCTGCTGAGCAGATTGCTCACGTAATAGCGATAGCCCGCGTCGGTTGGGACACGGCCGGCGCTGGTATGCGGCTGAGCGATGTAGCCGAGTTCTTCCAGCACGACCATCTCGTTGCGGATCGTCGCCGCGCTAACCGACAGGTCGAACGTCTCGGCGATGAACTTCGAGCTGACCGGCTCGGCTTTGCCGGTGTAAGCCCGCACGATTCCGGCGAGGATTTGCTCCTGTCGGCGGGTAAGGGTCGGGAGGGTTGCGGCGTCCATAACTCGTGAAGAAAACACATCTGTAATCAACGGTGGAGTTCATGATACCATCGGGTTACAGGCTAGAACACGTAGATCTGAAGGAACCGAGAACCCATGGGTGACAAGACGTTCGAAGTCACGACGACGAATTTCGAGAGCGAAGTCCTGAAGTCCGATCAACCGGTGTTGGTCGATTTCTGGGCGGAGTGGTGCGCGCCGTGCCGCGCGATCGCGCCGATTGTGGACGCGCTGGCAGCCGAATACACCGGCAAGATGAAGGTCGGCAAGCTGGACGCCGATCAGCATCAGGACGTGCTGATGCGCTACGGCATCATGGGTATCCCGACGCTGATCTTGTTCAAGGGTGGTCAGCCGGTGGCCCGCATCACCGGCGCGCTGCCGAAGGACAAGATCGTCAGCAAGCTGGCGCCGCACCTGAACTAAGCGCCCCACCGACGCTAATCTCGCACCCCGACCGGTTCGCCCGGCCGGGGTGTTTTTGTGCGTACGGGGTCACCGCTGCGTATCTGCCCCGTACTGAAGCACACAGCCCCCGCACTTACCCGTACCGTACAGCAGCCCGGAGCGTACTCGCGTTGGGATTCGGGCTATGCTACCTCCGATTCAAAACCGGCGGCGCATCATGCGGCGGGCAGCCATGCGGCGTGGGCGCATCGGCGCGACGAGCAGCGGCCGGCGCCATGCCCGGCGAACCTGACGGCGGAAGATACGGAACGGGCGGAAGATGAACATCGCGAACCTCCGATAGAGTGGGGATCACTCATGACTCTATGATCCATCCAACGTGTTATGGAAGTGTGTTGAGATTGTAAGAAGGCATGATTGCCGGATCGCCCCCAACTACACTAGGCGAACTGCACCTGCACACGCACATACGAACGGCGGAGGTGGGATCACGAGGGGTATATAGCCACTGTGGCCGTTTGCAAGCGATCAGGCCAGTATTACGCCACGCAAGACGGACACATCCACGCGTTGGGGTACAATCGCCGGAGTTGTTGACTCATGTAGGGTTACTCATGCGCCGCTTGATCGCCGTCGTTGCGCTTATCATGCTGCTTTCCGCCTGCACCTCGCAGGGCAAGACTGGAGAGGTCACACTCGTTTCACCGCCGGACGGCAGCGTGATTTACTCCAGCGTCGTGACCGTGGCTGGCGAGGCGCAGGGCATCAACAGCGGCGGCCTGATCGTCACCGTGACCGACGCCGACGGGACGATACTCACCCGGCAGACGCTGGCCGTGCGCGAAGGCGGGTTCGAGGTCGAACTTGTGCATCCATACGCCGGGCCACCGGTTGAAGCCCGTGTATCGATCACAGCGGCGGACGCCCCCGACGATCCTCCGTACACCGTGGCATCGGTCATATTGGCCTCGATCGAACACCGGCCCGAGGGCACGTACATCGACGTCGCCGTGCCGCAGCCCGGTGACGAGGTCGGAGGCGACGAGATTGGCATACAGGGGCGCGTGTCTGGCCTGCGCGGTGAACGGACGTTCTCGGTCGTACTGGTCGGAAGCGACGGCGCTGAGATCGACCGTGCCGTGGTGACGCTTCCGCCGGCCTATTTCGCCGATGAGCTGCCGTGGCAAGCGGCGCTCGCGCCCGGCAGCGCGACCGGCAGCGTGCTCGTGCAGATCGTCTCGGCGGCGGGTGATGTGCTGGTTACGATCCCGGTGACCCTCAGCGGCGCCGCAGGCTGAACTTCGCGCCGGTCACAGCGCACGCCGAAATGTTTTCGCGCGTGGCCGTTGGGAATCAAAACGACCGCCGAGCGTAATCGACGACCGTTCACATGGGTGTCTACGCGAATTTACGGGGTGATCGGAAGCTGCCACTTGGGGTGTGCTTTGTTCTGCTCAGGCGCGACCGGTTCGTCTTCAAGCTGGGTCTTCCGGTGTTCAGCGCGCTCTTTGATCCCTTGCAGCATCTTGGTTTCCATCACGAAGTCGATCGGCTCGATCAACACCGGTCCGACAGCAAGACGGCTGCGCATCGAGTCGGCGGTGTAGAACATCCGCCAGCGGGTAATCAGGCGCGTGCTGGCGGGGCCGGACGGCTCAAGTTGGAACAGCCACGTCACACCAAGAGCGCTGTCGGTCTTGGCGTCATGGTCGGGACGATTGCCGAGCAGCAGCGTGGTCGGCGGCGTGACTTGCAGCACCCTGAACACGGGCATCGCGTCGCTCGGGTGCATGCGGATTTCATCGCCGACGGCCAGCGTTTGCAGCTCAGGAATAATCTCGTCCGCGTTGGTTATCCGGCAGCCGAACAGGTTTTCAAGCAGCGCATAGCTGTAGAATCCGCCGCGCCCCTGCCCGATCTGCACAATCCACGGCCACACCTGATCCGGCGGCGCGCTGATGTCGATAGCATGAGTGGATGACCACCGAACCTCAGGCAGCACGTCATCTCCGGGAAGGGTACGGCGAAGCTCCTCGTGGGTAGCGCCCCACTGGGTGCGATAAGAGCGCCGAAACGGGTTGAGAAGCGCGAACGCGCCACGCACAACACCCTCAGCCGTATCGGTTACGGGGTGGCTTGGCAGTGCGGATTGCATCGTCATACGAGTGTTCCTTTAAGTCCCACCCATTATAGTACGCATTATGTGCAAGGGTTATCAGGCGACAGATGTCAGTGTGTCACCTGACATTGTTCACATCATTTGCAGAATCCGGGAACCAAAAACCGCCCGGTGTGTGACATCCGGGCGGTCTTAAGGGCTTGGAGCGCGTACTCTACCGCGCTAGTTCAGGCGGGACGCCAGCACGTTCAGGTTGTTCTTGACCGAGCCGTCAACAACCCGGCCGCCGGCCCTAATCACCAGACCGCCGAGGATGGACGGATCGACCGTGTAGGTGACGTCCGACGCGCCGATGGCCTTCTTGACGCTTTCCTTCTCGGCATCTTCAAGCGGCATCGCGCTGGTGACCTCGACCGCGCCCTTGAGGCCCTTAGCCTCGGCCGGGACGCTGCTGAGGAACTCGCTGACCAGCTTCTTCTGACGCTTTTCGTCGAGCGTCTCGCCGATCAAGCGCTGGCTGATGGCGACGGCAATCGACGTCACCTGACCGCGCAGGCCGGCAAGCTCGGTATCGCGGGCGGCCATAGCGGAGGCGCGGGCATCGGCAAGGATCTTCTCAGCTTCCTTGCGGGCCTCAGCCTCGACCTGCTTGGCGACTTCGTCGGCGCGGCCCTGACCTTCAGCGATTTTCTGCTGAACTTCCTTGTGCGCCTGCGATAGAATCTTCTCCGCTTCCGCTTCGGCGTTCTTGCGCGCGTTGGCGGCGGCGGCAGCATCTTCGATGCCCTTCTTGATCTTGGCGCTGCGCGAATCAAGATGGTTCATCATGGGGCGCCACAGCAGGGCGGTCAGCAGCACGAAGATCAACCCGAAATTGACCCACTGTGCCAGCAGGAAACCGCCGTTGATGCCGAGCGCGCCGAGTGGATCGCCGCCTTCTTCAGCGGCAAACGCGGGCGTGACCGCAAGCGCCAACAGCGCCATCGCGACCAGCAGCACCAGTGTCTTTTGTTGTCTCATATCGACCCTCCTCTAGGCTCGAAGTCGTCGATTAGAGCACGAACAGCACGATAAGCGCGACCACCAAGCAGTAAATGGCGACGGCTTCGGCGAACACGATACCGAGAATCATGTTGGTCTGAACCTGCCCCGCCGCATCCGGGTTGCGGCCGATTGCTTGCAGCGCGCCGTTCACCAGCACGCCGATGCCGACGCCCGGCCCCAACGCGCCGATCATGGCGAGTCCCGCGCCTACGGCCTTCAACCCATCAGCGATGTTACCTTCAATCATGACGTTTGCTCCTTGTCCTCTGGACAGCTTCTAGCGTGTGATTACTGACGTGACTTAGTGATGGGCCTCGGCAGCAGCGTGGTCATCATGCTCTTCGTCATGATGGCCCTCCATCGCCTGCACAGAGAACACCAGAGTGAGAACCGCGAACACCAGCGCCTGCACCATGCCGATGATGATTTCGAGACCGTAGATGATGCTCGGAACCAACAACGCCACGAGGAACGAGATCGCCATCAGCGCAACACCGCCAGCAAACAGGTTGCCGAAAAGGCGGAAGGCCAGAGAGACGATCTTGCCGATTTCCGAGATGATTTCGATCAGGCCGACGAGGAAGTCGATCCCGCCCATCGGCTTCTTGGTGATGTTACCGAGCGCCGAGACGTTGATGAACTTCTCAAAGTAGGCCGGGCCAAGCGCGATCACGCCGTACACCTGCACCAGCAGAACCGCCATGACCGCCAGCGCAATCGTCAGGCTGAGGTCGGTGGCCGGGCCGCGAACGAACGGCGTGATGTGGAAGACGAACGGAATCGCGCCGCGTTCCAACTGCTCGGCGTTGAGCGCGACGGTCGCGCCGGGGTACTGCAGCTGCGACAGCGTAAGGTTACGCTGCTCCTGCAAGCCGGTGAGCTGCGCTTCCAGTTCGGCCAGAGTCACCGTGGGGACTGCCGCCGTCTGTTCTGCTTCACCCTCGGCGGCAGCGGCTTCGCCTTCGGTCGCCGCCTCGCTGGATTCGCCTTCAGTCGCGCCGTGATCGCCAGCCGCCGGCGCGCTGCTTTCAGCCGCAGCTGCACGGGCTGCCTCGACCTGCGCTTCGACGTCGTGGATCTGCGCTTCGAGGCCCTCAAGCTGTTCGGCGCTCGCGATGCGCATCTCGACGAATTCGATCTTGTGCTCGATCTCGGCCGCAGCTTCGGCTTCGGCGGTCGCCAGCTCGGATTCGAGGGTGGCCTTCTCGGTCTCAAGCTCGTCGATCACCGCCGTGATTTCCGCATCCGGAGCCACGACAAACCGGTCGAACTCACGCTCGACGAAGTACGCCTCGCACGCGTGCTCCATTTCCTCGGTCTGTTCCGTACCGCTGTCCAGCGGCGTGTCGACATACAGCAGATAACTGCTTTCCGACATCGAACCCTGAACAACAGGATAGCCGTTGAAGCCGACGTGGGCGCAGTGCACCTTGCCGACCGTCTCGACGCCGGGGAACAGCTTGAGAAGGTTGCCGGCCAGCAAGAACAAGAAGATAGTGGCGACCAGCGGCCACAGCAGCGGAGCAGTGCGCAAACGCTCACCGCCAATGCCGCTCATGAAACCGTAGAAGCCTTCGACAAGTGTTTCGGCAAAGGATTGGAACCGTCCGGGGATTTCCTTTGTCCAACCCCGTGATGCGCGCCAAGCCAACAGCGCGAACACGATGACCATGATGTCGGCCAGAATTGTGCCGACGAGGGTATTGGTCAAGTCGATCCCAAACAACCCACCCGGTGTCACGACTTCGCCGGGGACGGCGATGACGGGGAGCGCCATGCCGATGCCCGCGGAAGGCATGACCGAGAATGGCACGATTCCGCAGAACACGATCCCCACCACCACTAGGATGGCGAAGATGATGATGCCGCGTTGTCTAGCGTTCATCGCCCCTCCCCTCTGAAAGTTTCCCGCGCTAACACACTCACAACAGCTCACTCCTCCTTACTCGATGGGGTGGACGTCGGCAGTGTTATCGCCGCGCGCCGCACGGTTCTGAACGCCAGCTTGAGCATCAAGGCCAAACTAAGCGGAATGCTCAGGATGACCAAGCCCAGCGTACACAGCCCACGCCGCCCGATCAATGAATCAAGCCACAGCCCTAAAGCAACTGCCAGAAGGACGATAACGACAGTAACGCACCCGGCCTGCCCTGCGGCGAGCGCGACCCCAACGTTCAGAAGACGCGGCTTCGGCTGGGGCGGGGTGTGCTGTTGTGTCATCGGCGCTTCCGGCCACAAACGTTGTGTAGTTTATCACAATCAAAAATCGAATGCTATGACGGACGATCTGTTCAATGCGGCCCCCTCAACCGGGAGTTCGGGCGAGGGGGCCGGATGACACACGTTAGAGCAGCGCGCTGGCGCTGGTGAGCGCCCAGTTGAAGACGATCTGCGTGCCGATCGTCCCCAGCAGTACCACGGCGATCGTCGTACCGCCCATCGCCCACGCCGCCACCGGCGCGACGGGGATCGCCTTGTTCTCATCGGCGCTGCGGTCGACGTAGATGACCTTGATGACGACCAGATAGTAGACGAGGCCGATGATCGCGTTCAGCACGCCGACGACCGCCAGCCATGTGAGGTCAGCCTCGATGGCGGCGTTGAACAGGAAGAACTTGCCGAAGAACCCGGCCGCTGGCGGGATGCCGCCCAGCGACAGGAAACCGACCGTCATCGCCAGCGCCATCCACGGGTTGCGGCGGTTCAAGCCGGCCATGTCCTTGATGTCGTCGGTGCCGGTCGCTTCGCTGAACACGATGATGACGCCAAACGCCAGCAGGTTGGTGAACAGGTACATCAGCATGTAGAACGTGACCGACGCGACGCTCTGCGCTGTGCCAGCATGCAGCGCCGCCACGCCGATCAGCGTATAGCCCGCCTGCGCGATGCTCGAATAGGCGAGCAGGCGCTTGATGTTCTTCTGCGACAGCGCCAGCACGTTGCCGACGGTCATCGTCACCACCGAGGTGATCGCCGCCAGATTGACCCAGAAATCTTGAATTTCGACGCCGCCGATCACCAGCGAGTACGGGAACACCGCTAGGAAGAAACGCATCAGCAGGGCGAAGCTCGCCGCCTTGCTCGCCACGCTCACGAACGCCGTGACGGGAGTCGGCGCGCCTTCGTAGACATCCGGCGTCCAGAAGTGGAACGGCACGGCGCTGATCTTGAAGCCGAAACCGACCACGATCAAGACAAGCGTCGCCAGCACGGGAGTGGCGTTGGCGCTGAATTCCGGGCTGCCGAGGTACTCGGCGATGGCGTAGAGGCTGGTTTGTCCGGTGAACCCGTACAGCAAGCTGAACCCGTACAGCATGATCGCTGACGCGAACGAGCCGAACAGGAAGTACTTCACACCGGCCTCGGCGCTGCGCTTGTCACGGCGGCTGAACGAGGCGAGGACGTACAGCGGGATAGTCAGTGTTTCGAGGGAGACGAAGACCATGATCAGGTCAGCCGCGCCGGCCATCAAACTCGCGCCCAACGTGCTGACGATGATGATCAGGAAGAACTCGCCCTTGCGCCCCATCTCGCTGGTCTCGACGGTCATCAGCGCGACGAGGCCGCCCGCCAGCAGCGCGATCACCTTGAAGATCTGCGAAAGCGCGTCGTGGCGCACCATGCCGCCCCAATACGTAGCGGAGGCGTCGACCGGCGCCCAGATGAACGGTGTGACCGCCAGCGCGATCATGCCCAGACCGGCGACCATACCGATCACTCGGCGATCCTCGCCGCGCAGGCGCAGATCGAGCAGCAGCACCAGTAGGGCCAATACCGTCAGCCCGACTTCCGGCACGACGGCCGGGAGATGCGTCAAGAAGTCGAACGGCAGCATCTAGAACCCTCCTCCGAGCAGCGCAACCACCGGACGAACACCGGCCTCGACCATCGGCGCGATGACAGCCGGGTATAGACCGATGATCAGCAGGGGCACACCCAGCAGCAGCAGGATGATCCGGTCGGTGACGAAGATATCCGCGACTTCTGGATACTTGTCCTGCCGGAACTCCCCGAAGAACACTTGACTAATGACCCTGAGCACATAGGCCGCCGTAATCACGATACCGAGCACGGCGAACAGCGCGATGATCGGATAGTAATTGGTGACTTGCAGGCTGCCGAAGTTCAGCGAGGTGTGGGTCGCCTCGAACAGGCCCATGAAGATCGGGTACTCGGCGATGAACCCGCTGAACCCCGGCATACCCATACCGGCCAAACCGGCAATGATGAAGGCGATGCCGACCCACGGCATTTGCTTGAGCATACCGCCGAGGCTGGGGATGTCACGGGTATGAGCGCGGTCGTACACCATGCCGACGCAGCCGAAGAAGAGGGCCGTCATCGCGCCGTGGCTGAACATCTGGATGCCCGCGCCGTGCATACCGGTCGCGTTCATCGTGGCGAAGCCCATACTCACCAAGCCCATGTGCGACACCGAGCTAAACCCGATGACGTACTTGAAGTCGCGCTGCCGGAACGCGATGAACGCGCCCAACACCACGTTAATCAGCGTAAGCACCACAATCCACGGCAGATGGGTTTGCGCGCCGTCCGGCAGCAGCTGCACGCTGGCACGCAGCGCCGCGTACGCGCCGACCTTCATCAGCACGCCGGCGTGGATCATCGAAACGGCGGTCGGGGCAGCCACGTGGCCGTCCGGCGACCAGTTGTGGAACGGGAAGATACCGGCCAAGATGCCGAAGCCGAGGAAGATGAACGGGAACCACAGCTTAGCGAACGTCATGGTTTCGATGCCGAGGAAGCCCGGAACATCGAACGCACCGTTCTCGGCCGCCAGCGTGAGCGAGACCATGTTGAAGTTGAATGTCGGCGTGTTCTCCGCGAGCAGGCCGGCCTGTTTAGCCGCCTCGAACACCCCCGCGCCGTCGCCGGCGAAGTAGTTCGACGCCGTGAGCACCATCGCGATCACCCCGACCAGCGCGACCACCGAGCCGATCAGGATGTACAGGGTGAGCTTCATCGCGGCGTATTCGCGCAGCTTGACCCATCCCCATCCGGCGATGAGCAGGTACATCGGGAAGATCGCCAGCTCATAGAAGAAGAACAGGACAAACATATCAACGGCGATGAACACACCGTAGACGCCGGCCACCAGCAGCATGAAGAACGCCATGAACTCACGAATGCGATCTTGGATGCGCCAGCTGATCAGCACGCCGGCCACCGCGACCATGCCGGTCAGCAGCACCATCGGCGCGCTGAGGCCGTCCACGGCGAGGTGGTAGCTGATGCCGAGGCTTTCAATCCACGTGGCGTGTTCGACAAAGGCCAGCCCGTCGACGAACATCTGCGTGCCCATCATCGAGCCGCCGGCTTGCAGCAGCAGATCCTGATTGTCCATCACCTGCTGCACCTGACTGTTGTAGGTGAAGAAGACGAGGAACGAGAGCGCCAGCACGATCGTGGCCGCGCTGATCGCCACGCCGCGCACGAGATCACGCTGTTTGGCGTCGATGAACAGGATCACCACGCCGGCGATGATCGGCACCCAGATGATGGCGCTCAGGACTGGAAACGAGAACCCTTCAAGCATGTTCACTTTACCCCTAACTCAGCGCGCTCAGGATGCGGGTCACCGAGTCATTGATTACCGGTAGGATCCAATTCGGGACGATTCCGGTAAACAACATCAGCACGATGAGAGGAGCGATCGCTACGAACTCGCGCCCGCTCGATCTCAAGGTGATAGTCGCGCCAGTGCAGGTTGAATGGGCCGTGCAGCAGGGCGCGGATGCCCTTCAGAATGTATGAGCCGGTGAACAGCAGACCGACCATTGAAATGGCGGTTAGCGCGGTGAACACCGGCCACGAGCCACGCACCACGAGAAACTCGCTGACGAAGCCGTTCAGCCCCGGCAGGCCGAGGCTCGCCATGCTGGTGAAGATGAACACTGCGCCGTATACCGGCGCCTTCACCCACAGGCCGCCGTATTGGCGCAGGTCGCGGGTGTGCGTCTTGTGATAGATGGCGCCGGCCAAGAGGAACATACCGGCACTGCTCAGGCCATGGTTGAACATCTGCAGCACAGCGCCGTTGCCGGCGATAATCGCGTCCTGCATCATGCCACCGTCGCCGCCCGTCACGACCATGCGGCCGTAAACCGCGGCATACACCGCGATGCCCAGCGCGACGAAGCCCATGTGGTTCACCGAGCTGTAGGCCACAAGGCGCTTGAGGTCGTTCTGACCGTACGCGGCCAACGCCCCCAGTATCACGCCGAGCACGGCGAGGAAGGCGAAGATGCTGGCCCAGTCGACTGTGAACGCGCCGAGGACAGTCACTTCCGACACCCAAACGTCCGGGAACAGCGGGATGACAAGCCGAATGAACCCGTACGCGCCGAGCTTCAACATGACGCCGGCCAACAACATCGAACCCGCGGTCGGCGCCTCGGAGTGGGCGTCCGGGAGCCATGTGTGGAACGGCCACACCGGCACCTTGATACAGAAAGCGACGAAGAAGCCGATGAACGCCAGCGTCTTGACCGTGTGGATATCGGCGCCGAGGAACACTCCGCCTTCCGGGTTGAAGCCGGGCCATCCGGTCGCCGGGTTTGTCAGCGTTTCGATGTTGAACGTGCCGGCGGTCAGGCCGATGAGCTGGGTCGCCAGCAGCATGCCGAGCGTGCCGCCGATCGAGTAGATGAAGAACTTGGTCGAGGCGTACTGCCGGTTTGCGCCGCCCCATTCCTTAATCAGGAAGTAGATCGGCACGAGGCTGATTTCGTAGAACAGGAAGAAGATCATCAAATCCTGCGCGACGAAAACACCCATCAGCCCCGTCTCGAAGAACAGGATCAGCGCCAGATGCCCTTTGGCCCGATCCTCGATCTCCCAGCTGATCAGCACCGACAGCGGGACGAGGATGCCGGTCAGCAGCACCATCGCGATGCTGATGCCGTCGACGCCGAGCGTCCAGCGCGCGTTGATCGGCGGGAACCACTGCGAGTCGGTGACGAACTGATACCCGGCCAGATCGCGGTCGTAAGTGAAGAATACGAGCGCCGCCAGCACCGCGATGCCGACCGACACGATCAGCGACGCCCAGCGCACGATTGTCTTGTTGTTAGGCAAGCCCAGCACCAGCAGACCGCCCAATGCCGGGGCGAAGATCAGCACGGTGAGGGGGTTAATCCCGAAAATGTCGAGTTGCATGCTCCATCCCCTCTAGTTGGCGGCGGCGCCGGCCGATACCACGAAGGCCAAGCCGATGATGACTGCGGCCGCGGCAACCAGCAGCAGGTACTGCTGCACGCGACCGGTCTGGATGCGGCGGATTTGCAGGCCCGTCCAGCCGATCAGGCGGGGTACCCCATCCCCAAAGCCGTCGATGAGCCACAGGTTCAGCATCTTGAGCAGATCGCCAGTCCAGCGGAACACGAAGGCGATGGTGTGCAGCGTGCCGTCGATAATGCCGCGGTCGACGAACTCGCTCACCACGCGGGCGGTCGCCTGCGCCGGCTTGACGAAGATGATCTCGTACAGCTCATCGAAGTAGTACCGGTTCTTCAGCACGTTGTGCATCGGCCCCAGCATCTTGACCAGCGGGTCGGCTTCACCGGCCTTCAGCGGCTTGCGCCCGTACATCAAGTAGCCAAGCCCCAAGCCGCCCAGCGCGACGAGGAACGAGATCCCCACCGGGAACCAATTGAACGCTGGCGCGCCTGCCTGAATGGCCGGCGGCAGAGCTTCGTTGACGAAGTGCTTGAAGTTGTTGTGTTCCGGCGAGAAGATCGCGCCGAAGATCGGGAAATCGGGCGGGACGCCGACGAACCCGGCGACGATGGCGAATACGGCGAGGATAATCAGCGGAAGCTGCATCGTGATTGAGACGATGTTGGTCGGGCCGCCCAGTCCGGCGTGCTTGGCCGCTTCCGAGCGCGGCTCGCCGAGGAAGGTCAAGCACAGCTGACGGGCCGTGTAGAACGCGGTGAGGAAGGCGGCAATCGCCAGCATCAGGAACACGAATGCATGCGGGCCAAAACCTTCAGTCGTGCCAAGCCATGCGTCGGCGAGGATTTCGTCCTTCGACCAGAAGCCGGCGGTCAGCAGCGGGAAGCCCGCCAGCGACAAGCCGCCGATCACGAAGGTGTAGAACGTGACCGGGATGCGCTTGTTCAACCCGCCCATGTTCAGCATGTCCTGCGGGTCAAAGTGCGGCGCGCTGTGCGCCTCGTCGTGGTGTTCCTCGTGATGTTCGGCGTGGCCGTCGTGATGCGCCTCGGCCGCGTGGTCGTGCGCGTGGTCGTCCTCATCTTCGTCGTCATGCTCCCCGTGAGCATGCTCGTGGGTGTGGTGTTCGCCGTGCTCCATCGCGTGAATGACTGAGCCGGACGCCATGAACAACAGCGCCTTGAAGAACGCGTGCGTGATCAGGTGGAAGGCGGCGGCGATGTACGCGCCGATGCCGAGCGCGGCCATCATAAAGCCGAGCTGCGAGATCGTCGAAAATGCCAGCACCTTCTTGACGTCGTTCTGCGCGACGGCGATGGTCGCAGAGAACAACGCGGTGAAGCCGCCGACAATCGCCATCAGCAGCAGCGGTGAGTTGAATTCGCCCGCGTGCGGGTGACTCCCAGCCTCAAGCAGCGGGTACATGCGCAGGATCGCGTACACACCGGCGCTGACCATCGCGGCCGCATGGATCATCGCGCTGACCGGAGTCGGGCCTTCCATCGCGTCTGGAAGCCAGACATGCAGCGGGAACTGCGCCGACTTGCCGATCGTGCCGGTGATCAGGAAGATACCGATCAGGCCCGACGCGCTCATGCCGCCGATGAGGATCGCTGGCGTGTTGGCAAGCGTCTCCAGCACCTCGGTGTTGTACAGGATGTCGCGGAAATTGAGCGTGCCGGTGATCGAGTAAAGATAGGCGATACCCAGCAGCATGATGACATCAGCGACGCGGGTGGTCATGAACGCCTTGACTGCTGCCTTGTAGGCGACTTCCTTCTCGAACCAGAAGCCGATCAGCAGGTAGGAGCACAAGCCCATGATCTCCCAGCCGATGAACAGCAGCAGCAGGTTGTTGGCGACCACCAGCGTCAACATCGCGCCGGCGAACAGCGAGATCATCGCGAAGAAGCGCGCCTGCCGCGGGTCATGCGCCATGTAGCCGATGCTGTAGATGAAGATGCACACCACAGCCAGCGGCACCATAATCAGCATGATCGTGGTCAGTGGGTCGACCATCACGCCCATGTTGAAATTGGTGATGCCGGTCGACATCCACTCGGCGGTGCTGCCGAAGACATGTTCGCCGAACACGAAGTCGACCTGGGATACACGCAGCACGACCAAAAGCGAGATTACGAACGCGAAGGTCACACCGCCCAAGCCGACGATGACGCTCAAGACCCGGCTCGCAGGCGCCACAACCGGCACGGACATGCCGTCGTAAGCCGGGTGATGCCCGCCATATTCGTGGCGGTTGGTGGCCGGCACCCAACGGCTGCGGTTGGTCGCCAGCACGATAATCAGGAACCCAAGCAGCGGCCCGACCGGGATCAGCCACGGCAGGAAGTTCGGGTCGTACAAAAAGTCAGCACTCATAACGTCCGATACCCTCTACCAGCGCAGCAGGTCGACATCTTCGACCACCACCGAGCGGCGGCTGCGGTAAACCGCGATAATGATCGCCAAGCCCACGGCTGCTTCTGCGGCGGCGATCACGAGTACGAAGGCGGCGAACGCCTGCCCACTCATGTTCTCAGGCGCTTGATAGCGCCAAAAGCCAACCAGATTGAGGTTGACCGCGTTCAACATCAGCTCGATGCCCATGAGGATGGCGATGGCGTTCTTCCGCGAAAGCACCGTGTAGGCGCCAATACAGAACAGCGCAGCGCCAACGGCCAAATACATCCAAAGCGGAACCATGCTGCGCTCCTTACTCCTCTTCTTCTTGGTGGCGTGCGATCACGATTGCGCCGATGATCGCCGCGGTCAGCAGCAGCGAGACGACTTCAAACGGCAGCACGAACTGGTTGCCGTCGACGAACGAGACGCCCAACTGCTCGGTCGTGCCGACGATGGCCGGGGCTTGATCGGGGGACAGGCTGCCCCACACCGGGGCAACCACGCCCAGCAGCAGGAACAAGAAGAACAGCCCGGCGACAATCGCGGACATCCACCATTGGTTGGTAAAACGCTCGCGCAGGTTTGTCATGCTGCGCGTGAGCATCACGGCGAAAGTGATCAGAATACCGATCGCGCCGATGTACACCAGCACCTGCACCGCGGCCAAGAACGGTGCGCTGAGCAAGACGAACAGCCCCGCCATGCCAAACAGGCTGACAATCAGCCAGACCGCGCCGCGCACCAGATTCCGGTTGAGCGCGACACCCAAGGCGCCTCCCAGCGTCAGGATCGTAAAGAGTCCAAACGCGAAGGCTTCAGGGGTTATTCCGCCAATGACCATACGCTATCTCCTCGCAAAAAGGCGCGGCTCGCCGCCCCAACCAGCGAACCGCGCGACATTCGCACGTCCTCAGTCCCCGACCGCGTGGACGGGGGCGCTTAACCCTTTGGCCGCGTCTGCGATGCGTTCACGCCGGCCGCGGTTGCGCAGCATAATCAACACACCGCCAAACTCCACCAGATTGCCTACCAGCAGCACCAGCGTTTGCGGGATGTTCTGCACGAAATTACCCGGATCTGCGGGGGTCAATCCCGCCATCTTGATGACTTGCAGCAGGAACGCCGTCACCAGCAGATTGACGATGCTCAGCGGCACCAAGAACTGCCAGTTGAACAACATCACCTGATCGATACGCAGGCGCGGCAAGGTGTTGCGCACCCACAGCGCGATGATATACCAAACCGACGCCTTCGCCATCAGCCACACCAGCCCGATCAGCGGCAGCTCACCCACGAACGGCCCAATCCACCCGCCGGTGAACAACACGGCCATCAGCACGCCGTTGGTGAATACGTGCATGAACTCGCCGGCGAAGAACATGGCGAACTTCATGCCGCTGTACTCGGTATTGAAGCCGGCAGTCAGTTCCGATTCGGCCTCGATCAGGTCGAACGGCGCGCGGCCCGTCTCGGCTTGCGAGCCGATGAAGAACAGGAAGGCCGCGATAGGCGCCATAAACACGAACCACATGCCCCACTGCGCTTCGGTAATGCCGACCATCGACATGCTGTTGGCGAGCATGACGGGCACGATCAGCGCCAGCGCCAGCGGGACTTCATAGCTGATAAGCAGCGCGACCACACGGAAGGCGCCGAGCAGCGCGTACTTGTTGTTGCTCGCCCAGCCCGCCATCAACACCGACAGCGTGCCGATGCTGGCGACCGCGACAAAATACAACGCGCCGATCTCAAGGTCGACGCCATAGTGGATCGGCGAAAGCGGGATGACGGCCCAGATCAACAGCACCGCCGCCACCATAAACGGCGGGGCGAGGTTGTAAATGGGCCGGTCTGCGCCGGTCGGTGTGATGTTTTCCTTGGTGAGCAGTTTGACGACATCCGCCAGCGGTTGAAGCAAGCCGAACGGGCCGACGCGGTTCGGGCCGATACGATCCTGAATACGGGCGGCGAATTTGCGCTCGACCCAGATCAGCAGGATCGTCACCAGCAGCGGGAACGTCGCGACGAGGACGACGCCGAGGAAGATCGAGACAAACTCGGCCAGCCCAGCGTCCACGCCGCTGTGCCGCAAACAAAGGGACAGGTTATTGATGCAGTCCATAGCCGTTCCTCAATGATCCCCGCGTTAATCCCACTTCAGCGCGTCTTTGCCCAACGCGTAGAACAGCGCGTCGGTCAGCAAAAAGACAAACAGGAACCCCGCGCCAAACGCGAAGAAGTCCAAGTCCCGATAGGCCATCGCCCACGGGAACAGCAGCACCATTTCAACGTCAAAGACGAGGAAGATCAGGCCGTAGACGTAATACTGAACCTTGAACTGCACCCATGTATCGCCGACCGTTTCGACGCCGCACTCATACGTCGCCTGCTTGATGGCGTTCGGCTTGCGCGGGGCAAACACGCCGCCAAGCACGATCGGCAAGGCAGGCAGCAGCGGCGCGAGCAGGAAAAATACGCCGATAAACGCCCATTGGTTCAGCACATTCATGGGGCTGACTCCCACACTGGTTGTGATAAGGTCATCATTGCTTGCGTCGTTTGTCACAAAGCGCCGTTAGTATAGCAAAGCATACGCGGCCGGCGCAATGCGCACCGCATTGGATCTCCGACACGTCCAATTGGCACGGTGTACCCAAACTGGGGGCCGATTGTAGCACATTCGTCCCCGTGTTTGAAATCGAACTCACACGGACAAGGTGAAGTCGCTATTCGTCTTTAGTGGTGCGTTTACGGCGGGGTTTCTTGGGCGTGTGCTGGCTTCGTAAGCTCTCATGTCGATTAAGGGCTGTGGATTGCCGCGAAAATACGCAAAGTAGGCCCACCCCTTGGATTCCCAAGTATCGAATGATGGCACATTGTTGGATTCGATCTCGCTAAAGATGAAGAGCAAGCTAAGCGCAAGGTAGCCGAGCGCGCAGGCCAACGCGATAAGGCGCTTTCCGATGGTGGCGGGTACTGGTTCCATGATTGACTCCTGATCGCGGCGCGTATAGACCGATCTTACGACAGATTGTCATCACACGCCTTTATTTCGATTTTCTTTGCGATCTGCGCGGGCGCACGGCGCTACAATACGAGCATCCGCATAGATCCGACCGCCGTCGGGCGGTCAAGGCACACTCGATGAGCGATCATCTGCCGCCGTCCTCTGAACTGCCGACACCGCCATCCGGCACGCCCGTGCCACACGATCCGGTCTCGCCGTTGACCCAACAGCCCGCGCCATCGCCGCCTCTCCTCAGCCATCCGCAGATCATCGCCGCGCTCATCACCGGCATGATCTCGATTGTCGTGGCGGTGGTGGGGATTCTGCCCGCGCTGATGGATAGTGACAATCAAACGCCTACACCGACTGTCTCTGTCGCGGCGTTAGTCAGCCCGACGAACGAGCCGCCGCTGCCGACCGTCGTCCCGACAGGCCAACCCGCCGCTGCCGTGACTGCGCTGCCGGTGCTGCCGATCACGCCCGTGGCCGGCGAGACGATCCCCCCGACCGGCGCCGGATCAATGCAGCCGCCTAACGCCGTGCTCGTCTGGGATCAAGACGCGTTCAACGTCGTCAATGAAAGCGGCGGGCGCATGTCGCTGACCCGTGTACGCTTCCGTGCGATCAATGACCGCCAAATACGCTGGCGCGCCGAGGATTGGGGGCCGGTGCATGAGACCCTGCCCGATGGCCAATGCCTGCGCCTGCGCGATACGGCCGCCGGCCCGCGCAATCCACCGCCGGAGTGCGCCGGCAGCCGGCTGTATGCCATGCTTGAAGTCGCCGCGTCGGTCATTTTCTGGCCGGGTGGCTTCACGGTCGAGCGCGACGGCGCCGTGCTGGCAACCTGCACGTCATCGCCATGCGCGGTCTACGTCTCGCCATAGGATTTCCAGGCGGCAGAAAGCTCATAACTATCATGTATACGTATTGACATCATCAATAGGGGGGTAGACTGTATGTAACGACATAGTGTTTGCGAGGTGATCCAATGAACCGCAGCATGAGAGTCGGTGTCAGCCTGTTCGTCGTGCTGGCAGCAGCGTTAGTCGCAGTTATTGTTGTACAGGGCCAACCGGTCGCGCCGGTACCCTCCGCCCCGAATGTCGCGCCTGCGGCGTTCAACCCCGCCAACAGCCCGTACAACATCGTCATCCTCAGCAGCAGCCCGGAATTCACCTCGGATTGGGCGTCGCCGGAAACAATCGCCGCCCAGCTTGGCGCGCAGATATTCAGCAGTTGGGAAGACTTCATAAACGCGCAGATCCACCCGCTCGACGCAGTGATCGTTCATTCGTCCGCCGCCGGCTTCGCCGATCGCGAATGGCTGGCCGATGCGTATTGGAATGATGGGATTGTTGTCGCTGCTGTAAATCTCGATTGGCCGGAGTTTTATCCCATGCTTACCGGGGGACATTGCGTCGGCACGCCGATGGATCCTCGATTGAGCCATGGCGACCATGTGGTCATTCGCTCGCGTCTGCTTGTTGCCGATATTCCTGCGGAACGTGAGGCGCTTGCACAGGATAGTTTCGCGGCATGCGAGGGAGATGGTAACGTAGATTCGACGGTCGAAACAACCGGGTTTAACGCCGAATCAATCGCCAAGTATCAGTCAGGTCTCAACAATGCGAATGACCTCAGTACACTGCGCAGCGTGATCCTGAGCTTTATCCGCAGTATAGACCTCGAAATCGAAGGGTTCCTCATGCGGACATGGGAGTTGGACGCAACGCCCGAAGTCTTCCGCGAACGTATGTTAGCTATCGGCTTGAGTGAGGAATCAGTCGATAAGGCAGTCGCGGAGATCTGGGGAGGTGACTGATAATACGGCGTCTGTCCCTACTTGCAGTCACCATCTTGCTAATCGAGTCAGAGACGTTCGGGACGTAATCGCGTATACTCCGGGTACTGGCGAGTGCCCGGAGTTTTTCATGTCACAACTTCACCAACTCGTACCCTTGAGCGATGAGATGCGCGGCGCGCAGTTCGCTGCGTTTCTCGGCGGCCCCGTGCCGGATGGCGTGCGGTTGGGCCGCTACCCGACCGCTGACGAGATACGCGCGGCGTTCGGCCGGCTCAACGAATCCGTGCGGCGTATGGTGCAGGATAAGTCCGGCAAGTCGTGGTCGCTGGCCGTGATGGACGGCGCGCACGAGGCGCTGCGCATCGATGCGCGCTTGCGCGGCCAAACCGAGATGCTGTTCACCGTCTCCGGCGACCGGCATCTGCTCGAAGCGCTGGTTGCACAGCTCCCGCGCAACTGCGGCTCGTTCCTCATCATGACCGACGGCCAGAACCCGGTGATCGTCACCGCCGAGGGCTAGGCGGAGCAACGCTGGGACTACCTACTCAACCGAAATGTGAAGCCACATCACACATGGTTTCTGCCGGCCGATCGTCTACAGTGTCTAGATGCGGGTTACTGTCCTTCATAGTACAGATCGACAAGAACCGAAGTTGGATTGCCGTTGTGATCACCATTGTCACCATAAGCCTCTCGATGATCGACAGCGATCAGAATCCAGGTCGTGCCGGCAGCGAGGTCGACATTTACGTCTGGTGAGTCTTTGCCGAAAGCTTCGGCGTCGTCAACGGTCTCACAATAGCCAATGCGATCGCTGCAGGCACCGTCCCAGTCTCTCGCCACAAATGCTCTAGCAACATTTTCGTTCAGTGTCCTGCCATCTTGTTCCCAGAGACTAACTCCTTGTGGCACGAGCCACACCGTCGGCAAGCAATCGGGCTGGCCCGGATCAAATCGATATGTGCAGTATGCTCCACTTACATATTTGAGCGTGTATCGGCCGATCGGGAAACGGTGAAAGTCGCCCCAGGCACTCGATTTGTAAGTACTTCTAGTGACTGTATCAGCTCGGCGGGTGCAATCGCCTGAGGAGGGACAATGGTATTTGTCGGGATTGGTGTTGGAGACTGCGTGACTGTCGCCTGAACGTGCGGAGTGATTGTTGCGGTCGGCACTGATGTCGGTTGGTTCGTTGTAGAGGGGGCACTGGAAGGCAATGGTGTGTGAGTCGGAACACCAGGTACTGAGCTTCCACTGTTCATAGATTGAAACGCACCAACGATCAACGGAGTATAGGGCCCAGTCGTCTGGACCGGAAACAACGCAATTAATGCTACAGCTATCACTGCGATAGCCTTAATCGTCGCGGCCCACATCGTGCCGCGGGTAGCAATGTGAGCTGCTGCAATTTGAGTTTTTCGATCAGCATCAGCGGCATACTGTTTAGCCCCGGCCTCCGCAATTCTAGCTTCGGCTTCAGACAGCCTCGCTTCGGCATCCCTGATTTTAGCCTTCGCTTCTAGGGTGCGAGCTTCAGCGGCTTTCTCCGAGGCCTCCGCTTCGGCAAGCTTCACTATTAACTCAAGATCCTCGACTTTGGTTTTTCGTTCATCCGCATCTGATTCGTCGTCGAAGAAGTCCGGCATAGTTGTCACCTCAACAAACAAGTGCACCGTATCAGAGCGTCAATATTATGTACCTGGGATGATACCATATCTAATCTGCCGTTTGAGTCACGCAAAGCTACGAGACTACAGTGTATTGGCTCGAAGGAGTTAAGTGCTCATTCAATCGCTGCACACAGGCATACACAACTCCTGTGAATCTGCGGCTCGTTCGTATCACGATACTAGGGTGTGTCTGCAAATCACAGAACGAGAGAAATGGCAGCGAGCAGGACGGTCGCCAGAAAGCTGGAGGCGCGTTTGTCGTAGCGTGTGGCAACGGCTCGGAAGTGCTTGAGCCGACAGAAGAAGCGCTCAATGTGGTTGCGCTGCTTGTAGCGCTCGGTATTGTGCGGACGCCCGCGCCGTTGGTTGGACTTGCGCGGGATAGTCGGTCGAATGCCATGTCGTCGCAACCAAGCCTTGAAGGCGCGTGAGCCGTAGGCTTTGTCCGCCGCAACACGCTTGGGACGCACGGCAGGACGCCCACGCTGGCAGGTGTGGATCGCGCCCTGACGCATGAGCTGCTCAGCGACGGTACTGTCATGCTGCCGACCGGGCGTGAGCAGCAGGGTAAACAACCGTCCTGCACCGTCCACACGGGCATGGATTTTGGTGGTCAACCCACCTCGACTCCGTCCGAGTTGTTCGTCTGGTGACGCACTTTTTTGCCCCTGCCGCGTGCTGGTGCGCTCGCACAACGGTGCTGTCGATGAAATGGATTTCCCACTCGACCTCGCCTCGCGTGTCCGCCTGTGCCTGAAGTCGCTCCCACACTTGTTGCCACACCCCGGCGTCCCGCCAGCGCAGCCATCGGCTGTATACCGTCTTCCAGTTCCCATACCGCTCTGGCAGGTCACGCCACGGCGTTCCCGTCTTGATGCGATACAGCATCGCATTGAGCATCTCCCGGTTATCCCGCCCCGGTCGTCCGCGTCCTGCCTTCGGTTGCGGCAGCAAGCCCCGTATCGTTTCCCACTGTCTGTCGGTCAGTTCATGTCGTTTTATCATCCCTCCATGCTACACTATATTTTGCAGACACACCCTAGCGGCCTGCCGTGCCTTTACTCGATTTTGGTGACTTGACGGGCTTCTTCGCCCTTCTGCCCCTGCGCAATCGTGAACTGAACCCGATCCCCCTCGTTCAACGTTTTGTAACCGTTGGCTTGGATCGCGGAGTAATGGACGAAAACATCGCTTTCTCGCCCATCCACCGTGATGAAGCCGTAGCCTTTGACATTGTTAAACCACTTGACAACGCCTGTTTGCAGTGTTTCCGACATACTGACTTGCCTTTACCCTAGTCGCACCCACCCCCGGGGCGCGCGACATCGGCTATATTAACGCAAGGTAAAAAAGTGCGCAATCTACGCTTGCATTTTTCCCTCGCACAGCACCTGTCGCACGGTCTCTACGTCGACATTGCCGCCGCTGACGACGCACACCGTCGGCACATCGTCCGCCGGCACGACACCGTGCAGCACCGCCGCCGTGGCAACTGCGCCACCGCCTTCGACCAGCCAGCCCTGCGTGCCGATGAACCAGCGCATCGTCTCGGCGATCATCGCTTCGCTGACCAGCACGGCGCGGTCGACATGCTGCCGGACGAGGGGGATGGTGATGGATCCGTCCTCGATCTCGCCGCTGAGGGCCTCGGCCAGCGTCTCCCAGACCTGCGGGCGCTGTTCGCCGGTGAGGACGTTGTACATGGCCGGGGCGTGTTCGGCGCACACAGCGATCACCTCGCTTGTGGATTATGCGCCTTGATGGCGATGGCGACGCCGCTGAGCAGCCCACCGCCGCTGGTGCAGACCAGCACGCGCCCGACCTCTGGCAGCTGCGCGGCGATCTCGCGGCCGACTGTTCCAGCGCCGGCGACCACGTCGGGATCGTTGTACGGCGAGACATATACGCCGCCGGCCTCCCGCGCGCGCCGGATGGCCTCGGCTTCCGCTTGATCGTAGTTATCGCCGAACAGCACCGCTTCACCGCCCTGCCGGCGCACGCCATCGACCTTTTTGCGCGGCGTGTGGCGCGGCATCAAGATCGTCGCCCGGACGCCGGTCAGCCGCGCAGCACACGCCAGCGCCTGCGCGTGATTGCCGGACGATGCGGCGATCACGCCGTCGCGCGCCGCGCCGCGTTCTTGCAGGCGCAGCATGGCGTTCAGCGCGCCGCGAATCTTGAAGCTGTGAGTCAGGTTGGCGTTTTCGAGCTTGAGCCACACGCGGTCTTGGCCGGCGGCGGGTTCGAGTGGAGTCGGCGTCAGGTGCGGCATGATGCGCGCGGCGGCAGCGGCGATGTCGTCAGCGGTCACGGTCATGGGTTCGGCCTTTGTTCGGCGGGACGTGCGCAAATCCTAGCGCGGGGGCGGACTGCCGGCAACCGCGTGGTGGAGACTGTAGCCCGGTATCGCTCGTATGCTATGATAGCGTCCGAGGAGCCACGCCCAATGACGACGATTCTGCTCATTCGCCACGCGGTAAACGACTACGTGAAGACCGGCAAGCTGGCCGGTTGGACGCCCGGTGTCCACCTGAACGAGGACGGCGTGGCGCAGGCCAAGCTGCTTGGCGAACGGTTGGCGGCGGTGCCGCTGCAGGCGATCTACTCCAGCCCGCTTGAACGCGCCGTCGAGACCGCCGAAGCCGTGCGCGAGCATCACGCGCATTTGCCGCTGAACGTCCTCGAAGGCGTGGGCGAGGTGCAGTTCGGCGAGTGGCAGGGGATGAGTCTGAACGAATTACGCCGGCGCAAGCTGTGGGATGTCGTGCAGCGGACGCCTTCGCGCGCGACGTTTCCGGGCGGCGAGTCGTTCCCCGAGGCGCAGTTCCGGGCCGTGCGCGCCATCGAAGGGTTGGTGAAGGCACACCCGGCGCAGGTGGTCGCGGTGTTCAGCCACTCCGACGTCATCAAGCTGATCGTCGCCCATTATCTCGGCATGCACCTCGACAGTTTCCAGCGCATCGAGATTTCGACGGCGTCGATTAGTACAGTACAATTGGGACATGCCAGCCCGTACGTCGTCGGGGTCAACGACGTGTCCCACCTGCGACAACCAAAGAACGGATCAAGGGGCTGAACCGACGCATGCCGAACGTAGAGATCGACCTGAACCCGGTGGACTTTATCACCATCGGCACTATCGGGCCGAAGGGCCAGCGCGTCTTCTATTTGCAAGCCGGGCGTGAAAGTCAATTGGCCTCGATGATCGTCGAGAAGGAGCAGTCGTGGGCGTTGAGCGAAGCTCTGCGTGAGCTGATCGACGACGTGGATGAGCGCCGTTCGTCCGAAACAAAGGTCGATATGAGCGTGATGGACATGGACTTGCGCGAGCCAATCGAGCCGCTGTTTCGTGTGTCGCGCATGGGCCTCGGTTTTGACGAGGACAGCGACCGGATCGTGCTCATCATGCAGGAGTTGATCGTCGGTGAGGAGAACAGCGAGATCAACATCGACACCGACGACGATGATACGGCCGACGACGACCTCGTCGACGATGCGTACGAGCCGATCGAAGAGGATGACGACGCCGAGCGCCCGTCGGTCGTGCGCTTGTGGTGCAGCCGCGAACAGATGCGCGCACTCTCCATTCACGCCGCCAACATAGTCAAGGCGGGCCGCGCCGACCCGCGCCTCAACGGCCGCTTGGTATATTACTGGACTTAGCTGTGGACGATTCCACAACTCCGGCAAGCTCCGATGGTGGCGATCGCGTCTTCGCGCGGGGTCAGCCCGAACTCAGCACCGCCGAGGCCCTGTCGCTGCTCGAACGCGGCGAGGTGACGACCCAGCACGGCATGATCCGCAACAGCTCCAATTACACGTTTCTCGTCACGCTGACTTACGAGAAGGTCGAGGCGCTGGCGATCTACAAGCCGCGGCGTGGTGAGCGTCCGCTGTGGGACTTCCCCGACAACACGCTGGCCGACCGCGAGCGTGCGTCCTTTGTGCTCAGCGAAGCGTTGAACTGGGGTCTCGTCCCGCCGACCGCCCTACGAGACGGCCCGCACGGCATCGGCTCGGTTCAGTGGTTCGTCCCGCATGACCCGTCGGAGAACTACTTCACCTTCGGCGACCGCGTTCAGGCGCAGCTCAAGCGAGTCGCGCTGTTCGACTGCATCACCAACAACGCCGACCGTAAAGGCGGACATCTGCTGCTCGGCAGCGGCGACCGCGTGTGGTGTATCGACAACGGCCTGACGTTTAACCAAGCACACAAGCTGCGCACGGTGATCTGGGACTTCGAAGGCGAGGAGATTCCATCGCCGCTGCTGGCCGACGTGCGCGGTATACGCGATCACCTGTGTGACGAGTCCGACCCGCTGTACTGCGTGATGGCCGACCTGCTCTCGCAAGGTGAGATCAGCGCCACCCTCCACCGGATCGACCGCGTGCTGAAGTCGCGCCGGTATCCCCGCCCCGGCGGCGGCGCGAACTATCCGTGGCCGCCGGTGTGACAGGCCAGCAGTAGAATCCGCCCAAATGGTCACAATTGTGACTTAGGTCACGTTATCAGTTCAGCTTGCGTGGCATAGTATACTGCGCAGATGGATCTTGCCTGATCGGAAAAGCATCCTCATGGGTCAACCGGCATGCTCGGATGACTGGGGCTGAGTGGGTTTGACATGGATACACTGACGCACGAGCACTTCAGCCAATGGCTGGAATCGTACGGCAGGGCCAGCGTGGAGAATGACCCATCCGCCTCGGCAAGCCTATTTACACAGGATGCGCGCTACTTCGAGAGTCCGTTCGATGACCCGATCGAGGGGCGGGACGCCATCTACACATACTGGCTACGGGGTGCGCAGTCTCTGAAAGACAAAGAGACGGCGTTTGAGATTCTAGCGATCACCGGCAGGTTGGGGATCGCGCGTTGGAAGGCAAGTTTCACCACCATCGACTCGAGCAAACGTATTGCGCTGGACTGCCTGTTTGTGGCTGAATTCAGCGAGGACGGGCTGTGCGAGACGTTCCGCGAGTGGTGGCATGCCGTGCCAGCTTTCGTTTAGTTTGATTCAGGACACGCCAAATGACTGTACTCGATGTTCGCGACCTTGCCTGTGGTCAACGCCACACTCTGATTTTCACCACGTTTGAGAAATTGGGCGCCGGTGAAAGTTTCGAGTTCGTCAACGACCACAGACCCACACCGCTTTACCACCAGTTCTGCCAACGTTATCCCGATCAGTTCAGTTGGGAATATCGCGAGGAAGGGCCGGACGTATGGCGTATGGTGATTCGGCGTGTCGCACAAGGGACTCCGGCTCACTTCGAGCCGGATGTCAGCCTTCGTATTCTTAACACCACAGGAGGAGTCCCCATGAAAGTTGTGGATGTACGTGAAATCGTCCCGCGTGAACGTCACCCGTTCATCTTCCAGACGTTCGACTCGTTGGCGCCTGACGAGAAGTTCGAACTGGTCAACGACCACGATCCCAAGCCGCTGTACTACCAGTTCATGCACGAGCGCCCCGGTCAGTTCACGTGGGAGTATCTCGAAGAAGGGCCGATGACGTGGCGCGTTTCCATCGGGCGACAGACCACGGCAGGGAACGCCTAACGGCGAACGACGTCTGAACGCGCGTGCCATCCCCCCGGCCATGTTCACAAGTATGAACGGGGACTAGGCGCCAGCGGCAGCAGTACGCCGCCGATGCGGTGTAAGATCGGGATATGACAGAAACGGGGCGACTTCTGGGTCGCCCCTATTCGTTCAAATCTCGTGTGCCTATGGCCTATCCCTCACCCCCGACCCTGAACCCTCACCCCCGGCCCCTCGACCGCACCCGGCC
>JZRA01000007.1 GCA_001567485.1 Chloroflexi bacterium OLB13
CTCGACGAGTTCGTACTGGCCGATGGTCTGACCGGCGAGGTTCTGGTTGTTCATTGTTACGGCCTCATATGGCGCATACCATGATTAAAACCCGACGTGCGTATCTGCGCAACTGCGCGTGCTTCGGTCTCAGTTGCCGCCGCGGAAACCCGAAGGCGCGGCAGGCGGCGGCAGCGTATCCGTTCGCGTTTCAGGGCTGACGCCGCGCGTACCCAGCGACACCTCAGCTACCCGCACGCGGTCGATATACACCTTGCCGGACGGCGACCGGTCGATGAACGACACCTCGAACGTGGTGATCGGATCAGGCTCGATGTACGGCACGAACGTCATCGACCATGTCGTGTACGCCGGTTCTGGATTCAGCGGGAACTTGAGCTTGGATTTGCCTCCACTGGCGTACTTAATCACCAATTTGAGCTGGACACTGCTGCTGGAGTCGTCCCCCCGGATGTCAAAGCCGACCTCAATCGCCTCGTCGCCGGAATCGCGCAGGGTCGAGATCAGGTTCTGCTTGAGCGTCGACTGCTTGCCGGCCTGCCCCTTGAAGCGGAACACGCCCACCCCGTCGCTGGCCTCGCCGGGGGCGGTGCGGACTTTGTCGCCACCGACGTTCGAATCGAGCGTCCAGCCGTCCAGCCCGAACTCAAAGCTGCCGTTCTGCAGCAGTTGAATCGCAGGCGTAAGGACAAGATACGGCGCGCTCACCCGCGTGTCGGCAGCGGTGGTGTCGACCAAGTCGTGATACGTGATCGTGACCGTGTAGCCGCCAGCCGCTTCGATCAACCCATTACCGAGTACGACCGGCAGCGGCGCAAGAGTCACCTGTTTGACGAACGTGCCGGTGTTCGCCGGGGTCTCGGTTAGCGTCAGCGTCTCGTGGTCGGGGATGAACGTATTGGACGTCACGACATCCACCGTCAGCGTGCCGTTCCCGATAAGATCGCCGTCCTGAACGGTGATGGAGAACGAACTGCCCGGCCCGCCGCCGTCGGGGAACAGATCGAGCGTGCCGGTGATTCCGGTCGGGACTTCGTGTGCGCCGACGTCGCAGGCCGGCCCGCGTGGACGCGTTCCGCCGTGCTGATCCAGCCCCCCTGTCGCAGGGTCGCACGATGTCGCCAGATTGATCGCCGGACTGCCGTTGGCAAGACGCATCATCGGCGGCTTGGTGTTGTCGGGTATGCCGTCGTCCAAGAGGCCGAGCATGGGGTCTTCCACGACGACTTGCGCAATCGCCGGCAGGCCGCACGCGGGATCGGATGAGCCGAATAGGCTGCGGCCGGTGAACTCGACAAGGACAGCCGCTGATTGGCCGATGGTGACGTAGCAGTTCGGGTTGTTGACCGTCGCCAGATTATCCCCGACGATGGTGTTGTGCAGCCGCATCACCGGCGTCGTCTGGTCGTTCTGCTTCGAGATGAACAACCCGCCCCCAACGCCGGCTGTGTTGCCCGCGATGGTCGAGTGGATGAACTCGACATCGCTGGTGAAGTTGTTATGGTTGGCGAGCACATACACACCCCCGCCCGGCATCGACGCGCCGTTGAACGTGAAGCTGGCCATATTGCCGGCGATGGTGCTGTTGACGACCTGCGCGTCTTGGGCATCGCGGAAGAACAAGCCGCCGCCGTTGCCGTCACGCGCGTTGTTATGGATGATCGCGCTGCTGAACAAACGGAAGCTCTCCGCCCGGTTGATGTAAATACCCCCACCGGCAGCGGCGATGTTGTTGACGACCACGATGCGGGTTCCTGTGAAGGATCCTCCGTTGTCGACCCGGACGCCGCCGCCCGACTGGATGGAAATCCCGGACAGCGTGACTTTGATGTTCGTGAGCGAGAGATTGCCACCGCTTAGAACGTCGAACACCCGGTCGATTGGGTTAACGAGCGCGGTCGGCTGTGTCGCCGTTCCAGTGATGGTGATGTTCGACGCGATGTCGAGATCACCGGAGCTGTCGAGGTTGTTGCCGACGCTGCCCGCAAATAACTCGATAAACGCGTAGGCCACCGAGATCGTGTGAGGGCCGGCGCTGGCGTTGGCCTCCATGACGGCTGCGCGCAGGGTGCATTGGCCGCTCGAGTCGGCACAGACGCCATTACCCACATTGGCGTCAACGGTATCACCGGACGAGTTGACGATGAAGTTGAACCGTCCAGCGAGCCGGGGCGCAGGTGTACGCCCACCCGCCGCCTCGACCGCATCCTGTGCGTCCAGCCGCGCCGGGTCAATCTCGGCGATGGTCTGCTGCGCACCGGCGGGCAGGATAACGAGCAGCAGGATCGCAATGAGCAGGAAGATGCGCGCCATGATTCTTGACCTCTCGCACGGGTTAGACGGCGTGAGGTCATGTTACCGCATGGACACGATTTCTGTTACATTGTCCACGCACTGCCTCAGTTCCCACCGCGGAAGCCCCCCGGAGCCACCAGCAGAGGCAGCATGTTTCATCGCGGACTCTCCGGCTTCAAACCGACGATCCTATAGTCCATGGTAGCTCCGACGATGTTGCCCACGAACAGTTCCAGAAAATCGGGACGACGCAGGGGGAAGTTCGTCGTTCCTTTGGTGACTTGAACGTAGGAATTGCCAACTTCGTAGTCGTCGTTGCAGGCGACGAGCTGCGTATGGTCAACGTGATCACGGTACGATTCGTCGTCAAGCGCGACGGTATAAGTGAAGATCAGGATCCATGCGCTGAACTGATCCTTCATGTAGAACGGGTTAGGCATCTTTTCGCAGCGATCGTCCGTGATCTCGACAAGCTGCTCGAACCGCACACCAACCCCGACGAGAAGAATATTGTTTCGATACGCCCAGCGCGTCCAGTCGAGATCGAGGAATTCGTAGGCGGAGCCGTGAATCATGACGATCTGGAAGGGGGTCAGCGCGTTCTGCGCGGCGAAGGCGTCCCACGAGTGAAAGACCTGCGCTCCGAAAGCGTCGATGAACGATTGCTCGGACATTAACTCGCTGCCCAACACGGCATCCGGGGCGATTAAATAGGCGATATAGAAGTCGAACGGGGAGCGGCTCTCGAACTCGGTCTGCCACGCCTGCTCGTTCGCCTGAGCTGTCGCCAGTACGGAAGGCTCAATTGTCGGCGGGTGCAGCACAGCGCCGGGCGCGGGTGTGGGGATCGGATCTTGGGCCAAGGCCAAAGCTTGAATACAGACAACAGCGGCCAACATTACGATGCTCATAACGCCGGGCCGAAAATCTGCCCGCTTTATGTAGTGCCTGTTGCTCAGCCACAGTGCGTCAGCCTGCGGCAGCTCTGCATCACCGACTGCCACCCATGTGAAATGCCCCCATAAACCAGTGGTAGACAGTCCCCGCGATGCGCTATACAATCCCAATCAACGCGGGGATAGTTTCGTCCCCTACCGAGGAGTGAGGAGCGTGCCATGCACACCTCCATCGTGACCCCGGACGCTGAGGTCGTCCGCTCTTCTCTTATGTAGCGCCGTCGCGCGCTGACATCTCCTCGAAACGCGCCCCACCTTCTACAAGTGATGAGTCGTGAGTGCCGAGTGCTGAGACACCGGCGCTGCGTTTTGCGTTCTGATGAGACGGGAACGTCACGCACCACGCCTGACACCCGACAACTGCTCACTGACAACTGCTCACTGACAACTGAGGACTGACCACTCCATGAACGATATCGCACCGTACAACCCGCAAACGATCGAGCCCCAATGGCAGCAGCGCTGGGACGAGGCCGAGCTGTATCGCAGCAAGGTGGACTGGGACAAGCCCAAGCACTACGCCCTGACCATGCTGCCGTACCCGTCCGGTGATCTGCACATCGGCCACTGGTTCGCTATGACTCCATCGGATGCGCGCGCCCGCTACAAGCGGATGCGCGGCTACAACGTGCTGTTTCCGATGGGCTTCGACGCGTTCGGCCTGCCGGCGGAGAACGCCGCCGTGCAGCGCGGCATCCACCCCGCGACGTGGACATACGCCAACATGGATCGGATGCGCCGGCAGCTGCGCTCGATGGGCGCGATGTTCGACTGGTCGCGCGAAATGGTGAGCTGCGACCCGGCCTACTACAAGTGGACGGAGTGGTTTTTCAAGACGTTCTACAACAACGATCTGGCCTATCGTGGTAAGGCGTTGGTGAACTGGTCGCCCACGCTGCAAACCGTGCTGGCGAACGAGCAAGTCATCGACGGCAAGGACGAGCGCACCGGCCAGCCCGTCATTCAGAAGATGATGACGCAGTGGTTCTTCCGCTACACACGCTATGCCGACGAGATGCTGGACTTCAGCGACATCGACTGGCCGGAGCCGGTGCGCATCATGCAGACCAACTGGATCGGCCGCAGCGAAGGCGCGCATGTGACATTTCATGCCCTCACTCCGGAAACCCTCACCCCCGAAACCCTCACCCCCGGCCCCTCTCCCTCAGGGAGAGGGGGGGACAGCTCAGCGGCGAGTGAGACTCCAAACTCAGCGCTCGACACTCAGCACCCAGCGCCGGGTGAAGGCCGTATTCCGATCACCGTGTACACCACGCGGCCGGACACGCTGTGGGGCGCGACGTTCATGGTGCTGGCTCCGGAGCATCCGCTGGTGGCGAAGATCACCACCGATGTGCAGCGCGCCGAGGTCGAGGCGTATGTCGAGGCCGCTGCGCACAAGACCGAGATCGAGCGCAGCGCCGAAGATCGCGAAAAGACCGGCGTGTTCACCGGCGCATACGCGATCAACCCGGTCAACGACGCGCGCATCCCGATCTGGATCGCGGACTACGTGATGATCAGCTACGGCAGCGGCGCGATCATGGCCGTGCCGGCGCACGACGGGCGCGACTTCGCGTTTGCGCGCAAGTTCGGCCTGAAGGTCGTGCCGGTGATCCAGCCCGAAGGCGAGACGTTTGACGGCGACACCATGACCGAGGCGTGGCCCTATGAAGGCGTGATGATCAACAGCGGCCCGTTCAACGGCACCCCGGTCACGCGTGAGAAAGGCCGCAAGAACCCGGCGATCAACGCCGTGATCGACTGGCTGGAAGCGCGCGGCATCGGCAAGGAAGCCGTCAACTACCGCCTGCGTGACTGGTTGATCAGCCGCCAGCGCTATTGGGGCAGCCCGATCCCGGTGATCTATACGCAGGACGGCACGATCGAGCTGGCGCCGGACGATAAGCTGCCGGTCGAACTGCCGCAAGACGTTGAGATGACCGGCTATGGCAATCCGCTGGCGCAGCACGAGACGTTCGTCCACACCGTTGACAGTCAGGGCCGGCCCGCCCGCCGCGAGACCGACACGATGGACACGTTCATGTGCTCGTCGTGGTATCACCTGCGCTATCTGTCGCCCGGCTGTGATGTGGCGCCGTTCAGCGCAGACGAGGCGGCGTATTGGCTGCCGGTCGACACCTACACCGGCGGCACCGAACACGCCACCATGCACCTGCTGTACACGCGCTGGTTCAACAAGGCGCTGCGCGATACCGGCGTGTTCGACGACACGTTCGCGGAGATGAAGCGTCACGGGCGCGACCCGCGCGAGCTGAACGAACCGATGCTGCAGCTGCGCAATCAGGGGCAGATTCTAGGCGAACAGCGCCCCGGCGACCTGATCGTCGCCAGCGGCCGCATCGAAAGCAACCGCAAGATGTTCGCCGATCATGTGCGTGTCGTGCCGTCGTTCGATGGGCAGATCAGCACCGAGGTGTATTGGGGCGAACTCATCAAGCGCACCGAGAACCTGCTGACGTTGGAGACCCCAGACGGCAGCCAGTACACCGTCGAGGTCGTGGATGGGGCGACGGTCGAAATCCCGTCTATTCCGGGGCCGAACACCGTCAATCAGCTCAAGCATCATCTGGATGTCGAGCGGATGTCGAAGAGCCGCGGCAACGTCGTCAACCCGGATGAGCTGGTGGCCGAATATGGCGCGGATACCGTGCGTGCGTACCTGATGTTCGCCTTCGACTTTATGAAGGGCGGCCCGTGGGACAGTCAGGGCATTCAGGGTGTCGTGCGCTGGCTGAACGATATGTGGGAGATCGTGCAGGCCAGCACGCCAGAAGCCGGCGATCCCGCTGCTGAACGCGCGCTCGAACGGCGCGTGTATCAGGCGATCGAGCGGGTGACGTACAGCCTCGAAGCCTTCAGCTTCAACACAGCCGTTGCCGCGCTGATGGGCCTGCGCAACGACCTGAAGACGGCTGTGCGCGAGGGCAAAATCGGAACGGTCGCCTTCCGCGACGCGATCCACATCGTGCTGCGCCTGATGGCCCCGATCACGCCGCACATCGCTGAGGAATTGTGGGCCAAGCTGGGCTGGCCGTTCAGCATCCATACGCAGCCGTGGCCGGAGTACGATGCGGCGAAGGCGGCGGAGGAGGTCGTCCCGTTGGTCGTCATGGTCAACGGCAGGGTGCGCGGTCACGTCGAGGTCGCGGCGGACATCAGCGAGGATGGCGCCAAGGCCGCCGCGCTTGACAGCGAATGGGTCGTGCGCCAGTTGGACGGAGCGCAGCCCAAGCGCGTCATCTTCATCGGCGGCCGCGAGCCGAAGGTGAATGTGGTGGTGTAAGGGATACCTCCCTCACCCCCGGTACGACGTGCTGGGGGTGAGGGGTATCTGGTAACATACGAACAGCGTGTGAACACGAAATTCCGCCTGAAAGGATCTGCGCGGCGCTGGCAGGATGTTTCTTATGGTGTGTTAATCCTGCTTCTGCGATTACAATATGTAGAGGTTCGTACTTTACCGCGGCACTGCCATGTCCCATTTCGCTAACTCGGACGACCCCGCCGCATACCCTCTCTCCGTTGAAACTCGGCGCGCGCTCACCGATGAGGCGGAGCGCCGGGGGATGTCGCTGGATGCGCTTGTGCGCCAGTTGTTGGCTGACACGCGCGACGCCGAAACGCAATGTCAACTACTTGCGAAAGCCCCGGAGCCGCTGGCTGTCACCGACATGGCCGGCGTGATTGTCTACGCCAACCCTGCTTTCGATTCACTGCTCGGCTATTCCGCTGGCGAAACCCGCGGCATGAGTACTTATGACCTACTTGAGCCAGAGGACGTACGCAGCGCGCGCCTTGTTCGCGAGAATGCGCCGGCGGCAGGGAGTCAGCAGGTCGAATTCACAGGAACGTACAGGCGGCGCGACGGGACGCCGCGCATCATCCACTGGGTCTCGCAGATTGAAAACGGGCGGATCTACTCGGTCGGGCGGGACATCACCGACATCCGAAATCTGCAAGACGAGAAGACGGCGATCCAAGAAACGCTCCATATGCGCATGAACGAGTTCCGCGCGCTGGTGGAAAACAACCCGGATTGGGTCGCACGGTTCGGGCGCGGTCACCATGTTCTGTATGTGAATGCCTCGATGGCCGATGCGGTCAATTTGCCGCCGGAAACGATGGTTGGGCGCGCCCTGCGCGGCATCTCATTTGGCATCGATTTTGAACTGGCCGTCCAGCTTGAACAGGCGCTCAACGCCGTGTTGGACAGCGGCCAAACGCTCACCTTCGAGTTCAACGCCGAGTCGCAGGACGGGGTTGAACACACCTACGAAACGCGTCTCGTCCCGGAATTTGCGCCGGATGGGCAGGTCGTGAGCGTGTTGATGATCGCGCACGACATCACGCGGCAGCGCGAGTTGGAATCCGAACTGCGCGAGCGCGAGACGTGGTATCGCGGCATCGTCGAAAGCCAAGTCGATATGGTCTCGCGCTACACATCCGACCTGACGCTGGTGTTCGTCAACGAGGCCTACTGCCGCTTCTATGGCGGGACGCCGGAGGACTATATCGGGCGCAGCATCCTTGATCTCGAAGACCCGAAAATTCACGATTCGATCCGCCACCTTGCGCAGACCTTGAAAGACCAATCTGGCCCGGTGGTACACGAGTTTAAGAGCTACTGGCCCGATGGCCGCGAGCGCTGGATTCAGTGGGTGACAACCGGTGTACATAGCGCCGATGGAGTCGGAGTGTATCAATCGGTCGGGCGTGACGTCACCGCCCAGCGCCAGCTCGAGGCCGAACTGCGCGAGCGTGAGACGTGGTACCGAGGCATCGTGGAGAGCCAGATCGATCTGGTCTCGCGCCACACCCCTGACGGGACGCTGACCTTCGTCAACGATGCCTACTGTAAGTACTTTGGCCGGGAACGCGAGGACATCATCGGCCGCAGTTATCTGGATATTGAGCCGGAGAACATTCACGCCGAACTCCGCCGCCATCTGGCGACGATGGCCGAGCGCCCCGGCCTGCACATCGAGGCCCATCGCACGGCTAGCGCTGATGGCCGCGAACGGTGGGTGCAGTGGGTGAGCTATTCCTTTGCAGACGATGACGGCAAAGTCACGATGATTCAGTCGGTCGGGCGGGATATCACCGACCTGAAGCGAACCGAGCGCACGCTGCGAGACAGCGAAGAGCGTTTCAGGCTGATCTTCGAGTCGGTGTCGGAAGGCATCATCCTGATCGATCCATTGGCGCGCATCCGTCTTGTGAACCGGATGATCGAGGAGCGCTGCGGCATGCAGCGTGCTGATCTGGCTAACCGGAACGTCGGCTGGTTGTTCGCCGAGGTCGCGCGCAAACTGGTGCTGGATGCCGTCAACCGGGCGCTGATCACTAACGAGACAATCACCCTCGCCAATGAGGACGTGCTGGAAGCGCGCACGGTAAGCGGTGAGCTGTATCCGGTCGAGCTGAGCATGGTGCCGCTGACTCTATCCGGCGCGCCGATGGTCATCTGTCTGGTTCGCGACATCAGCGGCCGCCGGCAGCTCGAACAGCAGCGGCTGATCAACCGCGCGCTTGAGGTCGAGCTGGAGAAAGAGCGCGAGCTGATCGACCTCAAGCAGCGGTTTACGCACATGGTCACGCACGAGTTCCGCCTACCGCTGACGGTGATCCAATCCACCATCGACATCGTGTTGAACTACGCCGACCGCCTATCGCAGCAAAAGCTAGCTGAACGGCTCGACATCGTCGCCAAGCAGGCGCAGCGCATGACCGACCTGCTCGAAGACGCGCTGACCTACAGCCGTGGCGAAGCAGTGAGCGTCAGGCTGAAACCCGAGCAGATCGATCTCACGGCGTTTACCCGCACGGTGATCGACAATCTTTCGGCTGCGGATAACGGCAAGCATTCCGTCATCCTCGACGTGTCCGAGCCGGTCTTCTCTATGCTGACCGATCAGCAGATGCTGGAACACATCGTGATTAACTTGATCGGCAATGCGATCAAGTATTCACCGGCGGGCAGCGACGTTACGGTGCAAATCCGCCGTGACAGCGGCAGCGCGGTGATCACCGTGTCCGACCACGGCATCGGGATTCCCGACAGCGACGTGACACGCGTTTTCCAACCGTTCCACCGTGGGCAAAACGTCGGCTCACGCAGCGGATCAGGGCTGGGGCTGCCGATCGTCAAACAGAGCGTCGATGCGCTTGGCGGCGAGATTCACCTCACGACGCGGGTTGGGCAAGGGACGACGTTTACCGTTCGGATACCGACTGCAGCAGTGACGGATTGACCGGTGGGTTCGCCAGCGGACAGTCGTCTGCGTCGCACGTATCGACAAACCAGAGGTCGTGGGTCTGCGCGGCCATCTCGATCACCTGCCGGCCGGGGAAACGCGCGAGGATCAGGCTGCGATCCTGCGGCGATGTCTCGTTGACGAGCGCGACCTCGATGTCACCGTCCAGAAACGGACTGGCGACCGTCCACAGGGCGGCGCGTGTTCGCCAGCGGGCGTCACGACCGGAGACCAGCACCAGTACCGGCGTATCGGGCGACTCCCGACGCGCTTCGACGCCAGCCAACACGTCGGAGGTCACGCGGTTGAAGCCGCGCAAGGCGTCGATGCGTGGAGCGCTATAGCCCAGCGCCGATGCGCCCAGCGCGATGCTGAATACGACAGGGACAACCCGCCGCCACAACCCGCCGCGCGCGGTCAGCGCCGCCAGCGGAAGCGCCGCCAGCACCGCGGCCGCGCTCAATCCCTCGGCGTAATAGCGCGTGCCGTACCGCTGCGATCCGATCCAGTACGCGGTATGGGCGGCGATCAGCGCGAACAGCACGCCAAACAGCAGCCATCCGGCATGTGCGTGGTCGATGGAATCGAGGCGCCGGCCGATCCAGAGCAGCGGCATCAGCGCCCATGCAATCATCACCGCACCCCACAGCCCCGGCGCGTCGAACAGGAACCGGTCGACCAGCAGCACCCACAGCACGCCGGCCAGCACCCACAGATACGCCCAGTCACGCCGCAGCGCCATCAGCAGCCCGACTGGCACGAGCAGCCATCCGACGCCGACGGCCGGCCACCACGAATCCGCGACCATCCCGTCCGGCGCGATGCCGACCACCCACGCGCTGAGCATCTCGCTCCACCCCGCCAACTGCCAGCCGAACAGATCGGCGGCGGTGAGCGACAGGTCGTAACGCGCGAACTGAATGCCTTTGGTGAGTGTATGGCCGTTGCGGCCAACCTCCGGCCCGAAGCCGATGCGGTCGTATTCCCAACCCGGCACCAATGTATATAGATTTGCGCTGGGGTCGCCGGTGGTGGCCGCGTTGTATACCGGCACGAGCGCGGCCGTCAGCAGCGCGCCGCCCGCCAACACGAACAGCGGGATCGCCTTGCGGGGCTGTCCGGTGCGAGTGTCGAACAGCAGGCGCAGGCCGCTCCAAATCACGAACGGCAGCGCCACCGCGACGGCGCTCAAGGGCCGCGTGGCCGCCAACAGTCCGAGGCTCAGCCCACCGGCGAGGCCCCATGTCCAGCAGCGCGGGCCAGCGCGGGACATGCGTAGATAAGCCCAGATGAACAACGATGCGCACAACAGCCCGGCGGTGTGCGCCATCAGCGTCGCGTTGAGCAGCAGCGCCATCGGCGAGAAGGCCAGCAGCGCGGCGGCGTATACACCGGCCATCTCCGAGAACGCATCGCGCCCGATGCGATAGACAATGGCGACATTGAGCGCCGCCAGCGCCGCGTTGACGACGGCGGGCAGGCCGAGCATGACACCAATCCCCAGCAGCAGCGGCCAACCCGGCGGGTATTTGCCGAACCGGACGCCGCGCGCTGTGTCGTCGATCACGAACGGCTGCCAGTATGCACCGGACGGCTCGATCAGCGGCGCGGTGATCTGCCCGCGCGCGAAGACTTTGGCTTGAAAGAGATACGCGACCTCATCCTCAAGGTGCGGGACGCGCTCGAACACCGTGCCGCTGACGATCAAGCTGCACGCGAAGGCGATTAGAGCGAGGACGAGGACAATCAGAGAGGAGCGCCGCATAAGGCGCAATTATACCCGCTGGCGGCACGAGACGTTGAGGCCGATACGGGATGTGCGCTGCTGTCCGCGGGCGTAGTCCCCGGCTTTAAGCCAGCAGTCGAGCGTCGTCCGTTTCCAGCTGTCACTCCGCAGCGTATCACAGGAGACTGGAAGCGAATGGCTGGTAGCTCATATAAGAAGTTGAAAGTGATGAGTGATGAGTGACTACCAGCCTTCACCGCTCGTGGAACCCTCTGAGGCGGAAAATTGGGTTTGCTGACTTTCGATAACCTACTTCAACGCGGAATCAAAAGTGGGGCAACCTGTGCGATTGCCCCACTGCTGCGATTCGATATGCGGATTAGTCGGCGATGGGCGTCCGCGCCGGCACGTTGGGCTTGACCATCCCCTTCAGGATGCGCTCCATCGCCATCGTGTGGCTGCATACGCCGTGAGTCTGGAAGTACGGGTTGTCGCAGAACCACGTCCCGTCTTCGTAGTTGATCGTGTATTCGTTGTGATCACCACGGAAGCGCGCGTTGAACGCCAGAATGGTGATGCGGTGCGGCTCCGACGCATACTTCTTGGCTTTCTCGACGTCGCTGACGACATTCTGACCGGGAGCGTAGGGCAGCGGCTCGCGCTTGAGCATGGGGCCAAAGAGGCGCTCCATCGCCATCACATGCGGGCTGATGCCGTACTTCTGGAAGCCGCGATCCGTGCTGTGCCACCCGTCTGGCCCAAGCGAGATCGTGTAGATGTCGCTGTCGCCACGAAACTCGACCTTGAGGCTGTTGAACGTCACGCGTGCTGGATCTTCGGCGTATTCCTTGGCTTTCTGAATCTTCCCGATCAAGCTGTAGTCCATTGTGTTTATTCCTTTCTGTAGCTGCCGGACAAAACGTCGCTAAATGAAAACACGCGGCACGAATGGGCCGCGTGTTGGTCAGTTCAAGTGGGGAAAAAGTCATTCATTAGACGTGGACTTCCATTGATCCACCGACATCCTAAGTTTAAGCCGGGGGTACTGTATTGTCAAATTGAGACCCGCCATTACAGGGGGAAATGAGCCGGAAAAACGCGATAGAAACCGTATACGTGACAAAACTCATGTTTAGGATATAAAGGATATCAGCAGGGTGCGCTTACGTGCCCGTAGATCAATAGGATCGATGCCCGTGGAGCGACAAGCCGTACCCTTGCGTGGGGTGGTGATGGCCCTAGCGACGCCGGTGTTTCTCGGTGTCGCGCCGATCTTCGGCAAGATGGCGCTGCACGCGGGCGCCGATCCGTTCAGTGTGGCCGCGCTGCGCACGCTGACCGCAATCGCCGTGCTGTGGGCGGTGTATGCGGTTTTTCTGCGCCGCTTCATCTTCGTGTCGCCGGCCGGCCTGATGGGATGCGTGACCATCGGCATTATCAACGGCGTCGGCGCGCTGTGCTACTACAGCGGGCTTGGCCGGTTAGACGCCGGGCTGGTGCAGCTCATCAACGGGATGTATTTGGTCGTGGCGGTCGCGCTGGCGCATTACGGCGGCACACGCGTCGACGGCCGCACGCTGATTCGTGTCGGGCTGGCTATCGTCGCGCTGGTGATCTTGACCGGCTTTGGCGAGCGGCGGGCCGACTTTCTCGGCGTCGGGTTGATGATGGGCAGCGGCCGTCCTGTTCGCTGGCACGCTGGTGCTCAGTCAATACGTGCTGTATGAAGTCCCGGCGCAGACGGATGGCGCTGTATGCGCTGACGACGATGGCGGTCGATCGTCTCGATGGTATGGCTAGCGGTCGGCACTGGGAATCAG
>JZRA01000008.1 GCA_001567485.1 Chloroflexi bacterium OLB13
ACTGGTACCTAACCACCTGACCCCCACAACCAAACAACTACCCTGATCAACCCTGACAACTGACCCCTGGACCCCCTACCAACTGGTACCTGATCCCTGCCCCCTATCCCGCTTCGATCACCTTCTGGATGATCTTGCCGCCCACCTTCTCCTTGAGCATCACCTTGAGGCGGCCGTCCGGCATCTTCTCCTCTTTGATGAGGAAGTGATCGGCGTCGTAGTCGGTCATGAACTTCTCGGACTCGACATCGTCCTTGCCACGCCAGACCTCGAGCTGCACCGGTTCCCACTGCTTGCTTGCGGCGCTCTTGTACGCGGCGTCGAGGATGGCATTGACCACGTAGCCGTCGTAGAAGTCTTCTTTGGGCTTACCGCCGCGGTCGATGCTGTTGAACATATCGTTGAACATCTCGGTGTAGCCCAGCCCGCCGACCTCGTCACCGACCGGGAACAGCCAGCCCGTATTGCCCTCCGCTTTTTCGGCGACGTAACCGCCCTCACCGACCGCCGTGAACATTTCGATGCCGGTGCGCAGCCAGTGATTGAGCCAGATCGTGCCTTCCGTGCCGGTGATCTCGTCGCGCAGATCCATGCCGCCGCGGAACGTCCAGCTCACCTCGAACTGGCCGATCGCGCCGTTGGCGTAGCGCACAAGGCCGATCGCGTGATCCTCCGCGTCGATCGGGTGTACCTGCGTGTCCGCCCAGCACATCACCTCGACCGGCCGAATGTCCTTGCCGATGAACACGCGCGCGATCTCGACGCAGTGACAGCCGAGGTCGATGATCGCGCCGCCGCCGGACATCTCTTTGTCCCAGAACCATGAGCTGTGCGGGCCGGGGTGGGTCTCGCGCGAGCGCGCCCACAGCACCTTGCCCAGCGCGCCGTTGGCGACCGAGTTCAGCGCCTTGAGCGTCTTGGGCGTATACACAAGGTCTTCGAGGTAGCCGTGGAACACGCCGGCCTTCTCGACCGCATCGAGGATGCGCTTGGCTTCGGTGGCGGTGCGCGCCAGCGGCTTGGTGCACAGCACGTTCTTGCCGGCCTGTGCGGCCATCACGCACGCTTCCTCATGCAGGTTGTTCGGCAGGCCGACCACTACCGTGTCGGTGTCCGGGTCTTCGATAGCCTTGCGCAGGTCGGTGGTATAGCGCGGGATATCCCAATCTTTGGCGAATTTGCTGCCGCGCTCGTCACTGCGCGAATACACCACCTCAACCTTGTCGCGGCTGCGGTTGCCGTGAATGGTCATCGTATAGAACAAGCCGATCAAACCGGTGCCCAGCATCGATACTTTGTGCATAGGTGTTACTCCTTGGAACACTCGAATGTCTCTGCCAATTGCCGACCTCCTCCGTCCCACTCTCCATGACCACGACCGCAGGGAGCATCGAGGATCCGGAGAGAGGGTTGGAGGATGAGGTTAGTCTGGTGTGCCAGCGCCCGTGTTACTGCCGCAAACGGTGCTGCCGGCCGTAGATCGACAGCAGCGCCAGCAAGATGCCGCCGAGGATGATCGACTGGTAGGCTTGCTCGATTCCGGCCGCGCGCAGCAGGCTGTCGATGAGCGTCAGCACCAGCGCGCCGGACATCGTGCCCCAATAACTGCCCTTGCCGCCGGCCAGCACCGTGCCGCCGACGACCACCGCCGCGATCGACGGAAACAGATATGCGCCGCCGAGGTTCAAAAACACCGTCTGTGTAAATCCGAGCAGCATGACGCCGGCCAGCGCCGAAAGAAAACCGCTTAAGGCGTATGTCGTGATCACGACGCGCGGCACCCGAACGCCCGATAACCGCGCGGTGGTGCGATTGACTCCTACCGCGAACAACTGCTTGCCGTACGTCGTGCGTTCGAGCAGCAGCCACATCAACCCGCCGAGCGCCAGCCACAAAATCACCACGCCGGGGATGCCCAGAATCAGCGGTTGAGAGATCAACTGCGCCATGATCGGCGGCGTCGAGCCGATGAGCTGCCCCTGTGTGACGACCAGAATCGTGCCTTGAATCACACCGGTCATGCCGAGCGTCATCACCAGCGGCGGGATGCCGACGGCGATTACGCCTAGGCCGTTAATCACGCCGATGAGCGTCCCTGCGGCAAGCGCCAATGCGCCCGCCGGAATCAGCCCCAGCGTGTCGCCGCCTGAGAAGCGGAAGACGAGGATCGCTGCCAGCGTCACGACGCCGCCGACGGACAGATCGATGCCCTCGCCGCCGCTGATAATCACCAGCGTTTGGCCGGCCGCGATGATGCCGAGAAACGCCGCGAGGCGCACGATGTTGATGGCCTGATTGACGTTGACGAAGTTCGGGTTAATCAGCCCGCCGGCGAAGAACAACACGACCGCCAGCAGCAGCGCCAGCAGCGCCGGGTTCATTTGTGCGAGTCGGCGCAGAAGGGTCATTGGCCGCTCCTTCGCGCTTGAACCGCCCGGATAATGCCGGGGGCCGCCAGCGCCACGAGGATAATCACCGCGTTGACCAGCGTTTGCCACCACGAGGGAACGTCGGCGAACGAGACGATGTTGCTGAACAATCTGAGGATGATGACGCCGATGATCGTGCCGATCACGCCGCCCTGACCTCCGGATAACCGTGTGCCGCCCAGCACCACGGCGACGATGGTGGCGAGGGTCATATCATCGCCGCTGCGGGGGTTGCCGCTGCCGGTCAGCATGGTGTAGGCCAGCGCGGCGATCGCCGCGAACAGGCCGCACAGCACATAAGTCGAGAAACGGATCCGGTTGACCGGGACGCCGGTCGTATAGGCCGCTTCCGGTTTGCCTCCGGTGGCGTACAGAAACTGCGCCCAGCGCGTCGAGCGCAGGATCAACCAGACCACAATCAGCCCGCCGATGACGAACACCGAGAACGGGATGTCGAACGGGGTCGAACGGTAGAGGTCTTGCAGCGAATCGGCGATGTCGCCGCCCGGCCTCGGCAGGATCAACAGCGCAAGGCCGGAGAATAAGAAGCTCGTGGCATACGTCGTGACGATAGGCTGCAAGCGCAAATAAGCGACGGCGAACCCGTTCAGCGCGCCCGCCGCGATCCCCGCCGCCGCGCCGATCAACAGCACACCGGCGATCTCCAGCCCGGTGCTCTCCTGCGTGATCAGCACGGTGAAGATGGCGTTAACCATCGAGACCATCGCGCCGACGGACAGATCGACGCCGCCGCCGATGACCACGATCGTCTGGCCGACGGCGAGGATGATGGCCGGCAGAAAGGTGCGCAAGTTGCGGTTGAGGCTGCGCAGCTCGAACAAGTTGTCTTGCAGCGCGCGATTGACAAGCGCCGTGACCACCAGCAGCAGCAGCGCGACGACAAACGGATTCTTCGAGATGAAGCGCCGGACGGCGTGCAGCACGCTGTTGGGCGCGCTGGCTGTGTCCGTTGACACCGGTGTGTTTGCCAGCATGAACTCTCTACCCTTACGTGTCGGCCCTTACTGCGGCTGAGCGGCTGGATGTGCCCCCATACTGGCCGTCACCAGATTGGCGCGTGTCACCTGATCGCCGGCGAGTTCGGCGGTCAAGCGGCCATCGTGGAACACCAGCACCCGGTCGCATAAGCCGATTAATTCGTCGTCATCACTGCTGTAAAGGATAATTGCGGCGCCGGACTGACGCAGCTTGTCCAGCAACTGATAAAACTCGCCTTTAGCGCCGACGTCGACGCCTTTGGTCGGGTCGTTGAGCAGCAGAAGCTTAGGCGAACGCAGCAGCCACTTGCCGATCACGACCTTCTGCGCGTTGCCACCGCTGAGGCTGCTAGCCAGCGCGTCGAGCGACTCCGCGACCAGCTGCAGCTCTTCGACGCTTCGCTGCGCATCGGCCCGCGCGCGATCCATCTTGAGCGGCGTGCCGAACTTGGCCCACGACGGCAGATGGAGGTTTTCGAGGATCGACCGGCTGAGCAGCAGGCCCTCGGTGGCGCGGTCGCCCGGCACGAACGCGACATCGCACGCCATCGCCTGTCGGGGATGCCGGAAATGCACGGACTTGCCGGACAGGACGACCGATCCACTGAACGGGATCGCCCCGAACAGCGCCAGCAGCAGCTCGCTCTGGCCCTGCCCATGCAGCCCGCCGATGCCCAACAGTTCGCCGTCATGCGCCTCGAAGCTGATGTTACGCAGACGTGCGCCGCGCAGCGCGGAGACCTTGAGGCGCACCGGGGCGTCGTCCGGCAGCGGGGCGCGGGTGCGTTCACCGAGCTGCGCCGCTCCTTCGATCATCATCTCGACCAGCTCCGAATCAGTCGTGTTGGCGAGGTCGCGCGTGCCGACACTGCGACCGTTGCGCAGCACCGTCGCCCGGTCGGCGAACAACCGGATTTCCTCCATGCGGTGCGACACGAACACGATCGCCATGCCGCGCGCCTTCCAGTCCTGTACCAATTCGTACAGGCGCTGTACCTGCTGCGAGTCGAGGCTGGCGGTCGCTTCATCGAGGATGACTAGGCGCGGTTGGTGGCTCAGCGCCTTGCAGATTTCGACGATTTGGCGTTCATCGGGGGGCAGGTCTTTGACCAGCGCGTCAGGGGTTAAGCCGGCGCTGATCGTACCATCGAACAGCGCCAGCAGATCGCGCGTGCCGCGGCGCATTGCCGCCTTGTTCACCCGCCACAGCGTGCGCGGCTCATGCGTGAGCCAGATATTCTCCATCACCGTCATGTCGGGGATCAGGCTGAGTTCCTGATACACCGCGGTGATGCCGACCTTGCGCGCGTCGTTGGGCGAGCTGAAGCTGACGAGCTTGCCATCGAGGTGCAGCTGCCCCTCGTTGGGGGCAACTACACCTGTGATGATCTTGCTCAACGTGCTTTTGCCGCTCCCGTTCGCGCCAAGCAGGGCCAGCACTTCGCCGGCTTCGACTTCGAGATTGCCGTCGGCAAGGGCGACAACGCCGCCGTAGCGCTTGACGACCTGCTTGGCGGAAAGGGAGACAGACATACGTTTAGCCCTCTTTTTCGGCCGCCAGCGAGTCGAGCAGTTCAGCCAGCGCGGCCAGCTGTTCCTCGTCCAACACCTGCCAGCCGGGCAGCAGGGTCGCTACCTCAAGCGCAGGCTCGCCATCGACCATATACGACGCGGCCTGTTCCTGCGTGATCATCCCGTCGAGCGTGAAGCTGTCCGGGGCATCCTTGTAGATCGCGTAGAAGTCGGCGAAGTGCTCGCTGTCGATGACGTACGGGATGGGCACGTAGAAGCTGTTGCCGAACGGGCCGGCGAACTGACTCTCATCCGGCGTGCCGCCCAGCAGGATTTCCATGGCGACGCGCAGACCGCTCGCGCCCACACCCGGCGGGTTGACCACACCGATGGACTCGAAGTCGGGGTTCGCGGCCAGCGTCTCGTTCCACATGGTCAGATAGCCCGCGCGGGCCTCGCCCGAGACGATGGGCTTGGTCTCAAGTTCGGCGGTATTGACGGCCGTCAGCGCGCCCATCGCCATACCGTCCTGTGTCCAGATCGCGTCGATATCGGGCACCGAGGCGAGGAAGTCGCTGGCGACCTGCTGGCCGGTGGCCTGATCCCAACTGCCGGTCTCACGGCCGACGACCTCGATGCCGGGGTACTCCGCCAGCACCTCCGCGACGCCTTCCATGCGGGCTTCGTTCGCCGGGTGGCCGACGAAACCTTCGATCAAAATCAGGCGGCCTTCGCCGCCGAGCTTGTCAGCGACCCATTGGGCGCTGATCTTCGCCCATTCCTTCTGGTTGATGACGACGTTGATGACGCCTTCCGCGCCGATCTCCTGATCGACCGCGATGACGACCACGCCTTCCTCGACCGCCTCCTCAAGGACTGAGTTCAAGCCGGAGACGTCGCCCGGGTTGACGATGATCGCGTCAACGCCGCGGTTGAGCAGGTTCTGAATCTGCTGAATCTGGCCGGGAACATCCGTGTCGGCGCTCTCGACGACCACTTCCATTTCACAGCCGGCCTCGCGGAACAGCTCGGCGGTCTGTTCGATGTCGGCGACCATCTGCGTGCGCCACTCGCTCCCGACGAAGCTGTTGGAGACGCCGATTGTCCACGAGCCGCAGTCCTCGATCTGCGCGCTGGCCCCGAAGGCGAGCGACAGCAGGAGTGCGACGAGGGCGAAAGAAACGATTGATCTGCTACGCATAGTTCACCTCATCAACCTTGTCTGCTCCGGTAGAAAGATCCGGTATCGGCGGCACAGAGGCAGATTCAACGCTATACTACAGGTATCGCGTTTATAGTCCGAATATCCGGATATTTCTCAAGGCGGATTATAACGAGCGTACCCGGCGTGTCAAACATATCATGAGACCAAGAGAGTGGATTTTTTGCCGTCAAAGAAGCGTGTGATGCCCAATCCAGTCCTCCCGGCCAAGCTCCCTATTCAGCCGGTTGATCCTAACAGCCCGGTGCCGCTGTACCATCAGGTCGAAATCGACCTGCAAATGCTGATTCGCTCAGGGATGCTCGCGCCTGACGACCTGCTGCCCCCTGAGGTCGAGCTGTCCAAGCTGTACGGCGTCGGCCGGCAGACTATCCGCATGGCCCTCTCGCGCCTCGTCGCCGAGAAGCTGATTGCGCGCAGGGCCGGGCGCGGCACGATGGTGCTGGCCGAGCCAGATCGCAAGAGTTTTTACCTCGACCGCAGCTTCACCCATCAGATGGCCGACCTCGGCATGACCGCCAGCTCGCGGGTGCTGCACGCCGCGCGCGGCGTGGTCGGCACGAACGCCCCCAAGGACCTGCGCGACAGCCACGCCGGCCGTGCTTTATCTCGTGCGCTTGCGCTACGGCGGCGATCAGCCCATCGGCTTACAGTACACAACCATCCTGACCCAACGCTGCGCCGACATCGACCGCTTCGACTTCAACACGGAGTCGCTGTACGGCGTGCTGTCGAGCCACTATCACCTCGTGATCCACTCGATCACGCATCGCATCTCCGCGCTCTCCGCCGACGAGTCGCAGGCCGACCTGCTCGGCGTTCGGCCCGGCGACGCGCTGCTGCAAGTGAGCTGCATCGCGTATCTGGACGACCACGAGATCATCGAGTCGAGCGTGAGTTATTACCGGACGGACAAGTACGAGTTCACGATCACCGAAAAGCCGTAGTCCGCTCGAAATGAGGAGCATCCGACATGCTGAAACTCACCGCAGAGGGCTGCGCCGCGCGTCGTCAGCGGTTGTGCGCCGCCGTCGAGGCCGACCTGTTCATCCTCACCCACCCGCACCACATCCTCTATTTCAGCGGCGTTTGGCTCAGCTCGCTGTCGCTTGGCTCAGCGGGCGCGCACGCCCTGCTGATCGACCGTGACGGCGCGTGTGCCCTGCTAACCCACGCGATGATGGCGTCTCAGGCGCGCGGGGGCTTCGCCGATGAGGTCGTCGTCTATCCGTCATACAGCCCGGAACCGCCCAGCCTCAGCAGCGCCGACCCGTACGGCGCATTCGTCGGCGCGCTGAATCGGCAGATCGAGGATCGCGCCGCCCAGACGATCGGGTACGAGCGCGGCGGGCTGCCAGACGGGATCGCCGCCGTGCGGCGCATCGACCTCAACGCCACGCTGCGCGCCCTGCGCCGCCGCAAGGATGACGACGAATTGGCGCTCATCCGGCAGGCCGTGAGCGCCGTGGAGGCCGGTCATGCCGCCCTGCGCGCCGCGATCCGCCCCGGAATCACCGAGATCGACGCGTTCATCGCCGCGCAGGATGCGATCACCCGCGCCATTTCGGGGCCGGTGCACATGCTCGGCGACTTCGTCAGCGGGCCGCGCGCCGAATATGTCGGCGGGCCTCCGACCACGCGCGCGCTGCTCCCCGGCGACGTGATGATCGCCGACATCTTCCCGGTCATCGCCGGCTATCGCGCTGATTTCACCGCGACGATTGCGGTGGGCGGCGGCCTCAGCGCGGTACAACAGCGCCTCGACGATGCCCTTCACGACGCGCTCGCCGCGGGCGAATCGGTACTCAGGGCCGGCACACGCGCCGCGGATGTTTATCACGCCGTGCGCCATGCGCTCGATACGCACGGATTCGGTGCGCATTTCCCGCATCACGCCGGGCACGGCATCGGCCTCGGCCACCCGGAGCCGCCGTACTTCGTCCCTGACAGCGATGAGCGCCTCGTCGCCGGCGATGTCGTCACCCTTGAGCCGGGCGCTTACGGCAGCGGGTTCGCCGGCCGCATCGAGCACAATTACCTCATCACCGAAACGGGCGCGGAACGCCTGACGAATCACGTCACCCGCATGGCCGGGTGATGCGGGTATGGGGGCGCTGCGCTTCCGTCCTCGCTAAACAACACAGCCCACGTCACATGCGCGGCGTGGGCTGTTGATGGATTGTGCGATACGTGTGCTAGAACTCGACGACGTCGTCGCTGGGCAGCGGTTCGTCGTTTTTGCGCTTGGGCTTCTCGTCAGCAGCGTGCGACGAACTGAATAGGCCGTAATGCCACGCGATGCTCAGCACGATGGCGAAGATGACCCAGTTCGACGGCAGCCACAACAGCAGCAGGCCGGCGAGGAGCAGATGGCCGAGGCTGAACGAGAACGTGCGGCCGTTGGGCAGGCGAACTTCGAACTGGCTGCGGTGACCGTCGCTGAAGTTCGCGTTCCACCGCTGCTTCCAAGTTTCCCATTCGCTGCGGCACGCATCACCGTTCTCTGAATGGGTGGGAGTGGTCGTCGGGTGAGTCATGATTGGATGCTCCAAGATTTGTTATCGCGTTAATGCGATATACGGAGCAGCCAGACTGAAGTTGCGCGATGCCCCGGCGACCCCCGGTAACTGGGGATCAGCGCGGCGGCGTGGGCGTGGCGCGTGGACAGTTGGGCGGGCCTTCGGGCGGATAAACCCACGTCTGCGCAAGAGGGCCGCCAAGCGCCATGATCTGAAACTCGCGGTAGGTGGCCCACAGGGCATCGCAGTCATTGTTGAGCGCGGCGGCTTGGCCTTGCAGATACCAGCACTCGAAGGTGCGCTCGGCCGGGGCGACGTTCTGCATGGACTCCAGTGTCGAGCAGCGGTTGAACGCAGCCTGCGCCGAGGGGAAATCGCCGAGCAGGAAGTACTCGCGGCCCAAGCGGTGCCAGCCCGCCGACCAGTCCGGCGCGCGTTCGGTGACTTCGGTGCAGGTGCGGATGGCCTGATCGAACTCGCGCAGCGTCGAGTGCAGCTCGCACAGCCGCAGGCGCGCCTTGACGTTCTCGCTGTCGAGCGCGAGCACCCGCAGGTAAGCCGTGCTGGCTGCGCCGCCGTCGCCGATTTGAAGCGCGTACAGGGCACGCTCGAAGTGCAGCGGGATCAGGCCCCAATTGAGCGCGATCGCTTTATCGACGGTGTTGGCGGCATCTCGATAGCGGCCCGCGTCGGACTGGACGACGGCCAGAGCGCGCAGGGCGTCCACCTGATAATCGGTCGCCTTCACGGCCTGCTGAAGCTGGATCAATGCGCGGTCGAAGCTGCCGAGGCCGGCGTAGGCGAGGCCATAGACGACACGCGCCATGGTATGCGTAGGCTGGATTTGCAGCGCGTGCTCGGCGGCGTTGAACGCGGCGAGGCGCTGTCCATCGGCATGCAGGGCGAAGGCGTAGGCCGCTTGCGCATCCGCCGAGTCCGGCGCCCGGTTGATCGCCGCCCGTGCGACGTCCAATGCGCGCTTGCGGTCGGCCGCGCGATCCCAATCGGTGTAGCTGCGATAGATCAGCGCGCGCACCATCATCAGCGCGGCGTCCGGCTGTCCCGGCGTCACGGCGAGCACGCGTTCGGCGGCCTCAACCGTCCCGTCGAGGTCGCCGCCGGCGAACGCGCGCTGCGCATCGCCGAGGCCGCTGAGGTCGGGTTGCGGCTTAGGCGTGAGCGCGCCACCGAGCCAGCCGAGCGCCAGCACGAGGATTCCGGCGAGCGCGCCGGTCAAGAGAGTCAGGGGTGCACTGAAGCGGCGGCGGGAACGGCGCGCCGACCACGGACGACGGTTAATCAACATGAGAACAGCGAGCCTTTCGGCGCTGGTTAGCTGCATTAGCGTCCGTAAATGCTAACCAATCGCACGGGGAAATGCACGTGATTTTGTGGGAAATCAATGGATATTGCTGGATTTTAACGAAGCGCAAGCGCACCCGTAACGCCGTTACCCCGTGCCGTGTCGCACCGCGCGCAGGCGCATTTCCAGCTCACACAGGATGACGGCGGTCGCACCCCACACGATCTGCCCGCCCAGCGTATACGCAGGCACAGTAAGCGGGCCGGCGACCGTCTCGATCTCCGTGACGATACGATTCTCCGGGTCGAACAGGTCGGCCAGCGCGACCGGGTAGACCGCCGCGACCTCGTCCGGGTTCGGCATCAGCGGCGGCAGCACGCGTTGATAGGCGACGTAGGGGAACACGTCGAAATGGCTGGGCGGGATATAGATCGGCGTCAGCGCGCCAAGCAGGGCGACGCCCGCCGTGTCGATGCCGAGTTCTTCGCCGGTCTCCCGCAGGGCGGTATGGGCGAAGTCGCGGTCGCTGTCGTCGCGCCGCCCGCCGGGAAAGCTCATCTGTCCGCGGTGGCCGTTGAGGCGCTCGGTGCGGCGCGTCAGCATCACGCGAAGGTCGCCATCCTCGCCGGTGAGGAGCACCAGCACGCCGGCCTGCTTAGGCGGTGGGTCAGCCCGCCGTTCGATTCGGCCGCGCGGCGCCATCACGCGCCAAGCCGCCTCAACGTCGAACGACTCAAGATTCAAGGCGGCGCAGAGGTGGTCGAGCGTGAGGAACGTCATACCGGGTGGATTTCCTAGTCGAGCAGGTTGTGTTCAAACGCGGCACGCGCCGCCTCGACACGGTTGGTTACGCTGAGTTTGTTGAAGATGCTGCTGATGTGAAATTTGACGGTCGAGATGCTGATGACCAACACCGCGGCGATCTCGGAGTTGTTCTTGCCGTCCACGAGCAGTTTGAGGATTTCGCGTTCGCGCTGGGTCAGGCCGAAGTCTTTGCTGGCGTGCGCGGGCGTGGAGTCCGCCGGCGGGGGTGTGTCGAGCAGCATGCTGACGAACTCCGGCGCCAGCACAATCGTCCCCGTGTGCGCCGCGCGGATCGTCTGCGCGAGGTCGTCAATCGTTGTGTTCTTCAGCACATAGCCCACGGCGCCGGCTTTGATCATCGCCTTGACGCTTTCGGTGTCCTGAAAGCTGCTCAGCGCAAGGACTTTAATCGACGGAAAGCGGCTGTGGATGCGCTGGGTCGCCTCAATGCCGTCCATCACCGGCATGATCACGTCCATCAGCACGACATCGGGACGCAGCTGCGCGGCGAGGTCGACCGCTTCGCTGCCGTTGCTGGCATGGCCGACGATCGTCAGGTCGTCGAACACGTCCTCCAACGCCTCCAAGCCCTGATGCACGCGGAAGTGATCGTCAACCACGATCAGGCGGATACTCACAGCGTCATCCTTACCGTTGTCCCAGCGCCGGGCTGCGTGGTGATCGTCAGCACGGCGGCGATGCTCTCGGCGCGCTCCTGCATGATGCGCAGGCCGAAATGACCGCCCGGCACGCTGTCAGGATCGAAGCCGCGCCCGTCGTCGCGGATTACCAGCTCGGCGCCTTGGGGCAGCTTACGCAGTGAAATGCGGACAAAGTGCGCCTGCGCATGGCGGGCGATGTTGTTGAACGCCTCCTGAGCGACCCGATAGAAGACCGTCTTCTGCTCGGCTGTCAGCGGGATCCCGGACATCAGGTCGTGGCGCACTTGCAAGCTGCTGTTGGCGGCAAAGATGCCGGTAAGCTGCACCAGCGAGTCGGCGAGGTCGGAGCCGGTTAGCGCTTCGGGCCGCAGTTCGAGCAGCAGGGCGCGCATCTCGGCCTGTGCGCTGCGGGTGATCCCGGCGAGCTGAGTCGCGTATTTCACGGCGCGGTCGGGACTTTTGGTCAGGATGCGCGGCAGCGCCTCGGCGATTGAATTGATCGAGAACAGGCTTTGGCTGAGCGAGTCGTGCAGGTCGCGGGCGATCCGCTGGCGTTCGTGCAGCGCGGCTAGTTCGCTCGCCTGCGCATACAACCGCTCGATCTCAAGGCGCTGCTGATACAGCGTGAGATGCGTCTTCACCCGCACCTGCACCTCGTCCATGTCGAACGGCTTGGTCACGTAGTCCACACCGCCGACGCTGAAGCCGCGCACCTTGTCGACCGTCTCGTGCAGCGCGCTCATGAAGATCACGGGAATGTCGCGCGTGCGCGGATCAGCCTTGAGTTCGGCGCAGAACTCGAAGCCGTTGACCTTCGGCATCAAGATATCGAGCAAGATCAGGTCCGGCAGTGATTCTTTCAGCAGGTCGCGCGCCGCCTCGGCGCTCAAAGCCGTCAGCGTCTGATAACCGTTCTGCCCGAGGCCGATACGTAGGATTTCGTTGTTGAGAGGTGTATCGTCAACCAACAGAATGACAGCGGCGGGCATGGTCGAATCGTGACCCGGAAACCTCGGCGTATGCGCAGAGTATAACCCGGAACGGCGCGCGTCCTGCGTTGATCCACCGGTTGTGCAGCCCGCGCCCGACGATCCAGCGTGACAGATCGCAAGACTGGGGCAATCGAGAACGGCGTTCGGACTCTAATCCGGGGTCGGCGGGATGCTGCTCACGGTGACGACGACGCTGCCCTTCTTGCGCCCGCTGTCGACATAACGGTGCGCCTCGGAAATCTGCTCCAGCGGGTAGCAGCGGTCAATCACCGGATGCACCGCGCCCGCCTCGATCAGATCGACGATGGCGTCCAGTTCTTCGAGGCGCTCCGGCCCGTCGGAGTCGGTGAGGACGTTGAGATACGTGCCGCCGTGCTTCAGCGCCTGCTTGGCAAGCGCAGGCCGCAGCTTGCCAACGGCGTCGAACACGACGTTGAAGGCGCGTTCAGGCAGGGCGAATCCCGGCTGGGTGTAGTCGAGGACGTGCGCTGCGCCGAGCGAGCGCACAAGTTCGGTGTTCGCCGCGCTGCACACACCGGTCACCTCAGCGCCGAGGTGCTTGGCGATCTGCACTGCATACGTGCCGACCGCCCCGGATGCGCCGTAGATCAGCACGGACTGCCCCCGCTTGATGCCGCCCTTGCGCAGACAGCGGATCGCGGTTGTGCCTGCGTCCGGAATCGCGGCGGCCTGCTCAAACGGGATCGCCGCCGGCTTCTTCAGAATCATGCCGTCTTGGGGGAAGCACTTGTATTCTGCGTAGCCCCCGAAATGGACGCTGAACGTGGACGCCAGCACGGCATCGCCAACCCTGAACCGCGTGACATCGCGCCCTACCGCGTCGATAACGCCAGCGATTTCCATGCCGAGGATAGGCCGTCTTGGCTTGCGAACGCCGCAGCGAACGCGCGCGAGCGGCCGCTTCCAGCGCGGCCCGCGTGTCCGCAGGCTGCGCAGGATGGTGTCGCCGGCCGTCACCGTCGTAGCGACGATCTTGACGCGCACCTCGTCGTGCTGCGGGATCGGGGTGGCGACGTCCACGAGCCGGAGGACATCGGGAGATCCGTAGCTCTCGTATACGACTGCCTTCATCTCCTGCCTCCGCGAATGCAGCACACTCCAAGACTAATAGTACGACGTAACGGCGTACGATGGGGCGGTGACGTGCGCGCGTCTGCTCTACAGCCCATGTTGTTCTACTACGCAGTTCTTCGCGCTAACGTTTCAACTCGCTCAATGTGTAGGAAACCGCCGTGGGGACTAAGCACGAAGTTGAAAGTGATGAGTGATGGGTGATGAGAAAACACCGCGCCGTATAGCTCGACTAACCGGTGCAGGATGGGAGACCGAATCTCTCGACTTACGAACACCGGCTTCGGTCTTCCACGGCGTTTTATTTTCGCGAAATACCCCCCAACCCTCATCCCCGCACGGGGACTTACCCGTTAGTACCCAACTCCTATGCGTTCGGATCGGGGGCGCGGAACTCAACGGGCGACCCGTGGGCCGCCCGTCGTGCGTATGATCCTTGCCCGCGCTACTCCTGCGGAGGCTGCGTGTCGAACAGCGCCGGCGTCTGCGCGTTCTGCTGACCGGTCAGGTTGGTCATCAACTGCTCGAACGTGCTGCGGTCGAGCGTTTCGTGTTCGATCAGCGCGTCGGCCAGCGTGTCCAGCTTTTCGCGGCTTTCGGACAGGATTCGTCTTGGCACGGTCGTAGCAGCGCTGCAAAATGCTGCGCACCTCGTTGTCGATCTCCTCGCGTTATGCTCGCTGTA
>JZRA01000009.1 GCA_001567485.1 Chloroflexi bacterium OLB13
CGGGCCGGCCGCGTCGCCCAGCAAGATACAGCATATCGCCTTGCCCAGCAGCGTCTCTGCGCCGCCGGTGTCGAGGATCACGCGGCTGTCGACGCCGGACGCCACCGCGAACGCGATGCGCGATGGGAAGTTGGCCTTGATCAGGCCGGTGAGTACGTCGACGCTGGGCCGCTGCGTGGCGATCACAAGGTGCATGCCGACCGCGCGCGCCATTTGGGCGAGGCGGGCGATGGCCGCCTCGGTCTCCTCGCCACGGCTCATCATCAAGTCGCCGACTTCGTCCACCATGATGACGATGTACGGCAGTTGATCCTTGCGGCGGCGCGGCCCCATCTTCGCGTTGAAGGCCTCGATATGGCGCGCGCCTGCCTCTTCGAGCAGCTTATAGCGGCGCTCCATCTCGGTCACGCACCACTTCAGCGCGGCCACGATGCGGTCGATGTCGGTCTCGACCGGGCCGATCAGGTGCGGCAGCGTATTGAAGCGGCTGAGTTCGACCATCTTCGGATCGAGCAGCACCATGCGCAGCTGTTCCGGCGTGTTGTCGAGAGTCAGCGCCGTGATGGTCGCGGCCATGAACACCGACTTGCCGGAACCGGTCGTGCCGGCGACGAGCAGATGCGGGCAGGTGGCGATGTCGATGCCGATAGGTTGACCGGTCACGTCGCGCCCCAGCGGCGTCATCAACGGGGTCTTGCGCTTAGCGTATGCGTCGGCGAACGTCTTGCTCTCGTACACCGACCGCAGGGTGACGACACTCGGCACACGGTTCGGAACCTCGATGCCGAGATAGTTCTGGCCGGGAACGGGGGTCTCGAGGCGCAGACGTTTAGCGGCCAGCGACAGCGAGAGGTCGTTGGTCAGCGCGGCGATTTTGCTCAGGCGCGTGCGATGCAGCGTCGTTGCGCCGAGGTCGTCCTTCGCCTCGACATACGGACGCACGGCGTACTGCGTCACGGTCGGCCCGACGCGCACGTTGACGATGTCAACGTCGATATCGAACTCCAGCAGGGTGTTCTCGATCAGGACGACGTTCTTGTTGATCTCCTCGTCGTCCGGCGCCACCAATTCACCCTCGTTCAGCAGTGTGATGGAGGGCAGGGCGGCGTCCCGCCTGAGGGATCTGCGCTGTTCCTTGATGCCCTCGACGGTGAAATAGCGGCGGATGCGTCCGTCGGGCCGCTGCACCAGTGGATAGCCTTCCGCGCTGGTCTCGGCCAGCAAGGCGCCAATACTCGACGGGTCGATGCCCGCTTTCTCAGGACGGCTGAACAGGGCTTGCTCCTCGGCGGTCAGCTGCGCGATCTTCGGCTCGTCAAGCCCCAGCGGCGGCATCTGCGCATCCCGCAGCGAAGGCCGGATGTGCTCGGGGTTAGGCTTGATCCGCATCAAGCTGGATGTGGGGTTGCGCCCCTGCCCGACGATGGCTTTTACGCGGCGCTGGTTGACGGCATAGCGATAGCGTAGGTCGGTGCGGTCGTGGAAGCGATTCAAGGCACGCCCAACAAACTGGAGGCCGCGGGTGAAATGCTCGCGGCGGAAGCCAAGCGCCACCGCGACCGCCGCCCCAAGCATGATCGCGAACATGAGACTCGCCGCCGCGCTGCCGATCATGCCGGTCACGACACTGCTCAACGCGCCGCCGATCGCGCCGCCGCCCTGACCGGCACGCGCCACCGCGCGGAACTCCGCATCGCCCGCCGCCAGATGCAGCATCGCGAGCACGGCGAAGAACGCCAGTTCGATGGCGAGAATACGGTGGATTCCGAGCTTGACGTGGACTCCGACACGCGGCAGCAGGATCCACACGCCGAGCGCGAAGATGCCCAAGCAGACGAGGATCGCGCCGTAGCCGAACAGCGACGTCAGCGCGCCGCCCCACGCGCGCGCCATCGCCGCGCTGCCGGACACGTCGGCGAGCGCCATGAACGACACTAAGCCGAACATGATCAACACGACGGCGACGACTTCCGGAGTCCACGGCGGAATGTTGTCGAACACCGTATCCCAAAACTCCGGAGAGACACGGAATTGTTCGAGCTTTTCACGCCGGCTCATCGGAGGCGGGGTGGGTTCGGAGGGGGCTGCCGGGGGTTTCCGGCCGCCGTTGGTGGGGCGCTGGGCCACGCGCGGTAATACCTCTACTCAGGGTGCGTAGACGTCCTATTTTAGCACGGACGGCGGCGGACACACCGTTGATTGCGAGTGCGAGTTCTGTCGGTACAATAGGGGACTGATGCCTGTCGGTGCGCGCCACCGGGGCAAACAGGAGAGTTTCTTGCATGGCGGAAAGCCTATTTGACGGTCGATACCGGTACGACCTGATTTATCCGCGGGGGCGTAGTGGTGAGACGCTGCGGGCGGTGGACACGGCGAACGGGGATCGTCCGGTTGTGATCAAGCGCCCGGCCCCCGGTGATGCGCCCCCGATTCGCGCGGCTCAAGAAGTGAGCATCGCCAACGAACGGCGGGCGTTGACGCGTTTGGCCGGCCACCCGGTCTTGACGGAACTGGTTGCCGAGGGACAGTACATCGTCGGCGGACAGGCGCACCAATATATCGTGGTCGAACGCGCCGATGGCATCATCATCGCCGACGAGGTGCTGCGGCTGTCTCAGCAGGGCGACCGGCTCCCCGAACTGGAGATGCTGGTCATCGCCGACCGCCTGCTCGACCTGCTGTACACCGCGCACAGTAAAGACATCGTCTACAACGACGTCGACGCCAAGCATCTGTTCTGGAACCGCGATACCTACCGCCTCAAGGTCATCGACTGGGGTAACGCGGTGTTCCTGCAAGGCGACGAAGTGACCGGGCAGGGGATCAGCAAGCAGAGCGATATTTATCAGGTCGGCGAGCTGTTGTACTTCATCGTGACCGGCGGCGGCCGGCCGGAAGTCCCGCGTGACGCGCCGGATGAATGGTCGCCCGACTTCAAAGAGGACGACCCGCGCATTCAGCCGCGCCTGAGGGCGGTCATCGGACGGGCGCTGCATCCGCGTTCTGTGCGCCGCTACCAGTACCTGATCGAAATGCAGCGCGCCCTAACTGAATACCGCCAGCCGCTGGAGCGCGAGCGCGACTCGGTGCTGGCGCGCTGCCGCGACCGGCTCAAGAGCAACCTGAGCAAGAACGACCTCATCGCGCTCAACCAGACGTTGGAGAGCGCGCTGGCGATGGATCCCGGTTTCCCGGCCGCCAAGCAAATCCGCGCGGACATCGAATCGCGCTTGCAAGCCCTCGACCTCGCGGCCGGGTTGGACGCCGCGCGCATCTACATAGAAGGCGGCAACTACCCCCGCGCCATCGAGTTGTTCAATGAGTTGGCGCAGCGTGCCAGCGGCGATTGGCTGCTGCGCGTCCATGTGCTGATCGACTCGGCGCAAATCCTGCACGATATGACGCCCGGACGTGCGCCCGCCGCCGGTATTCTCGACGGGCTGGACTTGTTGTTCGACGGGAAATTCGCGGCCGCTGGATACCTGCTGGTCGCGGCAGACAGCGAAGACGCCACCTCGCGCAAGGCCCAGTGGTTGATCGCCGAGCGAATCTCGGCGCATGTGCCGGAAGTTCAGCTTCTACGGCCGAACCTGTACCGGCTTGAGCTTGCGCTGTCGGCGTTGGGCAGCGCAGGCCTGAGCATCGGCGAGCCGCGGCGTGTGCTGGCCGAAGTGCGCACGACGCTCGACAGCATGGAACCCCACACGCAGGTCGCCGAACTGCGTGATCGCTTCCGCGACGTGGTGGATCGACTGACCGCGCTTCAAGCCCCGCTGACGACACTGACGGTCAAGAACAGCTTGAGCGACACCCAGCTGCCGCTTGGGGCGCTTGACCGCGCGACCAATGCGGCGATGGCGCTGGCCGACTGCATGCACGTTGTCGGCAGGCAAGCGGTGACCAGTCCGGCCGATGCGCGCGACGCGGTGCAGTCCAGCCGCGCGATTGACCCGACCAACCCGGCATGGGACGAGATCGAACATCTGCTCGCGGGCCTGTATCAGCGTCTGCAGACGTATCAGACCTACACGCCGACCCCCGATGGCGCAGACATCGACGGCTGGCTGACGCAAACCCAAGCCGAACTCGACCCGTACCGGCAGGTGCTGTTCGACGACACGCTCGACAGTATGTTGGCCGGGGTCAAGTCGGCACAGTCCAAGTGGAAGGATTTTGCGGCGGCGTCGATTGTCGGCAACCGGGGTGAGGCGGTCAACGCGCTGACGCAGGCCATCGACAACGTTTCGATGCTCAGCCCGACGCTGTCCGGATGGCTCAGCCATTTGCGCAGCGTAGTCGAGAACACGCGCTATGTTGAGCGCTACGCCTTGTACGGCGGGTTGGGCCGCACGTTGGCGGACGGGTGGGAGGCGTTCGACCGCGGCCGGTTGGTCGACGCCGAACGCTTGGGCGAGGACGCGCTCCAGATCGCCCATGACGAACGCGAACGCGCCGCTGCATCTAAGCTGCACAGCCTGTCGAAGCTGGCCCGCGAGTGGGTCGAGCGCGGCGGGGCGGCCAGTGCGAGCCGCAGCAAACAGGCGCTCGATCTGCTGGTGAACGAATACGAACCCGATCAGGCGAAGCTCAAGCAGGATTTCGACGCGCAGATGCCCAGCCGCGAAGCCTACCTCAAGTCGATGAGCCGGGGGCTGGTCGAAATCTTCGCGCGCCACAGCACGGCGTCGACGCGTGTGCTGGCGTTCGACTATCTGCTCAACGCGACGATTCAGGCGCACGAGGGGCAGTTCGCCAGCTATGAGTTCTACCGCGAGGCGGCGATGCGCGCATTCGGGGAAGCCGGCGCGCGCCATCCGCTGACGCGCTCGCTGGAGGAATTCGTCGACCGCAAGCGCGAGCTGATCCGCATCAGCGGCGAGGTCAACACGCTGTCCGGCGCGCAGGCGCTCGCCCACATCGAGCGCGTGCGCCGCACCATTGACGAAAGCCCGCTGAACAAGAGCCTGCTGTCGCTTACCGGCAGTCTACGGGATGTCGAGGCGGCCCTGCGCGACTGGGGCGATGGCGAGTTTCGCGTCGCTGGCGGGCGCATCGAGTCCGCGATCAAGCAGCTGCAAGAGGTGGAGACGGCGCACGGCGTTGTCGCGCCGGCGTACCGCGCATGGCTGGAGAACCTCATCCGGGGCGCGGCGGAACTCACCGTTCAGATGCGCGCCATGCGTCAGACCATCGAGAAGATGCCCGACGTCCCGCCGGATACCGTACGCGACGCGCATCACAAGATCGTCGACATCAGCGTCAAGCAGGTCGGCGAACTGACAGCCGCGAAGCTTATCCAGTGGCGCGACACCTACGAGAAGTTCCTCGCCGTGTTCACCGACACACGGGTGCGTCGCAGCGCGCGCCTCGAACGCTTCAGCGAGCTGTTCCGCGCCATGTTCATCGACCGGCATCCGGCGTATTCGCTGTACCGACACTGGTACACGGTCACCGAGAACGCGCCGGAGTTCCCCGCGCCGCCGACCAGTGAGCCGGTGCCGACTCTGCGCGATGAAGAGGACTTGATCCTGACTCCGTCAGTCATGCCGCCGCTCGATGATGACGACGACCCGCAGCCTGCGCCGGCGGACGCGCGCTCGAAACGCACGGCGCGCGCGGCATCTGAGCCAGCGCCGAAGCGGTGGTGGGGCCGCTGGATCCTGCTGTTTGTGTTGATCGCGGCCATCGCGGCGGCTGCGCTCATCATCGGGCCGCGCCTGTTCAATTCGCAGCAGCAGACGGGCGGCCTCGATTCGCTCGGCGTTGCGCTGACGATCACCGTAACGCCCGAACCGTCGATCACCCCGACCGAGACGGCGACACTTGACCGCGACCGGCGGCGCGCCCTCAAGCGATCTACTGATTACGCCCGTCGCAGCCATCGGCGATGCCACACAGCCGCCGACGCTCGAATCGACGCCAGAGCCACAAGCCCTCGCGTCCGAGCCGGCCGCGCCCACCGGGACGCCGAGTGAAACACCAAGCCCGACTCCGTCGATCACGCCGACCGCCACCGAAACCCTGCCCCCGCAGGGCTTGCAAGGCGAACAGGACTTGCTCGCGTTGATTCAGCGGCTTGCGCCTGAATCGCTGGGCTGGACAGCCGATCAATTCGGGCCGGGGCCGGACACCGGAGTCTGGCGGCTCGGCTCTGGGGCGGGCGGAACCGGCAGCGAGATACAGGTCATCCTTGACGGGGTGACGCTGGACGCCGCGTATGGGAACAGTGCGCCGGCGCGGATTCGCCGCGTGGAAGCGCAGGTCAGCCTATCGACGTATGATCCGCAGCTGTCGCCCGACCAGATCTATTTCGGCTTGATGCTGGTTCCAGCCGATGGCAGCGCGCCGGTCGGGATCAAGATTCAAGCGCCGACGCTCACCCAGATCAACATTTATCAGCGCGGCCCGGAGGGCGAACAGTTGATCGCTCAGCGCGCCGTCAACGCCGTGTTGGGCCGCCTGCGCGTCATCCGCGACCCGAACACCGCCACCGCCGCCGTGTTCTTCAACGACGAACAGATCGGCCCGTCGATCCCGTTCGTACATGCCGATGTGCCGGTGCTGCCGGTGCTGTTCGTCCGTGACGGCGGGGTGGTCGTCAGCGTCAACAACTGGCGTGTGCAGCTTCGATAACTGCTGCGCCACGGCCTTCTTCCCCGGTGACGAGGTGACGCGCCCGCTGGAATCGAAAGCCCCTCTCACACGGAGAGGGGCTTGTAGAGCAGAGTGGATTGCGTGATACGAGCGCCGTCCACCACCCAGCAGTGTCGATCTTTTGATACCGCAGAACAGGGGATGGCTACCCTCTCACTGCCGGCTTGGGGGCTAAGACTGCGGCGCGTAGTCGATCTCGCGCATCTTCGCTTCAATCGCCGCCCATGTCGCGGGATCCTGCCACTGCACGGTCACGGTCTTGGCGTCGACAACGCCGTCCACCTTCACCACGCCGGGGATTTCACTGACTTCCGTCTTGATTGAATTGACACATCCGTTGCAGCCGATATTCGGTACGACGACTGTCTTGGTTTCCATGGTGACCTTCCATCCAAGCATCACGATATGCTGCTAATCCGGATTATAGTCCGCTTCGGGGCCGGGCGCTAGTGAGCGAATCATGTCGAGGATCGCTTCGAGCTGCGACATCGGGAACATTCGGCCCATCGGCGTCTCAACCGGATCGAAGCGCTGTTCCGTCTGTGCCGGGATGTACAGTGAACCCCGCTTGACGCGGCAGGGGACATGGTGTTCGCGCAGGTAGGCCTCCGCCGCGTATGCGGACAGGCATTCGCCGTGGATCGGACTGATCCAACGCGCGGGTAAGCCCATTTCAGCCTCCACGCGCCTGTATATCGACGATGTAGTTGCGCGCGCCACCGCCGAGTTCCAGCACCCGCACCTCGTAATTCACCGTCTCGCCCGCGCCGATGACCGGCGTGAGCAGCGGCTGGAACCACGCGCCGATGACATCGCCGGAGCCGTCGAACACGGTGATCACCGCCAGCGGGTCGCGCACGGGTAGGTTGCCCGTGTTGGTCACCGTCCCGCTGACGATCAGGTGGCCTTCGGGCGTGAACGTCGACTCGTCCGTCCACGATAAGTCCGGCGCGCCGACGATGACGCCGCTTAGCGGACGGGTCGGATCGTCGCCCAACAGCACGCGGAAGCGCACGGTGTCAATGGGCTGGCCCTGACCGAAACGCAGGCTGAACGGCGCGAATCCGCCGGCCTTCACCGCATAGCCCATCGTGCTGTCGCTGGCTTCGGTCACGACCTCGCCGGCCGCGTTCAGCAGCGCGACGCGCACCGGAATCGGCTCAAGCGCGAGGGCGGTGTGGTTGGCGATCTCCCCGGTGACGAACAGTACGCCGGTCGGGTTCGTCCATGCCGCCGTGTTGAGGATTTCGTAGGCAGCGGTGTTGACGAACGACAGCGCCGATAAATCGGAGGGGGTTAAGGTCGGCGCGAGACCGGGCCGCAGTGAGTTGACCGCGTATTCGTTCGATGCACGCAGCGCCTCGTCGCCTGTGACGACCGCCTCGATCAGCAGCACCTGTGCCCCATTGAGCGCAAAGAACGTATTCAGCGGGACTTGCGACCCGTCGCTGAGGGTGCGCACGCCGCTGAAGCGCCACGATCCGTCAGGCTGCTGCTCACGCGCGGTCTCGACGTACCGGCGCAGGTCGGGACGGTGAATCGTCTGGTAGTCGTTGGCAAGCTGTTGGACATCGCCGGGCTGCGCCAGCAGGATCGACGCGGCCGTGAGGACGGGGGAGTCGTAACCGGGCGGGCTGAACGACATGCTGGCGATTGCGTTCGAGTCCTGCGTGTAGACCGCCCAATCTGGCGGGACTTGCAGGGAGAACGCGCCGGACGGGTGGCTGATCGTGCGCGGTGAAAGATCAGGCGGCAGCGGCGTTGGCGCAAACACAACCGCACCGGTCTCGCAGCTCGCGAGCACCAGTGCCAAGATCAACCCCACCAACAGTCGCACCGTCGTTTGCATCGCGGCTCAGTATAGCACGGCGCGCCGCGAAAAGGGTTACAATACGGGTAAAACGCGGAAAGGGGCCCGTATGACCGTATTACAGCAGATGCTGCAAGTACAGGCGACATTCGAAAGCCAGATTCTGTCGAAGCCGAATGTGGTCGGCGTAGCCGTTGGCCTGAAAGAAACCGAGGGGGTATGGACGGATACGATCGCGCTGGTCGCGCTGGTCGAACGCAAGCTGCCGCTGACGGCGCTGTCGGCCGAGGCCCGCATCCCGCGCCAGATCGACAGCATCCCGACCGATGTCTACGAAGTCGGCCAGCTCAAGGCGCTGCAGCTGCTGCCACCGACGTCACGCTTTCGCCCGACGATTCCGCCCGGCGTCAGCATCGGGCATTTCGCCATCACCGCCGGTACGTTGGGCGCGGTCGTCAAGGATCGGATCACCGGCGAGAAGCTGCTGCTGAGCAATAACCATGTGTTCGCCAACAGCAACGACGCGCAGGTGGGCGACTCGATCTTGCAGCCCGGCCCGGCCGACGGCGGCCAAACCCCGGCGACGCGGTCGCGACGCTGGAACGGTACGTCCCGCTCCGCTACATCGAAGATGCCGACAACCCGCTGCCCGACCCGGGCAACCCGACGCCGACGCCTAACCCGCAGCCCGGCGGGTGTAACGCGGCGGTGTCGGCGCTGGTGGCGCTCACGAATACAATCGCGCGCATCGGCGGGAGCGACCGCCGCGTGGTTGAGACGGCGTCGTCGCAAGCCGCGACCGCGTCCGCAGCCGTGACCGCTAAGGCGCACGCCGCCGTCGACAACGCGCTCGACGCTGCGCTCGCCAAACCGAACGATCCGACCGCGTTTTCGACCGACATCCGGCATATCGGCACGATCACCGGCACTAAAGCGCCGCAGATCGGCATGGCGGTGCGCAAAGCCGGCCGCACCACCGATTACACGCAGTCCATGATTACCCTGCTCAACGCGACCGTGAACGTCGGCTATGTCACCGTGCGCGGCCCACGCACCGCGCGCTTCACCGGGCAGATCATCGCCCAGCCGTTCAGTCAAGGCGGCGACTCGGGGTCGCTGGTGGTCGACGGCGCGGAGAACAAAGCCGTCGGGCTGTTGTTCGCCGGGTCGGCCATGGCGACGATCTTCACGCCTATCGATGTCGTGCTGGCGGCGCTCAACGCGACGTTTTAGCCGCACGCCATAATTTGCGGAGGGTACAGGGATGACGGATTACGCCTACAGTGCGTCGATCGACTACGTTAAAGCCGTTCAGGAACGCTACACCGATTATCTCCTGCACAAGCCGTATGTCGTTGGCGTGTCGATCGGCACGCTGGATGCCGACGGTGACGGCACGGCTGATGTGGTGTACTACTGCATTGTCGTGTTGGTGTCGGTCAAGGTAGCGCAAGACGACTTGTCGCCCGACGAGCGCATCCCCGACGAGTTGGACGGGGTGGCCGTCAAGGTGCAGGAGGTCGGCATGTTGACCGCGCTGAGCGAGGATTTCTCTGCCGGTGGGTAATCGCCACTCGCGCGTCGGGGTGTGATCAAGTAGAGTTTGAGGCACGCGCAAGCGCTGAAGGCCTTGATCTATGCTTCGACTGACAACTGCAATCCTGCTCTGTGTCCTGCTCACCACAGCGGGCTGTACATTGAGTCTGCCCGGCCAGCAAACCGAGGTGATCCCACAGTTCGCGGGGGCGCCTCAGGTTCGTATCACTGCGCCGCTGGCGAACGCGACGTATCTGCAAGGCGTCTCCGTCAACGTGCAGGTGCAGGTCGTCAACGCTGGCCCGGACATCGACCGGGTGGAAGTCAGCATCGACGGCGTGCTGCTGGCGATGCTGCCCGAACCGAACCCGACCGGCGCGGCCGCGTTTGGGGTCACGCAGTCGTTCGCGCCGGAGGACGCCGGCACGTATCGCATCGAGGCGCGGGCGTTTCGTGCAGAGGGCGCGCCAAGCGATCCGGCCGTGGTGACGATCACCGTGATCGACTCGCTGCCGACCCGCACGCCGCAAGCCACGAACACCGTTCCGGCCACGCCGACCGTGCAGGCGACGACGGCAGTCCCGTCGGTGCAGCCGTCCGCCACGCCGCGCACGCCGACACAGGCGGCCGTTGTGAGTTCGCCTACGGCGACCTCGACGCTGCCCTCCGGCCCGACCGCGGCGATCAGCGCGACCTCTGCGATCCCGATGGGCCACTTTCAGGGGATCGTCAATGTACGGCGTGGGCCAAGCACCAACTTCGAGCCGCCTTTAGGCACGTTCCAAGCCGGCCAGTCGACGGAAATCCTCGCGCTCAACACGGATGGGACGTGGCTCAAAGTGCGCTTCGCCGGCGGCGAGGGCTGGGTGTTCCGCCAGATCGTCGAGACGGACGGCCCGGTGGACTCGCTCCCGCGCGAGGCCGGCCCACCGATCCCGACGCTGCCACCTGCCACGGCGACTTCACCAGCGCCGATCGTTCAGCCGACTTCGGCCCCCGCGCAGCCGACCGCCTCAAGCGGCGATGGGCCGAATCTGATCGTCGTCAACTGGGAAATGCGGATGATCAGTGGCGGCGGGATCAACCAGATCAACACCAACCAACCCTCGATTGCGTTCGTGCGCGTGCGCAACACCGGTAATCAACCGGCTGGCGGATTCTTCGCCGTGCTCACGATCGTGAACAGCAGCGACAGCGGGAACAAGGTCGTCGAGGCCGGCGCGATTGGCGGGCTGGCCCCCGGCGAAGAACAAATCGTGCAGGTCGGGTTCACCGATCCTTACCCGGCAGGAACCGGCCGCACCGCGGTGATCCGGCTCGATGAGAACAACCAAATCCCGGAGACCAACGAAGGCGACAACGAGTCGACGCCGATCAGCTACACGCTCGGAGCGTGAGCGAAGCCAAGCAAGACGGGGCGAGGTTCCGAACGCCGCTAGACCTCGCCCCGTGTCTCGCGCGGTTCAGCAAGCGGCTCGCCGCGCTGTTCATCACGCATTACTCAGAAGCCGGCGGTGTCCCGCATCGCGACGGCCAAGTCGAGCGTCGGCGCGCGGCTGATGACGACATCTCCACCGGGGCCGGCCTGAGCGATGCACGCTGCGCCATCGCTGCCGACCCAGCACCCGTCACTGGCTTCGGAGCCAAAGCGCGAGGTCATGAACATGTCGATAATCGACGCGAACTGATCGGCGTCTTTGGCGGTGTCCCACGTCAGCTTCCACACCCACGCGAACTGGCCGGTAGAATCGGTATACAGGCGGTAGCGGTCGCCGCCCCAGCCGCCCGCGGCGCGTGTCACGGCGAAGGACAACAGCTGCGTGCTGAGGTAGCGCCGCAAGAAGAACTCGCCGCCGGTACGGTCGAATCGCTGTGACCACCCCGTGCCGAGCGCCGCGCTCATGTCTGGCAGATCGACCGCCATCGGCTCGTCGCCGCTGAGATACGCATCCGGATTGATGATCTGCTCGGTCGAACGCGGCGGGTTCCGGAAGGCGTCATCGACCCGCGCCCACCCGCCGTCGGCCACCAGCGCCTGAACGAACTTCTGGCCGTTCAAGTACGGAAACGTCAGCTCCGCTTCGAGGATCGGCGGTGTGCCGGACGGGATATCGAACGATCCCAGCGCGCCGGTCAGTGCAGAAAAGTCTCGCAGGACTTCGGCCGGCCGTTCTTCGGTGAGCCGCTGAACGAAGACGGTCATCACCTCAGTCGCGTCACCTTCGACCAGCGCCTGCCCTGCCAGCGCCTGATCGGGGTACTGCTGCGCGAATGCCACATCGTCCTCACCGCCCAAGAGCTTCATAAGATCGAAATTCTGATCCTGCAGCGCGTGGGTGAACTCGTGCACGTATACGATCTGCTCCAGCAGCGGCAGGCGGTCGGCGAGTTCGCCGCCGGTGAGCAGCAGCGTGTTCATGGATTTGGTGTCGGTGTCGTAATAACCGCCGACCTGCGCCACCAGCAGCTCTCGCAGCGACGCGACCAGATCGAAGTCGGGCGGCAGCAGATCGAATGCCACGTATGCGACTTGCGCATCGCGGTAGAAGTCCAGCGTCTCGGGATCATCGAGCTGGCTGGCGATGAACGCCTCGACCTCGCTGCGGTTTGGAAAGCGCCGGTCGACCGGCGACAACGCGTGCAGCCCGCGAATCTCGGTTGCCCACTGTTCAAGCTCGTCAATTTGGGCGAGCAGGGTGGGCGAGGGCGTAACGTCTTGGCTTGCGGCCAGCCCAACGGCGGCGGCTAGTACGATGAGGGTGAGCAGAAGGCGGCGGATCATGGCGCTATTCCGGCAGCACGGCGCTGACGCGGAACTGGTTGGCGTCACTGTCGGGCGCGTTGGCGATCACTTCGGACGGGTCGAGGGCCGGCTGGGCCACGTCTTTGCGCATCACGTTGGTGAACGGCAGCACCGACGCGGTCGGCTCGATCTGTGACGTGTCGAGTTCTTGCAGGTGTTCGAAGTAGGTCAGGATGTGCGCGAGCTGACCGGCGTAGGTCGCGATCTCGTCTTCGGTGAGTTCCAGCTTGGCAAGCTCGGCAATCCCGCGTACGGTCTCGAGGTCGAATTTCATGTGGTCTCCTCCAGCGATTCGCCCCCATTATAGCCGCACGGTTCGGGGCGTCTACTGAATTGGTGACAAGGGAGGTCAAGTAGGGTATAACGTCACGTAATGGTCGCACGCCTATACTATTCGAATTCTCCCTGCGAGAGGTTCCCGTGAAACGTTTCGCCGTCTTTACGTTAGTGTCGCTGTTGGCCTTACCGGCGTTCTTATTTCAGCCCGACACCCCCGCAGCATCTACGTCACTTGAGATTACCGGCGTCAACGCCGCTGAAGCCCCGACAATAACCGTCACGGTCGACGTAAAAGACAGCGTCGGACAGACCGTGCGCGGCTTGACCCTCGAGGACTTCCATCTGAACGGCCGTCTTGCAGAGGTCGCGCGCATCGTCACTGTGCAGAACGTCACCGAGGAAGACCTCCCGTTCGCTACCGTCCTTGTCATCGACACGTCGAGCAGCATGGCCGGCCCGCCCCTTGAGCGCACGATCGCCGCTGCCCGTGACTTCATCAGCCGGCTCGGCCCGAACGATCAGGTCGCCGTGATGTCGTTCAATACCGATGTACGCGTCGATCTTGGCTTTACGACAGACAAAAACGCGGCCCTCGCGGCGGTCGATGCGCTGCAGTTCGGCGGGCAGACAGCGCTGTATGATGCGGCGGTCGATGGCATCGAACTGGCCGCACAGGCCCCTTTCCCACGGCGGACGATGATCCTCCTCAGCGACGGGGCCGAGTACGGCGGCGCGAGCGTCAATCCGCGCGAAGCCGGCCCGGACTTGTCGCCTGTGCGGGGCGTGCCGGTGTATACCATCGGCCTCGGCTTCGGCACTGACCGCAGCTACCTCGAAGCGCTGGCCGAGTCGAGCAGCGCGCGCTTCTACGAGTCGCCGTCGCCGGATGATCTCGAAGCGATCTATACTGACCTTTCGGCGCTGTTCCGCAGCCAATACATCCTGACGCTGGAGTTCGACGCGCCGCTTGACGGCACGATCTACCCGTTCACCCTGCAAGCACAGACCGACGCCGGCGTGACCAATATCGACGCGGCGACGGTGCGCGCGCCGATTCCGACGCCGATTGTCAGTCTGTCACCGATCCCGACCGCGCCGCTTGCCGCGCCCGTCACGTTCCTCGCCAGCGTGGCCGCCGACCAAGCCCTCACCTCGGTCGACTTCTCGTTCGCCGGCCAGTCGGTGAGCTTCGCCGAGCCGCCCTTTGCGCTGCGTTCGATCCGTTCACCGTGCCGCCCGGCGACTACATCTTCGACGTGACCGCCACCGATGTCGATGGCGATGCCGGACACCTCAGCGTCCCGGTGACGGTCGCCGCGATCCCAGCGCGTATTACGCTGAGCGCCGACCTGCAAGCCCTCGGCGCGATCCGTGAGCCGGTCAACGTACAGATCGACGTCGAAAGCCAGACCGAGGTGCAGGAGGTCGATGTGCGCGTCGACGGCGCTCAAGTCGCCGTGTTTGATGCATTCCCGGCCGATTTTGTGCTCGATCCGTTCCTGTTCGCTCCGGGCGCACACTCGATAGAGTTCGTCGCGCGCGACGCATCCGGCGCTGAGGGGGCCGTCAGCCAAACGATGGAGATCGCCGCCCTTCCGCCGCGCATCACGTTGTCGCCGAGTACGTTCGCCGGCCCGTTGAGCGAGCCGACGGATGTCGCTTTGACCCTCAGCAGCCAGACTGAGATCACCGAAGTGGCGGTCACGCTGGCGGGCGAGACCACGCATCTCACGCCGCAGCCGGAACTCGTGTTTACGCTTGATCCGGCTCGCTTGACCCCCCGGCGCGCAGCGCGCTTTGATCCTTGTCACCGACTCGGCCGGTACGACCGGCTCGGCCGCGCTCGACGTCCAGATTGCGGCGCTGCCGCCGGTGGTGTCGATTGACGGCTTGGCCGATGGGCAGGTCATCTCCGGGCCATTCCCGCTTTCGGTCGATGTCTCCGGCCAGTCCGATCAAGCGGATATCCGCGTATTGGCGGATGGCCGTGAGGTGTTATCCGGCCCCGCGCCGTTGAGCTTGCTCGCTTCGCCGGACGGCTGGTTTGCACAGCCGGGCAGCGGCACGATAACGGTCGATGTCGTCAATGCCTTCGATCAACGCGTCGCCGTCGATTTTGCGGTCGAGATCGATCCACTGCTGTTCCCGACACCGACGTCGACCCCGTCGATCACGCCTGACAACACACAAACTGCCGATGCGCTCGCCATCATCGCGCAAGCGACCGCCAACGCAGTCGCTACCGCGGACGCCGGCGCGACCGCTGCGGCGCAGTCGACGGCCGAGTTCGCCGCGACCAGCGCCGCACAGGCCACGGCGGATGCCGAGGCGACCGGGTTTGCGGCGGCTACGCAAGCAGCGCAATCCACTGTCGAGGCTCAGGCGACCGCCGACGCGCAAGCCACGACCGATGCGCAGGCGACTGTCGATGCGCAGGCCGCACTGAACGCCGAAGCCTCTGCGGTCGCTGAACTGACCTTAACTGCGGCGGCGGACATCAGCATACGCGCGACGCAGGAAGCGCAGGCCACCCTCGAGACGGCCGCGAACGCGACCACGCAGGCCCGTGAATTGGCGGAAGCTGCCGCGACGAGCGCCGCCCTGACGGCGTTGGCGGTGACACGCGACGCTGAGCATGCCGAGCAGACCGCGGTGGCGCGGCAGACGGCTGAGGCGCAGATCACGCTGACGCCGCAGATCGCGCGACGGCACAGGCCGAGATGGCGCTGCTGCGTCAAGCGACCGCGGATGCGCTCGCCACGACACAGGCGGAGGATGCGGCGGCGACGGCGCAGGCCGCGACCGCGCAAGCGCAGGATCAGGCGACGGCACAGGCCGCGGCGATGCAGACCAGCGTCGCGTTGACCGAAGCGCCCACGACGCCCGCCCCGGTCACAGCGACGCCCACCGCCGAGCCTACGACAGCCGAGGCCGTTGATCCCACTGCGACCGACACCGAATCGCCGGCCCCAACCGACACGCCCGAACCCGTGACGGCGACCGCGACGGTCGAGGCGGTTGAGCCGACGCCGACCGTGTTCGATCCAACCTCGACGCCCGGTGAGCTGACCGATGTCATCGCGCAGGGGACGCAGGCGCCGGAGAATTCGGTCGCGCTTATCGCCGTGATCGCGGGGACGGCCCTGCTGCTGCTCATCCTCGTCATCGTCCTTGCAGCGCGCCGCCGCCGGCAGTAAGCCTGCGCGCAGATCATGTGAGATTTAGGTCAACCGGCACACCGATGCGGTATCATCGGCGTGTCTGGTTGATGAGTGGCGGGATGATCGAAGATGACCGATATCGTGATAGTTGACGCGGCGCGTACCCCCTTGGGGCGTCGCAACGGCGCCTTGCGCGAGATTCACCCGGTGCGGCTGGGATCGCATGTCGTCTGTGATGTGATCGCGCGGGCCAAACTGCCCATCGACGAGATCGACCATGTCATCATGGGGTGTGTCTCGCAGACCAACGAGCAGACGTTCAACTTGGCGCGCAACGTGGTGCTGGACGCCGGACTGCCTGATTCGATCCCCGCGACCACCATCGACTTCCAGTGTGGCAGCAGTCAGCAGGCGATTCATTTCGCCGCGGGCATGGTCGCGTCGGGGCAGGCGGAAGTGGTGATCGCCGGCGGCGTCGAGAGCATGACGCGTGTTCCGATGGGCAGCAGCCTGCACGGCGGACAGCCGTTCACCGACCGTATCATGGAAACCTACAACATGATCCCGCAAGGCCTCGCCGCCGATGAGATCGCGCAGAAGTGGGGGATCAGCCGGGCGGCCGTGGACGAGATCGGGTACTACAGCCATCAGCGGGCCGCGCAGGCCACGCGATCCGGCGTGTTCGCCCGCGAGATCGCGCCGATTGACGGAGTGGACGATGCCGGCGCGTCGGTGGTGGTCAGCGCCGATCAGGGGATCCGCCCGAACGCCGATCTGGCGAAGATGGCGACGCTTCAGCCGGTCTTTTCAGAAAACGGCGTCACGACCGCCGGCAACAGCAGTCAGATCACCGATGGCGCGGCAGCAGTGATCGTCACGACCTCGGCATGGGCCAAGCACCTCGGCCTCACGCCGCGCGCCCGCATCGTGTCGATGGTCACGGTCGGCAGCGACCCGCATCTGATGCTGACCGGCCCACTGGCCGCGACGCGCAAGGCGCTGGCCCGCGCTGGCATGGCGTTCGCGGATATCGACCTGTTCGAGGTCAACGAGGCGTTCGCCGCTGTGATCGCGATGTGGCAGTCGGAATTCGAGCCGGATATGGCGAAGGTCAACGTGCATGGCGGCGCGATTGCGCTCGGCCATCCGCTGGGGGCCAGCGGGGCGCGCCTGATGACGACGCTGCTCAACGCGCTGGAGACGCACGACAAGCGTTACGGCCTCCAGACGATGTGCTGCGGCGGCGGGATGGGTACCGGCACGATTGTCGAAAGACTGAGCTAGCGGATGGATAACGGGCTGGAGCAGGCCGCCTCGTACCTGCGGAATGCGCGCCGCGTTGCTGTGCTGACCGGCGCGGGCGTAGTAAGGAGTCGGGTGTTCCGACCTACCGCGATGCGCTCACCGGCCTGTGGTCGAGGTATTCGTTCGAGGAGCTTGCCTCGCCAGAGGGCTTTCAGCGCAATCCCGCGGCGGTATGGACATGGTACACCGAACGCCGTGAGCAGCTCGCGCATGTTGAGCCTAACCCCGGCCATATCGCGCTTGCGCAGTTCGAGGCGCTGTTTGAGCGTTGGGACTTGATCACGCAAAACGTGGACGACCTGCATGAGCGAGCGGGCAGCGCCCGTGTATGCCACCTGCACGGCCGGCTGATGGAGACCAAGTGCTTCGCGGACTGCCGGGGCGCGCCCACGCTGATCGCGCCGGAAGCGTTCGTCAACGGCGCGCAGCCCCCGCCGACCTGTCCGTACTGCGGCAGCTGGCTGCGGCCCAACGTGGTCTGGTTCGGCGAGATGCTGGCCTTGAACGACCTGATCATCGCTCAGGACGCGGCGGAAGAATGCGATGTCATGCTCGTCGTCGGGACATCCGGCTTGGTGTTCCCGGCGGCCAACTTGCCGAACACTGCTGCGCAGAACGGGGCGGCCGTGATTGAGATCAATCCGGAAGCCACCGACATCTCGCGGATTGCGAACGTCAGCCTGCGCGGGCCGTCTGGCACGCTGCTGCCGATGCTGCTGGAGTGGGTGCGTGCGTAAGGCGATCACGGTCTTGGCGGCGCTGATCTGCGTGGCGCTGGGCAGCACGGCCCAACCTGCGCGCTCGGCGGCGGTGTTCATCGAACCCGGCGCGCGCGCCACGCTGGTATTCGTTGATTTGGCGACCGGCGAGGAACAGTCGGTGCAGACGGATGGCTCGGTGTTCGCCGTGCTGAATGATTCGGTGATGACCTATGACCCGTCAACGCGGTCGGTCGTTCTGATCGGGGCGGACGGACGCAGCAGGCCGCACCCGTTCATCACGCTCGGCGCGCAGGACGCGCGGGTCGATTGGGCGATCAGCGCCGATGGCAAGCGCATCGCGTGGACGATCACGCAGGGCGGGGCCGGCATGCTGACGACCGTGACGCGTGTGGCGGACGTTAGCGGGGAAGCACAGCGTATCGTGTTCGAGGAAACCCGCACGGACGGTCTGCGCGCCCGCCCGGTCGCGTTCAGCCCGGACGACTCGATTCTATATCTCGACTATCAGCCCGACGGCCTCGACACGCTGATGCTGTTCCCGCAGTTCGCCGGCCTCTTCCAGCTTGATCTGAGCGCCGAACACCCCGGCGACACGTTCGCGTTCCTGCCCGGAGAACCGGGGGATTTCACGGGCGCCGGGTTCGGCAGTGGATATTTCCTACGTCTCGCCGTCAGCCAGCAGGCCGGCGGGTTTGATGTGCGGGTGGTGCGCCTTGCGACCGGCACCGAATGGTCGATCCCCGCCTCGAACAGCGGCGGATATTCAATCGCCGGGGATGTCTTGGTCGCGCCGGACGGCCGCTTCGCGGTGTACGCGCAGACGGCACTGTCCGGGTTAGGGTCGGGTTCGGCACAGACCTCGACCGTCATCATGCGGGTCGACTTGACGGAGATGACGCAGACGCCGCTCACTGTCCCGCAGGAAGGCGTACTCAGGCCAGTGGCGTGGACGGAGAACGACGGCGCCGTGCTGTTGATCTCTCCGAACCGGGCCGGGACGTGGAAGGTGCGCATTTCGGATGGGCGCGTGCAGCAGGTGGCGCAGTTGACGTATTTGGGACAGATTTCAGAAACGTAAGGATGGATCGACGGATGGCAAGACAAACAAGTGACGAGAAGCGGCGCAAGGCGAAGGTCAAGCCCGTGTTCGAGACCCTACGCGGGGTCTATGGCGACCTCGAATGGCAGCCGGGTTCTGACCCGATGGACGTGCTGGTGAGCTGCATCCTGAGCCAGAACACCAGCGACACGAACCGGGATCGCGGGTACTACGCGATGAAGGCCAAGTATCCGACGTGGCAGGATGTGGTCGACGCGCCAACGCCGGAATTGGCCGAGGTGCTGCGTCCAGCCGGGCTGAGCAACCAGAAAGCGCCGCGTATTCAGCGTGTACTGGAGCGCATTTACGATGAGCGTGGCGCGTACAATATCGACCACCTCGCCGATATGCCGCTGGACGAAGCGCGCGCCTATCTGACGTCGTTCAACGGAATCGGGCCTAAGACGGCGGCCATCGTGCTGTGCTTCGGGCTGGGCCGGCCGTCGTTCCCGGTCGATACGCACGTTCACCGCGTCGGCCAGCGCATCGGCCTGCTGCCCAACGGCATCTCCGCCGATAACGCGCATCCGGTCATGGAGAGTCTGTTCCCGGTCGAGTGGCACTACGCCGGCCATATCTACCTGATCCGGCTTGGGCGCGACACATGCACGGCGCGTATCCCGCACTGCGAGCGCTGCGCCCTGACCGCCTACTGCGATTATTTCGCCGCTCTCGAACCGGCTAAGCCAAAGTCGAAACCGAAATCTGCGTCGTCCAAGCGCGGCAAATCCTGATGCACGTTGTCCTCTCGCCACACTCGGACGACGCACCGCTCAGCCTCGGCGGATGGATTCACCAGTTGACCGCATCCGGGCACGATGTCTTGATCGTCACGACCATGTGCGGCGATCCGCGTCCGCCGATTCCCGATACGCCGCTGATTCGTGAGCTGCATACGCGCTGGAACGTGGGCGACGCAGTCAGCGCAGTGCGCCGGCGGGAGGATCAGGCGGCGGCGCGTGTCCTCGGCGCACGGATCGCCTTCCTTGATCTGCCGGACTGCATCTACCGTGTGGATTCGGACGGCGCGGCGCTGTATGACACGGGTGAGGCGATCTTCGGCCCGCTGAAGGCTGAGGACGCGGTCTCCGGTGGCGTTCCGGCCGATCTGCTCGATCTGATCGGCGGGGCGACCGACATCTATGCGCCGCTTGCCGTGGGCAATCACGTCGATCATCAGGCGGTGAAGCAGTGGGGGATGTCGATCACGGCCAAGCTGCACGGTGCGCGTCTGTGGTTATACGAGGATTACCCGTACAGCGAGACGGCCGGGGCGGTTGATGCGACGCTGGCGGTGACTACCGGCGCGCTGTCGCTCCTGCCGCTTCAACTCTCCACACAGGATATGCGTGCTAAGATGGATGCGATCGCGTGTTACGCCTCGCAGATCAGCACATTTTGGGTGTCGCTGGACGACATGGAAGCGCGCATCACCGCCTATTTTACGCAGGGGGGCACGCGGCCACCGCACGAGCGATGCTGGGCACACGAAGGATTTTGGGGATGAGTGTCGATCTCAAGAAAGCGCGCGACCATCTGACGGCTATCATGCAGTCGGCCCGTTCCGGCGGAACGGTCGATGTCGGTCAGCTTGAGGTGCTGGGACGGATGTTGGACGCGGTCGAGGCGGAGCGCACACGCGCGGCGATCGGGACGGACTTGCGTTCGATGATGACCGAAAATGCCGATTTCTGGAAGACGGCCATTCATGAGCTGCGCACGCCGATGACCAGTATTCGCGGCTATTCGGACATGCTCGCCAAGCCCGAAATGGGCGGCGCGCTGAGCGAGATGCAGCTCAAGCTGCTAGGGGTCGTCCGCGCTAACTCACGGCGGATGGAACTGCTGCTGGCCGACTTCAGCGTGCTGAACAAGCTGCGCAGCGGGATACTTCCGATCAAGCCCAAGCTCGATACCGTCAAGAACGTCGCCATGATGGTCGAGAAGCGAGTTGAGCCGACGATTGAGGACTTGGGCCGGTCGTTCAAGGCCGAGGTTCCTAACGGACTGCCGATGCTGCAAACCGATGGCGAACATCTGTCGATGGCGCTGGCTAAGCTGGTTGAGAACGGCCTGCGTTATTCGCCGGCGCAGGGCGGCAAGGTCGAATTGACCGCCACCACCGAAAATGCCGCAATTCACATCATCGTCAGCGACAACGGCATCGGCATGAGCGAGGCGGAGGTGGCGCAGTTAGGCACGCCCTACTTCCGCGCCGATAACGAAGTCGTGCGATCGTACAAAGGCAGCGGACTTGGGGTGGCAATCGCCTACAGCCTGCTGGCGGCGCTCGGCGGCTCTATCCGTGTGACGAGCGCGCCGGGCAAAGGCACACGCTGGACGGTGCAGATGCCGGCGATGGGCGTGCGCTAAGCGCGAAGTTGAAAGTGTTGAGTGATGAGAAAGCGCCAACCTTTTTTACTCGGCTGGTGTCGTGATTCGGACAGTCTTACCCACCGACTTTAGACGGCTAGGGGATCACCCGCGCGTTCAGCATCGCGTTGACGGCCAGCAGCACCCGACGCAGTTCGTCCTCGATGTCGGGCGTGATGTCGTCGATGATCAGGGCGTCACGCAGTATATCGCGTGCCTCGCGGATTGACTCCTGCCCCTGCCGCAGCTTTTTCAGCCCCTGCCGCACTTGATCGCGCGCGGCACGGCATGCCGGCGTGTTTTCGCCGTGCGGCGTGTCCCAGCCATGCAGCGAGGCGGTCTTGTTCAGCTCGGCGATCAGGTCGTCAGCGGTGTCGTATTCCATGGCTGCGCCACGCTGGATCATCTGCTGAACAGCCGGGCTGAGGCTGGGTTCGACGCCGAAGTCGAGCACGAGGATGTCTTTGTAGCGCGCTTCGACCTCCGCCATGCTGCTCGGCGTGGCGCGCAGGCCGCCGGTGATCGCGGAGATGCCGGTGAACACGGGGTATAAGATGCCCACGCAGAAGTTGTGGATATCCGCCTTGAACTGCTGCGCATCGGCCGCCGCGCCGTTGAGCGCACGTGAACTGTTGAGGTCGATAACGTGTAGGCGCGCGCCGTCCCAATATACATGTTCGAGCTTGTGATCGAGATAGACCACCCCGTTCTGATGCGCCACCTGCAAGAACTGCGCGAACTGCATCGCCAGCGCGATGCCTTCCTCGGTCGGCAGACGCCAGCGCGTCCCCGGCTGATTGGGCTTCATCACGTACAGCAGGTTGTTGTGGCGCGGCAGGATATCCAGCGCCAAGTACGGGCGCCAACCCTGCGCGGCAAAGCGCGCGGCGGCGTCCGTGAACTCGTCCACATCCGTTCCGAACGAGGCAATCTGGCCGTTGACAGGCAGTTCGGTCGAGGACTCGATGTAGCCGCAGTCGTGCATGCGAACCAGTGAGGGGCTGGCGGCGAGCCGCTGCAAGAGCGCCGCCTCGTTGTAAAACGCCTTGAACTCCCACTTCATGTCGCCGTCATGAGTCACGTGCTCGGAGCGCATGACCTTGAACGCGACCGTCTTGTTGGCGCGGCGGTCACCAGCGGCGACGACGCGCGCATAGTGGCCGAGCGCGTAGGTGTCTATGGTGTCTTCAAGCCGGTACAAGTCGGTCAGGGGCGCAGTAGTCATCGTCTGTCGACCGGTTTGGGATAAATGTGGGTTCATGCGAGAAGGGTAGCACGTTTGACCACGACCGGACAGGGTACCCTGAGTTTCAGCCAACGTGCGACAGCTGCACAGACTATCAACGTTGCCGCACTAAACAACTGGTATACAATTAGGTGCAGTCGCTCAGTGAAGGATCGCTCCATGACGGATCTGCAGCCGCACGTTGTTCTGGCGTGTGATGCCCAGTCGAATACGGGTCGCGTACGTGAGAACAACGAGGATTCGGTTCTGTTGTGGACGCGGCACGACATCGCCCTTGCCGTCGTCGCGGATGGCATGGGCGGGGCAGTGGCAGGCGAAGAGGCGAGCCGGATCGCCATACAGACGATCTATCAAGCACTGCTGCCGGCCGAACTTCAACCGTCTGCGCCGGCGCACGTCGTCGATCCGGTCGTCGTCGGCGATAAGTTGAAGGACGTCATCGCGCAGGCTAACCGCGCCATCGTGCGTCAATCCGACCTGAACCCCCATCTGCGCGGGATGGGGACGACGGTGACGTCGGCGTTCGTGCATGGCACGCGAGCGGTTATCGGCCATGTCGGAGACAGCCGCGCCTATCTGGTGCAGGGAGACACAGGTCACATCGAGCAGATCACCGTCGATCACAGTTTTGTCGAAGCGATGGTGCTGGCCGGTCACATCACGCGAGCCGAGGCGGAAGATCATCCGATGCGCAATATCCTGTATCGCGCCCTCGGACAGTCGTTGGATATGGATGTCGACCTGTATGAGGTCGCGCTGGACGTCGGAGATCGGCTGATCCTGTGCTCCGACGGGCTGACGCTGCACGTCCATCCTGAGGAAATCGCCGACGTGGCGCTCGAAGCGAACAGTCCTGAATCGATTGCGAAGCGCTTGATCGAGCTGGCAAATGAACGCGGGGGGCAGGACAACGTCAGCGTGGTAGTGATTATCGTCTTGGCCGCTGAGGACAACACGGGCGAACAGAACTCTAGGGTGGTGATGCGCGGGCGGCAGCATACCGACTCGTGGAGCAGTGGTTCCGCCTCGCTTGCTGGACTAGACCCCGAACAATACTCCGGTGACGGCCGTGACCCGCTGTCCTGACCGACAGGGTTCCACCCGTTGCGGACGTATGCTATACTGAACAGCATCATTGGGGAGTCGCCAAGTGGTAAGGCAGCGGACTTTGGATCCGCCATTCGTTGGTTCGAATCCAGCCTCCCCAGCACGAAATCACACAAAAGCTGCTCTCGCCTAAAACGCCTGAAAATTCGGTCTTCTCGTGGCAAGTAGATAAAACGATGCCGCCGGTGTGTTTGGCGTTCGCCACCAGCGCGGGGCGGCCGCGATCACAAGCCGTGTTTGGCCCAAATCTGAGATAGAAGTGCCGTACAGCCGTCGCGCACCACCGCGTAGGTGGAGTCAAAGTCACCGTCCGGATACGGATCTTCGACCTCGACATGATCGACCAGATTGAGGTTATGGGCGTCGTGGCAGCAGCCGTACCTCGGCTCCAGCGCTGGCCGCATGACGCAGCAGGAACGCGAGGTTCCGGCGATCCATCGCCAAGACATCATCGAACGTGTGTAAAGCCTCGAACAAGATTTGGCGCTCCGCGCTGTCGATGCCGTCTGAGTTGACGTATATGTGTCGTCCCCACGCACATGGGAGGAACCGTTTTGCGTCGTACATGCGCAAACGATACGCCGTCGCACCCGGTAGATCGGTGTGGCGGTCGTATCTGTATCGCTGGCTCGATCAGGGCCGCGACGTGGAAGCGGCTGACACGACGATACCGGTCGCCGTCGCCCTAATCGGCAGCGCCGGCCACCGCCAGCCGTTTCGCATGGGCCAGATGCGCGAGTTCATGTGCCACGAACGTGAGCACCGCCAGCGCGGCAAAGGCGACCGTCATCGACTCGAGGCCGAAGGTTCGGCCGATCGTCCCGATGAGTCCGGGGAAGATCGCCGACCCGATGCCAACGGATACCATCTGCAGGCTGACCCCGTTCTCGGCGTGTTCTAGGCCGAACCGCTGCGGCGTGGTCATCATCAGCATGGCGAAGATCGGCGCGGAGGTGAAGCCGACGACGATCAGGCCAATCTCACCGATAATCGGCAGCGGATTCCACGCCAACAGCAGTGTGCCGACGATCATGCCGAACAAGCACCAGCGCAGCAGCTGGGTAGGACGGAAGCGGTTTGCGATAAACCCGAAGAGGATACGTCCGCCGGTGAAGACTCCCCAATAGACGCTGACCCACGGGCCGGCGGCTTCCTCGGCGACCCCGCGTGACTGTGTGAGCAGTGTAAAGGCCCACTGACCGATGCCGATCTCCACGCTCACGTAAGCGAGAAAGGCGATCATACTGAACCACAGTACCGGGAGCCGCAGCGTTTCGCCGAGGCTGGCACGCCGTACCGGCGTGTTTTCGCGCTTTGGAACCCCTCGTTGCGCCAGTGCCGGCGCGACGCGAAGAGCAGCGCGAGGATCGCCAACATAATGACGCCGGCGATGACGTAACCCACCTGCCACTTCAGATGGAGCGCGCAGTACGTCATCAGCAGCGGGCCGAGCGTGATCCCGACGCCGAAGCTGGCGTGCAGCCAGTTCATGTCGCGTGCGGAGTGATAGGTGGTGACATAGAGGTTCAGGCCCGCGTCGGTGATGCCGCTGCCGAACCCGGCGACGAACCCAACGACGATAACGACCATCCACGTTGGCGCGACGGCGATCCCAAACATCCCCAACGTGACGATCAGCATGCCGCCCACTAAACTCATGCCGCTGCCGAATCGCGCCATGATGCGGCCGATGATGAAGCTCGCCAGCGTATACGTAATCGTTTGCAGCAGCAGCAGGACGTTGACCGCATCGAGTGCAAGATCGAACTCGGCCTGCATATACGGCCACGCCACGCCCAGCAGACCGGCCGATAACCCCAACCCGATGAACGTCAGGAACGCGATAAGAATGGTGCCGTTTCGCGCGCGACTCGATGCCATGATATCTCACTCACCTTTGACAGCCGCTTGAAAGCATTGGAGAGGGCGAAACGACGTTCGCCCTCTCCTGACTCACCGTATAGAACGTGCTTAGGATTCGACCCTGAACTCGGCGTGAAGCGTCGCTAACGAGTCGGAACCCACCCAAATATCGAATTCTGCTGCATCCTGTACCCACGCGCCGCGGCTCGTGCTCCAGTAACGCAGCGCGGACGGCCCCAGTTGGAACGTGACGGTGCGCGTCTCGCCGGGCTGAAGCGTCACCCGTTCGAAGCCTTTCAGCTCGCGCATCGGACGTGTGTCGCTGCCCGCGCGCTGATGGATGTAGAGCTGTACGACCTCATCGCCTGCCACGCGGCCGGTGTTGGTGACGTCGGCCGTAACCGTGAGCGTTTCACCGACCTTCATCCGCGCCGTCGAAACGCTGACGTTAGCGATCTCGAACGTCGTGTAGCTCAGGCCGAAGCCGAACGGATACAGCGGGGTCGGCAGGCCGTCCCAATAGCGCGGATTATACGCGCGGCTGCCCTCGGGTGAATGGGTGAGGTTGCGCGCATAGTAAAGCGGCGCGTGACTGCCTTTACGGGGGAAGGTCACCGGCAGCTTGCCGCCCGGATTGACGTCCCCGAACAGGATGTCGGCCACCGCGTGACCGCCTTCAGTGCCCGGTTCCCACGCTTCGACGATCGCAGGGACGTTCTCTGCCGCCCAAGTGATGCTGAGCGGCCGGCCGTTGAGCAAGACGAGCACAACCGGCTTGCCGAGGGCGACCACCGCCTTGAGCAGTTCTTCCTGCCGTCCCGGCAAATCGAGCGATGCGCGCGAGGCGGCCTCGCCGGACATATTGGCGTGCTCGCCGAGCACCATCACGACGAGATCGGCGCCGCGCGCGGTGTCTACCGCCTGCTGGAACGCGACCTCTGCCTGTTCAGGGGTCTGCGGAGCGGGCTTGTTTGGATCGGGCATCAAGATGTCGAACATCGACGGGAATTCACGCTCGATTTCCGGCCCCGGCGCGTACGTGATGGTGGCGTCCGGCAGCTTGGCACGAATGCCTTCGAGGACGGTGACCGCCGCGGGGATGTGCCCGAACACCATCCATGAGCCTTCGGTCGCGCTTTTTGAGTTCGCCAGCGTGCCGATAACGGCGAGGTTCTTGATGCCTTTGTCCAGCGGAAGCAGCGCGCCTTCGTTGCGCAGCAGCACCATGGAACGCTGAGCTGCGAGTCGTGCTGCGGTGCGGTGTTCAGGCGAGGCGACAACCTGCTCCAACAACCCTTCGTCGGCATACGGCTGCTCGAACAGCCCCATGCGCACCTTGACCGCAAGGATGGCGCGCACGGCGTCATCGATCAGCTCGACGGACAGCGCGCCGCTGTCAACCAGCTCCTCGAGGTGTTCGGGATAGGTGTTGCTTGCCATGTCCATGTCGAGGCCAGCGCTGAGTGCGCGGAAGGCGGCGTCCCGCCTATCGCGGGCGAAGCCCTGTGTCACGAGATTCCCGACGGCGAGGGCATCGCTGACGACAAAGCCCTTGAAGCCCCACTCACCGCGCAGCACATCGCGCAGAAGCCAGCGATTGCCAGACGCCGGCACGTCGTTGAGATCCATGTAGGCGCTCATGAACGTCCCCACGCCTGCCTCGACAGCGGCATGGAACGGCGGGAAATACACGTTGCGCAGCAGTCCTTCCGGCAGATAGACCGGATCGTAGTCCCGCCCGCCGTCCGATGCGCCGTAGCCGGCGAAGTGCTTCGCGCAGGCCACGACCCGATCCGGCGCGCCGAGGCGATCCCCCTGAAAGCCGCGCACCTGCGCTGCTGCCATCGCCGCGCCCAAATGTGGATCCTCGCCAGCCCCTTCAACGATGCGCCCCCAACGAGCGTCACGGGCGATATCGAGCATCGGGCCGAACGTCCAGTGCAAGCCGGCGGCACGGGCCTCTTTTGCCGCGACAGCCTGCGCCCGTTCGGGAACGGTGGGATCCCACGACGCGGCCATCGCCAGCGGCACCGGAAAAATGGTACGGTAGCCGTGGATCACGTCGAGCGCGAACAGCAGCGGGATTCCGGACGGGCTTTCCTCGACCGCAATCCTCTGCAGGGCGTTGAACTTCTGCGTGTCGTTGAGCCACAGGACTGACCCCGCCCCGCCACGGCGAATAACGTCTTCCGGCTTCGGCCCTTCGATGAAGGTCGTGCCGCCGACTTGTGTGAGCTGTCCGACTTTCTCCGAGAGGCTCAAGCCAGCTAGGATGACTTCTACGCGCGCTTCGACCTCCGCATTCGTGAGGACTTTCGCGCCTGTTCCGTTTGGGTTCTCCATGTCTTCACCTCTGTGTTTCTAATACGGCGGCGTCCGCCGTCAGGCAAGCAGGGTAGATACAGCTGCGATCCGGCCATCTCAGCGCGGGACGTCAGCGGCCGATAAGGTCGATCTCGTCCAATTCGTGGGCGACCACCTGCATCTTCTCCGGTGACATCAGCCGTGGAATAAACAAGCGCATCAGCCCCAACGTCAACTGCTTCAGCTGCGAGTAGTTCGGCATTTCGCGCAAGTTGGGAAAATGCCGATCCAGAACGGCCCCGATGCGATGATCGCCATAGAGCCTTTCAAGCGCCGTATGCAGCAGATGGGGGTTATTCTGCATCACCGGAAAGCGAACCGCCATGAACTCTGGCTCCATCGCTGACAGGGCTTGGACGTGCTGCCTGTTCAGCAGCAGATGCGCGTCCTCCACCGGCCCATCCTGTGGAAGCCCGAGTCGTTCGTACTGCTCCGGCGGCGCGTCATTAGCCCGCATCGCCTCGATAAGATGCGCGATCCACTGCCGTTCGAGGGCGTCGTCGACCAGCGGATTCTGCTGGCCGGGGTCTGCTTGTAGGTCGAACAGCAGCGTGCCAAACTGGTGCGCCTGATTGCCCCGTCCCGCGATCTTCATCAATCGGCATCCCTGCGTGAACGTGAAGGGTTCCGCAAGCTCGATGTGCTGAAGTTCCTGCACGCTGAACATCTCGCGCATGTGCGTGGGCATGAGCGTGTATTCGTACAGCGGCGCGTTAGCTTCCGTGGCGGGGGCGCGCATGTAGACGAAGCGGCCGTCGGTGATGCTGACGTGTCCCCCGTAGATACCGAACAGCGCCGTTTCGCGGATGGGCGAATCGTCTTCGATGACCGGCCGCAGCGGACGCCCCTGCATCGACGGCGGAAGCTCCTGCCCGAAGAATTCCAGCAGGGTCGCCGGAAGGTCGATGGTCTGAACTAAGCTCTCGCGCCTTTCGCCCTGTTTTCGACTGCGCGGATCCCAGATGAACAGCGGCGTGTGAATCAATTCCTCGTACCACGGCTGAACGGTCTTCGCCCACCAGTCGTGTTCACCGAGCATGAAGCCGTGATCGGTGTTGACGATAAGCAGCGTGTCGTCCCAGAGATTGTACTCGTCCATGGCGTCCAGCACGCGGCCCAAGTAGGCGTCGCACATGCTGACCAGCGCCGCGTACTCGTAACGCACATGCGCGACCTGCTCCGGTGTCTCGGTGACGCGTGTGTAATCGGGCCAGTCGAAATCCGGCCCGTCGTATGCGTGTGGATACAGGTCTTTGTAAACCTGATGCGTGAAGAATGGCTCGTGCGGGTCGAAGGTCTCAATTTGTAAGAACCAGTTGTCTTCGGCGTGGTTGGTCTCGATGAACTCCAGCCCGGCCTTGAACGTCAGCGCCTGCGGCTGATCGGCCTCCGTAGGTTGATGCTGCCGGTTGATGATGTCCTGACGGAACATGCCGATCTGCATCTTCTTGAGGTTCTCGTGATAGGCCGGATCGGCGAGCTGACCCTTCCACGGGTCACCTTCCTGACCGCGCGCGAACTCCCATGAACTGTAGCGGGTATGATAGGTGCTGCCCCCGTCCTCGAAGTAATGCTGATGGTCGGTGGCGAGGTGGGTGTAGACCCCGTTCTGCTTGAGGATTTCCGGCATGGAGACGTCGAACGGCTCCATCGGCCCCCAACTGCGATGGAGGAAGTTGTATCGGCCGGTGTGCAGCTCGCGCCGCGCAGGCATGCACGGCATACTGCCCGCGTAACTGCGTTCGAACGTGACGGTTCGCTCCGCCAAACGCTGGAAGTTAGGGGCATGTATCCACTCGCTGCCATACGCCGGAAGCATGTGGCGATTGAGCGAGTCGAACATCACCATAATGGCTTTCATGGAGACCCTCTGTTTGGGATAGAGAGCGTCACCTCAAGACGTGTTGGGGAGGCCGCGCACGAAGCGGCCTCCCCAATGCGTCGCTCAAGCTACTTGAGGTGAAGCTCATTGAGTACGATCAAGCGCGTCTGCATGGTATTGGAACGGGTCACCGCGCCAGTCGCGTAGTAGTTGTCTTCCGTCGGGAAACCGGTGATGTTGGTATCGTTCCAGTTGTACCATACCGGCCCGTCCCACATCGGGATCGCGACGGCGTTCTCGACGTAGATCGACTGAAGTTCGTCGATAATGGCGGCCTGCGCCTCCGCATCGGTGGTCTGCGTGAACTGCTCGATAAGTTCGTCGCTGCGCTCGCTCGTCCAGCGCGGCCATGCGGAACTGGTCACGCCGTCGGCGTCGATCAACGCGCTGTACATCATGTCGCGGTAGAACGTCCACGGCGTAACGCCTGTCGTACCGAACCACATGGCGAGGTCGAAGTCGCCGGTGCGCATCGCAGTCACCGCTGCGCCGAAGTCCAGCGTGGTCTGGGTGATGTTGAGGCCCGCATCTTGGAAGGCCTGCGCCATGATCTGCGTGCTGGCGACCCACGCCGTGAAGCCGTTCACCGCCTGCAAGTTGAGATGGAGCGGCGAGCCATCGGGATAGTCGCGGAAGCCATCCCCGTCGGCATCCACATAACCCAGTTCGTCGAGCAGGGCCGTGCCGCGGTCGAAGTCGTAGCTGTTGAAGCCGGTCTCGGCGGCGAGCGCAAGCGCATCTTGGCTGATGACGTCACCCTGCGTATACGAGAATCCGGTCGGGCTGCTGCGCTGCGTCGCGCCTTCCATGCCGACGTCCACGACGAAGTCATAGTCGATCAACATGCTAACCGCGATGCGGAACTGCGCGTCATCAAGCGGTGCTCTGGTCGTGTTCAGGACGAGGTACTGTGTCGCGCTGCCCGTCCAGTAGTAGTAGTGATGGTGTTCGGGGTTCGCGTTGACGAAACTGGCCTCATCGGGGAAGTTGACGCCGGCCCACTCGACGCTGCCGTCCAGCAGCGCCAGCGCGATGGCCTGATTGCCGTTCAACGCCGGGAAGTTGATGCAGTCCAGATACGGGCGGCCTTCCTGCCAGTAGTTCGGGTTGCGGCACAGCGTGAACTCCTGATCTTGGAAGTTGGTGACCTCCGTGAACGGGCCGGTGCCGACCGGGTTCTCGACGACGTATTCCGCCGGCTTTTCGACGGACGACCAAATATGCTCCGGCACGGTATTCATGACGCTCAACAGCGTGTGCGCCAGCGTATTCACGCCTTTCAGGTGGAACGTGACGGTGTAGTCATCGACCTTCTCAACGCTTTCAGCGACGGTGCCGATGTTGAAGGACACGGCATCCATCTGCGGGTTATCCAGCAGCATTTGCGCCGTGAATATCACGTCGTCGGCGTTGAACGCCTCGCCGTCGCTCCACAGCACGCCCTCGCGCAGCGTGAAGGTCAGCGACTTCAGATCGTCGGAGTATGTGTAGCCCGTGGCGAGCCAGTAGTTCGGGGTGCTGTAATCGACCGGGTTCCAAACGATCAGCGGTTCGTAAATCAAGTCGCGTGAATCAAATTCACCGGCCTTGAACGGGCTGAAGTTACGTGTCCAGACATTACTGCCAGCCTGTAACCCAATCGTGATCGAGCCGCCTTGAGCCGGTGCGTCTTGGGCGACCACGCTCAAGCTGGTGAACAGCAGCATTATCACAATCACACTTGCCAATAACTTACGGGACATCGTATTTCTCCTTATGTTGCCTCAACCTATCGCTCAACACGGGCTGCGCTCATGTGTTGCAAGCACGGCCCGAATCAGCCAGTTTCTAAAACACCCGCGACGGATCGGCGATCGACGACAGCAGCAGACGGGTATAGTCGTCCTGCGGGTTCTCGATCACCTCTGCGCTGACGCCGCGCTCGACAATTTTCCCCTTGTGCATAATCAGGATTTCATCCGAGAAATAGCGGGCGCTGGAAAGATCATGGGTGACGAACAGAAAAGCGATGTTCTCTTCGTCGCGCAGCTTGATGAGCAGGTTGAGGATGCTGATGCGGATAGAGACGTCCAGCATCGACACCGGCTCGTCAGCGAGGATCACGCGCGGCTCGATGGCGAGCGCCCGCGCGATAGCGACGCGCTGACGCTGCCCGCCGCTTAACTGATGCGGATACTTCTTGGCGAACTCGTCGACCGGCGTCAGCGAGACGCGCTCCAACAGCTCGCCGATCCGCAGTCTTTCGTCCCGCGCGTTCTTGACCTTGCCGTGCAGCCGCAGCGGACGCCGCAGGTGATAGTCGATCTTCTGTGTGGAATTTAACGAGCCGAACGGATCCTGAAAGATCATCTGGACTTTGCTGCGGTAATCGAAGATGTCGCGGCGTTTGCGCTTGGTCGTGACATCCTCGCCCTCGTAAAGGATCGCGCCGGCGGTCGGGTCATAGAGCTTCGCCAGCATACGGATCACGGTGCTTTTCCCGCTGCCGCTTTGGCCGACCAGCGCGACGGCGTGACGCGGACGCAGCGCCAGCGAGACGTCGTCGGCCGCGATCACTTCCTTGCGGCTGAACACGCCGCCGGTGTGGAACACTTTCCGCAGGCTGACGGCTTCGAGAATAGCTTCGCTGCGGGTCATTTCACGGCTCTTTCAGCATACTCTTCGCTGAGCAGGTGACACCGGGCGAGACGGTCGCCGGTCGAGACAACGGGCGGCACGACGACCTCGCACAAGCCGGCGATGGCGACGTCACAGCGGGGATGAAAGCGGCAGCCAGTCGGGGGCGTCCGCAAATCGGGCGGCGTTCCTTCGATACCGTACCGTCCCGTGCGGTCGTCGTGAATCGATGGGAAGGCGTTCATCAACAGGCGCGTGTACGGATGCTGCGGGTCGGTATACAGCGCCTTCGCCGGCGCGACTTCCACCAATTCCCCGGCGTACATGATGCCGATGCGGTCGGAGAACTCGATCAGCAGCGATAGATCGTGCGTGATGAACAGGATCGAGAAGCCGAATTCCCGCTGCAATACCTTCACCCGCTGCAAAATCTGCCGTTCGACGACGACGTCCAGCGCGGTCGTAGGCTCATCCATAATCAAGAGCTTCGGGTTCAGCGCAAGCGCAATCGCGATCACCACGCGCTGGCGCATGCCCCCGCTCAACTGATGCGGATAGCTGTCGATCAGGTCGGGATCAAGCTCTACCATTTCGAGAAGCTCGCGGCCGCGTTCGAGCGCCGCCTTGCGATCCATATCCCGGTGCGCTTGGATGACGTCGACGAACTGTTCGCCGATCGTGATGACAGGGTTCAACGAGTTCATCGCGCTCTGGAACACCATCGAGACGGCGTCCCAGCGGAACTTGTTCAACTGCTTGTCCGGGATCGCCAGCACATCTTGGCCGTCGACGAAAATCCGGCCGCCGGAGATGATGGCGGGTGGAAAGTGCAGGCGGGAGATCGCGTAGGCGACTGTCGACTTGCCGCACCCGCTTTCGCCGGCGAGGCCGAACACCTCGTTGGGACGGATGTCGAACGAGACGTTGTCCGCGGCGCGAACCGGGCCGGTGGCTGTCCAGTAGTCCACGTTCAGGCCGCGGATTTGAACCAAACCACCCTGTTCCGAAGGTTCCTCGCGTGGGCGCGATTCGGGCTTCCGCATCGCGTCTTTGGGGATACGGATCCGCCGTAGGCGCGGGTTTGTGATCTCGTCAATCGAGTAGTTGATGAGCGTGAGCGCGAGGCCGACGGTCGCAATCGCCAAGCCGGGCGGCACGAACGTCCACCATCGACCGGAGATCAACGCGGTGTTGTTCTGCGCCCAGTACAGGATCGTGCCCCAACTGACCACCGCCGGGTCGCCCAAGCCGATGAACTCGAGCGCCGCTTGCGACAGGATCGCGAAGATCACCGCGCCGATCCATGCGGCCGCGACCAGCGAGATCATGCTCGGCAGCATCTCGAAAAAGACGATGCGCCAGATCGGTTCGCCGATCAGCCGGGCGGAGGTGATATGCTCACTGTTGCGAAGCGCCAGCGCCTGCGCCCTTAGAACACGCGCGCCGAACGCCCAACCGGTCGCCGCCAATACCAGGATGATCGTGATCGGGCCGGTGTTGCGCGCCCAACTCGCAATCACGATGATGAGCGGAAGCTGCGGGATGACCAGCACCACGTTGACGATCATCGAGACGACGTTGTCGACCCGCCCGCCAACCAGACCGCTGGTGATGCCGATGGTCATCGCGATCAAGACCACCAGCGTGCCGGTGGCAAACCCGACCGCCAGCGAAATGCGCGTCCCGAAGACCATCTGCGAGAAGACATCCTGTCCGAGTGATGTGGTGCCGAGCACATGCTCGCTGCTCGGCGGCAGGTCGCGTCGAGCCACGATCCGGTCGGGTTGATAGGGGGCGATCTGCGGCGCAAAGACCGCGACGAGCACCAACGCGAGCAGGATCAACAGCCCGGCCATCGCGCGCGGGTTGCTCAGCAGCGTAGCGACCCAGTCCGGCAGGGATGCCCACAATCCGGGCGAGCGTTTTGGAGGTGCAGCAGGTTGAGATACAGTCATATCAGCTCGGAACCGTCCCTGATGATTACCATTCGCTATGATCGCGTGCGCGGGTCGAGCAAGATGTACAGCGAATCAGCGATGAAGTTCGCGAGCAGCACCATGAGGGTCAGGATCAGGAAGATGCCCTGCATGACCGGATAATCGCGCGTGTTGACCGCGTTGAGCAGCGTCAGCCCGACGCCGGGGTAGGAGAAGACGACCTCCGTCAACAGCGACCCACCCAACAGAAAGCCGAGCGCCAGCGCGAAACCTGTCAAACTCGGCAAGATCGCGTTGCGCGCCGCGTACTGGTATTTGATGCGACGGTCGGGCAGCCCTTTGGCGATTGCCATGGTAATGTAATCCTGCGCGATGACCGCCACCATGTTATTGCGCATGCCCATCATCCAACTGCGGAATCCGGCGATCAGCAGCGTCAAGACCGGGAGCGCGAGGTGATACACGACCCCCATCACGTAGTTCGGGTTCGTCCAATCGGCGGGGATTCCGCTGGCCTCCGCCCGTCCGAGCGGGAACCAACCGAGCTGCAATGCAAACACGTACAGCGCGATCAGGGCGACCCAGAAGTACGGGATCGCGCCCATGATGGCGCCGAAAGGCAGCACATAGGTATCTACGAATCCGCCGCGTTTCCATGCGGCTTGGATGCCGAGCAGCACGCCGACGCTGAAGGTCAAGATGAGCGCCGTTCCGGTCATCAAGAGCGTCCAGCGCAGCGCGACCCCGAGGATGTCGACGACCTTCGTGGGATAACGTGCGACCGAAACGCCGAAGTTGCCTTTCAGCAGATTGGAGACGTAGGTCGCGAATTGTTCGGGGAGTGGAGCGTCGATGAAGCCGAACGCTTCACGCAGTTGGTCGATGGCTTCCGGTGTGAGCGAGGAAGTGTCGAACCCGGCGAGCATCACGTCAACCGGGTCGCCGGCCATCATTCGGGGCAGAAAGAAATTGATGACAATGGCAAGCAGCGCCGCGATCAAGTAAAACCCAAGACGCCGCAGAAGATAGTTCATTTGATGTAAACCGGGCTAAAATATTCTTCAAGATAGGTATATAGATCATACAAATCCGCTCGGCCGGTTGTCAAGCAGTTGCCTGCTCAATGACGATTCGCCGCGAACCCAGAGTGTCGTGTATGATAATCGCGCGAGGAAGTGCTCTGTTGGGATGGAAGATCGGTAAAAATCATACAAATGGAGTTTTGCGATGCCTGACCATTTGAACTTGCGCCAGCGTATCCTGTACGATCTGGGCGAGAAGATCGTGTTGGGCCACTATCCGCCGGGGAGCGTGCTGCCGCGAGAGAACGACTTGGCCGATCACTTTGACGTAAGCCGGACGGTCGTTCGCGAGGCGATCAAAGGCTTGGCCGCCCGTGGATTATTGGTATCCCGTCCGAACGTCGGCGCGACCGTGAACCCGCGCAGTGAGTGGCAGTGGATCGACAGCGACGTGATCGCGTGGGCTTTGGTGAACCGCCAGAATCGCGCCGATATCCTGCTTCAGGTGTATGAGTCCTTCGCGGTCATCCACCCGGCGGTCATCGAGAACGTTGCCATGCACGCGACGGCTGAAGATCAGCAAGCCATCTGGAAAGCCTACCGCCAGCTTGAAAAAAGCCGGGACGAGATTGATGCTTGGGATCAGGCGATTGACGGATGGTATGATGCGCTGCATCACGCCTGCCGTACTCCGATCTTACAGAGTGTCGCAATGCGTTTAAGCGAGATTTTCGCGTCGAACCTTCGCCACCTCACCGCGACGCGGCTGGCGCTGGAGTCCCCGCACATCAATCTCCGATGGATACCCACCTCGGCGGAGGCGCTCAAGCACCACCGGCAAATTTACCAGTGCATCGAACTGCACGACAGCGATATGGCGTTCCTGATCGCGCGTAGGCTGCTTCGGGCGGTGCTGGACAATATGCGTATACTCTGCGCCGATCCGCGGGTTCGCCACCTGATCGAGACGGCATAACGCGAGTCCACTGCGGTTGTTCGCCCTGCGCGTAAGCCTGACAGCGCACAGGTAGGTTGATCGTGACAGAAGCCCGATGACGATTTCCCCGTCTGCTCTCCCTGCGTTCCACGTGATGACCAAGCCGCGTGGGGCGATCTGCAATCTTGACTGTAAATACTGCTACTTCCTGAGCAAAGAACGCCTGTATCCCAACAGCGACTTCCGTATGAGCGAGACGCTGCTTGAGGAATACATTCGCCAGATGATCGAGGCGCACACGGCTCCGGAGGTGACGTTCGCGTGGCAAGGCGGCGAGCCGACGCTGATGGGACTGGACTTCTACCGGCAGGCGGTGGCCTATCAGCAGAAACACAAGCGGCCCGGTTTGCGCATCTACAACGCGCTGCAAACCAACGCCGTGACACTCGACGACGACTGGTGCCGCTTCTTCGCCGCGAATGATTTTCTGATCGGCGTCAGCCTTGACGGGCCGCAGGCCCTGCACGATGCCTACCGCGTGGACAAGGGGGGCGCGCCGACCTTCGAACGCGTGATGCGCGGGATCCGCCTGCTTCAGAAACATAGCGTCGAGTTCAATATCCTCACCACCGTGCATGCGGCCAACGCGGATCATCCGCTTGAGATCTATCGCTTTCTCCGCGATGACGTCGGGACGTCGTTCATGCAGTTCATCCCGATCGTGGAGCGCGATAACGATACCGGCTTTCAGGAAGGCGATCAGGTCACCGAGCGCTCGGTCGGGGCGGAGCAGTACGGCCGGTTCCTGATCCGCATCTTCGACGAATGGGTGCGGCGGGATGTCGGGCGTGTGTTCGTTCAAATCTTCGACGTGGCGCTGGCGGTGTGGTCGGGCCATAAAGCCGGCCTATGTGTGTTTGAGGAGACGTGCGGGGCGGCGCTCGCGATGGAGCACAACGGGGACGTGTACTCGTGTGATCACTTTGTCGAGCCGAAACATTGGGTCGGCAACATCGTCGATGTTCCGCTGCGCGAGATCGTCAACAGCGACAAGCAGCGCGCGTTCGGCCTCGCCAAACGCACGAGGCTGCCGCAGTACTGTCGTTCGTGCGAGGTGCGGTTCATCTGCAACGGGGGATGCCCGAAAGACCGGTTCATCAAAACGCCGGATGGTGAGGACGGACTGAATTATCTCTGCGCAGGGTTCAAAGCGTTCTTCACGCATATCGGCCCTGCGATGCGTTTCATGGCGAACGAACTGGCGCATCACCGTCCGCCGGCGAATATCATGTATCACATGCGCCAGCAGGACGAGCTGCTTCAGGCTGCCTTCGCGCGCGCCGGACGCAACGATCCGTGTCCGTGCGGAAGCGGGCTGAAGTTCAAGAAGTGCCACGGCCGCGCTGACCCGAATCGACAGGCCGCGCGCTGAACCTCACCGCCAGAGTTGATCGGTGAGTTCCCGAATCATGGCGCGATGTCTGGCGCTTAGCGGAGTCGTTGGCGAATTCGCAGCCTGCGTGTCCCGGTTCTCGACAATCAGGACAGTCGCGTCGCGGGACAGCGTATGTGTGTGCCATGCGCCGCGTTTGACGTTGTAAGCGAGTTTTGGCTGCATGTCTTCCGCGCTAACGGTCGTGACTTCTTCGGTTCCTTCACCGATGAACAGGATGCAGTGCCCTTCGAGGAGGATGAACACCTCGTCGGTCTCATCGTGGCGCTGCATCGTGCTAATGACATTAGGCTCAAGGTCAGGGTGATAGCGCAAAATCGCCACGCGCCACGCTCCAAAATCGATAATCGGCCGATACCCGTCTCCCGTGTATTGCTGTACGTCTAGCAGACTGCTGGGAATGGACATTGCCGGAAACCTTTCTATTCGGAACAATGACGCGAGCAGAATAGCGGCCTTAACAGGAAGTTGGTAGTGGTGAGTGACGGGGAACGGGGCTGTTGGATAGTGATGTCGACCAACGCAATCCTGAACAGTAATCGATGAAGGCGAAGTCTCATGACTACTGCTGAAGTCTACCACGCGATTCGCCCTCGTTACCCCGAACTTGTGGGTAAGGTGGCGCTGGTTACGGGATCGAGCAAGGGCATCGGAAAAGGGATCGCGCTCCGGCTGGCACGGGAAGGCATGCGCGTAATTATCCATGGTTTGGATAACGACGAGGTCGTGCAGGCTGTTGAGGAATTCCGCTTGCTTGGGGCTGATACGTTCGGTGTATGTTCAGACTTCGCCAGCCCGCACGGTGTCGATCTTCTCTTCGATGCTGTTCGTGCTCGATACACCGAGGTGACGCTGCTTGTGAATAACGCGGCCGATCTGCGTCGCACCGGGATGGATCTACTGGATGTCGAACTACTCGATCGTCAGATCGAGGTAAACATTCGCGCGCCGCTGCTGTGCAGTATACAGGCGAGGTCTATGATGCAGCCCGGACAAGCCAGTTCGATCATCAATATCAGTTCGGTGGGTGGGCAGCGCGCGCACTTGCCCGGCCTTCCGTATGACATGACCAAAGGGGCGCTCGAAGCCATGACACGGGCGATGGCGCTTGATCTTGCTAAGGACGGCATTCGTGTCAATGCCGTGGCGCCGGGCGCGACACGCGGATGGCGCACCCCACCGCCGGATGATGCGCGATTCAAGGCGATATGCGCGCGCATTCCGCTTGGCCGTTTCGGATCCGATCAAGATGTCGCCGCGATGGTGGCCTTCTTGGCGTCTGCTGATGCGGATTACGTTACGGGACAGGTGTTTGCCGTTGACGGTGGTATCTCGGCGCAGTTAAGTCCGCCGGGGCAGCCGATATGAGCGAGCAGCTGAATGTGTTAGGTGACGTGTGTGGGACTGCCGCGACTGCTTTTCTTGCGCTGAACATGACGTTCAGCCGTATGGCTGTCGTTCGTTGGCTGGTTAAACTGAATTGATCTCCTGAGGAACATGGCGATGACTGTTGTCACGATAAAAGACGTTCAAGTCATACTGACCCAACCGCTCAGCGCACGGCTGATTGTCGTCAAGGTCATCACGTCGGAACCCGGCCTCTATGGCTTAGGCTGCGCAACCTTCACGCAGCGTTTTCACGCCGTGCAGACCGCGGTCGAGCAGCATCTCAAGCCGCTTCTGATCGGGCGTGACGTCAGCCGCATCGAAGACGTGTTTCAGACGATGATGGTCAACAGTTACTGGCGTAACGGCCCGGTGCTCAACAATGCGATCTCCGGCGTGGATATCGCCTTATGGGACATCAAAGGCAAGATGGCGAACATGCCGGTATACCAGCTGCTTGGCGGCAAGAGCCGTGAAGCCGCCGCAGTCTACGTCCACGCCAATGCGGATACGATCCCACAGGTGATTGAAGCCGCGCAGGAGCTAATCGCTGAGGCTATCGCCATATTCGCATGCACATGGGCGGCTACGGCGGGAAACACCGGCAGTTGCACCGTCCTGAAGGCGCGCTGGATGGCGCGTATTACGACCCGCGTGCGTATGTCCGCAATATGCTTGCTATGCTGTCTGCCGCGCGCGCGGAACTGGGCGACGAAATCGAACTGCTGCACGACATTCACGAACGGCTGCATCCCATCGACGCGATGGCCTTCGCGAAGGCCGTGGAACCGCTCAACCTGTTCTTTCTCGAAGATGCGCTCGCGCCGGAGGATTTGGACTGGTTCGAACGAATCCGGCAGCAGACGACGACCCGGCTTGCCATGGGTGAACTGTTCGTCCACCCCACCGAGTGGCGTATGCTGGTCGAACGCCGGCTGATCGACTTCATCCGTATGCACATCAGCGCGATCGGTGGTATCACGCCGGCCCGTAATGCGGCGATTCTGGCCGGCGCCTTCGGGATACGAACCGCGTGGCATGGCCCGCCAGACGTCTCGCCGGTCGGTCATGCGGCTAACCTGCACCTCGACGTGTGGGCGCCAAACTTTGGTATTCAGGAGTGGTGTCGCTTCCCTGAGCTGGTTTATGAGATCTTCCCCGGCACGCCCGAAGTACGAAACGGCTTCATGTATCCCAATGATAAGCCCGGCCTCGGAATCGATATCGACGAAAAGCTGGCCGCGAAATATCCGTGTACCGATGAGATTATCCTGTGGACTCAAACGCGCTTGCCGGATGGCACGGCAGTCCGACCATGATCTGGCGGCTAGATCGTCTATCCCAAGACTGTCCGCTAGACGGTGGGCACAGAGGTGTTCACATCGACCGCCCGCGTTCTAGCGAAAGGACAAAGTGACGATGGGGGATATCCGACGGATGTTCGTTGCATGCAACGATGCGAGCGCACGTGCAGGGATCCTCTGCTTCGATCTCGACGTTGAGACAGGCGCGCTGCGGCCAGTCGGTGAGACACGCGACATCGACTCATGCTTGTACCTTAACCGGCATCCCACGCTGGCGGTGCTCTATGCAACCGGCGTCCGCGAGTCCGTGTCCGTGATTCAAGCGTTTCGTATCGAACAAGACGGTGGATTGACATGGCTCGGGCAGCAGCCGACGAACGGGTGGGAACCGTGCTATGTGTCGATCACGCCAGATGGACGACACGCGCTCGTGGTGAACTATACCGGCCCAGAGAAAGCGGGCAGTATTGTGGTGTTTCCGCTGGATAGAGACGGTATCCCTCAGCCAGCCACTACGTGGATTCAGCTCGAAGGCAACGGGGTTCATCAGCGGCAGGACGCGTCTCACCCGCACATGATTACGCTCATGCCGGACGGCAAGTTTGTACTCGTGACCGACCTTGGTACGGATCGGTTGATGATCTACCGCATGATCCCGCAGACCGGCCAGCTTGAACCGCATACACCGCCATATCTCGAAATTCAGACGGGTTCTGGCCCACGCCATCTTGATTTTCATCCCGACCGACGAGTGTTGTTTGTGATGAGCGAACTGGAGCCGGTGATAACAGTCATTTCGTATGACGGTGAGGGACGCTTTGAGGTTGTGGATACCGTCCCGGCACTGCCACCAGAGGCGCAGACCCCGGTTAATCTGGGAGCAGATATTCATGTCGCGCCGTCGGGCCGCTTCGTATATGTGTCGAATCGAGGACACAACAGTCTATGTGTGTTCGCGATAGACCCAGTGACCAACGCGCTCAGCTACGCAGGTCATCACACCACATTGGGCGATTGGCCGCGCGGTTTCGCGCTGGATCCGAGTGGGCAGGTGCTCGTCGTCGCCAATCAGCGCACGGATGATCTGTATAGTTTCATTGTCGATCTCGCGGCTGGACGATTGATGGCGACACATCACCGTATCGCAGCTGCGACGCCGGTATGCGTGATGTTTGTGGCGTAATTTCCAACGCCGGCCTATGTGGGCTGAAGCCGCTTATGTAAGAAGTTGAAAGTGATGAGTGACTACCAGCCTTCACCGCTCGTGGAACCCTCTTAGGCGGAAGATTGGGTTTGCTGACTTTCGATAACCTGCTTTAATGCGGGCAGGATAGCCAGTGACGATAAGGCGTCTCTGTAAGCCGGTGTTCGTAAGTCGAGAGATTCGGTCTCCCATCTTGTAGCATTAGTCGAGCTGTACGGCGCGGTGTTTCCTCATCACTCATCACTTTCAACTTCGTGCTTAGAGCCGTGCTACACTCGCACGTAACGACTCGGCTTAGCGACACACAGTACGGGCGGAGGTAATGATGACAGTGTCAAATCCAGTCTTCACGACGGCCAGCGATCTGATACATCAGCTTGCATCAGGACAAACGAGCGCGACGGCTGTGCTGACGATGCTGCTCGACCACATTGACCGGCACAACCCGCGGATCAACGCGGTGATCACGCTTGATCGCGACAACGCCCTTGCGCAGGCGAGACGGCTCGACGCGCTGGGGCCGCAAACCGAACAGCCGCTGTGGGGGCTGCCAGTTACGATGAAAGAAGCGTGGTCGATGAAGGGAATCCGCACGACGGGCGGATACCCGCCGATGGCCGATTACGTGCCTGATCGAGATGCGACAGTCGTTACGCGGATGCGCGACGCTGGCGCGATCCTGTTCGGCAAGACCAACGTGCCGCTGCTGTCGGCCGACTCGCAGACGTACAACGACATCTTCGGCCGGACGGATAACCCGTGGAACACCGACCGCACGCCGGGCGGATCAAGCGGGGGCAGCGCTGCGGCGGTCGCCAGCGGGATGTCTCCCCTCGACATTGGCAGCGATATCGCCGGCTCGGTGCGAATCCCGGCTCACTACTGCGGCATCTACAGCCTCAAGCCGACCGAACGCCGGGTGCCGACCGCCGGGCATGTCCCGCCGCTGCCCGGATCGCCGCGCGGCGTGCGCCGGTTCAGCGTGGCCGGGCCGCTTGCGCGCTCGGTTGACGACCTCGAACTGGCGCTGCGGGTCATCGCGGGGCCGGATGCGCGCGATGTCGATATCCCGCCTGTCCCGCTGCCCGGCCGGGTCGAATCGCCGGCACTGAACCGCATGCGAGTCGCCTATTCCGATCAATTCGGGCATGTGCCGGTAACCGCGGATACCACTCGCGTGATTCATGACGCGGTTGATCGCTTGGCGCACGGCGGCGCGCACGTCGTGAAGGCGGCCCCGGACGGCTGGACGTTCATGGAAGTGTGGGAACTGTTCGGGTTCCTGTACTGGGCCGTGGTCGGCTCGGCGCTGTCGCCGGAGATCGATGCGGCGGAGGCTGAGTACGCGGGCTTCACACCCACCTCGCCCGATGCCTTCTCGCGCGGGGCCGCACGGGGTATCAACGTCTCCCTGCGCGACTATGGACAGGGGATGTTGCAGCGCGACCGGCTCGTAAACGCGCTCGATTCCTTCCTTGAGGACTATGACGTGTGGATTTGCCCGGTCACCGCGACTCCGGCCATTCCCCACATCCCGCACATGTCGGACGTGCAGGTCGGCTCGCAGACGATCAACTATTTCGAGATGGGGACGTACTACTGCATGCCATTCAACCTGAGCGGCCATCCAGTCGTCGTGATCCCGGCGGGATTCTCGGACGACGGCCTGCCGATCGGGCTGCAGCTCGTGGGCCGGCGGTGGGATGAGATCCGTTTGCTGGCCTATGCGCGGAGCATCGACAAGGCGCTTGACGCCTATCGAGCGCCGCCTGATTGTCTGTGAGGGGGCATATCATGATTCGCTGGATTGCGATTGCTCTATTGTGTACGGTGCTGGTGAGTGGGTTTCCCGCCCATCTGCAAGATGCAGCGTGCGATCTGCCGACCGACGGTTGGGACACCATCGCGCCGGAGGAGGCCGGGCTGGATGGTGAAGTGCTTGAGGCCGGTGAGGCGACGGTAGAAGACGATCTGCCGTATGTGCGGAGCGTGCTTGTGATCCGCCACGGCTGTTTGGCCTACGAGCATTACTACGGAGACGTGACGGCGGAGGACGCGGCCAACGTGTTTTCGGTGACCAAGAGTGTCACCGCGACGCTGATCGGGATCGCGATCGCGGACGGCGCGATTTCATCCGTGCATGACTCGATTGCGGACTATCTCGACCTCGATGCAGCTGATCCACGCGCGGCGATTACCGTGCGTCATCTGCTGTGGATGCTGTCCGGTTTGGGCTGGCAAGAGGGGAACCCATCTCATATCGTCGGGATGCTGCTCGGCACACGCGACGAGGTGGACTTCATCCTCAACCTGCCGCTGGATCATGTGCCCGGTACGACGTGGAGCTACAGCACCGCGGACTCCCATCTGCTGTCCGCCGTGCTCACCGCGGCGACCGGCGAGTCGGCCGCCGACTTTGCCGCCGAAACCCTCTTTGACCCGCTTGGCATCGTGCCGTACGATTGGAAGACCGACCCCGAAGGAATCAACTTGGGCGGCACAGAGCTGTGGCTCACCCCGCGCGATATGGCGAAGTTCGGCCTGCTCATCCTCGATGAGGGGCGCTGGGGGGAAGACGAACTGGTCTCGCCGGAGTGGATCGCGTTCATGACCCGCCCGCAGTTGGCTGATCCGAGCATATACCGCCAGTCGTACGCGGCGCATTGGTGGCATACGCTGTTCGACGGGTATCCCCCGATGTCGTCGGCGCTCGGCTATGGCGGCCAATTCATCCTCGTCATGCCTGACTTTGATGCCGTCGTCGTCGTGACGGCCGACAGCATGCGCGGAAGTTCATACATCGACGACACGACATCGTCACGGCATATCGAGGACATCCTCGACTATTTGGAACAGTCGGTGCTGCCTGCATTTCAACGTGAGCCGGTGCGGTAGAGTCCACGATTAGCGAATGGACTCATGGCAGGGTAGACTCGAAGTGGTCGTCGGACAGTAGATTCTCAGGCGTCCGCGGCGTTCATTCTCCCAAGAAGGAGTACGATCATGTCTAGGCGTCCCCTGCTTCTTATCGTTCTTCTCCTATGTGCTCTCGCTGCTGGCAATGTCTTGGCTCAGGACGATCTGCGTGTCCTGCGACTCGGCTATACCGAAGAGCCGGACATGCTGGTCGACTACACGAGCAATACGCTGTTGGGGTGGAGCATGTTCCGCTTGCACTCCCAGCCGCAGTGGGGCACGACCCAGCAGCAGGAGATCGTCCCGCTTTTGATTGATGAGGCGCCGAGCTACGACAATGGCGGCATCGTGATCACCGACGAGGGCACGCAGGTTATCAAGTTCACGATTGCGGACTGGGCAGTCTGGTCTGATGGCACGCCGATCACGGCGGCGGACTTCGTCTTGCCGTATGAGATCGCCAACGATGGGGTGAGCCAAGTCCTCGCCTTCCGGATGCTCGGCGGGTTGGCCGGCTCTGTTGCGCAGGGCGAAACCGAGAAGGATGTCGTCGTTACGTTTGATGCGCCCAATCCGGACTGGCAGTACGCCGCGATCGTGCCGCTTCCGAACCACATCCTGCGCGAGGGGTACGAGGCGGATCTCGCCAACGGGATCGGCTTCGAGCTGAACAGCTGGGTTCGCCAACCGACCGTGTCGAACGGCCCGTTCGTCTTTGCCGAATGGGTGACCGGCAGTTACCTGCGCTTCGTCAAGAACCAGAACTACTGGAAAGACGTGTGGTTCGATGAGGTCGTGCTGAACTTCTACTCCGACGTGAGCGTGCTTGAACAGCTTATGGTCGCGGGCGAACTGGACATGACCCGCTATATCCTGCCGGCGTCACGCGCGGCGGAACTGGTCGCGGCGAACGACTTCCTCGATGTGCGGACGTCGTTCGGTGGCGTCCGGCTTGAGCTTGAATACAATCAGGGGCCGAACGGCCACCCGGCGCTGAAGGATCAGCGTGTGCGCCACGCGATGAGCATGGGCATCGACCGTCAATTCATGGTGGATGAGATTTACAACGGGATCGCCGAGGTCGCCAATACATGGTGGGCCGGTACGCCGTGGTACAACCCCGATGCGCTGATGCTGCCGTTTGATCCGGCGGGCGCGGTTGAGCTGCTGCGCGAAGCGGGCTGGTATGACGAGGATGGCGACGGTGTCGCCGAGGCGCACGGCGTCGACGGTGTCGAGGATGGGCTGCCGCTTGAAATCACCGCGACGACCTACGCTGACATTCAGCACTATCAAGACTCGCTGCTGTACGTGCAGGACGTGTTGGCGGACATCGGCATCAAGATGAATATCACGCTGCACACGATCGCCGAAATCCACGGCTCGTTCACCAATAACAGTCCGCTGGCGACCGGACAGTACGATGCGTATCTCGTGGCGTGGGTGCCGGGCGTGGCGACCGTCGCGACGTTCGGGCCGTATTACTGCACCGACATCCCAAGCGAAGCGAATCCGTTCGGCTTGAACGGCCCGCAAATCTGCAACGAACGTGTCGACGAATTGTGGACGTCGCTGTCCGTGTCGCTGGATCAGGCCGAGCGTGAAGCCGCCGCCGATGAGATTCAGGTGTTGATGGCCGAAGACCTGTACACCCAGTATCTCGTCAACATCCTGTACGCGGCGACGTACAACAAGCGGTTGGTCTGGGAGGCCAGCGACGTGAGCGACTTCACGCCGTGGCTGAACATCGCCGACTGGCACTACGAAGAGTAAGAGGCCGTTGAGCAGGGGCCTCATTCCCGCCTCGCTGCGTTCAACTCCCCTCTCCATGACCACGGCCGCAGGGAGCGCCAAAGGTCTGGAGAGGGGACGGGGGTGAGGCGCGTGATGAAGTTGCTCCTGCTCGGACATTCAACCCATGTGAGTTCCGTACGGCCCGCGTAAGGATCGGACATGCGTACCTATCTGACCCGGCGGGTGCTTCAACTCATCCCGCTGTTGTTCGTCATCAGCGTGATCCTGTTCGCGCTCATGTATTCCATCGGCGACCCGCTGGCAATTGTGATGAACGTGCCGCGGCGGCCCAGCGGCGCGCAGATCGAACAGGCCAGCCGTCGCCTCGGTTTTGATCAGCCGATCTACGTGCAGTACATCTACTGGCTGGTCGGGAACGATTGGACTTTCATCGACTTCGACGGGGACGGCGATACCGATGAGGAGATGCACGGCACCCGGCGCGGCATCTTGCGCGGGGATCTCGGCACCTCGTTGATCACCCGGCAGGCCGTCGCCACGCGCATCGGCGAGCGGCTGGGCAACACGATGCTGTTGATGCTGCCAGCCTATGCGCTGATTTTGTTGATCTCGTTCACGCTGGGGGTGATCTCCGCGCTGCGTCAGTACTCGCTGCTCGATGGCATCTTGACGACCGCCGCGTTTGTTTTCTACTCGATGCCGATTTTCTTGGTGGCGTTAGGGATGATTCTGCTGTTTGCCGTCGCCTTCCGTAACTGGGGCCTGCCGCACCTGCCTATCGCAGGTATGGGCCGCCCCGGCGAGGAGCGCACGTTGTCCACACTGCTTCCGTACATGATTATGCCGGTGTTAAGCATCGCGCTGGTCAGCTCGGCGGCTTATATGCGCTATGTGCGCGCCAGTGTGCTTGAAGTGATCAACCACGATTATGTGCGGACGGCGCGGTCGAAGGGGATTGGCGAACGCCGCGTGCTGTTCGTTCATGTGCTGCGCAACGCCGCCCTACCGCTGATCACAATTATCGGGCTGGACGTGCCGTTCTTGCTCGGCGGGGCCATCGTCACCGAGTCGATCTTCGCATGGCCGGGGATGGGGATGCTGTTTATCGAAAGCCTTGAGCGTTCCGACTATCCGGTGTTGATGGCGATGCTGATGTTCGTCGCCCTGTTCGTCATCGTGTCACAGTTGATCACCGATCTGCTGTACTCGCTGCTCGATCCCCGTATCCGGCTCAGTTAAGGAGAGGACGGCGATGGAACGCGGGACAGTGAACGGAACCATTAGCCTTGATGATGCGAATCGCAAGCACGAGTCGCTGCTGCAGCTGGTTTTCGCGCGCTTCCGCCGGCATCGTATGGCGATGATCGGCGTGGCGGTGATGACCTTGATTACGCTGTACGTGATCGGCGGATCGTTCTTCATCACCGAGCGCAGCAGCAACAGCACCGACTTTCAGAACAAGTGGGGCGCGCCGTCTGCCGAGCATCCCTTCGGGACGGATGCGCTCGGCCGCGACGTGTTAGCGCGCACGATCTACGGCGGGCAGGTCACGCTGCTGATCAGCCTGCTGGCGATGGTCGTGACGGCGATCGTCGGCACGACGCTTGGCCTAATCTCCGGCTTCTACGGTGGATGGATCGACAGCATCGTTATGCGCGTGTCCGAGGCGCTGCTCACGATACCGCTGCTGTTCCTGCTGCTGGTGATCACCAAGTTCATCGGCAGCCAAGTGCCGGCGGTGAAGGTGTTCGGGCGCGAGTTCAGCGGCAGCGTCATCGTCGTGATTTTCGTGCTCGGGTTCACGGGCTGGATGGGGCTGGCGCGCATCGTCCGCGCGCAGGTGCTGTCGCTGCGCGAGCAGGAATTCGTGACGGCGGCGCGGGCGCTCGGTGCGCGCAATCTGCACATCATCTTCCGCCACATCATGCCCAACGCGCTGGCCCCGGTGATCGTGTACACCACGCTTGGCATCTCCAACGTAATCCTGCTTGAAGCCTATATCGGCTTTCTCGGCATGGGTGTCCAGCCGCCGACCGCCAGTTGGGGCAACATGATCCAGCGCGCGACCGAGAAGATCGACTCCGCGTGGTGGATGTGGTTGTATCCCGGCGGCTTGATCCTGCTGACAGTCATCAGCATCAATTACATCGGGGACGGACTGCGCGACGCGCTTGACCCGTACAGCAAAAAGTAGCCTGTTCGACGGCAAGGAGGAACTCTCATGCTCGTGTTTTACAACGGTACGATTCGGACGATGGATCCGGCCAATCCGGTTGTCGATGCGGTTCTGGTGGGGAATGACGGACGGATTCGTGCTGTCGGCTCGCGCGCGGAGATCGAGACGTCTGCGGGCGACGCCGAACGGATCGACTTGCAGGGGCATACGCTGATCCCCGGTTTTAACGACGCGCATACGCATGTCCAGTGGTTGGGCTTGATGCTGACGCGCTTGGTGGACGCGACTATCGTCAAGGCGCCGACGATTGATACGATCATCGCGCTGTATCGCCAACGGGCCGCCGAACGTGAGCCGGGCGAGTGGGTGACGGGTGGCGGCTACAACGAGAACTTCCTGCCGGAGAAGCGCCACGTCACCCGCTATGACCTTGACCAAGCGAGCACGCAGCACCCGATGCAGTTGGTGCATACCAGCGGTCATGTCAGCGTCGCCAACAGCCTCGCGCTCAAGATCGCCGGCATCACGCGTGACACGCCCGACCCGCAGGGCGGCCACATCGTGCGCGATGAAAACGGCGAACCGACCGGCGTGCTAGAAGAAAACGCCATGACGCTGGTTATGCAGCACATCCCGGAGATCACCGAGGAACAGATGGCGGATGCGATTCGCGCGGCGATGGCGCATCAACTGACGCTCGGAATCACCAGCGCCACCGACCCGGCCGTCGATCCGTTTCACATCAAGGTGTACCGTCAGTTGGAGGCGGCGGGCCGGCTTACGGTTCGCATCAATCTGCTGGCCGAACGGCGCAACGGCGATGTGATCTTCCCGCTTCCAGAGAAGTATGTCAGCGATACGCTGCGTCTGGATGGGGTGAAGTTCTTCGCGGACGGCGGCATGACCACCGCCACGGCGGCGATCCGCGAGGCGTTCAAAGATGTCGGCGGACACGGCATCATGATCTACGAGACCGAGCAGTTGGCCGACTTGATGTGGGAATCGCACGACGCCGGATTCCATATCGCCACCCACGCCAACGGAGAAACCGCGCTTGAGCAGGTCATCAGCGTGTATGAGATGATTACCGAACGCAAGCCGCGACCTGTGCTGCGGCACCGCATCGAACACTTCGCCCTGCCAGACCCCGAACATCTGGAGCGCCTTGCGCGGATCGGCGGGATGGTGGCGACGCAAACGGTCTTTCTGCCTGCGATGGGGCCAGCCTACCGGCGTTACCTACCGGATGTGTGTATCCCGCGCGCGTATGGTGTGCGCGACATGCTGGACGCGGGGATCGAGGTGGCGCTCAGCACTGATGCGCCGGTCGTGCCGGACGACAACCCTCTGCTCGGGTTGAAGTCGGCCGTCGACCGTAAAGATCATGCAGGAGTGCCGCTGGCGCCCAATCAGGCGATCACGATGGAAGAAGCGCTGTACGCCTACACGATGGGCGGCGCGATCCTCAGCGGCGATCAAGACAATCGCGGCAGCATCACCGCGGGCAAATGGGCCGATCTAGTGATCCTGAGCGGTGATCCGGTTACGACGCCGGTGGATGATCTGCTCAGCCTGTATGTCGAAGCGACGTACGTCGCCGGACAGTGCGTCTACCGACTCAGCACGAATCCGGGCGGATAAGTCGGGTCGCGACGTGCTGCTGCCTCAGCGCAAAGGGGAACTGTGGAGCCTCACGCAGCGCATGCAGCGCATGCAGCGCCCACGGACAGGGGGCCATCACGGTAGTTGAGGTGAGCACGCCCCCCGACATGGCTCGCGTGATCGCTGCATTGGTCGCGTGGGCCATCCCCAAATCGTCGGCGTTGACGATCAACAAGCGCGTATCGTCGGGGTATCCCACTCGGTTATTGGCTGTTGTTGGTGCGTTCATCGTCTGCCGCCTGCGCCACCGTTCATCCGCAGCCTATCATACGCGATGCGCGCTTATGCTCGCTGCCTGCGCCGGTGGCGCGGCACGCCCAACGTTCGCCGGCGTATATCGCTGATCGAGTTTGCGCCATGACATAAAGCACCGATTTCATCAGAAAATATCATGAGTGTGAGAACGCTCCCACAAGTTCTTGACGCAGGATATGCGATTGGTTATCCTCACGCCAAATGGTAGCTAAATTACGTTACAACTATGGATACTCGACTAGAAAACCCTCATGTCACACCGGCTCGTAACACGCTCGAGTCCAGTTCTCCCTCTGCGGATCAACACCCCGGCCCACGCACTGCGAGACGGGACGGCCGCCGTCCTGAAGCATTTCTCCCGCAGCGCAGTTTTCCTGAATACGACATGCAAATGCATGACGTAGGTGTCGTGCTCGGTGTGAGCCGAGCGTGTTCGCGTGCGCGCTGAGAAAGGAGTGCGGTCTACCGGTTGAAGGCAAGTGTGCCGCGAATTTTGCGGCGTACCACTGCACCATACGTCTGCGGCGTTTTGGCATCTATTCGATGGTGTGAACTACTGAATCAGGAGAAAGTGCAATGAAATTCTCGCGTTTAGCAGTCATCGGTTTGCTGCTCGGCTTGTTGATGGCGATCTCGGTCGCTCCCGCAGCTGCTCAGGAACTCCCCCGCAACGAGACGCTGTACTTCAACGGACAGCAGTGGGGTTCCGTCGTAGGCTGGAATCCGTATTCCAGCAACAACAACAACGCGATGGCGATCACTCAAGCAGACAGCGCCCGTGTCATCATGTTTGAGACGCCGTACCTGTACAATATGCTGGACGGGCAGGTCTATCCGCTCCTCGCGGACGGCCCGTATACGTGGAACGACGCCCACACCGAAATCACCTTCAAGATCAAGGCGGCCGCGCACTGGAGCGACGACACACCGGTGACGGCGCACGATGTGGCGTATACGTGGGCCACGCATGTCAAGTACATGACGCCGACCGGCGCCGGCAACGTCGACTACATCGAGGACATCGTCGCCGCTGACGACTCCACCGTCGTCATCAAGGCGAAGCTGAGCGACGATGGCACGGCCGTCAACCCACTGATCGTTCAGGCTTACGTCAGCACCAATTACGTCATCCAGAAGGCGTGGACTGAGACGTTGGAAGCGCGCGCGAACTTCGATGCGACTGCGCTGCTGGCCGACACCGCTGAAGACGTCGTGTACTCCGGCCCGTATCACGGTTACTTCTGGGACGAGTCGAAGGTTATCTACATCCGTGACGACAATTACTGGGGTCAGGATGCCAGCATGTGGGGCAAGCTGCCCGTTCCCAAGTACCTTGCCCACAACATCTTCGCGGACAACGCGGCCGGCACTACAGCGTTGAAGGCCGGCGAGGTGGACGTCAGCCAGCAGTTCAACTCCAACGTGCAGGATCTGTGGCTCGTCGATGGCCTGCCCATCTCGACGTATCTGCCGGAAGCCCCATACGGCATCGGCGCCAGCCTGCCGACGGCGTTCTACAACCTGAACTCGCACGGTCTGGACAACGTGGCGGTGCGTAAGGCGATCGCGATTGCGGTCGATTATCCCACCATTATCGCCAACGCGATGACCAACCAGTCCGCGACCTTTGAACAGGTTCCGCGCTCGTTGATGAACCCGACCGCCGGCGAACAGGCGATGTATGACCACGCTGCTGTCGCCGACTTGCAGTGGGCCGGCAACGACATCGAAGGCGCTAAGGCGCTGCTCGATGAAGCAGGTATTGTGGACACCGATGGCGACGGCTGGCGCGAGCTTGATGGTCAGCCCCTGCGCTACGTTGCGACCTGCCCGAACGGCTGGTCGGACTGGCAGGCAGCGATTGAGGTCGTCGCGGCCGCCGGCGCGCAGATCGGTATCGACATCACCACCAACTACCCGGAATGGTCGGTCTATCAGACGGTCGTGACCAAGTCCGACGCCCCGCTGCCCGAAGGTTACGACATCTTCATGATGTGGAGCGACGGCGCTGGCCCGACACAGCCGTGGAGCCGCATCCGCAAGCTGCTCAGCTCGGAATTCATCGGCATGACGAGCAACTGGAACGGCAACTGGGGCGGCTACTCTAATCCTGAGGCCGACGCGCTGATTCAGGCGATCCCGACGGTCACGGACGAGGCGCAGCTCAAGGAGATGTACACCGAGCTGGTTCGTATCTATCTGACCGATGTGCCGTCGTTCACGCTGATGTACCGTCCGCAGTCGTTCCATACGGTGAACGAGAGCGTTTGGACGAACTTCCCGTACGACGGCGATGGCACCAACCCGCCGGTTCCGCCGCTCGACATGACGGATGGCTGGGGCATCGCTGGTCTGTACAATCTGGAGCTGGTGAACCCGTAACCTAATCCCGACTCCTCAGGTGGCAGCCACTTCGTCACATCGGCCATCATCACGAGCATATCGTTTTATGGCCGGATCAACCGGGGTGACTGCCACCTCTTTGATTTGTAATTGATGTCCTCAGGAGCTGGGTGTGCGCGGGTATAGAACTACTTTCTCAAGAAGATCGTTTGGTTCATAGTCACGCTGACGGTCGCGTTTACGTTGAATTTCATCTTGCCGCGCCTCATGCCGGGCGACCCTGTCGCCGCGATTGCCGCCCGCATGGCACAGGGCATGTCCAACGCCACCGGGGTGCAGGCGGTCTACGAGCAGTACACCGAGCTGTTCGGCACCGACAAGCCGATCCCGGAACAATTCGTGATCTATCTGCGGAACGTGCTGCGCGGCGACTTCGGCTATTCGATCAGTCAGTACCCGCGCACGGTCGGCGATGTGATTTCATCCTCTATCGGATGGACGCTGATGCTGCAGCTGCCAGCGATCCTTGTCGGATGGATATTAGGGAACTTGCTGGGCGCGTTAGCTGCCTATATCCGAAAAGGCTTCGATCGGGTGCTGATGCCGGCCAGTCTGTTCTTGAGCAACCTGCCGGCCTTCGGCATGGCGGTCATCCTGCTGGTGATCTTTGCCGTCAATTTGAAATGGTTCCCCACCTCCGGCGGGTACGACTACGCGATGGTGCCGAGCGCAAGCTGGGAGTTCATGTGGTCGGTGATCGTCCACTATCAACTGCCGTTCTGGTCGATCGTGCTGATCACCATCGGCGGGCAGGCCATCGGCATGCGGTCGATGGCGATCTATGAACTGAACGCCGACTACGTGAAATACGCCCGTTTTCTCGGCGTCAAAGACAGCAAGATCATCCGCTACGTGTTCCGCAACGCGATGCTGCCGCAGATCACCGGGCTGGCCCTCTCGATCGGAACGATGGTCAGCGGCGCGCTGGTGGCGGAGATCATCTTCAGCTATCCGGGCCTCGGCAACACGATCCTGACTGCCGTGCGCGGGGGCGATTATCCGCTGATTTCCGCGACAACCCTCATCATCACGTGGATGGTGCTGCTGGCGTTCTTCAGCCTTGAAATCCTCTACGGCCTGATTGACCCGCGCATCAAAGCAGCGCAGTCGGAATAGAGATACGACCATGCGATACATGCTCGGGCAAATCTTCTCATCGGTGCGATTTCGTATCGGCTTCTCTATCTTTGCGTTTATCCTGCTGACGGTACTCATCTACCCGCTTATCATCACCGAGCCGCCGCTGAAGACGATCAGCCGTGGAACGTTCCTTTCGCCCGGAATTTACGTCAATGTATACGACAGCATCGGATTTTCTCCCCAGTACACGCTGCTGCTTGACGGGGCGGCCGAGCGGCGCATCGCAGCGAAGTTGAACGCTGACGACCGCGCATCCATGAAGGAATGGCTGGTCAAGGCGGGGCTGCCTGAAGAGTCCATCGACACACAGGACACCGCGGCGCTGCTGGAGGTGTGGCACGCCAACTTCGACCCCACCATCCGGCTTCCGGGGATGACCAACGCCGACCGCAATTACTACATCCGCCTCAACACGGCGCTTGATGGGCTGTTGGCGACCGAAGGCGCGACGATCGCTGTGCCTGATGCGACCACCGGGGCGCTGAAAGAACAAGCGGTGGTCGATCAAACCAGCTACGTCAACATCTACGAGGTGCCGAACTCACGTGTGTTTCCACTGGGGACAGACAACTTCGGGCGTGATGTCTTGACTGAGTTGGTGGCAGCGACCGGGGTCTCGTTGATTATCGGCTTCGTGGCTGGAACAGTAGCGACGGTCATCGGGCTGCTGCTGGGCCTGATTTCGGGGTTCTTGGGTGGTTTCGTGGACGACGCGATCATCTTCGTCACGAATCTGTTCACGGTGATCCCCAGCTTCATCATCTTGATCCTGATTACGTTTAGCATCGGTCAGGACAAGCGCGGGGCGATCACTATCGCGGTAGTGATCGGTTTGACGTCATGGGTCTGGACGACGCGGGCCGTCCGCGCGCAGGTGATTTCACTGCGCAATCGCGACCACGTCAACCTCTCGCGACTGTCCGGGCATTCGACCGCCTACATCTTAATGGCCGACATCTTCCCGTATATTGCTTCCTACGTCGTGATGGCGTTCATCCTTCAGGTCTCGTCGGGCATTCTGGCCGAGGCCGGCTTGTCCATTCTGGGGCTGGGGCCGCGGACGACAGAAGTGCCGACGCTCGGGCTGATGATGAACTGGGGCATGATCTATCAGGCGCATATTCTAGGCAAGTGGTGGGCCTACTTCCCCGTGATTCTCGTGATCGCGCTGATTACCTTCTCGCTGAACTTGATGCAAACCGGTCTCGACCGGGTCTTCAACCCAACCCTGAGAGAATGACGACGCCAATGACAAGAGCCATGCTAGAAGTCAACGAGCTGACGACACGCTACATCACGCGGTTTCGTGAGAGCATCTATGCCGTCGATCATGTGTCGCTCTCGGTCGGGGATGGGAAATCGCTGGGGATCGCGGGGGAATCGGGCTGTGGCAAGTCTACGCTCGCGCTGAGCTTGATCGGCTATTACTTCCCGCCGCTGCACTACACCAGCGGGGAGATCATCATCGATGGGCGCACGATCACGGGCATGGATCCGGACGAAGTGCGCAAGACCATCTTGGGGCGCGAGATTTCGTATATCCCGCAGGCAGCGATGAACGCGCTCAACCCGACGCAGCGCATCATCCACTTCATCGAGGACGTCGTCTTAGCGCACCATCCGGGGACGCCCAAGAAAGAGATCTACGAGCGCGCACGGGAGCGTTTCGAGCTGTTGGGGCTGCCGGCTTCGGTGCTGCAAAAGTACCCGGTCGAGCTGTCGGGCGGGATGAAGCAGCGTACCGTGATCGCGACCTCGGTTATCCTGTCGCCGAAAGTTCTGATCGCCGATGAGCCGTCGTCGGCGTTGGACGTCACCTCGCAAAAGATGGTCATCAAGATGATCCTCGATCTGATGGACAAAGGTATCATCAAATCACTGGTGTTCATCACGCATGAGCTGCCGCTGCTGTACAACGTCACCGACGACATCATGGTGATGTATGCGGGGCAGGTGGTGGAAATCGGCTCGGCCGACGAGATCGTGTTCGACTCGGTTCACCCGTATACGCGGGCACTGATGGGGTCGATTATCGTGCCGGAAAAGGGCCTGCGTGATGTCAAGCTGACGGCTATTCCGGGCACGCCGCCCAACCTGAAGAACCCGCCGTCGGGGTGCCGGTTTGCCGATCGCTGTAAGTATGTCCGGCCGGAATGCCGTGTCGCGCCCGTTGACCTGCACGAAACCGCCAGCGGCCGGGTTTACCGCTGCATTATTCCCGAACAAGAGTTGAGGACGCTGTATGAACATGAAAAGCGATGACATTATCCTGAGCGGAAAAGGCGTCACCAAAATCTACGGATTCGGGCCTAATCGCACGGTCGCCGTCGATCATGTCGACTTCAGCTTCAAGCGAGGGGAAGTCATCTCGATCGTCGGTGAGTCGGGCAGTGGCAAAACCACGCTGGCGAAGATGCTGCTCGGCCTGACGTCGCTTTCCGACGGCCAGATCTACTTCGAGGGGAAACTGCGCGATATCCGCACGCATCGTCAGAAGCGAGAATACTGGAAGAACTGCCAAGCGATCTTTCAGGATCCGTTCGCCTCGTTCAACATCTTTCGCAAGATCGACGCGGTGCTGCTGGACTGTATCCGCCTGCGTCACGGCCGCCGGCTTCCCGACGAACAGAAGGTCGAGATGATGCGGGAGGCGTGCCGGTTCGTCAACCTCAAGTGGGAGGAGCTGACGAATAAGTACCCGTTCGAGCTGTCAGGCGGGCAGCAGCAGCGTCTGATGATCGCGCGCATCTTCTTGCTCAGGCCCAAGATTCTGCTGGCGGACGAGCCGACGTCGATGATCGATGCGTGTTCACGCGCGACCATCCTCGACATGCTGATGGACTTGCGCAGCGAAATCGGCATGACGCCGATCTTCATCACCCACGATATCGGGCTGGCGTATTACGTGTCCGATACCGTCTACATCATGGAACACGGCCGCTTCGTCGAAAGCGGCTCGGCCGACGACGTGATCCTACGGCCGAAAGAGGCGTACACCCGGCGGCTGCTCGATGACGTGCCCAAACTCCATGAGGAGTGGGATCTGTCGACGGTGTGACCGCGATGCGCTGATGCGAGTGTGCGATCTGCTGACATTTGCCGTTCATTCGTGGCGTTGTATCTAAGCCGGTGTTCGTAAGTCGAGAGATTCGGTCTCCCATCTTGCACCGTTAGTCGAGCTATACGGCGCGGCGTTTTCTCATCACTCATCACTCAACACTTTCAACTTCGTGCTTAGGGCATCCAGCGCGCTTGAGCATGAAATCGACGCGGAGATTGGCACAAGTTCTCCCGTGACTTATAGAACTTGGTTATAAGGTGTCACTGTACTTAAAGCAGAATTCGCTCCGACTGAATATAATGTCCGTACGTTCCGGGTCGCCATCACATGCCTGTTTGGCGTCGCTTGGCTCCGAGGACGAAGTGGCAATATAAGGAGGGATTAGAAATGGTCAAGGTCTTTCGTTTGTTGCTGGTGGTCGGCTTGATGCTCTCTGGCATTGCAACAGCCGCCCAAGAAGAAGTCACCATTACTGCACGTTGTCAAGCTAACATCGCCGGTGGCGAAGGTTGGCGGTGTGACAACTTCGCCGCTGTCGAGGAGCAGGTTGAGCAGGAGCTTGGCATCAACCTCACGCTTAACATCATTCAGGACAGCAAAGGATGGGCCGATTACAAAACGGAGTTTGTGCTGGCCGCCGAGGCCGGTGAAGCGCCGGACATCATCTTGTCGGGCCACGAAGATATCGGCGCGTGGGCTGCGGCGGGCTTAATCATCCCGCTGGACGACCTGATCGCGCAGCACGAGGAATTCGCCGATGTCGTGCCCAATCTGTGGGTGTCGCAGACGTACGACGGCAAGATTTGGGGCATTCCGCAGGATGCTGAGGCGCGCCCGATCTTCTACAGCAAGCTGCTGCTGTCCGACTTGGGCTGGAGCGACGAGGAGATCGCGTCCCTGCCTGAACGTGTCCGGACGGGCGAGTTCACGTTCGAGGATATGCTCGCCACCGCGGAACAGGCCGTTGCAGAAGGCGTCGTGGAACCCGGTAAGGGCTACTATCACCGTTGGGGCAACGGGTTTGATTGGCTGCCATACTACCTCGGCAACGGCGGCGAGATCATGACTGAAGACGGTCAACTGGTCTTCGATCGGGATGCAGCGCTGGCCGCTTACGAACTGATCGGGAGCTTCGTCAAGCGCGGTGTCACGCCAGAGACGATGATCGGCACCGAGTCGTCGGCGATCTATGCCGAGTTCGCGCCGGCCGAAAACGTGCTGTTCTATCAGGGCGGCACGTGGCAGTGGGCCGATTGGGCGCGCAATTACGTCGCCGACCTCGGCGGTAACGACTTCCTGCTTGAAAACGTCGGCCTGATGCTGTTCCCAGCGATGAATGACGGCGTGCCCCTCTCGCTGACACATCCGCTGTCTTACATGATCAGCAGCGGCAGCGAACATCCCGACGTGGCGATGGCGCTGCTGGCGGCGGTCACTACGCCGGAAGCCAACAACCGCCACGCCATCGACAGCTTCCACCTCGGTATCCTGACCACGCAGGTCGAGTCCGAGGCGTACGCGGCCAACCCGGTGCTGAGCGGGGCGCACTACATGCTGGACTACACCCGCTTCGCGCCGAATACGCCGTTCTACAGCGCGTGGTCGAATGCGTACTGGGCAGGCATTCAGGCGGCGCATACCGGCACACCGGCCGAAGAAGCGGTGGAACTGGCGGTGACTCAGCTTCAGAATGAACTGGGCGATCAGATCGTTATCCGCTAGTCCATTCGTATCAGCCAACACCGATGGGCGCGTATACCGTGCCCATCGGTGTCAACCCACGCGCGCGCACTCCGGCTTCACACAGCCGTGGCCGCGCATCATGGACTGCTGGTTCGAACAGGTCGACTTCGTATGAATATGAACACCTCCGCCCGCGCCCGAACTGCGCCGACGCGGCCGAACCTTACGGCATACGCATTTCTCGCGCCGGTTGCGATCCTCGTGGTGCTGTTCTTCATCATCCCCGCTTTGCTGGTGATCTATATCAGCATGACCGATCTGGCGACGGCCAACTTTACGTCCGATGTCGGTCAGATGACCTTCATTGGCCTCAAGAATTACGAGACGCTGTTCTCGGATCCGTACGCGCGCAAGATCTTCTTCAACACGGTGTTCTATGTGTTGGTGACGTTGTCTTTGTTCAACGTGGGTGGCGCGCTGGTGGTTGCGCTGTTGACCGCGCATATCAACCGCCGCGCCGGGTTCTTCTTTCGCGCGTTGTGGCTGCTTCCGCGCCTGATGACCTCCACGGTTTATATCCTGATGTGGGAGCGCATGGTCGCGGATCCTCCGTACGGTATCCTCAATCAGTTGTTCGGTGTGGCGGGCTATGGCACGGTAGCGTTCAACACCAACCACATTTGGACATTCGTGATCCTCGTGAACGGGATCATCGGCATCTCGTTTGGCATGATTATCTTTACGTCGGCCATCGAGTCGATCTCCAAGGACATCATGAACGCCTCGCTGGTGGATGGATCAACCGCCATGCAGCGCATTCGATATGTCATCTTGCCGCTGATGCGTTGGCCTCTGCTGTTCGTCTTGAGCTATCAGACGTTGTCGCTGTTGACATCTTATGAAGAGATCTTGTTGTTTACCAACGGTGGCCCGGGCGTCTATCAGACCGAGGTATGGGCGCTGACCGCGTTCCATCGCGCGCTGTCGAACTACTTCGGCAATGCGCAGTGGGGCTATGGCTCGGCGTTCGCTGTGGTGCTGGTCATCGTCGGTATCGTCCTTGCGATCCTCTATCTGCGTATCTTCCGGTTCCGCGAGCTGGTCTCAGAGCCGAAGATCGAGAACTTGTAACGGGAGGCACGAGATGAGTCACGCACAACGTGCGCCCCAATCCCCCCAAACGCCGCAGATGGCTGAACCGCTGAGTACCGTAGCAGATACCGTGATTCGAGCCGTGCGCGGCGCGCTGATTACGGCGGCAGTGTTGATCGTGCTGGCGCTGTTCTTCGGACGGCTGTTCGGCCCACTGTGGAAGTCGCTGAACGTCGACGAGTCCTTTAGTCAGACACTCGCCGGGCTTGCGTCACTGCTGCTGCCGTTGGCGGTTTACCTCGCGCTTGGGATGGGCGCACGGGCGCATCGTAAGCGGAGCACGACGCAGGCAGCGGTCATCACGATTGCGCTGGCGACGGTCGCGGTGGCAATCTTCTATATCCTCAATACCAGTCAAGGCGCAGGGGCCGCGGCGGAACAGTCCTCGCTGCAATTTGCGGCCACACAGACCGCCGATGGGATCGTGGTCGACGCGATCGAGCCGGGCGGCGCGGCTGAGCTGGCGGGACTGCTGCCCGGCGATGTCATCACGGCGCTGCGGCGTGACCCGATCACGCTGGCGCAGCTCGAAAGCGCGGTCGCGGAATCCGAACCCGATACGCCGTTTCGGCTGAGGCTGCTGCGCGCAGGCGAGGAGATGCAGCTCACGGTGCGCACGGTGGCGGTCGCGGTCGAATCCGCCGGCCTCAAGCTAGGCCCCATCGCGGCAGCGTGGATCGGCGGCGCTGCGGTGGCGCTGATCGGCCTGTTCGGCCCGCCGGGGTGGGCGCCGTATATTCTGCTCACCGTGTCGCTGTCGCCGCTGATCCTCGGCTTCGCTTGGCTGGCCGTTGCCACCGTGTCGTATCGCACGCAGGGGCTGCTGCCGATAGACGCGCAGGGCAACGTGGGCGGGTTGACGCTGGAGAACTGGAGCTTTCTGGGTATCGGCGGCGAAGCGCCAGCGACCCCGATTTGGAGCTACGCGGCGAATTCGCTGTTCATCGCCATGCTGATGACGGGCGTCACGCTCGTGCTGAGTTCGATGGCGGGTTATGCGCTGTCGCGTATGGAGTTCTCCGGGCGGCGTTTCTTCTTGTCGCTGACCTTGATCCTGCACAGCTTCCCGGCGGTGACGCTGCTTATCCCGGTGTATCTGGTGCTGCTCAACCTCGGAAAAATCCCGCTCATCGGCCCGCATATCGGGTTTAATTCGATCGGCGGGATCGCGCTCGTGATGATCGCGTTCGGGCTGCCGTTCGGCGTGTGGCTGATGAAGGGGTTCTTCGACAACATCTCGTGGGATATGGAACGTTCCGCGTTGATCGACGGTGCAAGCCGCTGGCGCACGTTCTGGGAGATCATCCTGCCGCAGATTCGGCCCGGCCTGCTGGCGTTGGGCATCTTCTCGTTCATCGGCGGGTGGAATGCGTACCTGATCCCGGCGATTTTCAGCATCGGAACGAAGGCCGCGAACCTGCCCGTATATATTCGCACACTGACGGGTGATACCAATGCGGTCAACTGGAATCAGGTTGTGGCCGTCGGCGTATTTCAGATGATCCCGATCCTTGTGATCTTCGTATTTGCGCAGGAATACCTGCTCAACATCTATTCGGGGGGCAGTAAGGGCAGTTCCTAGCCTGCTGCTGCGAAAGAAGGCGAGACATCTCATGCAGGTCGATATTCAGAACCTGACCAAGAAGTTCGGCGACGTCACAGCAGTGGCGGACGTGTCGCTGGACATCCGCGACGGCGAATTCGTGGCATTCCTCGGGCCATCCGGGTGTGGCAAAACGACCACGCTGCTGATGCTGGCGGGCATCTACAAGCCCACCGATGGCACGATCACCTTCGGCGAGCGGATCGTTAACCTTGTGCCGCCGCGCGAACGCAATATCGGCATGGTGTTTCAGAGCTATGCGCTGTACCCGCACATGACGGTGTTCGGTAATATCGCGTACCCACTTAAGCTCAAGAACGTGTCGCGCGCCGACCAGCAGGAGCGTGTCAAGCGCGTTGCCGACGTGATGGGGATTGGTGAGCTGCTCGACCGCAAGCCGGCACAGCTTTCCGGCGGTCAGCAGCAGCGCGTCGCGCTGGGCCGCGCACTGGTCAAAGAGCCGGACATCCTGCTGTTTGACGAACCGTTGTCCAACCTCGATGCGCGCCTGCGCTTGACGATGCGCGCGGAGATCAAGGCGCTGCAAAAACGACTTGGCATCACGTCGGTGTACGTCACGCACGATCAGGTTGAGGCGCTGACGATGGCCGACCGTATCGCGGTGATGAACAAGGGGCGGCTTGAGGCGTATGCCACGCCGGAGGATCTGTACGATCATCCGCGCACGACGTTCATCGCCAACTTCGTCGGGAATCCGCCGATCAATATGGTCGATGTCGAACTGGCGCAGGAGAACGGGCAGGTCGTGGCGCGCTGCGCGGCATTCACGGTGCCGCTAGACAGCGAGCGTGTTCGCAAGGCGGTGGCGCATGGGCGTAAACTAACGATGGGAATCCGCGCTGAAGACATCACGCTCGGCGACGATGCTGCGCTGACCGGCGAGGTATACGCGGTCGAGCCGTTGGGACGAGAGGATATGCTGGATGTGCGTATCGGGGCAGAGAGCTTTTTCGCGCTGGCGACGCCCCAACAGCGGATGCGCGCCGGCGACCGGATCGGCCTTCATATCGACGCGGAACGCCTCCAATTTTTTGACCCTGCGACCGGCAAATCCGTCCTCTGGGAGTAACACGCAGTGACATCTTTGACCGATCAGGTTGCGCATCTGCGTTTCGTGTCGACCGATACGCCCGACCGAGCGTTGGCGCTCGCTCATGCGCCGGTCATCCGCTTTGACGTGCGTGAGCCGTTCCAGCCGCTGGCGGTTGGCTATACAGTGTTTCGGGCCAACGGAACGTCGCCGTCGTTCCCGCGTGACATCGTGCTAGACGGCCGCGGCGCGGTGTGCATCGAGTACGCGATCTGGTGGGACTGGGACATTCAACATCTGTACGAGCTTGAGCATATCTGGGTGTTTCTCGACGCCGACGGACGGCTTGCCGACGCCGATGCGAGCTGGCATGGCGGCTACAGCCGCATGATCGACGAGCACGGCGCGCTGCCCGCCGAAGATGGCCGGTTGGTCGTCTGTTCCGAACCGGGTAAGCACGCGTTCGCGCCGTCGCCGGCGTGGTTGATCGAACGCAAGCCGCACACCGTCCGGAGCTGTACGTCGCGCAGCGGGGCGGGAGGGGTGTGGGTGACTCCGCTGTTCGAGGGTGTGATCCACGACCGCAATCCGAACACTAATCAGCTGGTTCGGACGTATCTTGAGCGCCACGCGTTCGAGCCGACACATCAGTTCGACCTTCGATTCGCGCTGGAGAAGGCGATATGCGTGCCGTGGGACACACTCAACGCGTGGATTCCCCCGCGTGTGACGGCGTGGCTCGATGAACTCGAACGCACGATTCCCCCACACGAACGGCGTGTGCTGCGCATCGCCCACCGTGGCGCGAGCGCGCATGCGCAGGAGAACTCCGCCGACGCCATTCGTATCGCCGCAGAGCTTGGATCGGATTTGGTCGAGGTCGATGTGCGCGTGACCGCCGACGGCGTGCCGGTGATCTCTCACGACGACAGCCTGAATCGAGTCTACGGCGTGCCGGGGCGTATCCCCGAGCTGACACTGGAGCAGCTTCAGGCCGCGGCGCCGGTGATGACGTTCGATCAACTGCTTGAGCAATCGCGCGAGGTGGGTATCGGCCTGTACCTCGACATCAAGGCGCTGACGCCGACGGCCGCTGCGCGCATGTTTTCGGCGGTGGATCGCACCGGGATGAAGTCGGCGGTCATCTTCGCGTCGTTCAGCGTCGACACGGTGACGGAGATCAAGGCCAACCGGCCCGATGTCGTGACGTCGATTCTGTTCGGCTCAACCCACGTCGATCCGGTCGCGCTGGCACAGGCGACAGGGGCTGATGTCGTGCATCCGTGCTGGGAGCGCGTGTCCGATGATCCGAGCACGCTGCTCACGCCGGAGTGGCTCGCACGGGTGCGCGCGGCGAAGTTGGGCGTCGTGACATGGCACGAGGAACGCCCGCCGGTTATCGCGTCACTCAAGCGGCTGGGTGTGACCGGGATCTGTTCGGACAATCCCGAACTGCTGGTATAGATCGGCCTGCTGCGGACGCCGTGCGGAAGATGGGGTCATCTCGCCGGTGCGGTGCTGCCCCGAACGATCAGATCGGGATAGAGTACGCGCTGGTGGATCGGCATCTCAGGATTGCGAATCAACGAGATCAGCAGCTCGATCGACTGCTCGCCGAGCAGCTTAAAGTCCTGATGGACGGTCGTCAGCGCGGGCAGGAAATACGCCGATTCGGGGATGTCGTCAAAGCCGACAACCGACACGTCGTCCGGGACGTTGAGGCCGTGTTCGTGGAGCGCCGCGATTGCGCCCAGCGCCATTTGATCGTTGCCAGCGACCAATGCGGTGAACTCAGCGCCATCGTTGAGCAGTGACAGCACCCCGTTGTAGCCGCTTTCAGCCGTCCAATTCCCCTCAACCGTCATGTCGTGGCGCAGTGTGTGCCGATCCATCGTCGACACCCAACTGCGATGCCGCATGATCGCGTCGTACCAGTTCAACGGCCCGCTGATCTCGGCGATACGGCGGTGTCCGAGGTCGATCAGGTGGTTGACCGCCAGCTGCGTGCCGTACACCTGCTCGATTCCGATAGATGCGACCCCCGGCCGAGGCGCGGTGTCGATCTGGATGTACGGGATGCGCCCGGCCAGCTCATTCACCTCGCTCATGACGTCCGAGACGACCGGAGCGATCAGGATCACGCCGTCGATGAGGTGTTCGTGCAGATCATCCAGCGCCGCGCGGACGTCGTCATGCGTCAGCTGCTCGATGGCAGTGGGCGATACCCGATACCCCTTGCTGCGCGCGTACTGCGTGATGTTCGCCAACATTTGCGCCGGGCCGTAGAAGGTCGAGCCGAAGCTCATGATGGCGAGGGTGTCGGAACGATTGGTGACGAGGCTGCGGGCAGCACGGTTCGGGCGATACTTCAGCGCTTCGATGGATCGCAGGACGCGATTTCGCGTGGCTTCGGCGACGCTGGGGTGATTGTTGACAACACGCGACACGGTTTGATAGGAGACGCCGGAGTGCGTGGCAACGTCATGCAGTGTCGCTGCCTTTTGAGGGGGCTTCATGCTTTGATCCGATACTTCTCGATTGTATCCGCCGTGCTGGCGCCGCCCGTCCTTGTTTCGAGCCGCAGCGCTGACTCACGCCTTAAGGCACGGGATTACGGTTGACGCTCGCTTGAGCGCGTAGGGTTGTCGAACGCGCCGCGCGTAATTTCGGGCTGTGGGGGACGCCGCCCCGGCCCATCGCGTGTTTGGGGCCGCCTGCCGACCCTTGTAATCGTACAAAGGCAAGCGGCAAAACGCCAACCGTAATCTGGATTCGGCGCGGCGTCACCGGATTTTCGAGAGGATGTCGCGTCTGATCTCTGCTGATGTGCGGTCTGTGCCGCGGCGCGCTATGTGCGTAAGTAGGCCGCACCGAACAGGTCGATGATGCCGCCGGTCAGGTATTCAACGCCGGGCGATGCGAGGAACACGGCGGTTCGGGCCACCTCCTCCGGCTGACACACCCGGCCCAGCGGGCTTTGCTGCTCGATCGCGGCCCACGCCGGGGAGTCCTTGTCATTGGCGGCCATGTCGGTATCCACGACCCCCGGCGCGATCACGAACACGTAGATTCCATGCGGGGCGAGCGCGACCGACAGCGATTGACTCATCGCGTTGAGCGCGGCCTTGCTCGCGGCGTAACCGGGGGCTTCCGGCTTGCCGCGAAACGCGGTTCGTGACGAGATCGTGATGATACGCCCGCCGCCTTGCGCGATCATGTGCTGCGCCGCGCAGTATGTCGCGTTCGCCGCGCCGATCAGGTTGGTCGAGAGGATCCGCGACCATGCAGCCTGCCACCCGTCATAGTCCATCTGAGGCAGCGGATGCTCCTCGAAGATACCGGCGTTGTTGACCAGCACGTCGATCCGCCCGAACCCGGCCGCGACGTCCTCGACCAGCGCGTGTACGGCGGACGCGTCGGTGATGTCGGCTTGAACGGCGATGTGACCTTTGCCCGCCAGCAGGCCGAGCGTGTGTTCGGCGGCGGCGCGGTTCGAGCCGTAATGCACGGCCACGCGCGCCCCGCGCTCTGCAAAAGCGATAGCGCACGCGCGGCCAATCCCGCGTGACGCGCCGGTAATCAGGACACACGTTCCGGTTAGCCCGGCTTGATCGTTCATGGCGTCAGCTCGTTCACAAGGTCGATGAGTTCGTCGGCGATTTGCATGTGGATCGTATCGAACGGCAGTGTTGGCGGCCTGACACGGGCGGTCGGATAGATGCCCTGCCGCCACAACAGCCGCTTGAAGAAATGGATTGAGATGTCGAGGTGCTGGTTGGAGAACGCCAGCACCGGCAGCAGATGTTCAAACAAGGCTCTTGCGGCCGTCCGGTTGCCCGCGGCGCAGCGGCGGTAGATCTCGGTGTAGATCGCGTGCATTCCGGTCGGCATCACCGCGTGTACGCCGCGGTCGAACGCCTCGATCATCTGCATCACGGCCCACCCGCCAGAGACGTGGATTTCACCGCCGGTCGCCGCGAGGACTTCCGAGTATTTCACCCCTGCGGGAACCACCTCGATCTTGATCGCCGCGAACGCTTCGATCGACTCAAACAGCCGCACGATCAGCGGGACGGGCAGGCCGTAGCCGGCGAAGTCCCAATCTTGCAGCATGAGAAAGCCCGGCCGTAGATCGGCCAGCGCGCGGACGTGGCGTTCGTAGCTGGCGTCGTCAGTGTACGGGATGCTGGCGAGGATGCCGGGGCAGCCTGCGTCGATCAGCGCGCGCGCCGCGCGTTCACGGGACTCGGCGTCGGCGGCGGATGCGCCCCCGATGACCGGCACGCGCCCGTTCACCGCGTCAATTGTCGTGCGCACCATCGCGAGCCGTTCAGCCTCGCTGAGCTTGTCGACCTCGGCAGCCATCGCCGGCACGAGGAAACCGGCTACGCCCGCCTCCAGCGCGATCTCGATGTTACGCCGCAGCGCATCGAGATCAACTGTGTCGGCCTCGGTGAATGGCGTATTGAGCACCGTGACGATCCCGCGCATGGCGGCGACCGGGTTTCGCATTGTCGTTAGCCTTTCAAGCCCGTGCGTGAAATGCCTTCGATGAAATACCGCTGCAAGATGACGAACACCACGATCGGAGGCAGGGCCGCGACGACCGCGCCGGCCATCGACTGGCCGATGCTCATTTGGCCCTGCACCAATCCGGGCCGCAAGCTGAGGAACTGCGCGATCCCGACCGGCAGCGTCCGGACGCTGTCGCTGCGCGTGACGATCAGCGGCCACAGGAAGCTGTTCCATGTCGACAGGAACGTAATGATGGCGACGGCGGTCAGCGCAGGGCGGGCCAGCGGAAGCACGATGGAGATGAGGATGCGAAACGTCGATGCGCCGTCGACGCGCGCGGCTTCTTCAAGTTCCGCCGGGATGCTCAGGAAGAACTGGCGCATCAGGAACACGCCGGTCACGTTCGCGCCCACCGGCAGGATCAGCGCCCAATACGTATCGGTCAGGCCCATCCGCGAGAACAAGATGAACAGCGGGATGATCGTGATTTGAATCGGGACGAACAGCATTGACAGCACGATCAGGAAGATGATGCCACGGCCGCGAAAGCGCAGGCGCGCGAAGGCGTAGCCCGCCAGCGAGTCGAGCACGAGCACAAGCACGGTCGCCGCTGTCGCCGTGAACAAACTGTTGAACAGCCACTGCGTCATCGGATGCGCTTGGAAGATCGCGCCGAAGTGTTCAAACGTCGCGTTCTGCGGCAGCCAGCGGATTTCGGTCGTGACGATCTCGGTCTCAGGCTTGAGAGACGTGGCGACCATCCACACCACCGGGCCGAGCGCCACCACGAGGATGACGGCCAACACGACATACCACACCACGCGCGACAAGGTCTTGTTCATCGTTATTCGACTCCCTCAATGCCGCGCCGGTGCGCCCGGATTTGGAAGAACGCGACCAGCACCAACAGGCCGAACAGGATCAGCGCGATGGCCGATCCATAGCCAAACTTCTGAAACTGGAACGACGTCGTATAGATGTACTGCACCAGCGTCAGCGTCGAGGTGCCGGGGCCGCCGCCGGTCATCACGTAAGTTTGGTCGAACACCTGAAACGAGTTGATCACCGTGAGCATGAGGACGAGGAAGGTGGTCGGCGCGAGCATCGGCAGCGTGACGAACCGGAACACGCCCCACGACCGCGCGCCGTCGATGCGCGCCGCCTCGTACAACTCGGTCGGGATGTCCTGTAGGCCGGCGAGGAAAAGCACCATGTTGTAGCCGACCGTCCACCACACCGTTGTCAGGATGACGCCGTACATAGCCGTGCCTTCGCTCACGAGCCACGGCACGTCCTGAATGCCGAATACGTTGAGGTAAGCGTTCATCAGGCCGAAGTCTTTGTCGAGGATCCACGTCCACAGCACGCCGACGACAGTCGACATGATGACGAACGGCATAAAGACCGCAACCCGACCAAGCGTCCGGCCGCGCCGCGACTGGTTCAAGAAGAGCGCGAGGGCAAGGCTGAGGATGATCAGCGCGGGAACCGTGATGACCACGAAGAACACCGTATTGCTGAACGCGGCGCTGAACAGGGGATCGCGGCCCATCGCCGAAAAATTGGCGAACGCGATGTACTGCGGCGGGCGGACGGCTTGCCAGTTGGTGAACGAGATCCCCAGCCCTGCGAGCGATGGCCCGAGCCGGAACAGCACGAAGAAAACCAAGTACGGCAGGATGAACAGATAAGGTGTAAAAGAGGCGCGCGACCGCATTTTGGTCGCCAATGCGACGGCCGGATCCCCCCGGTGTGCTGCGTTGGGCGTGATTCGCATGGCGGCTTCCCTCAACTTTCGATGTGGCTGCGTGACCCGGCGCGGCGGTGTCTCTGTCGCGCCGGGCCACATGGCGGGTTAGATCGTTACGGAACCGAGAGGATCGCCGTGATGAGGTTACAGGCGTTCTCGACCTCGGTTGCGACATCGGCGTTCTCAAGGATGATGCGCTGGCCCATGACCATCATCGGGGTCGGGGCGTTGGACGCGAAGATCTCAGAGAACTTGGGGATGTTCGGCAGCAGAACCTGATTGGGCAGCATATCCACGAACGACTGGCGGCCCTTGAGTTCGGCGAACTCCTCAGACTCGATGATGTCGTTGCGGATCGGAAGCTGGCCCGATTCTAGCCAGTCGAACGAGTTGGCGCCCAGCCACTCGATAAACGCGATCGCTTCGTCGCGCTTCTCAGGGTCGGCGTAGGTCGGGAAGGTGAAGTCGTGGCCGCTGCCCCACACCGCGGGCTGATCGAAGATGGTGGGATAGGGGGCGGTGGCCCAGTTCAGGCCGTCGGCTTCCGCCGCGATCATCGCCGGAATCTGCCACGGGCCGTCGATCAGCATGGCCGTGCGACCGGAGATGAAGTCGCGGGCGTAGTCGGTCTGGCCCTGCGGTGCGGCATAGTGCACGTACACCAAGTCTTGCAGCCACTTCCACGCCTGAGCCGCCTTGTCGAGATCCATCGCGCAGGACATGCCATCCTCGCTGAAGAGCTGGCCGCCAAGCTGGTTGTACAGCGCATACCACTGATAGAACGCGTGGTGGTTGGTGTGCATGTTGATGGCATAGCGCACGATGTTGGCGGGGTCGAAACCCTCGTCACCCGGGTGCAGGCCGTTGGCGTCGACCGTCAGCAGACGCGCCGCTTCGAGGAACTCCTCGGCGTTGGTCGGCGCGGCTTCGATACCGGCTTCTTCGAACATATCGACGTTGTAGAACAGGCCGTGAACGCCGAGGTCAAACGGAAGCGCGTACATCGTGCCGTCGTAGAACTGCAAGTCCCACGCCTTCTGCACGTAAGCGTCCTTTTGGAAGACCTCGGACGCGGCAACGATGTCCTCGACCGGATCAATCAGGCCGAGGTTGATGAACATGGCGGTTTCCTGCGGGTGCATCGCCATGATGTCAGGCGACGTGCCGGCGCTGGCTGCGGCGATGAACGCGTCGAACAGCGGCGACCACTGCTGAACGGTCAGGTTGACGTGTACACCCGGATTTTCCGCGTTGTACTGGTCGACCAGCTTCTGCATGATCGCGCCGTCCGGCCCCGTCCAGCCACCCCAGAATTCCAACGTTACGACATCCTGCGCCGAGGCGACACCAAACAGGGCGAGCAGGACAATCAGAAGGAGCGATACGGTGAGTTTACGCATGATGGTTCCTCCAGAACTTGGCTATTGTCATCTTGGTGCTGCGCGTTCGTGTCGAGTTTTGACCTGTGCCACCTCCTCTGCATTTCCTTCGTCAAAGGCTAGATGGGGAGCGCCAGAATATCGCTCAACTGCTCCCAACACGCGTCGATCCGCTCGGACACAGCCTTCCGAAGCGGGGCGCGTACATCTCCAATCGGGACGCCGCGTTTGGCGCACATCGCCTTGTAACGCGACAGGTCGGCGCCATCCGCGAGGATCACCCGCACCTGATCCAACCGTGCTTGCAGGGCGCGGCCCGTGGCGAGATCGCCGGCCTTGGCGGCCTTCATAATGCCGACCACCAGCTCAGGGACGACGTTGGCGTTGCCGGAGACACAGGCATCCACGCCGATCGCCTGCGCCGCGAGGATTAAGCCGTCGGGGCCGCTGGCGGTGTTGAACGCGCCGTCGTGCAAGTCACGGCTTGCGAACAGCGTCGCCAACCCGCCGCTGCTGTCTTTGAGGCCGATGATGTTCGCGAATGCGCCGGCCAGCTCGACGACCAGCCGGGTCGACAGCGCGTTCGGCGTCACGCCGGGGTTGTTGTAGAGGTAGATCGGGAAGTCCGGCACGGCTTTGGCGACCGCCGCGAAGTGGTCGAACAGCGCGTCTTCGGTGAGCGTATAGAAGTACGGCGGGACGACGGCGGCGGCGTCCGCGCCGGCATCGCGCGCATGACGGGTGAGGGCGATGGTCTCGGCTGTGGTAATCATGCCGGTGTGGATAATCACCGGAACCCGCCCGGCCGTGTGCTTCACCGTCCATTCGGCCACCCGTTTACGCTCATCCGCCGTGAACAGCGGGCCTTCGCCGGTCGTTCCAAGCGGGAACAGCCCGGTGACGCCGTGTTCGATCACGAAGTCGATCAGGCGCGCCAGCCCCTCTTGGTCGACGGTGTCGTTTGCGATCGGGGTGAGCAGCGGAACAATGACGCCCTGAATCTTGAGCGGTTTCATAACAGAGATCCTTGCGTGAGCCAATCCAAATCGAACCGAGCGTAGTGAATGGTCTGCCGGCGGTAGGTGTACAGCAGATGGATGACGCCGTCGTCCGTTTGCGCCAGTGATGGGTAAGACAACTCCGCGAATTCGTCATCCACGGCTTGCAGCCAATGCCAATCTTCGGTGGCGCTGTTGGTCATGGCGACACACAACGGCGTGCGGTGCGTGGCGCTGTTGTTGAACGCCAAGAGATATTGGCCGCTTGCGAGCTGCAGCAGGTCGATGCCGGAGTTAGGGTTCGGGAAGCGCGTCGGCGTGAGCGGAGACCACGTCTCGCCGTTGTCCGCCGACTCCGAGCGCCAGATCACGCCCTGCCCGCCCGTCCGTAAATAGCACAGCAGCCTGCCGTCGGGGAGTTGGACGACGTTGGGATGGATGTTGCCTTGCGGGGATTCCATCGGCGCGGTGAGCCGCCACGTCTCGCCCTCGTCGTCGCTCAACATCATGCACGAACGCCACGTGTTCTCGTCGTATGCGGGGACGATGATCCGCCCTTCGATGACGTGTGCGCGGCTGCGCAGCATCAGGCCCGGCGTGTCGAACAGCAGGCGCGGGGCACTCCACGTCTCGCCGCCGTCGCTGGAAATCGTCAGGTAAGGGACGGCGTTTTCCCAGTGGTCGTGCAGGATGACGTTGTAGAACAGCCACAGCGTGCCGTCAGCGCGGGGGAGCAGCACCGGTTGGCCCATCGAGTGCCCTTCGACCTCGAGCAAGATCGCCGGACGCGTCCACTGGTCGGCGCCGCGCGGCAGTCGCGAGGCCATCAGGCACACGTTCGGCGCGGTCTCGTATTCGCCGCCCATCCAGATCGCCATCAGGCCGGCCTCGCCAAGATCGGTGAGCGTGGAACAATGCGCGAACGGGCGGTCGCTCATGCGCGCAAATACGGGAATCTTGAACGGCATTACGTTCTCCCTATCGAAGTGTGCCGGACTCTTGACATGCGATCGGGCACGTACCCCATGCGCCGCGAAATCTCTTGCGCCGTGTCAACCACCCCGCGCGATACGGTGTCCAGACGCGACCCGACGATGCGCGGGTCGATCCCGGAGATGCTGCACGCCCCGATCACAGCGCGCGCAGAGTCGAAGATCGGCGCCCCGATGCAGAATGTCTGAAGCTCGTGTTCCTGATTGTCGATCGAGTAGCCGCGCGCGCGGGTGGCCGCGAGGTCATCGCACAGGGCGGCATACGTGGTGATCGTGTGCGACGTAAAAGACGTGAGCGCGTCGCTGTCGTCGCCGTACATGGCGAGCGTCTCGGCCTCCGGTAAATACGCGAGGATCGCCTTGCCGACCGAGGTACAGTGCAGCGGCGCGCGGTCGCCAACCGCCGTGCGCGCAAGCAGACGCGTCGAGGACTCGATTGCGTAGATGTAGAGGACTTGTGATCCGTCGCGCACGGTGAGGTAGGTCGACTCGCTGCATGTATCGGCGAGCTGTCGCAGCAGCGGCGCGGCGCGGTCACGCAGCTCGACGTTGACGACGGCGCTCTGCGTGAGGCCGATGATCGTCCGCCCGACTCCATACGAGTCATCGTCCAGCTTCTCGATGAAGCCGTACCTCACAAGCGTCTTGATGAGGTGATGCGTGGTGCTCTTCGGACTGCCCAAGCGCTGACTGATAGCCGTGAGCGTGAGCCGCGGCTCGGCAGGGCTGAAGAGGAGCAGGATATCCAGCGCTTTGGCTACGGAAGCGATCACGTCGCGCCTCAAAACGAGTACCGGCGTTTCATATCGTGAAACGGTGTATCACGATATGGAAATGGTAGACGGTATCTGACCGCTTGTCAAAAATTGGATGGGCCGTGGTTTGCCGCGCCGTGAACGACTCTCTTGTGCCGTGGGCGGGGTGAGATGGATTGAAGCAAACGATCAGCCCGCGAGCGGATCGTTTGCTTCAGATAGGGGATGCGTTTGGCGCGTGCCGGTTATCCTCAGGCCGGGATCAGCCGCAGGGTGACGATCTGATACGGCGTGATTGTGAACTGCACGTCGTGGCCGTCGGGCGTGAGACGGGACTGCTCTTCTTCGAGCAAGTTGCAGATGAGCGCCTCGGCGATGGGGAACCCGGTTGTGAGCGTGACCACGCCGCGATTGCGCTGGTTCTCGTACAGCCGCACGATCAGCCCACGCCCGTCCTCGGCCAGCTTGACGGTTTCGATCACGACGTGCCCGGCATCGACCGATACAAGGGGCGCTGACGGAAGCGGCTCCGCGCTGGCTGACTCGACGCGGCGCACCAGCACCGGCATATTGAGGTCATAGGCCTGCGGAACGACCTCGGCGCGCCAATCGCCGGCGTGCGGCAGCAGGCTGTAGGTCATGCGGTGCTCGCCCTGATCGGCGGCCGGGTCAGGCGATGTCGCGCTCTTGAGCAGGGTCAGCCGCATGACGTTGTGCAGCACGTCGTGCCCGTATTTGCAGTCGTTGAGCAGCGCCGCGCCATAATTGCCTTCGCTCAGGTCGATCCACTTGTGGGCGCAGCTTTCGAAGCGCGCGATATCCCACGGCGTGTTGCGATGAGTCGGGCGCTGCACGTTGCCCCATTGGACGTCGAACGTGGCGACCGGGCTGAGTACATCGACCGGGAACGCGACCTTGAGCAGCGTGTGATGTTCGTGCCAGTCGATCCACGTGTCGAAGTCGATGCGGCGGCTGTCGGCATATAAATACACGCTCTGCACGATAACACTGCTGTGGTAGCGGCGCTTGATCTGCACGGCGGCGCGCAGTGGGCCGGTCTCGGTGATCGCGATACTCTCCAACCCGCCGACGGCCTCGGTGCGATCTTCGTAGAAGATATCGACATCCCACGCGTCGAAGTTGAGGGGGCGATCCTCGAATGCCAGCAGCGCGTTAGCCTTCGCGCCGCTGGGGAGCACCTCGCGGCTGTGCTGCTTGTCGAACACCCGGCTGATCTCGCCGGCCGGGTCGATCTCGACGCGCAGCACGGCGTTCTCCAGCACGAGTTGGTTGTGATCCCGAACAGCCGTGGCGGCACGACTCCCGACTCCGTCAGCCTGTGTGGTGACTTCGGTCAGCGGCATGATGCTGTACGGCGCCATGTCGGGGATTTCGATCAACGTGCCGCCTGTGACCGCTTGCGTGACGAGCGCCGCGTTGTCCGGCCCGGCAAGCCCGACGCCAGCCGTAAGTGAGCCATCCAGCAGGCCGATCCGCCGACCACCGAAGGACGTCGTGTTGGCGGCCAGCACCGCCGTCCCGGCAGGGAGCGCACGCGCCAAGGCAGCCAACGCCGACTCGCGCACGGACTCGCCCAAGTCGAACAGCTTCGCGTAGTCGGCTTCGCTGTCGACGTACACCGCATGGATCGACGAGCCGGGCAGGATGTCGTGGAACTGGTTCAGGCACAGCAGTTCCCACGCCTGTTGTAGGGTCTCGCGGGGATATGCGGCGCCCGTGGCGAGGGCGGCGAAGGCCGCTAGAAATTCGGCGTCATGGAGCAGAACTTCGCCCTTGCGGTTATTACGCTTGTTGCGGCTTTGGCTGGTGAGCGTGCCGCGGTGATATTCGAGGTACAGCTCGCCGTTCCAAACCGGCAGGCTGTCGTCGACGGTTTGGCTCAACCCGTCGAGGAATCCGCCGACTGTCCCGTGACGCACGCGCGGCGCGCCGGCTAATTCGCCTAGAAAACCAATGTTCTCGATCATATCGCGGGCCGGGCCGCCGCCGCCGTCGCCGAGGCCGAACGGCATCAGCAGTTCGTTGGTGAGTTCCTTCTGGCGGAACACGTCCCACGTCCCGAACACCTCGGCCGCCGTGACGACACCGTTGTAGGTCGTGGCGTGCGGCAGATCGCGCGATGACCCCGGCGTCGTCAGGAAATAGGTCAAGACCCGTGTGCCATCCAACCCCTGCCACCAGAATATCTGATGCGGCATGTGGTTATACTGGTTCCAGCTCATCTTATGCGTGACGAAGTATTCGAGGCCGGCCTGCTTGATGAGCTGCGGCAGCGCCCAACTGTAGCCGAACGTGTCTGGCAGCCACAACACCGGCGCGTCGACATCCCCGAAGTGCTTGCGGAAGTATGACCGGCCCAGCACGAACTGCCGCGCCAGCGACTCGGCGCCGATTGCGTTGCAGTCCGGCTCGACCCATGTGCCGCCCATGACCTCCCAGCGCCCCTCCGCCACGCGCGCCTTGATCCGTTCGAACAGCTCAGGGTAGTGCTGCTCGGCATAGCGGTAAAGCTGCGGCTGGCTTTGCGAGACCGTGTAGTTAGGGTACTGATCCATCAGGTGCAGCGCGGTGCTGAACGTGCGTCCGGTCTTGCGCACCGTCTGACCGAGTGTCCACAGCCACGCGACGTCGATATGGGCGTGGCCGGTCGCCACCAGATCGACGTTCATCGGGCTGCCGGCCGCGGCGATGCCTTTACGCAGCACATCGAGGGCCGCCGGCGCGCTGGCGTAGAATGCGTCCGTGCCGAGCGGGTCGCGGGTGTCGAGCGTCACGAAGGCATCGTCCAGCGCGTTGAGCAGCAGATCGTGGACGGGGTTGTTCTCGTCAAGCTGACGCACGACCTCAAGCGTGAGGTAGGCGAGGGTATGCAGTTCGCGCGTCGGCAGATCGACTTGAACGAGCGCGCATTCGCCCATAAAGAGGCGCGTATACGGCTCATGGTCTTCAATCGGGCCGATGCCCGTCCAGCCGTGCAGCGCGACCCGATGCGATCCACCGTCGCGCAGTGAGTCGGGAAGACGCACTTCTTCGTGACCGCGGTCGCGCGCCGCCAGCGGTTTGCCGTCGATGTACACCAACGCCTCAGGATGTTCGAACTCGTGGGCGTTGCCGATGGGCAGATGCAGCGCAATCGGGGAATCGGGATCCCAGTCACCCGGAACGCGGAACGACGACTGCATAAGGAAGTCGGTACAGCGGGTGCCCCAATGCGTGTTCGGCGCGATCACCTCCCATGCCGAATCGTCGGCGCCGATGGGCGGCGGCGCAAGCGGGCCGTCGAGGGGCTTATACCGGAACGGCGACAGCGGCTCACGTTTGCGATAGACCAGCGGTGCGATCAACTCGATCCGCCGCGCGATTTTCTGCGTCGTCCATTGCAATTTGTGGGTCATGAATTTCGCTCCTCGCGTGACTGTAAGCGGGCATCCGTTGAACTCGCTGAGAAATGATACCGTCACGGGAACCAATAGGCGACGGCTAGTTGCGCGCGTTTACACGGCGATCTGGCCGGCTGATGCCTCTCTGTAGGTTGTGCGAAGCACGCGAGGATCAATTGACGGCGGCTTGGCGCACGCGCGCGGCACGGCGGCCGATGGGGACACACATCGGCGTGCCAGCCACCGGATCGACGATGACCTGCGCATCCAGCCCGAACACTTGGCGGATGATGTCGCACGTAATCACGTTTTGCGGCGCACCCTGCGCGACGATCTGCCCGCCGCGCAGCGCCACGATCATGTCAGCATAGCGCGCGGCCTGATTGAGGTCGTGCAGCACCATGATGATCGTGCGGCCCTGATCGTTCAGCTCTGTGAGCAAGTCCAACACGTCGATCTGATGCGCGAGGTCAAGGTAGGTCGTCGGTTCGTCCAACAGCAGCACATCGGTCTGCTGCGCGAGCGCCATCGCGATCCACGCCCGCTGGCGCTGTCCGCCGCTCAACGTATCGACCGGCCGGTCGGCGAGCAGCGAGAGGTTGGTCTGGATGAGCGCCTGCGCGACGATTTGTTCGTCGTGCGCGCTCCACTGCTGGAACCAGCTCTGATGCGGGTAGCGGCCCTGCGCAACCAGTTCGTGCACCGTAAGCCCTTCCGGCGCGGTCGGCCCTTGCGGCAGGATTCCAAGCCGGCGCGCCAAGTCCTTCGCCCCCATCGCGTGGATATCTCTGCCATCGAGACAGACGACGCCGCGCGCGGGCTTCAACAGGCGCGAAAGCCCGCGCAGCAGTGTACTCTTGCCACACCCGTTGGGGCCGACCAACGCCGTGATCTGCCCCGCGATGACGGTCAAGGTCAACTCGTGAACGACGTCCGTGCTGCCGTCATAGTTAAGCGAGAGATTGTGTGTTTCGATCACGGGATTCAGCGTCCTTGCGCCCGCGTGCGGACGAGTAGATACAGAAAATACGGCGCGCCGATCAACGCCGTGACGATGCCAATGGGCAGCTCCGACGGCGCGATGATCCAACGGCCGATCAGGTCGGCGAATACCAGCAGCGCGCCGCCGAACAGCGCGCTCACCACCAGCAGTCCCTCGTGGGCAGGGCCGACGAATCGACGCGTGATGTGCGGCGCGATCAGCCCGACGAAACCGATTGTGCCTGAGACGGCGACCGCGCCGGCCGTCAGCGCCACGCTGATCAGCAGCAAGACGGCGCGCTGAGTCTCGACCTTCAGCCCCATGCCGCGCGCGACCTCCTCGCCGAGGTTAAGCGCGTTGAGCGACCGCGCGCCAAACAACGCCAGCGGCAGCAAGACCACCAGCCACGCGGCGAGCGTTCGCACGTGATCCCAGCTGCGGCCGTATACGCTGCCGGTCAGCCACACGTAAGCCTGCTGCACGTCGTTAATCTCGCCGAAGACGAGGATGAACGTGGTCAGCGATCCAAGCACCGAGGCGAATGCCACACCGATCAGAATCAAGCGCACGGGTGCTGTGCTCCCACGCTTCCACGACAGCGCGTAGACGGCCAGCGCGGTGATCGCGCCGCCGGCGAACGCCGCCCACGGCAGTACGCTGAGCGGCACATCCTTAAGCGTGACGATGAGCGTGACAGCGGCGAGGCCCGCGCCAGCCGTTACGCCGAGGATACCCGGCTCGGCCAGCGGATTGCGCGTGATGCCTTGCATGATCGTGCCGGCGGTCGCTAGTGCCGCGCCGATGAGGAATGCGACGAGGATGCGCGGCATTCTGAACGTATGCACTACCAAGTTGAAGTTGTGCGCGTCCGGATGGTCGGCGGGAAGCGTTCCGGTGAGCGTGCGGATCACGTCCCACACCGTCATATTGTACGCCCCGTAGTTGACGCTGAGTACGAGGACGATCAGCGTGAACGCCACGACTGCCAGCGCCACCAGCGGCACGCGCGGTCGATCTTGAGCGAGACCGGCGGCATGCGTAAGCGCACGGAAATCCACGGTGGGCGGGTGGGCTGCGTGATCATCGTCTCACCTTCCAGCGCGCCAAGTAGATGAAGAAGGGCGCGCCCACCAGCGCCATCATAATGCCGACCGGCAGAACCTGTGGGCGCATGATGATGCGCGCGCCGATGTCCGCGAGGATCACGAGGATGGCGCCGAAAACTGCCGAGTACGGGATCACCCACCGGTAATCTACGCCGACGACAAACCGCGCGATGTGCGGGATGACGAGGCCGACGAACCCGATCGGGCCAGCCAGCGCCACCGCGCCACCCGCCAGCAGCACCACCATCAGCGCCGCAGCGATCTTGATGGCGACGGTGTTCTGACCCAAGCCCTTCGCCACGTCATCGCCGAGGCTGATAGTCGTGATCTGCCGGCTGATGAGCAGCGCGCCGATCAGACCGATGACGATCAACGGGGCGGTCTGCGCGATGATGCTGAAGTCGCGCCCGACAAGCGATCCAGCCGTCCAGAAGCGAATCTGCTCCAGCGTTTCCTGATCCTGAATCAAAATCGCGGTCGTCAGCGCCGACATGAACGCCGTCAGGATGACACCGGCCAGCGTCAGCCGCAGAGGGGTCGCGCCACCGCCCAACATGCCGATGACGTACACGAATACAGCGCCCGCAGCTGCGCCAATCAGGGCGGCAATCGAGTACACGGTCAGCGATGCCGCGCCTACCAGATAGACGGTCAGCACGACGGCGAACGCCGCCCCTGCGTTGATTCCGAGCAGGCCGCTGTCCGCCAACGGGTTGCGGGTGAGTCCCTGCATGATGGCCCCGGCGACCGCAAGCGCCGCCCCGACGATCATGCCGGCAAGCACCTGCGGCAGCCGAACGGTCTGGATAATCAGGTGGTTGAACACCGTTTCGTCATAGTGAAACAGTGCATCGAAGACGACAGCCGGCTCGATGTCCGCTGCGCCCACCATCATGCCGAGTATCAGCATCACGCCCAACAGCGCGATACTGACGGCTAACCCCGGCAGCAGCAGCGAACGCCGGCCGAGGAGTCTCGTAGGGTTTCTAGCGATCTGATTGGCCTGAACGCTCATCGTTAAGTGGGTGTCGTCGACCTTTCTCTCGATTGCCTATCGTCGGCCCGGCCCGGACTCTATGCAAGGTGTAGTTTGAGGCAGCCCGGCACATGCCGCGCTCAGGCTGCCTCAAACTGGCTGATACGCTAGCTTTGCACCGCCCACGCGACCTTCAGCGCATCGGCGCCGGTGAACCGTTCGACATGATCGGCGACGACGTGTTGAACCCGCGCGAGGTTTTCTTCCGTCTCAGCGTCGATATGGAAGGTCAGCGAGGTGTCGTCCGCGAACATCTCGCACGTCCCGAAGCCGAACTGAACCGTCCCGTGGTTGTCGTCATAGGCCGCCGGCACTTTATGGCTGAAGTGATTGCACAGCGCTTTGAGATAGCGCACGGCCTTGTCGGTCGCTACCGATCCGGTTGCCGCGAACGCCATCTCTAGTTCGCCCCCGTCAACGCCGCTTCGACATCGTCCAGCACCTTCATCACAGCAACCGGGCCGCCGCTGCTCGTCCACAGCGAGCCATCCACGACGATCAGATGCCCGTTCTTGACCACCTCCAGCGCTTGGAAAAGCGGATTCTTGAGCGCCTCATCGAGCGCCGTTACCGCGTCTCCTTCGGCTTGCAGCGTCCCGACGAACGCCCAGTCGACGTCGATCACGCCGAGCGATTCAAGGCTGAGCGGCGCCGAGTGCGGATGGCCGGCTTGCAGGTCGGGGATGTGTTCCGGCGAGGTCAAGCCGAGGTCGAAGATCACCGCGCTGACGAACGTCATCGGCGCCATGACCTGCGGGCCTTCAGCTGCCCAGCGTGCGACGATGAACTGATCGTCCAAGTGGTCGGCCAGCGTGGTCTGAAGCTCCGCGATACGCGCCTCGTACTCGGCAAGGAAGGCATCTGCGGCGTCGGTCTGGTTGACCGCATCCGCGACGGTCAGGAAGTGCGCCTTCCAGTCGCGTCCGTTGACGTACGTATCGACCGTCGGCGCGATCGCGTTGAGCTGTTCCAACACCGCAGGGTCAGACAAACCGGCGGCGAGGATGACATCGGGATCGAGCTGCAAGACCAGTTCAAGGTTCGGCGTAAAGAAGTTGCCGACAACCGCCATGTCGTCGGTGATGAGATCGGCCAGATAGCGCGGCGGCTCCTGCTGCCCGCGGCCGTTCGTGATCCCCACCGGCGTGATGCCGAGCGCGAGCAGCGCGTCCAGGTCGGAGTCGGTGACGGTCACGATACGCTGTGGATCCTCAGGCACGCATACGTTGGCGATCGGGCGCAGGCCTGCTTCACAGGCGGCGGCACTGGCAGCGCCGGCGAGCGCTTCAAGCTGCGGCAGCACGTTCTCAAGCGCATACGGCAGGCTGAGTACCGAGCTAAACCCGAGCGCGTCCTCCACCGCCGGCTCGAAGTACAGCACACGGCCGTCCTTCACCGCCTCCAGTTGGCTGAACAACGGCTGCGACTCCAACCCTTCGCGTCCGCCCTCGACGAACTGCATATTGACCACGGCGACCACGTCCTGATCGATCAAGTCGATGCGCTCGGCGCTGAGGTTAGCGAAGAACTGATCGCCGGCGGCGGCTAGCAGCTCCTCCGGCATTACGAGGCCGAGGTCGGTGAAGAACCGTCCGCGCACGTCTTGCGCCGTGTAGAAACCGAACGTGCCGTTGTAGTAGTAGACCGAAGCGACCGTCTTTCCGGCCAGTCCAGCGATTCGTGCGCGTGCGTCGGCGAACTGCGCCTCAACATCGGCGACGAGCGCTGCGGCCTCGGCCGATTTGCCGACCGCATCTCCGATGAGTTGAGTCGCTTCCTGCCACGGCATGCCGAAGTCGATATAGTCGCCCGACTGAGCGATGGTGGGCGCGATCTGTGACAGCAGGTCGTACTCGTCCTGCGTGATGCCTGCGCTCACCGCGATGATGAGATCCGGCGACAGCGCGAGGATCGCCTCGTAATTGAGCGCGCCGAAGTCCATGGTCAACACGTCCGGCGTGGCGTCGCCAGCGGCCTCGACGGCCCACGGGAAGATCGCGTATGGAGTGTCGCTGTACCAGTAGCGAACGGCGACCGGGGTGATGCCCAACGCGAACAAGGGGTCTTGGTCAGTGTATCCGAGCGAGAGTACCCGCTCTGGCGCTTGCGTAATCGTCGTGCTGCCAAATTTGTGCTCAACCGTGACGGGGAACGTCCCGTCGGATGTTTCCTGCGCAGCGGCCGGGATGAGGCCGAGCAGGAGCGCGAGCACGACAATCAGGAGATTCCGGTAAGACATGGTGGTGCAATCCTCCGTCGGGGTGTGGCCCCGCGTACGCAGAGACAAAGTGCGCGCCCATGCTAAACGAGACCCGCGTCCGGTTTCCACGCCTTGCGTTAACCGGCGGGTTGGCCCGGCGCAAGTCTAAAGATGAGGGAGGGTGTAACCTGTGTGGCCGGACGTGGAAGAAAATGCGCAACGCCGGTTAAATACTGGCTTCGGCACGGCTAAACCCGCGGCCCGCATGGACTTAGCCCGATGTTGATCTTCGTCCAGCGTCCGCGTGGGATCAGCGGGATGGGCCGGCGCGCAGCACGAACCGGAAGCGGGCGTCGTCCTCGAACCACATCGGGAAGTTCGTGCCCCACACGTTGTTGTAGAGGTTGAAGTGTACGCCGCCGCTCATGTCAGGCAGTCGATTGTGAAAGTCGAGCAGGGAAGGCCGCCCCGGCGCGACCAGCACCGCGTCAAGCGAGCTGATCCGCGTGGTGGCTTTCGGGCCGTGATGGGTGACAGCCCCGTTGAATCCATGCAGGGTACGCGCGCCGCCGCTGATAACCTGCATCGGGTCGATCTCTCCGCCGAGCTTATGAATCGTCCACGCGCCTTCGCCGGAGTCGACCGGCAGTACCGTGAGCCAGAATGCTTCCGGCAGGCGGCACGCTGGCTTGCCAAACCACTGCACGTCGAGCGTGATGCCGCCGTCCGCGTCAACCACGTACTCGAGGGTGAGTACGGATGGCGCGCCGATCTGGCGGCAGTCGTCGGCGAACGACGTCTCAACGAGGATGTGCGTCGTGTCGCTGTCCTCACGCGTCCAAATTCCCTCGACGCGCGGATGCCACGACCCGTGCGCATCGACCCGCAGGCCGGGCTTGGTGTTGTCCGGGTGCGCCCATACGCGCACGCTGCCATGTTCGCGGTCTCGAATATACTGATGCCAGTATCGATCATAGTCCGCGCTGGAGAACGTCTCGTACGTCACGAGGCCGATGGGGTGAGTCGAGTCGGCCAACGTGTGCTGCGCCGGTTTCAAAATCAGCGTGTTGAGCGCGCCGGTTTTTTCGTCAACGCCAACACTCCACTGATCGGTCTCGAACGTGCTGCTCGGTGCGGCGCGATAACCGAACAAGTCAGGGCGTCTCGGCTTGATCGCCTCAAGCTCGGCCTCGGCGGCGGCTTGAAGCGCCGTACCGTCCAGCGTCTTGAGCGCATCGGTAATGTACGAACGCTGTTCCGTCCATGACGCCTCAAAATGCTGGAACATCGGATCGGCGCGTTTCTCGGCAAGCACGGCCGTGGCGTAGTTCTCGTAGTCCGGCAAGAACGTCTTGAGATCCATGCCCCACGTGTGTTCAGGGATCATCAGCAGCGCGCGCTCGAACGCGCCGACCTGCGCATCGCTGGCGGCTCCCTCCGTGATCCACCGGTCACGCAGGCGCAGAAGTGCCTTGTACTGGCTGATCTTGGTCGGATCGGTGCCGACGCCGTGAATCCACGTATCGCCGATCTCGTCGGTGATCACCGGTAGATCGGGGTTTGCGCGTAGAAGGCATTCCGCGACCGCGTCGAGCGTCGAGCCGACAAACGTCGCGTTCGGAAACTGCTGGCGCAGTTTGGCATACGTCATGCGCACGCTGTCCGGCGACGGTGGGCCGTGGTTGTCGCCGGTGAACACGATGGCGACCGCCTCAGTCGTTCCGGGCAAGACCATGACATCACCGTAGACCTGCTGGTACATCATCAGCACGTCGGTCGACGTCGCTTCATCGCGCCATGTGAACACGGGCGGGACGGCGGGAACGGTCGCCGCCGGGTTGACGCCCACGTGGAACAGGCGCACACCGGCCTCAGCCAGCAGGGGGATCATGGCGCGGGTATGTCCCGGCACGTCGGTCATCTTGGCGGCGATGGTGCGCTTGCCGAAGCGTGCGTCAAGCGTCTGCGACAGGCGGAGTCCACGGCGGAAAAGCCGTTCGTCCATCAGCTCGGTATGAGTCGTGAACGGCACGGCGTGCCACGCGACGAGGTCATCGCGTACCGCGTTCTCCATGCGCGTCCGTTGATCACTCGTGGCCCGTTCGAGGTACTCGTAAATCAGCCACGACCCGACCGTCCACCGGAACGGTTCCTCCGGGTGGCGTTCGCGCATGGTCTCCGCCAGCGTAATCGCGTTGGGGATGAACGTGTTCATGTACCGGTCGATCACCGAGCGCGCATAGTCGGTGAATCCGACGTCGAGATGCGTCTTGAAGATGACGTGCACAAGGTCGATGTCAGTGCGCATGAGTCACGAGTTCTAGCGAGGTTGTCGCTCGATATAGATCGGGTTGGTGAGCGCGTGAACGTGAGGCGCGTTCGGATCGCCTGAGATGATCTGAGCGCGCACATACGGCGTGTCGTGCACGTCGACGTCCACCTGCGCCTCCCATTCTAACTGGTCGACCGCGAACTGTTGAGTGACGCCTTTTCCGGTGACGATCTGAAGCTGCAATCCTTGCGCACGGCGGGCGGATACGGCGACCAACAGGGAATCACCGCCGATACGCAGCGTATCGCCCATCATCGCGGCCCCGGACGACAGCAGGATTTCAGGCCCGTCCGGCGACTCGGTGACGTAGGCATGACCGACTTTCAGCGCATCCAGCAGCGCCGACGGTGACGGATCGCCGGGACAGTAGATGACGAGAGTCGGGTTGGCGAGCTTAGCGTGGTGCTCATGGTGGTGGAAATGGCAGTCACTGCCCCCGACGGCGACATATCGCGCGCCAGTTTTGAGCTTGGTTTCCCAATACGCCAGCGCGATCCTGTTCGTCGGCGGCCACGGCCCGTTCCATACCTCGATGCAGTGGAACCCCGTGACCTCGGGATACGACCACTCCGGCCCGAACGGACGTGGATGGTTGCAGGAGATCAGGTAGCCAGCGGCGAGCGCGGCGTCTACCGCTGTTTGCATGTCGTCCTGCGAAAGCACGCGGAAGTCGATCCACGGCCCCGCCCCCCAGATGTTCCAATGTCCTTTGTAGGTCGTGACCTCCATGCCGGGGATGAGCATGAGGCGGGTCTCGGCGGATGCCAGCGCCACCTGCTGCGAAAGCACGTTGTGGTCGGTGATCGCCAGAAAGTCGAGGCCGAGCGTCTCTGCCTTGCGGATCACGGTCATCACGTCGCTGTCGCCGTCGCTGTGGTGCGTGTGACAGTGCAGCTCGCCTTTGTACCATCCGCTGGCGCGGCGCACGTCAGGGCGTGATACCGTGCTCAAGGGCAGACGGGCCGGAAACGACACAGGGGTCTCACCCTCCCCGATGGTCAGTTGAATCGTGACGCGGTAAGCACAGCCGCCCTCCGCGACCTTATAGGCGCCGAGGCAGATGTGCCATGTGCCGGGCTGGATGGGGCCAGATGAATAGCCGGGCGTTGCCGTATCCGTCGCGATGAAGAAAGCGCTTCGGGCACTGCCGCTCCAGCCCCGGAAACCCTCGCCCATGAACGCGTGTCCGCGCGGGTCGAAGATCCCGATATCGATGGTGTTGCCGCCGGTTAGGTGCGGGTCGCTGTCGATCGCGGCGGAGTAGGTGTACTCGACGTCGATCCGTTCGGTGTGCGGGGGCGCATCGAACGGCAGCATGGGATAGGTCAACGTTTGGCTGGGCGTCAGCGTGCCTTCTAAGACAAGCGTCTCGCTCCGGCTCATCGCAGCACTTGACCGTCTGGCCCAAAGAAGAAGAGATGATCCGCGTCAAACGAGAGGTAGACCTCGTTGGGAAGCGGCGGCGCCTCATCCTCAAACAACCGGATTGTGATGAGCTGTTCGCCGACCCGGACGATGACCAGCGCCTCGCCGCCGAGCGTCTGCGTGACGTACAGCGTGCCCTTGATGGAATCGGCGGCCGGCTCGGTGAGAACCCGGATGTGTTCGGGGCGGACGCCCAGCGTGAATTGACTGCCTTTCGCTAACGCCGCGGGCAGGCGCAGCCCGGCGGCTGACATGGCCTGCGGCGAATCGCCGGTCTGGACGTATATGCTGCCGCCGTTGATTTCACAGGGAAGCAGGTTCATCGGTGGGTTGCCGATGAACGACGCAACGAACGTATTGACCGGGTGGCGGTAGATTTCCAGCGGCGTGCCGGCCTGCATAATACTGCCGTCCTTCATCACGACGATCTTGTCGGCCAACGCCATCGCCTCGGCCTGATCGTGGGTGACGTACACGGCGGTGATCCCGACCTCGCGCTGCAAGTGTTTGAGGAACGCGCGCGCTTCGAGGCGCAGCTTAGCGTCCAAGTTGCTCAGTGGTTCGTCAAACAGGAAGACCTGCGCATGGTGGACGACCGCGCGCGCGACGGCGACACGCTGCTGCTGCCCACCGGAAAGCTGGCCCGGACGCCGCGCAAGCAGCCCGCCGATCTGCAAGTTATTCGCTACTGACGTGACTTGTTCTTTAAGCTCGTTATGCGGCGCCCCGCGCACCTTGAGCGGATAGCCGATGTTGTCGAGAATCGTCATGTGCGGGTAAAGCGCGTAGTCCTGAAACACCATGGCGACATCGCGCGAACGCGGCGGCAGGCTCGTTACGTCCTTGCCATTGATGTGAATGCTGCCGCTGTCTGGCATCTCAAGGCCACTAATCATACGCAGCGTCGTGGTCTTGCCGCAGCCCGACGGCCCAAGCAGGGCGACGAATTCGCCGTCCGTCATCGACAAGCTGACCTCATTGACGGCGACCACTTTGCCGAACGTCTTGCGTAGGTTGCGTATTTCGATCGAAGCCATCGATTCGCTCTCTTACTGTTTGATTCCGCCGAAGAAGCGGAAGCCATAGCGCCAATTGATCAACAGGTACAGAAGCAAGACCGGTATCGTGTACAGCACGGCATAGGCCGAGATGAGCCGGATTTGCGGCATGCCGCTTTCGAGATCGTAGAACAGGAAGAACGTCACCGAAGCGGGCATCAGCTTGATGTTGCGCAGCAGGATGAACGGCGTCAGAAACGACCCCCATGCGCCTACCAGCACCCAGATTCCGACGACCAGCACGCCGGGCCGCATGACCGGAAAGGTGACGTCTCGGAAGATTTGCAGCGGGGACGCGCCGGCCACCATCGCCGCTTCTTCGTACGAGCGCGGCACACTTTCGACGAAGTCCTGCATGATAAAGATCGCCGACGGGATCGAACCACCGATCATCACGAGGATGACGCCGATGTGCGTGTCGATCAGCCCGAGGTCATAGATCAGCTTGAAGATCGGCACCATGCTGGCCGTGCCAGACACGACCGACGAGAACAGGATCAGCACGTAGGTCAGGATTTTGCGGCCGGGGAGGGTTCCGCGTGAAATGCCATAGGCCGCCAGCGCTGCGATGAGGCTTGTGCCGACCATCGTGCCGATGCCGATGATTACGGAGTTTTGAAGCAGGCCGCGCATCGCCATCTCGTTGCTCAAGACTTCCTCAAAATTCGCCAGCGATGGGCTTTGAGGGATGGTGACTGACAGTGACGCCTGCGGGTTGAACGGCGCAAACACAAACCACAGCAGCGGCGTTACGAAGAACACCGCGAGTATGACCGTAAAGCCGGTGAGTAGGATGCGCTGCATCGGCGATTTCATGCGGTCTTCCCCTGTTGATTGCGTGAAACAAAGAGGTAGATACTCGCCAGAACGAGGTTGATGAGCATGACGACGACTGCGATCGCGCTGGCCTTGCCGAACTCGAAGAAGCGCAGGCCGACGCTGTAGGTGTAGATGGAGATCACGTTGGTTCGGTTGATCGGGCCGCCGCCGGTGAGCAGGAACGGCGTGAACGTGTTGAACGTCCACAGCGTGATAAGGATCAGGTCGGTGGCGATATAGCGGCGCAGCAGCGGCAGCAGGATGTCGCGGAACTTCTGCCACGGGCTTGCGCCGATGACATCCGCCGTTTCCATGTAAGACGGCGGGATCGACGCCAGCGCCGACGAGAACAGCAGCATCGAGAAAGCTGTCCCGCGCCATGTGTTGAACAAGATGATGCTGAACATCGGATAATCGAATAACCAGTCGAGCGGTTGTATCCCGATGGCCTGAAGCATCATATTGAGCGTGCCTTCAGGATCGAGATAGGCGAACCACGCGAACGCCACGACGACATCGGGGATGATCCACGCCGCGATGGCGAGCGTGAAGACGATCTCGCGCAGCAGGCCCTTGCGATTGTTGAAGGCTGTGGCGATACCGAGGCCGAGCATCGCCTGTCCTATCAGCGCCGAACCGATGACGAACTGCACCGTCAGCCAAAGGCTGTGGCCCATCTCGCCTTGGCGCATCCAGTCCTTCGTATTGAACAGTTCGACATAGTTTTGGAAACCGACGTTCTGCGGGTTGATCGCGTTCGCCCCGACAAGCGTCTGGTTGGTGAAACTCATTTGAATGATCGAAAAGAACGGATACAGCAAGAACAGCGCAATGAACACGAGCGCAGGGGCGAGGAACAGCAGGCTCAGTTCGCGCGAGAGGATCGCTTTCTGCATCAGTCAGTTCCGTTTCAGGTCGGGCAGATAAGGACGACGGCGGGAAGTGGCGCAGCAAACCGGTGAGGCATCACAGCGGATGCCCCACCGGAAGACTTGCGTTTGCTGCTAGTCCAGCGGAATGCGGATGACGTTGTCCTCGCCGACGATCTCGGTGACGGCCGCATCATACGCTTCCATCGCTTCCATCGGGGTCATTTCGCCCGAAACGATGCGCTCGGTCATCAGCTGGATCTGTGCGGAGACCTGATTGTATTCCGGCAGCTGCGGGCGGATGGTCGACAGCGGCAGCACCTCGCTGGCGATGCGCGTCATGACCTCGTCATTGGGAACCGAGACGTCGGTGCGGGCGCGGATACGCGGCTGCAGCACTTGCAGCGCATCGACCGAGTCCTTGCTGAACATATAGGTCAGCAGCTGCCACGCCAGATCAGGATGGGCGGTGTTGGGGTTCAGCACGTAGCCCGTGCCGCCCGACGCCGACACGAAGTCCTGACCGCGATAGCCTGAACCGGGTTCCTTCGCCGGCATCATGGCAAAGTTCACGACCTCGTTGCGGTTCGCCATCGCGTAGTTGCCCGTCTCAGGAGCAATCGGGCCGCGCCAGAAGTAGTCACCCTCGACCAACATCGCAACTTCGCCCTTCGAGAACGCCTCGAACGACAGGTCGCGGCCGTTCTGAACAAGCTGCCAGCGTACTTCGCCCAGCCCCTCGTCGATGTAGATGGTCTTGAACAGTTCGAGCGTTTCAAGAATGGCCGGGCTGCTCACGATCCACTTGGCTTCGTCGAAGTCGTAGACGTGATGACCCGCGCCGAGCAGCGCCATGATGTATCCCTGTAGGTTGATGCTTCGCCCATGGCGGTGCCGGCGTTGAGCTGCAGCGGCGTGACACCCGGCAGGGCGGCCTTGATCGTGCGAGCCGCGTCAAGCAGTTCGGCCCAGCTCGTCGGCTGCCACTGTGCGGGCAGGCCCGCCTGCTGGAACAGATCCATGTTGTACCAGATCACGCGGCCATCCGTGCCGCGCGGGATGCCGAACACTTGGCCGTCAAAGCTCATGATAGCCTGAATGCCTTCCGGGATCACACTCCAGCCATCCCAGTCGAGCGCGCTGTCGCCGACGATCTCGGTCAGCGGCTTGAGCAGGCCGCCTTCGACAAATTCTGGCAGCCAGAAGCCGTCGAACGCGAGGATGTCCGAGCCGCCGCCAACGCCGAGATCGAGCACGAACTGCTGGCGCAGATCTTCACCGGCGCCGCTGAACTCAAGGACGTTGACGGTGACAGGCGTGCCAGCCTCGGCCATCATCGCCTCGAAGGCAGGCTTAACGGACTCTTGGAGCCATTGGAATTCGACACCGCTGGAGCCGGCGATGCTGATCTCGACCGGATCCTGTGCATGCACGACGCCGAAGAGCGCGACGACCACTACGAATACGAGGAGCAATCTCAAGTATTTGGACATGACTTTCCCTCCATCAATGGGATACGGCTGTCGCCGACGGTGAACTCTTACGCTGGGGGTGGCGCAGTAGAACTGCGTTCGACAAATGTAGTGGGTAACAGGGTCAGGATCTCACCATTGGCCTCTCCTTCCATGAGCGTGATTAAACGCCGGGCGGCTTCAGAACCCATCAGGTGCCCGTTTTGGGCCACGGTCGTCAGCGGTGGGTTCTGATACTGCGCGATGTCTAGATCGTCGAAACCCACGACGGAGACATCCTGCGGGCTTCGCAGATCGGCGGCAGTAATGGCCCGCTGAACGCGGACGGCCATCCAATCATTGACGGCGAAGATCGCCGTGGGCCGCGTGGGCGACTTGAGTCGTTCGACCAGCGGCTCGATCTCCGCGCGATCAGAGATGGCGTACGCTTCATACGAACTCATCTCGGCGTCCCCGCCGATGAGAAGTGGTGGCTCGACGTCGAGACCTTGCAGATGCAGCGCGTCCTGATAGGCGCGGTAGCGTTCGGAGACCGACCATAAATCGAGGTGAGGCCGCGCGACGAACAGGATGCGCTGGTGTCCGAGGGCGATCAGGTGGTTCATGGCTTGTAAGCCGCCGGCGTAGTTGTTGCTGCTGACGCACGGCAGGATGACGCCGTTCAGCGGCCGATCCATCAGGACGACCGGCGTCTTGAGGTCGCCCGATGTGAGCATGCGGTTTTGCAGGCCGCCGCGCACCGGTACGAGGATGATTCCCTGTACGCCCTGCCCGCTGAAGTCGGCCAGCAGGCGGTTCTCTTCGTCAAGGTCGCGGTCGGTGCTGGCGAACAAGACATTACACCCCGTCTTACGCAAGACCTGTTCGGCCCCGGCGAGCAGGTTCATCGCGAACGTCCCCCGGTATTCCGGGATGATGAAGGCGACGGCACTGCGCCCGTTCTGCGGCTTCACTGGCTCGGCGACAAACGTGCCTTTGCCAGCAACACGGTAGATCAGGCCCTCGTCCTGTGCCGACTGCCACGCGCGCTGTAGGGTCGCCCGGCTGATGTTGAGCGCCTCGACAAACTCCCATTCTCCGGGCAGCATGTCGTGCGGTTTGAGCAGGCCGGTGACAATCTTATGCCGAAGCTCGTCAAGGAGCTGGACGTGAAGCGGCAATGAACTGTCTTTTGAGACCCTAAAATCAACCATGTCTTAACCTGTCCGAACATGTACAGTCTAGCGCGTCCACATGAAATTGCCAACACATTGGCACTAAGGATGCTTCAACGCGGGATCAAGCGGGTGTGAAATCGGTGTGAAGACGGTTCGGCGCCACCTGCGTTCATGGGACGGCGCGCAGGATGTCCTCGATGAACTGTGCATGGCGCAGCGCGTCATCGACCGTTCCGGGGGCGCGCTGGCCGGTGCGGATGGCGCGCGCAAACGCGAGCAGTTCATTATGGAACGCCTCACGATAAGACACCGTGACACGTTTCTCCCACGACAGCTCGCCTGCACCGCCTTGCAGCACGACCGGCGTGGGCAGATTGCGATAGTACGGGCCGGGGAACTCCAACCGCAGGCGCTGACGATTGCCCGCCAGCGAATACGTCTCGCGGTAGTCGTTGAGGTACGGCAGATTGTGCCAGTTGAGCGTGCAGTGCACCTGACCGGGGAACTCGATCAGCGCGCTGATCGACATGCCTTGCCGCCAGACTTCGGTATGCAAGACGCGCACCGGATCGCCAAGCAGGCCGAACAGCATGTAGATCTGGTGGATAACGCTGACGGTCAACAGTCCGAATGCGACCTGAAGCGAGACGTTACCGGCGTGATCGCCCAGTCCTTCGTCACTGAGCGCGGCGATTGGCCCGCTGGAGAAGCCCCGCGCGGTGCCGGATTGGATCGCGTCCCATTCCGGCAGATCGTAGTTGAACTGCGACGTTTGGCCGCTGCCCACAATGACCGCATAGGGCGCGCGGTTGAATTCGTCGGCGGCGTGCAGCACCGTGCAGTCGACATACGCGAGATCGTCGAAAGCAGCGAGTTCACGCTTGGCGTAGGTGAAGGCGGGATCGTGCAGTTTGTGATACCCGACCTGCACCACACGGTCGGAGCGCGCGGCGGCGGTGGCGACTTCGCGCGTTTCGCGGACGTTCCACGCCAGCGGCTTCTCGACCAGCACGTGCTTGCCCGCGTCGAGCGCGTCAATAACGCTGTCGCGGTGCGATCCACCGTGGCAGATCACAACGGCCTCAAGCGCATCGTCAGCCAGCATTTCGCGCCATGTGGCATGGCGAGCCGTGACACCGTAACGGTCGCCGACCGCGTTGAGCACGGTGGGATTCGTGTCGGCGAGGCTGTGCAGCGTGAGGCCGGGCGTCTCGACAAGGTGCGGCAGGTGCATGATCTGGGCGATCCCGCCGCAGCCGATCACGCCAATACGCAGAGAGTCCGTCATGGTGCGCCTCCGTGGCAGCCAAAAAGTCTGTGTCAATCGGTCTCAGCCCCGGCGTTTCAGTATAGCATGCAGCGACGGGCGTCCAACTGCCGCGGCGCATTCGTGCGGATGGGCTGAAACGGTTGTTGCGGCAGCAGGCGACCTTGCGTATGCTTTGCCGGGATGACTGAGACGTGGAAGACATGCGATGCAAATCCGCGATCTGAACTGGATGCAGCTTGCCGAATACCTCAAGACCGACGACCGCTGTGTACTGCCGCTGGGCAGCACCGAACAGCACGCCTACTTGAGCCTGTGCGTCGATGACATCCTCGCCGAGCGTATCGCGGTTGAATCGGCCGAGCCGTTGGGCATCCCGGTGTTTCCGGTGCTGAACTACGGGATCACGCCGTACTTCCGCGCCTATCCGGGTTCGATCAGCCTGCGGGTCGATACCTATCTCCGCGTGATCCGCGACCTTCTCGACGGATTGGCGGAGCAGGGGTTCCGGCGTATCCTCATCGTCAACGGCCACGGCGGCAACAGCCCGGCCTCCGGGTACGTCGCCGAGTGGCTGGCCGACCATACCGGCTGCCGGGTCAAGTTCCACAACTGGTGGAGCGCGCCCAAGACCTACGCCAAAGTCCTTGAGATCGACCCGGTGGCCTCGCACGCGTCATGGATGGAGAACTTTCCGTGGACGCGCCTTCCCGGTGTGACGATGCCCGACGCGCAGAAGCCGGCGGTCGATATGGATCAGCTGCGGATGCTTCCGCCGTCCGGTGTGCGCGACCTGTTGGGCGATGGCAATTTCGCCGGCCTGTATCAACGCTCCGACTCCGACATGCTGGCGATCTGGCGCGTTGCCCTTGACGAGACACGCGCGCTGCTCGCTGAGGGGTGGTAGGCGGTGAACATCGAGTTTCACGGGAAAGTCGTGGTGGTGACAGGCGCGGCGCACGGCTTCGGCCGGGCGATGGCCGCGGCGTTCGCCGCCCGCGGCGCGGTGATCTGGGCTTGTGACCTGCTTGAGGACGAGCTGCGGGAGACATAGGACATCTGCCGCACCGCCGGGGCCGAGTGCAGTGTCAGGGCGTTCGATGCGCGCGACCAAGCCGCGATTCGCCAGTTCACCGGCGAGGTTGGACATGCCGATATCCTGATCAACAATGCGGGCGGCGTGTTGGGACACGTCGGGAAGCCGATCGAGCAGGTCACGTTCGCTGAGTGGCACGACATTCTCGCCGTGAATCTAAACGCAGCTTTCTGGTTCGCACAGAGCCTTGTGTCCGGGATGAAGGCGCAGGGCTTTGGCCGGATCATCAACATCTCCAGCGGCGCCGGCTTGAGCATCAGCTTGACCGGTATTCAAGCCTATGCCAGCGCGAAAGCCGGAGTGATCCAACTGTCGCGCCAGCTTGCGCACGAACTCGGCCCGTTCGGGATTACGGTCAACAGCATCGCGCCGGGCTTTGTGCGCTCAAATCCGAACACCGAACGGCAGTGGCAGTCCTACGGAGAGGATGGACAGAAGCGGCTGATCGAAGCGATTGCCATGCGCCGGCTCGGCACGCCGGACGACATCGCCCACGGCGCGCTGTTTTTCGCCTCGGACTACGCCGGGTGGATCACCGGGCAGGTGCTGGCGATCGACGGCGGCAAATGACCCCATAGGAACCGGGGACGCCGGTCGCGCGGATAGGGCGAATCCATTCGCAGCGCAACTTGATGCGCGTTCCCGTAAATGCGCTACAATCCCGCCCGATCCCAAGTTGTTTGAAGGAGACTCCCATGCTTAGGCGCTCACTCATTATTGCTGTCTTGCTGTTCGCCGTCGTGTTCGGCGGCGCGGCGGCGCAGGACGCGCCCACCATCGCCGTCGTGACGCCGTATCTCGCCCAACCGGGTACGCAGTTCATGGTCGAAGCCTTCCAAGCGGCCGCCGCGGAGAAGGGGTGGAATGTCTCGGTCATCGACACTGCTGGCGACGTGCCCGCCGTCAACGCACGCATTCAGGACGTTGTGACGCAGGGCGTCGATGCGATTGTCATCAACGTTGATCCGTCGCAGGCGCCGGCGCTGGCGGAGGCGGTCGAAGCGGGAATCCCCGTGTTTGGCATGGACGCCGGAAGCGCGCCGGAAGTGCTTGTCAACGTGACCAGCAACGGTTACGAGATGGCGGCCGTCACGGCGACCTATGTCGTCGATCGCCTGAACGGCGCGGGCCGCGTCGTGATGTTCGGCTTTAACCCGTACCCGCCGGTGCAGAAGCGCGGCGTGATCGCGGAAGCAATCTTCGGCAACACCCCGGACATCGAGGTGATCGAGTTCATCGAGCCGGACGTGACCGACGGCGGTATCGCCGACTCGCGGGCGCGGATGGAGGCGATCCTCGCGGCGAACCCCGAGCCGGGCAGCATCTCGGCGGTGTGGGCGGCGTGGGATCAGCCGGCGCTCGGCGCGCTGCAAGCCATCGAGGCCGCCGGCCGCGAGGGTGAGGGTATCGTCATCACCGGTATCGACGCCAACCCGCAGGCGCTTGAGGCGATCTGCGCGGGCGGCAATTTCGAGGCCAGCATCGCGCAGGACTTCACCGGAATCGGCGGTCTTGTCGCCGAACAGATCGAGCGTTATCTTGCGGGCGAGACGCTCACGCAGGCGGTTGTGTATGCGCCGACGACGCTCATCACCGCGGCTAACGCGGCCTGCCCGGCTCAATAGCACGACGATATCTCCATGTCCGGGCAGGCGGTCAGTTCTGCCCGGACAGGCCAATTAACGTATCGTGCAATCCGAAAATCTGCTCCACATTCAGCGTGCCAGCAAGACCTACAGCGGTGTGCCGGCCTTGCTTGATGTCGACCTCGAACTGCGTGCCGGAGAAGTTCACGCGCTGATGGGCGAGAACGGCGCCGGCAAGTCAACGCTCATCAAGATTCTGGCAGGCGTGACACCGCCCGACTCCGCCGAGATCCACGTCCGCGGCGAGCGTGTGCATATCGCCAGCCCGCAGGCGGCCTTCGACCACGGCCTGCGCTTCATTCATCAGGAGCTGCATGCCGTCCCACAGCTCAGCGCCGCCGAGAACATCTTCCTCGGCCATGATTACCCGACGGCGCTCGGCGTCAAAGTGCGCTGGCGGCGGCTGTACGACATGGCGCGCGAAACGCTCGGCCGTTTGGGGATCACGCATATCGACCCGCGCACGACGATGGCCCACCTCAGCCCCGGCGACCAGATGCTCGTCAACATCGCGCACGCATTCGTCGGCGATGATTTCACGCGTGCCGGCGAACGCGCGCTGATCTACGTGATGGACGAGCCGACCGCGGCATTGACCGGGGCTGAAAGCGCCCAGTTGTTCGACGTGATCGGGCGGCTGCGCGCGCGGGGCAGCGCGGTGCTGTACGTCTCGCACCGCATGGACGAAATCTTTCAGATCGCCGACCGTGTGACGGTGCTGCGTGACGGTCAATTGGCCGGCACGCGTGACCGCGCCTCCGTTACCCCAGCCGAGATCATCCTGCTGATGACCGGGCGCGAGCTGACGCAGCTCTTTCCGCCGCGCATGGGGCAGATCGGCGCGGAAGTCGTGCTCGACGTGCAGGGCGTGACCACCGCGGCCGTGAACGGCATCTCGTTCACTGTGAAAGCGGGCGAAATCGTGGGTGTGACCGGGCTGGCGGGATCGGGCATGGGGGCGCTGCTGCGCGCGCTGATCGGCGCGGATCGCCGCGCTGCCGGTAGGGTGATGCTCGACGGCGTGCCGTTGAAACGCGGCTCGCCCGCGCACGCTTGGGATCGACAGGTCGCGTATGTGCCGGAGGAACGCCGTTCGCAGGGGCTTGTGCTCTCGCACAGCGTTTCGAACAACATCACGCTGCCGCAGCTGAAACGCCTCAGCCGTGCGGGCGCGCTGCTTGCGCACGGGCGCGAACGCGCGACAACACGCGAGCTGAGTGAGTCGGTGCGCCTCAAAGCGCGTGGGCCGCGCCAGATCGTGCGCGACCTCAGCGGCGGCAATCAGCAGAAAGTCGTGTTTGCGCGCGCGCTGGCACGGCCACCCAAGCTGCTGCTGCTCGGTGAGCCGACACGCGGTGTCGATATCGGCGCGAAGCTCGACATCTACCGCCTGATTCGCCAGATCAGCGCGCAGGGGACGGCGATCGTGCTGGCCTCGACCGACCTGCCGGAGCTGATCGGCATGACCGACCGCATCCTGATCCTGCGCGCCGGACGGCTTGCCGATGTCGTGCCGTCCGCCGGCGAGACGCCCGAACGCCTCTTATCCCGCTGCTATGGAGATGCCGCGTATGCTGGCTGACCGTGCTCAACGATCCCGGCCGGCTGTGAACTGGGGGCGTTTTCTGCGCTCGTTCGGCACGCTGATCGGGTTCCTGCTGATCGTCGTCTTCTTCTGGTCACAGCGGCCGGCGACGTTTATGAGCGTGCGCAATCTGCTCAACATCACCCAACAGGTCAGCATTCTTGGCATCGTCGCCTTCACGATGACGGTCGTGATGGTCGTCGGCGACTTCGACCTCAGCGTCGGGACGATGGCGAGCCTGTCGGGGATTATCGTCGGGCTGATGCTGCAGAACGATCACGCGCTGGGCACGGCGATTCTGGTTGCCTTGCTGGCCGGCGCGGCGGGCGGGATTCTTAACGGCGTGCTGATCGCCTACGTCGGCATCCTGCCGTTCGTGGCGACGCTGGCGACGCTGACAGTCTTTAGCGGCGCGGCGTCCTCGCTCAGCGGCGGGCGCACCATCTTCGGGCAGGTGTTCCCCGACGGACTGGTCGACTTCGCCAATGGCGGCATTCCCCTGCTGACGCTGAACGAGCAGGTCGTCCGGATTCCCCACCTGACCCTCATCGCGCTGATCGTGCTGGCGGTCGTGTGGTTCGTGCTGGAACAGACCGTGTTCGGGCGCAGGTTGTATGCCATCGGCGGCAACATGGAGGCGTCACGGCTGGCCGGCGTGCGCGTGCGTTTTCTGCGCCTGCTGACGTTCGTCATTACGGGGCTGGGCGCGTCGTTGGCCGGCGTCGTGCTGACAAGTCAGCTGGCGACCGCCAACCCGACGTTGGGTGACGGGTTGATGCTCAACGCAATCGCCGCCGTCTTTCTCGGCATGACGATGAGTCAGGAAGGCGAGCCGCGCGTGTTGGGGACGCTTGTCGGCGTGCTGCTGATCGGCGTGCTTGCCAACGGCTTTACGCAGGTCGGCGTCGATACCTACGTGCAGCGCATTCTGACCGGTGTCATCATTATCGCGTCGGTCACGCTCAGCAGCATTTCACGACGGCGAAGCTAGACGGCAAAGGGGCTTTTGATGAACGACACGTTGTGGCTGGTGCTGGATGTCGGAAGCAGTGGGGTCAAAGCCGCGCTGATGGATGACGGCGGCGGCATCGTCATCACTGCCGACGCGCCGTATTCGACATTCAGCGCGGAGGGCGGCGTGGTCGAACAGGATGCGGATGCGTGGTGGAAGGCCGTGATCGACGCCTGCCATCACCTCGGCCATGACCGCGCGAAGGTCGGCGCGGTCAACGTGACCGGTCAGATGCAAGACCTCGTGATGCTCGATGCGGCGGGCGCGCCGGTACATCCAGTCATCCTCTACAGCGACACGCGGGCGAAGCACGAAGCGGCGGAGATCCACGCGCGGTTCGGCCCGCACCGCCTGCGCGCTTTGACCGCCAATTCACAGGGAGCCGATGCGCTGTATGCCAAGCTGCTGTGGGTACAGCGACATGAGCCGGACGTGATGATGCGCACGCAGATCGTGTTGTTCGGCGGCGCGGACGCCGTGTGCTATCGCCTGACCGGCGCGGCGACCTGTGACACGACGACGGCCTCGACGACGGGGATCTTCGACATCCGCGCGCGCCGCTGGTTCGACTCCCCTCTGCTGGCAGCGGTTGGGATCGAAGCGTGGGCCTCGCGGCTGCCAACGGTCGTTGCGGGCGGGGCGGTGGTTGGCACGGTGAGCGCAGACGCCGCCGCTGCGCTCGGCATCCCGGCCGGCATCCCCGTTCACCACGCGCCGGGTGACGCCGGGGCGACGACGTTGGGCGCGGGCAGCGGCGAGATCGGCCGGGCCTACGTCTACGCCGGAACCAGCGGCTGGGTCGGCTTCAGCGCGGAGACGCCCGGCTCGCCCGATCATGGGGTGTTCACGCTGGCGCATCCACGCGCCGGCCGTTACATGCACGCGGCGCCGCTGCTCACGGCCGGCGGCAACTTGGACTGGGCGATGAGCGTGTTCGACGCGCACGATTACGCCGCGTCTATCGATGCGGCGCTGAACGGGCCAATTACCGGTGTGACGTTTCTGCCGTATCTGAACGGCGAGCGCGCGCCGTTCGTCGACCCGCTGGCGCGCGCGGCATTTATCGGGATCAGCCCCAGCGTTGGCCGGGCCGACCTGATCCGCGCCGTGCTGGAAGGCGTCGTGTTCGGCTACCGGCACGTGCTCGACGCGCTGATGGCCGAACCGTTGGAACGCCTGATCCTGACCGGCGGCGCGACACGCTCCGGGGCGTGGTGTCAGCTCTTCGCGGATATTCTCGGCGTGCCCATCGTGCTGATCGACGGCGCCGAACACGCTTCACTTCGCGGGGCCATGCTGTCGTCTCAGGTCGCGCGTGGATCGCGTGCGGATTACACGCTGAGTCTGCCTGAACGCAGCGTCTATGCCCCCGATCGTCAGCATGCCGCGCAGTACGACCGCAAGTATACGGTGTACCGCGCGGCGTATCCGGCGCTCAAGCCGCTGTTCGGGATGGGTTAAGGTACGCTACCTCGCGGATGTTTTACGATCACGCGCTTTCGAACGCGAGGGGACGACGGCGATGAAAGACAGCGACGACGCTTGCGCCGGTGGCGAAGATACTAACCGCGACGATCGTATACACCATGCCGAAGCCGTGGTTTTGCTGGAGGTATCCGCTGATGAGCGTCGCCACATACCAACCGATGTTCCACATCACCATGCTCATACTGCTGAGGTTGTTGTGCAGCTCCGACGGCAGATGATCCAGCGTCAGCGGCTGGAACAACGGCTGCATGCAGTTACGGAACGAGATGGCGAAGATGAAGGCCATTACGCACAGCGCCAGCGTGGACGACACTGCCATGATCTGAAACGATACGGCGGCGATAGAGAGCAGGATGCCCAGTGACCACGCGCGGCCGTAGCGCCGTTCCCACCACGGGTTGAGCATGGGAATAAGCGCCATGCCGAACCAGCCGATGCTGAGGATCGTGCCGACTCCATCATCCGGCACGCCGAACTGTGTGCGGAAGAACAGGTTGTAGAACGGGAACGTCAGGCCGCCGGTGAAGCCGAAGCCGAGCATGGGTAGAGTCATCACCGTGAGCTTGCGCCACGGCACGGCTGTGCGTGACGGTTCGGCCGTACGCGCGACCGCACGCGGTTTGCGGCCTGACCGCACGAACCGGAATGGAATCAAGCCGGTCAGGATAAGGAAAGCCCCGATTGCGATGGTCGAACCATAGGCGAAGGGCGTCTGCGCGCTGGCCGGGCCGGCCGCCGGAACCCCGTGGCCGGCCGCGCTGACGACAAGTGCTGGCAGATAACCGCCAATGAAACTGCCTGCCGCCATCATCGCCATGGCGATGACGTTGTGCAGCGCGAAAAAGTGCGTTCGTCGTTCCGCCGGCACCAGCGTCATCATCATCGGTGCGACGGCGATCTGCTGGCCGCCGTAGAATAAGCCGACCATGAACTGCGCGACGATCAGCATTACCAGCGACGGAAAGGCGATCTCAAGCAGCATCATTGCGGCGATGCCGGCCGTCGAAATCGCGAGCATCCGGTGGACGCCGGTGCGGTTGGCGAGGATACCGATGGGGATGCTGGTCAGCAAGCCGGCCAAGCGCGGCTGAGATTGCAGCACGCCAATTGTCGCGGGATCATGACCGAGGCTGACGAAATAGAAGTTGAGCACGACATCCGCGACGCCAAAATAGCCGATGTGCAGCGCCGCGCTGTAGAGCAGAAACAACCAGACTTCACGATCTCGCGGTAAGAGGCCGCGAACCCGGCTGTTGATCATAGGGTTCTGTTTTGACTATCCGTTTGCTGCCGATAAAGTCGTATCGATGTGGTTTAGCACATCGGGATTTGCTATTGATCGCGACCGTCCGTTTCGCGCCGATCACTCCATCTGCGCCGCGACAGCTCACATTTTCGATGACGGTTGAAGCCTTGTATAGGTCCGCGCCAAGTGGTTCTCAAACTGGTGACCAGATGCAGCGGTTTTAAGGTGATTTGTCGAGGTCGTATTTGGGCTGGCGCTTACAATCGGGTGTGAGGGGCGTCTCTTATGTTTCTGGTGATGCGCCTACCCCGCGAACTCCGGCTCCGGCTGGCCGGGCACGTCGACTTGAAGCCGGAACAGGTTGCCAGCGTAGGGCTGAGGCATCGAGTCGTTTTCGGCCGGCGCGGCCGATGTGATGTACAGCTCGGTCAGGTTCGGCCCGCCGAAGATGCAGCTCGTCACACGCGCCACCGGCAGCGGCACGACGCGGTCGATCGAACCGTCCGGCGCGTAGCGTGTCAGCCGCCACCCGTCCCAATGCGCGCTCCACACATATCCGGCGCTGTCAATCGTGAGGCCGTCCGGCACGCCGAGCGATGTCGGCACGTCCGCGAATACACGGCGGCCGCTGATCGCCCCACTGGCGAGGTCGTACTGATACGCGTAGATCTTGCGGGGCGGCGAATCGGTGAACAGCATCGTCTTGCGGTCGGGCGACCACGCGATGCCGTTCGACACGCTGAAGCCGCTGTCCATCTCGTGCACGGAGTGGTCGGCATCGAACCGGAGCAGCGGCGCGGCGTATTCGTTGGCCGTGACGCCGCCGATCCAGAACCGTCCGGCTGGATCGACGGCGCCGTCGTTGAAACGCATCTCTGGCTTGTCGGCGGGGAACGGCTCCGCGAGGGTTTCGACACCCGCCGACGATCCGTCCCAGTAGGCCAGTTTGCGGCGCATCGCCAGCACGAACCCGCCCGACTTGCGAATTGCGATGCACGTCACCCAATCATCAAATACCGTGCTCTGGTGCGCGCCGCTTGCAGGGTGATAGCTGTGGACAATGCCGGCGAACGCGTCGACCCAATACAGCTGTTGATCGCGCGCGCTCCACAGCGGCCCCTCGCCCAAGCGGCATTTGACCGGTAGGACGTGCTCAACCGCCGTCATGTGTTTTTCAGACTCCTGCCGGTCATGGCGCGCTGAACTATCCCTTCACGCTGCCCGCCAGCAGGCCGCGGATGAAATACCGTCCCAGCAGGATGTACACAACCAGCGTCGGAAGGGCGGCCAGCAGCGCGGCGGCCATCTGCACGTTCCACTGGACGATCTGGCTGCCGCTCAAGTTCTGCAGCGCGACCGTGACCGTCGGCGTGCCCTGCGCGACCGTGACGCCGAATAGGAACTCGTTCCAAATCTGCGTGAACTGCCAGATGATCACGACCACAAACCCCGGCAGCGACAGCGGCAGCACGACGTGCCAGTACAGCCCGAAGAATCCGCATCCGTCGATTGCACCCGCTTCGAGCATCTCGTTGGGGACTTCGGCGTAGTAGTTGCGGAACACCAGCGTCGTGATCGGCAGCCCGTAGACGACATGCACGAGAATCAGCCCCGGCAGGCTGTCGTACAGGCCGATGGAGCTGAGGAACTGCACCAGCGGGATCAGGATCGCTTGATACGGGATGAACATGCCGAACAGCATGAGCGGGAACAGGATGTTTGCGCCGGGGAAGCGCCACTTGCTCAAGACGTAGCCGTTGAGCGACCCGAGCACCGACGAGAGGATCGTCGCCGGGATGACGAGCAGGAAGCTGTTGGTCAGGCCGGGGGCCAACACTTGCAGCGCCTGCCCGTAACTTTCGAGCGAAAAGCTGCTTGGGAACTGCCACATGGTCGAGATGCTGACCTCGGCGGGGTTCTTGAAGCCGGTCATCAGCACCATATAGACCGGGATGAGGAAGATCGCGGCGAATAGGATCAGCAGGCCGTAGATCACGAAGCGGCTGAGGGACATGCTGCGCTGTTGGAGGGCAGGACGGGATGCGGTGGTCATGCGTTCTTCTCCTGTGAGCGTAAGCTGCTGACGAGATACGGGATAATCACGACGGCGACCATGATCAGCATGACCATCGCGATCGCCGCGCCGCGCCCGAACTGCTGACCGCGGAACGTCTCGAAGAACATGTTGAGGCCGGGCATGTCGATGTACAGGTTGTCGCCGCCGCCCATCACATACACCAGATCGAAGATTTTGAGCGAGATATGGCCGAGGATAATCATCGCGCTCAGCGTGATCGGGGCCAGCAGCGGAAATACGACATAGCGGTAAACCCCGAACTCGGTGCAGCCGTCGACACGAGCCGCCTCGCGCAGTTCCTCGCTGATACCGCGCAAACCTGCCAGATACATCGCCATGGTGTAGCCGACCATCTGCCACCCCGCGGCGACGACGATGGCGATCAATGCGACGTTGAACCCCTTGACCTCATAGTTCGGGAAGCGCAGCGCGCTGGCATTACCCAACGTCAGGTACAGCGAGACGAGGATCGTCCCTGCCGCGACCAACGCCGGCGCCGTGCCGCGTGTGCGCGACCAGCGCAGCAGCGCCCAGATCAGCACGATCGCCAGCACGACGTAGACGACGATGACCGGCAAATCCTGCCAGTTGAACTGAAGCCATTGGTCTTCGCTGATGAACCAGCGGAACGTCCCTTTCGGCAGGCCCACGACGGTCGGCAGCACGTTGATACCGGCGTCCGGGTTGAACAGCCACTTCCATACGACGCCGGTCACGACGAACGAGAGCGCCATCGGGAACAGGAAGATCGTGCGGAACACAGCTTCGCCGCGAATCTTCTGGTCGAGCAGGATCGCCAGCAGCATGCCGATCGCCAGACAAACGCCGATGAACATCGCCGTGAAGAACACGGTATTGACGACGTCTGTCCGGAAGCGCGAGTCGAGCAGGCCGGTGAACAAATCATTGTAATTCTTCAACCCGACGTTGTTGGCCGGTGTACCCACCAGCCGCTGCATCGCGCTTGAGTCGGTGAGCGATGTCGCAAGGGTCGACCCGATAAATCCGTAAACAAAGATGCCGAGCAGTATCAACGAGGGCAGCAGCATAAAGAATGCGATGAGGCGGTCACGCCGACTTTGACCGATCACGTCAAGCTCCTTCCAGTCGCAGTGAGAATAGACAGCGTCCTGCGAGCCAAGCAGACTCGCAGGACGCTGCGACTTACATCATCAGGCCAGCAGGGCGTGTGTTACTGAACCATGCCAGTCTGCAGCGCGAGGACTGCCGTGTTGGCAGACGCCGTCGCCGAGTCGTGATCGCCTTGGAAGCCTGCGATGATGGCTGCGAAGCCGTTGCTGAACGCCGGCGGCGCGACCAGACCGTGCGCCTGCGAACCCACGATGGCGTTCGATGTCCAGTCCGAGTACGCGTCTTGGAAGTACGCGTTGTACAGCTCGGAGTTATCGATCTGCGCGGTCGTGTTGGCGGGCAGCGATCCCTTGAGCGGGTTGAAGATGTCCTGCGCCTCAGCGGTGCCGAGGAAGCTCAGCCATGCGCGCACGGCGCCGGGGTTCGCGACGCCCTTCGGCAAGCCGAAGGTGTCCGACAGCATCATGAAGGCGCCGTCCGTGCCGGGGGAAGCAGCCCACGCGAAGCCGGTGCCGGGTTCGAGCGCGAGGTCGACAAGGAAGTAGCCGGCGGCCCAGTCACCCATGATGTTGAAGGCGGCTTCGCCATCCGCAACACGGCGGGACGCATCCTGCCAGCTCAGCGCGTTCATGTCGTCGTTGGCGCAGTCCAGCACCTTGCCGTAGGTATCCCATACCGCAACCGCTTCGGGGCTGGTCCAGCTCGTCGAACCGTTCCACAGGCCGTTGTAGCCGTCAACGCCCAACACGCCGAGCGCGACGCTTTCCCACAGGTGCGCCTGAGTCCAGTTCTCGCCGACGGACAGCGGAGTCACGTCCTTCGCCTGCAGGGCCGGGCAGGTCACGTTGACAAACTCGTCCCACGTCGCCGGCACGGTGACGCCCCACTCTTCGAGCTTGGCGGGGACGTACCACATCACGTTCGAACGGTGGATGTTGACCGGCACGACGTAGATGTTGCCCTCATCGTCGGTGATCAGGTCAAGCAGACCTTCGGGGAACTGGTCGAGCCAGCCGTTCGCTTCGTAGATGTCGTTCAGCGGCTCCATCAGGCCCGCGGCGACCCACAGCGCGTTCAGTTCTTCACCGGCGTGCACTTGGAACGTGTCAGGCGGGTTGCCACCCAACATGCGCGAGGTGAGGACGGCGCGGGCGTTCACACCCGAACCTCCGGCGACCGCGGCGTTGATGACGTTGACCTCTGGATACAGTTCCTTGAAACGTGCGATCAGCGCGTTGAGGCCGGCCTCTTCACCGCCGCCCGTCCACCACGAGAAAATCTCAAGATCGCCGCTCGGCGCATCTTGTGCCGAGGCGAAGCCAAAAGAGGCCATCACCACGGCAATTACAAGCAACAACGATACTCTGGCCTTCATCAGAGAATTCTCCTCTCATCGAACGACTGAACCGGGGCAATGTTTTGCCACCCCGTCTCCCCTAATGTAACGCCGCGGATGAATCAGTGTCAAGCGCTGGTAACACCTATGAAAACTTGAAGGGGCGATACCCGTCGACCTGTGATCTTTGACGGTATCGCCCCTATGACATTCAAACCGATGCACGCTGATTCCGACGCATCGGCCGCGCCGGAACGATCATGAGCGGTACGTGTCGACCAGCGACCGCACGCTGAGCCGCTGGCCCGCCTCGGCGACCGACATCCCCTCCGGCAGTTGGAGTTCGATGAGCGCGGGCCGGCCTGCGCGCAGGTGCATGAAGTTGTCGGAGAACTTGGCCCCGGGCAGTTCGAGCCATACGAACAGCGCCGGCACGTCAACGCTGATCGAGACGGCGGCGCGGCCGTTGTCCAGCGGCGAGATGTCGACTTGATACGCCGGGCTGGGCAGCGCGAGATGCTTGGGCCGGCTCATGGTCAGCAGGTTGGTTGAAACGACGGCATCATCCAAGTGCAGCTCCAGCCATACGATGACCTCGCGCGTGGGCTGAATGCCGCCGACTGTCTGAACCAGTGCGCTGCTGCGCGGCGCAATCTGAACCGGATAAAAGTTCTCGGCAAGGACACGTCCGTTCAGGTCGGTGACCGTGCAGACCACCGTGCCGTTCACCGGTTCGCCGAGGTCGCTGGTGACGTAAACTTCGACCGTCGACTGCGCCGTGTCTTCGACGCCGGAGACCAGCAGCGGCGCGTAGAAGCGACGCGCGACGTAATGCAGCGCCTTCCAATTGCCCTTCCAGTCCAGTGACGACCAGCTTGGCGCCGGCCACATATCGTTGTGCTGCCAATAGAGCGTCCCCATCGTCACCGGCATGTTGCGCCGCCAATGCTCGACGGCATATTTCATCGCCAGCGCCTGTAGAATTTGGCTGAGCCATAACGTCGCGTCGAACGACGTAGGCAGCCGGAACCAGTCGAGCATGTAGTGGATGATCGTGCTGTTGCCGATGCCGCTGCGCTGATGGTGCTCCATCACGTAGCTGGTGATGTTGCGGTCGCCGGGCAGCGTGAACTCGGCCACGGTAGTGGGTTCTGGAAATGACTGGAAGCCGAACTCGCTGACGAACCGGTCAAAGCGGGTGCGGTACCACTCATACGGCCTCTTGCCATGCCACACGCCCCACAAATGCGTATCGCCGCAGGTCGGATTGCTGTGGTCGGCGCGGTCGCCGAGCGGCGTGTGCGGGCTGCCGGGCCAGTAGGCGCGCTGCGGATCCAGCTCGCGCACCAGCGACGGAAGCAGTTCGTCGAACAGCCGGCTGTAGTCTTCCCAGCTCATCGATTCCTGCCATCCGGGGCTGTCGGGCATGCCTTGCTCGATCTCGTTATTGCCGCACCACAGCGCCAGACAGGCGTGATGCCGGAGCCGCCGGATGTTGTCCTTCGCCTCCGCTGTGACGTTCGCCATGAACTCGGCGTCGAAACTGGGATACGTGCCGCACGAGAAGATGAAGTCCTGCCATACTGTGATGCCGTGCCGGTCGCAAGCATCGAAGAACGGATCATGTTCGTAGATTCCGCCGCCCCATGCCCGCAGCATGTTCATATTGGCGTCGGCCGCGGCCTGAATGAGCCGGTCGTAGTCGCGGGGTTGAGGCTCCCACGGATACGGGCTGGCGGGAATCCAGTTCGCGCCTTTAGCGAAGAACGGCACGCCGTTGCATGCGAAATAGAACGACTCGCCGATCTCGTCGGGGTGGCGTTCGAGCGTGAGCGTGCGCAGGCCGATTGCGCGTGTCCACGTGTCGAGTGTACTGCTCCCGCTGTGAAGCTCGACGGTAACATCGTAGAGTGGATGCCGTCCCATGCCGTTGGGCCACCAGAGATGGGGATTCTCGACGGTTAGCGTGGCGGTCGCCGTTCCGTCAGCGCGGAGGCCTACCGCAGCTTGAGCGACGGCGCTTCCATCGAGCGAGACGCGAACGCTGGCGTTGAGCGCAGGCGAGCCGATGCGCTCTGCGCCGATGTTCACCGTGAGCGTCACCTTGCCGTCGTGGTGGTCTTGCAGCAGCCGTACATCGCTCAACCGGGCGGTGCTGAACGCGACCAGCTCGATATCGCGCCAGATGCCAGCGGTGACCAACTTGGGGCCCCAGTCCCAGCCGAAGTTGCACGGCTCCTTGCGAATCCAAGCGCCGCTGTTGATGCGCATTGGCTCGACCCAGCCCGCCATTTCGCCCTTCTCAGCGTCCATCTTGCGGACAAACGACATCGCCGCGTCAAAGTCGACGCGGATCGTGTTCTCACCTGCGGCGAGTACGTGCTTCACGTCGAACTCCCACCGCCGGAACATATTGTCGGCGCGGCCGATCAAGACGCCGTTCATGGTTACGGTCGCTAGTGTGTCCAGTCCGTGACAGCGCAGAAGCACGCGCTCGTGTTCGAGTAGGGCCGGTTCGACGACGAACGAGCTGGCGTACGTCCAATCGGTCTCGCCGATCCACATCAGGCGTTTCTCATTGTCGCGGAAGAACGGGTCTTCCACCGCTCCAGCGGCGATGAGGTCGGTATGCACACAACCCGGTACGGTAGCGGGGTAGGTGTGAGCCTCGCCCCGCTTAGAGAGCGTCCATCCGCCGTTCAAGCTTTGCACGATCACGTCAAACATCCTTTGGTTGCTGCGCGTATACGGGACAACGCGCCCCTATCAAGGGTACATCGCGGCGCGTGTTCCGGCATCAGCCGTTAGACGTATTGTCCAACATCTCTGCTGAGACGATCCAGCCGGGGCCTTTGACACGATAGAGCGCATACGGCCGATCGGCCTCCAGCTCCCACAGCCGGTGATCGTCTTCGGTGGCAAGCCCGCTGATCGCATGATCGCCGAGCATCAAGTACTCGCGTTCGCCGTCGGATTGGCGAGTCAGCACACCCTCGATTCGCTCGACCTGCGCGTTCGGGAGCGACAGCCCCGCGCCTGAGACGGCGTTGCGCATCCGCTGGCGTAGGCTGGAGGCAAACTCGCGCCGGCGCATCCGCCGGTGCAGCAAGCCACGCGCTACCGTGAAGACGACCTGCGTGAGGATGAGGGTGAGCGTGACCCACGCCGTAATGATCAGGCACGTCGCGGCGGCGGCTGTGATGTGCAGCCCCGGTACGACGAGGAAGTAAAGAATCAGGCTGGTGAACAGGAAGCCGAGGCCAATCGCTGCGGCGGCGGCCCCTGACACGGCCCAATCCTGTTCGGCGGAAAGGCGGTGAATCTGCCGCCGCGACAGCCGACCCTCACGGTTGATGAGCAGATCATCCGGCGTGAAGCCGAATACGCCCTCCAGTTCGGATTGGTCGACCATACCTGCCCCCTGAACGCGGCGATGATCTTTGCGGTGAGTGTAACACACAGCAGGGCCGGAGTCTCGACGGCACGCCTAAGCACGACGTTGAAAGCGATGTGTGATGAGTGGCTACCAGCCTTCACCGCTCGTGGAACCCTCTGAGGCGGAAGATTGGGTTTGCTGACTTTCGATAACCTACTTTTAGAATCACAACGCCCCTCACCGGCTGCCGATGAGGGGCGTTGGCGCGATCAGCGCATTAGCGCATTAGCGCGTGCTGGCGAGTTGATCGCCGGGGCAGACGTTCAGGTTCAGCCCACGGTTGACCCGCGCCGTCGTCGCGACGTTCGACGCGAGGATTTCCGGCCGTTCCTGCAGGAAGCTCGTCTGCAGGCCAAGGTCGATGTTCACCGCGTAACCTTCGCGGCTGGCGTTCTCTTCGCTCGGCGTCGACAGCGGATAGATATCGCTGCTGACCTCGAACGTCATCTGCACGGCGTCGTTCTCGACCAACACCGGGCCGTCATCGATGGGCGACGCCTTGACCTCGAACAGGTTCGGGTCGCCGTCCACGTCGGAGGTGAAGATGATCGTGTCGTCGTCGCACAGCCAGTTGGGCGCGTAGTCGGCGATGGCGTTATCCGTGAGGTGGCGCGTCTTGCCAGTGGCGACTTCGTACACGTAGATGTCGAGGTCACCATCCGCGTCGGACTGGTACGCGATGTACCGGTCGCTCGGCGACCACACGGCGTTGGTGGCGTCACCCTCGGTGAACGCGACCCGGCCGGATCCGTTGAGGTTCATGATCTCGTACTGGCCGTCCGAGTCGGTCGTGGTGTAGCTGCGGAACGTGATCTTGTCCGAGTTGTTGGCGAACTGCGGCTCGACATCGTTGGTCTTGCCATCGCTCAGCTTGGTGATGACGCCGCTTTCGAGGTTCAGCATGTAGACCTGCCACATCCGCACGCCGTCTTCGTTGGGGGCGTCGCTCTGGAACACGATGCGCGACCCATCCGGTGACCAGTGTGCGTTGATGTCATGGCCGATGCTGTCGGTCAGCTGGAACTCGTCGCCGTTGCGCATGTCGATGGCGTACAGATCCCAGTTGCCGTTGCGGGTCGACTCGAACACCACGAAGTTGTTGGGGCCCCACACCGGATCGACCTCGTTGGAGAGCGCGCTGAAGGTGACGCGCATGACGCTCTCTGGGCCGCCGCCGCTGGTGGGCGCAACATACAGCTCCCAGTTGCCGTCACGGTTGCTCTGGAAGACGACCCACTTGTTGTCCGGCGACAGGCTCGGCGACGAACTCTTGACGCTCTCGCTCAGGCCGTACGACAGGTTCTCCCGCACGGTCGTGCGCGTCACCTGATCGGCGCTGTCGAGGCGGAAGATTTCCCAGCCTTCCAGTTCGTCGGTGTGATACACCTTGAACTCGGGGCAGCCGCGGCCGCAAGCCGGGCCGGCGGTCAACTGGCCGATGGCGGAGGTCTCGACATCGAGGTTCGGGAAGTCGACGGCCACGCCGCAGATCAGATCGGTCGTCGCCAGCGTCCCCAGATCGTCGGACACGAACGTGATCCCGGTGCCGGTATCGGCATCGGCCGGCGCGTTCAGCGCAACCGATTCATCGGCGTCCAGTTCGAACGAGCCGCTGGTCAGCACGGATTGATCGGCGCTGGAGACGATGCTGTAGTTGATCGGGCCGGATGACGTCGATCCCGTGTTGGTCACGACGAAGCCGGCAGGCATGCCGCAGACGCCCTCGATGGTGAGGTCGGACGGCAGACCGATCTCGGTGTCCTCGCACGTGCCGGATGACAGCAGCGTGGCGAGGAACCCGCCGCTGGACGACAGCGAGTAGGTGCCGAGCGGGTTCTGGCCGTCAAGCGTGATACCGAGCGACTCGCCCGCGCTGAGCTGGATGTCCTGCGTCAGCACGGTCTGGCCGTCGGCATCGACCACCGTCACGGTCTGCGGGAGCAGCATGTCGGTGCCGGTGTTGACGATCTGGAACGACGGCGTGGCAGCGCACACGTAGCTAGCGCTGAGGTTCGGGCTGGCGCACTGCGTGAGCGAGTCGATCGCCGTGCCGTAGCCAAGCATGTCGAACGTGTAGCTGTCGTACGGATTGAGTCCGGTCAGGTCGACGTTGATCGAGCCGCCCGCCGCCAGTGAGACGGAACCGCTGGCGACCGTGACGCTGCTGCTGTCGAGCACGTTCCACGGCTCGCTCTGCAGCGCGTCGCCTCCGGTGTTGGTTACGGTGATCGCTACCGGGTATCCGCAGACGTTGGTCGCCGTGTATTCCGGATACTCGCAGGTGTAGTCGATGGTCAGCGAGTCAGCGAAGCCGTTAGACACCAGCGTGTACGTGCCGTACGGGTCGTCGCCCGCAGGCTGCGTGAAGGTGAACGACTCACCGGTGTTGAGCAGGAGCGAACCGGAGTACACCACCTGACCGTCACGCAGGATGTCGAACGCCTGCGGCGACAGCATCGGCGAGCCGTTGTTGGTGATCGTGAAGTAGCGCGGCGCCGTGCATGCCGAACCCGGCTCGAAGTCCGGCTGGCCGCAGTCGTGCGCTACGTTCAGGGTAGCGGCGAACCCGTTGGTGACGAAGGTGTATTCGCCGTATGGGTTCAGGCCGTTTGGCGCGGTCACATCGACGCTCGCGCCGCCCGCCACGGTGAACGTCGCGGTGCGCACGACCGTCGTGCCTTGCAGGATTTGATAGGACTGGTTGGTCAGCATGTCGCCGCCGGTGTTCGAGATCGTGAACCGGCGCGGTTCGCTGCACACGCCCGACACGGACAGGGCCGGGTTGGCGCAGTCGTGCGGCTGATTGATCGTCGAAGCGAAGCCACTGGTGATGAACGTGTACTGGGCATACGGGTCAATCGACGTGGGCAGCGAGACGGTCAGCGGGAAGCTGGTCGCGCTTGAGAACGTGCCGGAGACGACCACGGCGCCACTGCCGTCCTGCACCTCGTAAGGCTGCGACTCGAGGATCGGGCCGCCGGTGTTGGAGACCGTGAACGCACGCGGCCACGAGCAGACACCCGCCGCTGTCAGCACGGGCTGCTGGCACGAGTCCGAGACGTTGAGGGTCGAGGCGAAGCCTGTCGTCGAGAACGTGTACGTGTCGTACGGGTTCAGGCCATTAGGCACGTTGATAACCGTGCTGCCACCGGACGCGAGCGTGATCGAACCGCTGGCGACGACGCTGCTGCTGCCGTCGAGGATGGTGTACGCCTGCGCCTCAAGCATGGCGCCGCCGCTGTTGGAGACGGTGAACGAACGCGGTGACGCGCATGTGTACGTCGCGCTCAGCGCCGGACGCTGGCACGTATGGCTCTCGCTGAACGTGCCGACAACGCTGGTGCTGTTGAACGTATAGGTCGCGTACGGGTCTTCCGAGTCGGGCACGACAAGCTCGATGGAGCTGTTAGCCGGGATTTGGAACGTGCCGCTGTCCGAATACGTCCCGCCGGTGATCGTGTACGGCTCAGGCTGAACCATCGGATTGGCGCTGGTGTTGTTGATACGGAACACACTCTCCGCCACGCCGTTGGTCGTACGGCAGAACGTATCGAACGTCAGCGTCGGCAGTTGCGCGCACTGCTGTGACACGTCGAACGTCCCGGTGTAACCGCTGCTGGCGAAGGTGTACGTGTCGTATGGATTGCTGCCGACCGGCAGGGTGACGGTGACCGACGGCACACCGAGGCTCAACTGGAACGTGCTGTTGACGACAACGCCAGAGGCAGCGCCCGTGATGGTGAAGCTCTGCGGGAACGGCATCGGGCCGTCGCTGGGGCGCGCATTGGTGATTGTGAACACAGGCAGGTTGCCCGTGCAGACCGCCGATACGCTGATCTCCGGCGGGTAGTAGCAGGTCGTCGTCGCGGTGACCGACGGGCGATCCGTCAGGCTGCCGGTGACGTTGCCGGAGGCGTTGCTCACGGTGAAGTTGGCCGATTCGCCCGCGCCGAGCAGCACCGGGGCGATCAGCAGCACGTTGTTGAGCGAATCGCGGACGACGATCTGGTCGGGGATGCTCATCGCGCTGCCGGTGTTGGTGACCGTGAAGGTCGCGATGCGGTCGGCCGAGCACGACGCCGACATGCTGAGGTTTGGCGTGCCACCAACAGGCGGAACGTAAGGCACTTCACGGCAGTAGGTGCCGGTGGGCGTGCCGCCCGGGCCGCTGAAGTCCATGCAGACCTGATACTCGCCCGGCTGGCTGAACGCCGTGTACTGATGGCAGATCTGATTGTTATTGGTGACCGGGACGCTGACACCGTCGCCGAAGTCCCACTCGGTGACGTCGACGCCGGGGTCGACCTGCGGGGTGAAGCAGAAGTAGCCGCCGCCCATATCCTGCACCGTGAACGACGCGTTGGCCTCGAAGATGCTGTAGGTGCGCACGGTGTTCTGCGCCGACCGATCGAACTGGCTGTTATGGACGATCAGGCGTGGGCGATAGGTCGTATCCGGTGAGCCATAAGTGTAGCAGATCGGGTTCGGCGCGCCGCCGGGGCCGTACGACAGATCGATCGTCCCGTCGTCATCGAAGTCCCACTCCCACAATGTGATATCCGTGCCAACGCTGAGGTCGGTGAAGCACGAGGTCATCGGCGCGACACCGATATACGGGTTCACGCGGAACGCGGCGCGCAGGTCATTGGCCCCCAGCAGTTCGAAGTCGAGCTGCGCGACGGTGACGCCGAGCGGGCCGGTGCCGCGTACCTCCGCCGTGTATAGGCCGGCGGGCAGCGTGTAACTCCGCGGGTTGCCGGTGTTGGGGCCGGCGACGAGGGCGCTGGTGTTCCGATCGTAGATGCGCCACGTGTAGCCACTGGAGATGTTGACACCCGTGGCGGTGAACGTTTGGAGCGTGCCGCCGAAGTCCGAGCCGCTGCGGTTGATCAGGATGCTCTGACGGCCGTAGACGTTGAACGTGCGGGTGAAGTTGTCTTCAAGATCGAAGCCACCGTCACCGAAGTTCGGCGTGTGACCGTCGAGGCGGATGGTGTAGGTTCCCGGCGTGTTGAAGCTGATGCAGGCCGCCAAGTCCTGCGTGGTCGCCGACGTGATGCCGAGGCTGTTCTGGCCGGCCGTGCCGCTGATCGTCCACAGGTATTCGAGGGCTGCCGGGTTCGGCGCGCCGGCGCTGCCGTTGGTGTCGTACGACGTGTTGGTGATGCAGATCGGTTCGTTGACGGGCAGGGCAGCGCGCGTCCAACCGCCGCCGATCACGTCGTTGTACTGTACTTCGATCTGGCCGACGACGATGTTGCGCTGCAAGCCGCAGGTGTGCGTCGAATCGGCCGGATTGACCGCCGCGACGTCAATGCGCATAGTGTAATTGCCGAGGCCGTAGTCCGCCGTCAACTGCGCCCACGTGAAGTTCAGCGATGCGGGCGGCGTGACAACGCCGTTTGCCGCGCTGTCGAACGATCCCATGGGGATAGTCGCGCCGTTCGGCCCGATCAGGGTGTAGGTATACCGCAGATTGATGCCGTTACCGTTGTCCATGTTGAGGCGGTAAGGATACACCTCGGACGTGCTGAACACGGTCGGATCGTTGTAGATTCCGCTTTCACCGGGGAACGAGTCGCAGTCGAAGTTGGTGTCCGGCATGGTCACGGTCAGATTGCGAGCGTTCGTGCACGAGTCGTTCGGCACGCCGTCGACCGAGACCGTCTGAATGACGCGATACTGCTGGCCGGGGATCAGGAATTGATAGCTGATCGAGTTGCCACTGACAATACCCGGCGGGTTGACGAGCGTGAGGCCCGGCAGCAGGTACAGCGCCATCGTCTGGGTCACATTACGCCCAAACACGTTGCCGGGGGCGGCTGCGGTGTAGATTTCCGTCTCGCCCACAACCGGTGTCGTATCGCCGCTGATTGCGCCGCACGACAAGCGCGGCACGGTCGGCGTCACGTTCAAGTTACAGCTCACCGGGAGCTGCGTGCCGTCTGGATTGGTGACGGTCGCGGTCAGGCTCACCGAGGAGTTGTACGTATATGCCGGGGTGGATGCCCACAAGACATTGGTGTCGTTGAGCGTCGGGTTGACGATCGTGCCGTTGACGCCTGCCGACCAAATCGCGTTGCTGACCGGCCGGCCGGTGGTCGTGTAGGTCACGGTGTAGGTCGCAAGACCGCTCGACGTGCCGACGTTGGGCAGCGGCGCTGCGGGGCCGCTGATCACGCAGACCGGATCGGGGAACGGCACGGTCTGGAACGAGATTTCTTCGTAACACTCGCTCGTCTCGCCGCCACCGTTATCGACGACCGCGTCGTAGCGCACGACCCAGCTCGTCGGGCTTGCGATCGTCGCGATCTCGTTGGTGAAGACGTACGGAATCGCGCCGCTGCCGCTTGCATAAGGCGCACCGTTACGGGTGATCGTCCACGTGCGCGCGATGATCGGACGGCCTGCCGGATCGGTCAGCGAGCCGGTGAACGTGTACTGATCGGAGCTGGGATACAGCGGGCTTGGGATGGCCGGGCTGACGTTGGCCTCGCAGTTGATCGGCGGGAAGGTCACGTTGACGGTCGTCGCTGTGTTGCAGATGCTGCCGTCGTCAAGCGTGACTTCGAGCGAGATCAGATAGCTGCCAGCGCCGTAGCTCGCCCAGTTGACGTTCAACGCCGGGTCGGTGACCGTGAGCGGAAGCCCCGCCGCCGGGCCTGCGAGAATCCAGCGCTGACCTGTCACAGTCCGGCCCTGAAGCTGGCTGGTCGAGTAGGTGTAGCTGGTCGGCCCCGTGCTGGGAACCACCTCCAACGGGCCGTTGATCGTGCATCCCGCCTCAAGATAGCTGACGACGAGGATCGCCTCGACGAACGAACTGCCGCCGGGGCCGGTCACGGTCAAGCGGATCGGGTTCGGCCCAAGCTGGGTGAACGAGATGCCGGTCGGGTTCTGTACGCTGCTGTCCTCGACGCCGTCGCCGTCGAAATCCCACGACCACGTATCGATGACGCCGGTGCTGGCGTCGACAAGGTCAACCAGCGTGCCGAGCGTGATCTCGTTGCCGGGCACGATGCTGAAGACGGCTACTGGCGCGCGCGTCACGGTGACGAACTGCGCGTCCTCTGCGAAGCCGAAGCTGTTCTCAACGTGCAGCAGGACTTCGACAACGCCTTCGGCTGTGTATTCCCAACACACAACCGAATCAAGGCTGGTGCTGTCCACGGTGCCGTCGGCGTCAAAGTCCCATTCCACGATGGTGTATGGGCCGACACTTTCGTTGTTGAAGCAGACTTCGATGTTGCCGCCGGGGATGACGCGCCCGGTAAAGTAGTACGAGAAAACGGCGGTCAGCGGCGCGATATCCGGCTCGACGACCACCTGCTTGAATACTGTGCCGCCACCGCCCGGCCCGCTGTAATCCATGCGGATCGTGAAGATCGCCTCGGATGTGTACGAATGAGTGTGCGGGCCTTGCCCGGTCGCATCGATATCGAAGGTTGGGGCGGTGTATTCAAAGTCCCACTCCCACGTCGTGATTGGGCCAGTGCCGAGGTCGACACCTTCAAATTCGACGTCAAGCTGGCCTGCGGTCAACGGGCCAGTCTGCGGAGACAGGACAAAGTCAGCGGTCGGCGCAGGAGCGTTGACAGTGACCGTCTTTCCCGCGATAGCCGTGCTGGATCCTACTGTTACCGAAAGCCGGAATTCGTACGAACCGTACGCTGCGGCGTTGTAGCTGAAATCGCGATTCGTGTTCGTGGCGACTGGCGTCACGTTATCCGGAAGCTGGAAGACTTCCCACAGATAGGTTGTGGTCGGCGCGTCCGGCTGGCTCTGGTTAAGGGTCGTGATCGTCAGCGGGCCGTCCGCTTCGATGTAATGCTCGACCACGTAGCCGGGGAGCAGCTCGAACTGCGCGCTGGCCTGCGGGAGCACCGTGATGCTGCCGGTCAGAACGATGTTCGGGCCGGGGACGCTCGGCGTGCAGGTCAGTGTTACCGGGAACGAGCCGGTAGTGGCGTAGGTATGCGCGACATCAGCCGAAGACGACGTGCCTCCATCGCCGAACGTCCACGCCACCGAAGCGATGTTGTGCTGCTCGGCTGCCCGGAAACGGAAGGAGAACGGGTTGTCGTCGCCGTCGTCCGTGATCTCCATGAGGCAGAACGTCTGATAAAGCTGCGGGCTTGCGCCGCCGTCATCCACAGGCCCGCTTGGTTCCGGCGTGACAACCAGTACCGGCGCGTCGGTCGGCTGTTCCGTCGGAACGTCAGTCGGGGCCTCGGTTGGCACGTCAGTGGGTTGTTCCGGCTCGCTGGTGGGCTGTTCCGGAACGTTAGTGGGCTGTTCAGGGACGTTGGTGGGCTGCTGCGGAACCTCAGTTGGTTCGTCTGGCACGGCCGTTGGCGGAACCGGCGTCGGCGCGACAGCCGTCGGCTGCGCTGTGGCGATGACCGTCGGCTGGGGCAGGTCGCCCGGGCCTTGCGGTGTTGGCTTGATCCGGCCATGACCCGCTTGGGAATACGCCGGGTTGGAGAATGCGAATACAGCCAGCACGACCAAGATCGGCGCCAGCCGCAACCACCACTGTCTGTGAGTACCAATACGCATGTGTTGAGTTCCTTTGGCTCGCAGTGCCATTCGATCTTCACGTGCCCGGCATTCATACTGCCTCCGCACGTTGCGATAATCCACGAGCGGCGCATAAGTCACCGCCAAGTACAGCATAGTACTTAAGTCATGGTTTATCAATAATGACGTTGTAAGGCATGTGAGGATTGAATAGGGATGATTTTCCCTCAGATTCGCGATTTGATCGAGTTTTGCTATCTTGAGATTTGTACGAATATTGTAAAGTAGGGAACTGTCGACCTCCGCGAGGGCCGATTTTCGATGATTCGATGAAAATCGTACTCACGACAGATCGGCTTCCAACGGCCAAAACGGCATGGTGATCATTCGTGGTAAACAACATGGGGGATGCGTGAAAACACATCCCCCTACGAGGCGCTGATAACTCTGTCGAACGAGGGTTACGAAATGCCAACCGGGTAGTTCAAGATCGCGCGCATATACTGCGCACGTTCGTATGCCGCCGGGTTCTCGGTGTGCATCTGGCTGAGCGCCCCGCGCAGTTGGCTGACTGACTCATATTCGTGCTGGGCCATGAACTCGCATAGGCCCTGTTCAACCGTTCTGAGGAAGTCGATCCCGTTGCGCAGCAAGGCAGCGGCCATCATTGTGACTTTAGCGCCGGCCAGCAGTAGTTTGGCTGCATCGTCCCCGCTGTGCACGCCGCTGCTGCCGGCGAAATCCACTTCGATACGTCCGTACATAATCGCGATCCAGCGCAGCGGCAAGCGCAGCGCTTCCGGCGTGCTGAGCGTCACGCCCGGCTTGACCTCCAGCAGTTCGAGGTCGATGTCGGGCTGGTAGAAGCGGTTAAACAGGACGAGACCCTTAGCGCCCGCTTCCGCGAACCGCGCGGCCATGTTGACGGGGCTGCTGAAGAACGGGCTGAGCTTCACCGCCACCGGGATCGACAGGGCGCGCGCCACGCTGCTCACGACTTCGAGATCGGCCCGTTCGACCTCGTCGCCAGTGATCTGCGGCGAAGTCGGGATGCTGTACAGATTCAATTCGAGCGCATCGGCGCCCGCCTGTTCGATGAGCGCGGCAGTACGCGTCCAGCGGCCCGGTGTCGTCCCGTTCAAACTGGCGATGATCGGGATATCCACCGCTTCCTTTGCGCGGCGAATCAGGTTGAGATACCCGCGCGAGTCGGTGTGATATTCGCCGACTTCCGGGAAATACGAGAGCGCTTCGGCGTGGCTGTCGCTGTGATAGGTCGTGTGATGGAACAGCGCGAGCTGCTCCTGCCGGATTTGTTCCTCGAACAGCGAATACAACACCACCGCACCGGCGCCCGCGTCTTCCATCCGTTTGATGTTGTCAAGCGACTCGGACAGCGGCGAAGCCGATACGACCAGCGGAGATTTCAGCGGAAGCCCGAGGTAACTGGTTTCAAGGTTCATCGTTCCTGACCTCCGTTGTTCGATTCGGCGCCGTACGGACGATTTGCGAGGTACTCGTACATCGCCCACCGGGTATTGACGTCATCCTGCGCGAGTTTGAACAGATCTGCCGCGCTTTCCGGGTTGCTCAGTTCAAGCATCTTGAAGCGGTTTTCCATGCGCAAATAGTCCTTCAGCCCGATCTTCGGCGGCCGGCTGTCAAGAGTCAGCGGGTTGAGGCCCTGCGCAGCGCGGTCGGGATGGTAGCGGTACAGCAGCCATTGTCCACTGTCGACCGCCGCTTTCTGGTTCTTCAGGGCGGTGCTCATGTTGATGCCGTGGGCGATACAGTGGCTGTAGGCGATGATAAGCGACGGGCCGTCGTAGGCTTCGGCCTCCATGATGGCGCGCAGAGTCTGGTCGTCTTTCGCGCCGAAGGCGATACGCGCGACGTACACATTGCCGTAGCTCATGGCGATCATGCCGAGATCTTTCTTGGCCGCGGGCTTTCCACCTGCTGCGAACTTAGCGACCGCGGCGCGCGGCGTCGATTTGCTCATCTGACCGCCGGTGTTGCTGTATACCTCGGTGTCGAGGACGAGGACGTTGACGTTGCGGCCGCTGGCGAGCACGTGATCAAGGCCGCCGAAGCCAATGTCGTACGCCCATCCATCGCCGCCGACGATCCATACGTCGCGCTTGACGAGCGTATCCGCCAGTGTGAGCAGACGCGCGGCTTGTGGATGGTCGATTGCGTTCAGGCGTTCCTTGAGCGCCGCGACGCGTTCGCGCTGTTCGTAGATTCCGGCCTCGTCGCGCTGGTCGGCGCCGAGCAGCGCGTTCGCCAGCGTTGTGCCGATGTCCTCGGCCAGCAGTGTGACCAGTTCGCGCGCTTCCTCGGCCTGCTTATCGATCGCGACGCGGATCCCCAAGCCAAACTCCGCGTTATCCTCGAACAGCGAGTTTGACCACGCTGGGCCGCGCCCGTTGTGATCGGTGGTGTACGGGGTGGTGGGCAGGTTGCCTCCGTAGATCGACGAGCAGCCCGTCGCGTTGGCGATCACCGCCCGGTCGCCATAGAGCTGTGTGATGAGCTTGATGTACGGCGTCTCGCCGCAGCCTGAGCACGCGCCGCTAAACTCGAACAGCGGACGCTGCACCTGCTGTTGGCGGATGCTGCTGGTCTTAATCATGCGCCGGTCGAGGTCGGGGATCTCCATGAAGAAGTCCCAGTTCTTGGCCTCGCGCTCGCGCAGCGGAGGCTGTGCTTCCATATTGAGCGCCTTCTTGTTAAGCGCCGACTTGTTGCGCGCGGGGCAGACATCGACGCAGATCGCACAGCCCGTGCAGTCCTCTGGCGCGACCTGAATGGAGTAGGCCATGCCCTTCCACTCGGTGTCGCGTGCTTCCATCGACTTGAACGTCTCGGGCGCATCGGCCAAGACCTCCGGGTCGTACACCTTGATGCGGATCACGGAATGCGGACAGACCATCGCGCATTTGCCGCACTGGATGCAGATGTCCGGCTCCCATACCGGGATTTCGGCAGCGAGGTTGCGCTTCTCGTACTGCGCCGTGCCGCTGGGATATGTGCCGTCGACCGGGAGCGCGCTGACCGGCAGCAGATCGCCCTGCCGCATGATGATCTTACCCAGCACGTCCTTGACGAACGCCGGGGCTGTCGCTGGCACCGGGCTGGCGAACCCGCTCACGGCGGTGACTTCCGCAGGGACGTCCACTTCGTAGAGGTGTTCAAGCGTGTTGTCGACCGCCTTGATGTTCATGGCGACGACTTCTTCGCCTTTGCGCGCGTAGGTCTTCTCGATCGAGTGCTTGATCGCCTCAATCGCCTCGTCCTTCGGCAGCACGCCGCTGATGGCGAAGAAGCAGACCTGCATGACCGTGTTGATGCGTCCGGTCATGCCGCTGGATTTCGCCACGTCATAGGCGTCGATCACGTAGAACTTGAGGTTCTTCTCGATGATCGCGCGCTGGACGGGTTCAGGTAGATTGTCCCAGACCACGTCCTTGCCCCAGAACGTATTGAGCAGGAACACGCCGCCCGGCGCTGCGTCCGCGAGCATGTCGTATCGCTCGAGGAACGTCTGCTGATGACAGGCGACGAAGTTGGCTTGGGTGATGAGATACGGCGATCGGATCGGCTGTGGGCCGAAGCGCAGATGCGACACCGTCATCGAGCCGGACTTCTTCGAGTCGTACACGAAGTAGCCCTGTGCGTGGTTGTCGGTCTCCTCACCGATGATCTTGATCGAGTTCTTATTGGCGCCGACCGTGCCGTCTGAGCCGAGGCCGTAGAAGATCGCCCGGACGACGTTCGCCGGTTCGATCGAGTAGGCCGGGTCGTAGTCGAGGCTGGTGTGTGACACGTCGTCAATGATGCCAACCGTGAAGTGATTCTTGGGGCGCTCGGCGGCGAGATTGTCGAACACCGCCTTGACCATCGCCGGGGTGAACTCCTTCGACGACAGGCCGTAGCGCCCGCCAACGATCCGGGGCGGGACAGCAAAGTGGTCGGTCTCCACCGTCGCGGTCACGACGTCGACATACAGCGGCTCACCCGCGGCGCCCGGCTCCTTGGTGCGATCCAGCACGGCGATACGCTTGACGGTCTGTGGCAGCGCGGCCATCAGGCGGGCGGCGTCGAACGGCCGGAACAAGCGCACTTTCAGCACGCCGACCTTTTCGCCGGCGGCGTTGAGCGCATCGACGGTCTCGTGCAGCGTCTCGCACCCTGAACCCATCGCCACGATAACGCGCTCGGCGTCCGGCGCGCCGTGGTATTCATAGGGCTTGTATGCGCGGCCGGTCAGTTCGGCGAACTGCGCCATCACGTCCTCGACGATGTCGAGCGCGGCGGCGTAGTAAGGGTTGACCGTCTCGCGGGCTTGGAAGTACACGTCGGGGTTCTGAGCGGTGCCGCGTACCACCGGATTCTCCGGCGTGAGCGCGCGGCGGCGGTGTTCCGCGATCAGCTTGTCGTCGATCAGCGCGCGTAAGACATCGTCGGTCAACGGCCGAATCTTGGCGACTTCGTGCGAGGTGCGGAAGCCGTCGAAGAAGTGCACGAACGGCACACGCGCGCGCAGTGTCGCGGCCATCGCGATCAGCGCGAAGTCATGCGCCTCCTGCACCGAGGCTGACGCCAGCAGCGCCCATCCCGTCATGCGCGCGGCCATGACGTCGCTGTGATCGCCGAAGATGGAAAGCGCCTGCGCGGCCAGCGACCGCGCCGCCACATGAAAGACCGCCGGCGTCAGCTCACCCGCGATCTTGTACATATTCGGCAGCATGAGCATCAAGCCTTGCGAGGCCGTGAACGTAGTGGTTAACGAGCCTGCTTGCAGCGCTCCATGAACCGCGCCTGCGGCCCCCGCCTCGCTCTGCATCTCGATGACGCGCGGAACGGTTCCCCATAGGTTCGGTTTGCCTTGCGCTGACCACTCGTCCGACCACTCACCCATCGCCGATGACGGTGTGATCGGATAGATCGCGATCACTTCGCTCAGCTTATAGGCGATGCGTGCGACGGCTTCATTGCCGTCAAGGGTGATGAAGTCTGCCATGAGAAATCTCCTCTAATTCACCCGTATCCTCAACGTTTCCCTTGTGCTCGCCGCGCGTTATGGTGTTCCTCGGTGCTGGCGTATTGCCGGCGAGCTGCTCTCCTTACCTATAAACGTCGCCGCATGCGGATGCGGCAAGCTGTCCAATCGCGATCGCGCCGTCGTTCGGCGGCAGGTCGTGCGGCCAAAGCACCTCAAAGCCGGATGCTTTTAGCCGCGCCGTTGTCCGCCCTAACAGCAGTCTGTTCTGGAAACACCCTCCGCTCAGGATGACCGTTGGCTCGTCGGCCGCGCGCGCCACCGCCAGCGCCATTTCGGCCAGCGTGTTGTGGAACTTGGCGGCGGCTTCGCCGGCGGAACGGGTCTGCGAGTCGGACATCATCCCTCGAATAATCGGCCTCCACTCCATGATCCATCGCACGGGGGCTTTATCGACAGTGAAGGACGTCACTTGGAACGGGTAATATTCGTCCGTGCTGACGGTTCGCGCGGCGGCCTCGAGCAGCATCGCCGCCTGCCCCTCAAACGAACATGTCTGCGCCAAGCCGAGCAGCGCGGCGGCGGCATCGAATAAGCGCCCCATGCTGGCGCAGCGCGGGCTGTTTACGCCGCGCTCAACGGCACGCAGCAGCACACGTAGCTCGCTGGCGGTGAAGTGCAGCAAATCAATGGGCGGTGCGCCGTCGAACGCCGCCCACAGCGCACCGAGCGCGCTCCGGCGTGGTTCGCGCGCGGCAGCATCTCCGCCCGGCAGCGGAAACGGCGCAAGCTGTGCGACATGTTCTAGCGGCTGGCCCGGCACGACCCGAAACCGCCTCGCTGCCCCAGATCGTGCCGTCGGGCCGTACCCCGTGCCATCCCATGCCAATCCGAGCGCGCGGCCTGTAAAACCTGTCTCGGCGAGGACAGCGTAGACGTGCGCGGCATGATGCTGCACGCGTTGGATGGGCTGGCGATAGTCGCGTGCCATGTGCGACGTGGCGTAATCAGGGTGAAGATCACAGACGACGACCGCCGGCCTTGTGCGGTGAAAGGCGGTGAGGTGGTCAACAGCTTGTGCGATTGACTGCTGCGTGCGGATGTCGTCGGCGTCGCCCAAGTGCGGACTGAGGCTGATCACGCCGTCGTGGCTGAGGGCAACCGTGACTTTTTGATTCGGCCCGACGGCGAGCGTGCCGCTGGGCGGGACGGCTGCTTGCAGCGCCACCGCCTGTGCATAGCCACGCGCGCGGCGCAGCATGAGCGTCTCGCCGCCAACGACGGTCACGACGCTGTCGTCCACCGCTGCGGCAATGGGCCGGTCGTGCATCAGCACCGCATCCGCGATGGTGGCGAATTCGTCCAGCGCCTCAGCGTCGTCAATAATCATCGGCGCGCCCGACACGTTGCCGCTGGTGCAGACCACCGGAAAGCCGAGGTCGGCCATCAGTAGGTGATGCAGCGGCGTGTAGGGGAGTATCGCGCCAACGGTGTCCAGCCCCGGCGCGATTTCATCCGGCAGCGAGCCGCGCGAGTCGAGCAGCACAATCGGGGCTTGGCGCGACGTGAGCAAAGCGCGCGCTTCCGGCGGTACGGCGCACGTAGAATCGACATCTGCGAGGGTTGGGAACATCACCGCCAGCGGTTTGTGCGGACGGTTCTTGCGATCACGCAGGCGTTGAATCGCGTGGCCGTCGCGGGCGTCGCACAGCAGTTGATAGCCGCCGATCCCCTTTAGCGCGATGATTCCGCCGGCTCGTATGATGTCCCCGGCCTGTCGTAGTGCGTCGTCGCGGTGTGCTGCCGCCTTGCGGTCGATCATCAGCGTGAGCTGTGGGCCGCAGCGTGGGCAGGCGATCGGCTGGGCGTGAAAGCGGCGATCTGACGGGTCGTGATATTCCGCGCTGCACTCCGGACACAGCGCAAACGCGCGCATCGTTGTGTTGGCGCGGTCATAAGGCAAGCCGGTGACGATTGTCACGCGTGGCCCGCAGTGTGTGCAGTTGAGGAATGGATAACGGTAGCGCCGGTCATCCGGATTGAACAGCTCGCGCAGGCAGTCGTCGCAGGTGGCGAGGTCGGGCAGCACTTCCGCCGTCAGCGCGCCTTCGACATGGCTGTCGATGATGACGAATTCGACCGCGCCGGTAGCGGGAAGATCGACCCGGCTCATCGTATCGACGCGGCCGGGCGCAGGCAGCTCTGCTGCGAGCCGCCGTTCGAACTGACCGAGCGCATCCGCAGCGCCTTCGATTTCGACCGCTGCGCCCTGCGGCGTGTTAGCGACCGTCCCGGTCAGCCCCAGCGACCGGGCGAGGGTATACACGAACGGCCGAAAGCCGACCCCCTGCACGGCCCCGGTGACGATCAGGCGGCGGCGGCTGATCGTAGTCACACGGCCGCCGTACCGCCCGGCGCATGCAGGACGGCATCCACGACGGCGTCGGCGCGTGCCACGATCTCCGGCACTTGTGCGCGCAGCGTCGGCGACAACGACAGCCCGAATGCAAACGATTCGGCCCCGATCGAGATGATCTGCGCGGAGGGCCGGCGCCCATACAGCAGACCCGCGGAACGCAGCAGCGACTCCGGCGCAGCGTGATGTGTCAGCGCGGCCCGCGAGTCGGCTGCTGCGACCGGCGCGATACGCACCTGTCCTACCGGCAGTTCCGCGTTCGCGTCGATGAAGATCACGTGATCGGCGCGGCTAATCGGCGCGGCGTGTTCTGGCATCAACTGTGCTGCCGTGATGATCTGTACGTCCGACGCGCTGTATCGCTCGTCTAAGGCGTGCGCGACGACATGCCCGATGGCGTCATCTGTGCGCAGCGTGCTGCCGTAGCCGATCACGAGAATCATCGCTTGAGCACCTCGACGACTTCGCCGTTTGGCGTGAGAAGTTCGACCTGCATGGGCATCTGGCCGACCGCGTGGGTTGAACAGCTCAGGCAGGGATCGAACGCGCGAATGATCGACTCGACGCGATTGAGCATACCGTCGTTGAGGCTTCCGCCGCGAACGTAACGCTTGGCGACCTCGTACACCCCGCGATCCATCGCGTAGTTGTTGTTGCCGGTCGCGATGATCAGGTTGGCGCGGGTGATTAGTCCGTTGTCGTCGATCTCGTAGTGGTGCAGCAGCGTCCCGCGCGGCGCTTCGCTGATGCCAACGCCCCACGACCGGTTCGGCTCTGCCACGGCGCGGGTTCGCTTGCTCAAGATGTCCGGTTCGCGCAGCAGCATCCCGACCTTTTCCAGCCCGTACATGATCTCGATCAGGCGGGCCGTGTGGTAGTGGAATGAACTCTGTGTATCCTGTTCGCGGAATAGGCCGAGGTATTCGTCAGCGCGCGGCGTGCCGCACCGGCCAACAATGTTGAGGCGTGCCAGCGGGCCGACACGATACACGCCGTCCGGATAACCCATCGGCCGATAGAACGGCGTCTTGAGAAACGACCACGGCTCGACCGCTTCTTGCAGAAACTCGGTGTAGTGGTCGGCGCTCAGCTGATCGGCGATCACCTCACCAGTGCCGTTGATGATGCGCACTGGGCCGTCGTAGAACTCCAGCGTATTCTCGGCGTTCGTCAGGCCCATAAACAGCGTCTTGACGTTTGCGAACGTCGCGATCTCGTCCTCGAAGTATGGGAGAACCGTGCGGTACCACTCTAGGGTGCGCCGCGCGATGTCCAGCCCTTCGGGGATCATTGCGAGCATCGCATCCCGCGCATCCTCGCTCAACGGCGCATTCACGCCGCCCGGCACGACCCAGCCCGGATGAATACGCTTGCCGCCCAGCAGTTCGATGATCGTCTGGCCGATCTGCCGCAGGCGCACGCCGTCTCGCGCCAGTACCGGGTCGGCCTCCGCCACGCCGAACAAACTGCGCTTTTCCGGGACTTCGTCCATGCCCAGCAGCAGATCAGGCGACGACAGGTAGAAGAAGCTGAGCGCGTGGCTCTGGATCATCTGCGCGAGGTTGAGGATTTGCCGCAGTTTGGTCGCGGTCTCCGGGATCTCGACCGCCAGCAGTTCGTCGCACGCCTTCGCCGACGCGACAAGGTGGCTGACCGGGCAAATCCCGCAAATGCGCGCCATCAAGGACGGCATCTCGTGGAACGGACGGCCCTCGACGAACTTCTCGAAGCCGCGCACCTGTGTTACGTGGAAATGCGCGTCCGCGACCTCGCCTGCGTCGTCCAACTGGATCGTGATTTTCGCATGTCCTTCGATGCGTGTTACCGGATCAATCACAATGCGCTGTGCCATGGTCATATCCTCGCAGCAGGCTAGGCGCCGAAGCGCGTCCGGTTGGAAAGGTCGGGCATGCGTCCATCAAGCAGTTCGGTCAGCGCATACAGGATCGTCTTGGCGGACGGCGGACAACCGGGGATGAACACGTCGACGGGGACGACCGCGTGTACCGGCTTCACCACGTTCAGAAGCGCCGGCACGACCAGATTGGGAACCTGTGGAGCGTGCAGGTCAGGTTCGAGATAGACACGCCGCAGCACCGATTCCGCCCCAACGCTGTTGCGCAGCGCCGGCACGTTGCCGGTCACGGCGCAGTCCCCGAACGCGACGAGTGTGCGGGTATGAGCGCGAACCTTGCGGATTTTCGCCAGATCGTCCTCACTGCTCACCGCGCCTTCGACCAGCGTGATGTCGACGCTGTCGGGGAAGTCCTTGCGGTCGACCAGCGGGCTGTAGACGAGGTCGATCCGGTCTGCGAGGTCGAGCAGCGCGCCGTCGATGTCGAGAAACGACATGTGACAGCCTGAGCATCCATCGAGCCAGACCGTTGCAATCTTTGTGCGAGTCATCGTCCGTCCTCCCGCGAAGCGGCCAGCGTCGCAAGGAAGCTTGCGCGCTTGGTCATTTCGCCTACAGCCATGCCTTTCTCGAACAACGCGCCGGTCGGGCATACCTGAACGCACTTACCGCATGTCGTGCATGTATCACTCTCGCCCCACGGCGTATGCAGGTCGGTGATGACCGCCGAGTCGATCCCACGGCTCATCAAGTCCCATGTATGCGCACCCTCGATCTCACCGCACACCCGTACGCATCGCGTACATAACACACACCGGTTCGGGTCGAGGGCGAAGCGCTCGTGGGACGCGTCGACGGCCCGTTTGGGATAGAGATATGGAATACGGATGTGATCGACGCCCAACCTGACCGCGAGGTCTTGCAGTTCGCAGCGGCCATTGACTACACATACCGAGCATACATGGTTGCCCTCGGCGAACAACATCTCGATCGTCATGCGCCGGTACTTGCGCAGGCGTTCGCTGTTGGTCTTGACGACCATTCCCTCGGCGACTCGGGTCGTGCAGGCCGGAAGCAGCCTGCCCGTGCCCTCGATCTCAACCAAGCACAATCGGCAGGCTCCGACGGGTGTCAGCCCTTCCAACGCGCACAGTCGGGGGATTTGGATGCCGTGTTCTAGGGCAACTTCCAGCACGGTCTCATCCTCGCGCCCGGTCGCGTCGATGTCATCGATCTTGAGCGTGACAACACGGGTCATCGGACAGCCTCCTTGCGGCTCACCGGGCAAACATGTGCGGGGCAGGTTTTGTCGACGATGTGGGCCATATACTCATCGCGGAAGTAGCGCAGCGTGCTGATGACCGGGTTCGGCGCCGCTTGGCCTAAGCCGCACAAGCTGGTATTGGCGACCATATCGCACAGGTCTTCGAGCAGGGCGAGGTCGTCGAGGCTTGCGCGGCCTTCGGAGATCTTCTCCAGCAGGCCGTACATCTGCGCAGTTCCAACACGGCACGGCACGCACTTGCCGCATGATTCGGTCATGCAGAATTCGAGGAAGTACTTGGCGACGTCGACCATGCACGAACTGTCGTCCATCACGATCATGCCGCCGGAACCCATCATCGAGCCGACCTGCTTGAGCGACTCATAGTCAACTGGCGTGTCGATGTGCGCGGCAGGGATGCACCCGCCCGATGGGCCGCCCGTCTGCACGGCTTTGAACGTGCGTCCGTCCGGGATGCCGCCGCCGATGTCGTAGATGATCTCGCGCAGGGTAGTGCCCATCGGGACTTCAATCATACCGGTGCGCGCGATTCGGCCGGACAGGGCGAATACTTTCGTGCCTTTGCTGCGTTCTGTGCCGATTGACGCAAACCACTCCGCGCCTTCGCGCAGGATCGGGACGATATTCGCGTAGGTCTCGACGTTGTTGATGAGCGTCGGGCATCCCCACAGGCCGGATTCAGCCGGGTAGGGCGGACGTGGACGCGGTTGGCCGCGCCGGCCTTCGATCGAGGCCAACAGCGCGGTCTCTTCGCCGCACACGAAAGCGCCCGCGCCAAGCCGCACTTGCAGCGATAGGCTGAACGGCGTGCCGCTGATATTGATGCCGAGCAGGCCGTGCTTTTCGGCTTGCTTGATGGCGTGCTTGAGCCGCTTGATCGCCAGCGGATATTCGGCGCGCACGTACAGGTAGCCACGGCTCGCGCCGACCGCATACGCCGCGATCATCATCCCTTCCAGCACACGGTGCGGATCGGCTTCCATGATGCTGCGATCCATAAACGCGCCGGGGTCGCCCTCGTCGCCATTACAGACGATGTACTTCTGACTGCCGTGCGCTTTAGCGACCGTTGACCACTTAAGCCCGACGGGATATCCTGCGCCGCCGCGCCCGCGCAGCCCGCTGTTACGAATCTGCTCGATGACCTCGGCAGGCGTCATCGACTGCAAGACGTCGCTGCATGTCGCGTAACCGCCAACGGCCATGTACGCCTCGATGTCTTCCGGGTCGATCTTCCCTGCGTGTTCGAGGACGATAAGCCGCTGCTTGCCGTTTTCGTCGGGTAGTGCGCCGACCGTGTCAATTGCCATCGCCCATCCACTCCTTGATTCGTGATGCAGCTTGGCCGGGGGCAAGTTGGCCGTCCATCTCGCCGTCAAACACAACGGCGGGCGCAAGGGCGCACGCACCCAAGCAGCGGGCAACCAACAGCGAGACTTTCTTATCCGGCGTGGTTTCGCCTTTGCGAACGCCAGCCGCGTCTTCGATGGCCTTCAGCACGTCCGGCCCGCCCTTGATGTAACACGCTGTGCCCATACACACGACGCAGGTGTGCTCGCCTTGCGGTTTGAGGGTGAACAGGTTGTAGAAGGTGGCGACGCCGTAGACCCGGCTGAGGGGCAAATGCAGGCTTTTTCCGACGTATCGCAGCGCGTCGTCGTCCAGATAACCGAAAGCCTCCTGCGCGCTGTGCAGCGCTTCGATGAGAGCATCAGGCGCGAAGCCGTGTCTGCGCATCGTCGCCTGTACGATTCGCCATCGCTTGTCGTCGCTGGGCGGTGCAATCGTGTTCGTTCGCATCGGGTTTACCTCCGCATCCGCGAACCGAATCATCCTCAGTGTAGGATGTGACGCGCGGCCCGTTCAGTGACAGGCGTCACGCGGGATTGTGCAATCCATCACGAACTGGAAGAAACTGAGTAGCACTCCAATTTGCAGTTCTGACAAACGTCAGTAGGGCGCGTGATCTCTGACATTGGGAACATCGGGCCAGTGGGCTTAAGGTTGGAGATATAACCGTCGTTGATTTGGAGGATAACCTCATGATGATTAAGGAGCCTGAGAAGTCGATTACGCCCGTCAATGGACAGAACAAGGGAATCAAGTGGGTTTACCTGTTCGATCAGCTGGCGGAAGTTCAAAAGCGGGCGGCGACGTGGGATCAGGTCAAATCGATTTTGGGCGGGAAAGGCGCGGGGCTGTTTGACATGACCCGTGCTGGCGTTCCGGTGCCGCCGGGTTTCACCGTCACCACCGAAGCGTGTAATGCCTACATGGCCGATGGCGGTGAGTTTCCTGAAGGTCTGTGGGATCAGATTCTCGACGCGCTGCGGAGGGTCGAGGCGAAATCCGGCAAGCGCTTTGCGGATCCCGCCAACCCCCTGCTGCTATCCGTTCGTTCCGGCTCCAAGTTCTCGATGCCCGGCATGATGGACACCGTCCTGAACCTCGGCCTGAACGACAAGGTCGTCGAGGCGCTCGCCGAGGAGACTGGCGATGCTCGCTTCGCCTACGACGCTTATCGCCGCCTGATCCAGATGTTCGGCACGGTCGTGATGAGTATGCCGGACGAGGCGTATGAGGATATCCTGACCGAAACGAAGAAGACCGCGGGTGTCAAGCTTGATGTCGAGCTGAACGCTGACCATTGGAAGCATGTGGTCGCCGAGTTCAAGAAGGTCTACGAGAAGGAAGTCGGAAGCGCCTTCCCAACCGATCCCTATGCGCAGCTTAAAGCGGCCGTTGAGGCCGTGTTCAAAAGCTGGAACGGCAAGCGCGCGATTGACTATCGCAACGCCGCTGGCATCCCGCACAATCTCGGCACCGCCGTCAACGTGCAGACGATGGTCTTCGGCAACCTCGGCGCGACCAGCGCGACCGGCGTGGCGTTCACACGTAACCCCGCGACCGGCGATAAAGTCCTATTCGGCGACTATCTCATGAACGCGCAAGGCGAGGACGTGGTGGCGGGCATCCGTACCCCGCTGCCCATCGCGCAGCTCGAGAAGGAGATGCCGGAAGCGTTCGCCGAGTTCCTCGAGATCGTCGGCCGCCTTGAGAAGCACTATCGTGAGATGCAGGATGTCGAGTTCACCATCGAACGCGGCAAACTGTGGATGCTCCAGACCCGTGACGGGAAGCGCACAGCGCGCGCCGCGGTCAAGATCGCGGTCGACCTCGTCGCCGAAGGCATTATCAGCAAGCGCGACGCCGTTCTGCGGATTTCGCCAGAACAGGTCTCACAGCTGCTGCACCCGCAGTTCGACCCGGATGCGCTCCACGAAGCCGTGCGTACCGGCCGCCGGATCGCCAAGGGCGTGAACGCTTCACCGGGCGCGGCCGTAGGCATCGCCGCGTTTGACGCCGATGTCGCCGAAAAATGGGGCAAGTCGGGCAAGTCGGTCATTATGATCCGGCCGGAGACCAAGCCGGACGACGTACACGGGATGCTGGCGTCCAAGGGCATCCTGACCAGCCGTGGCGGCGCGACCAGCCACGCGGCCGTCGTCGCCCGTCAGTTCGGCGTGCCATGCGTGTGCGGCGCCGAAACGCTCGAGATCGACATCCCCGCCCGTCGGCTGTGGGTTGACGGCATCGTCGTCCATGAAGGTGATACCGTCTCGATCGACGGCACCACCGGTGAGGTCTATGTCGGCGAAATCCGCCGTGTCGAACCTGATTTCAACCGCGAATACACCCTGCATCAACTGCTGGGCTGGGCGGACGAGATACGTAAGCTCAAGGTGTACGCGAACGCCGACTATCCTAAGGACGCCCGCCGCGCCCGCGAATACGGCGCGCAGGGTGTTGGCTTGTGCCGCACCGAGCACATGTTCTTCCAAGACGAACGTCTGCCGCTGATGCAGGCTGTCATCCTCGCCGAGCCGGGCAGCGAAGAGGAAAAGGAAAACCTCGCCAAGCTCCAGCATTTCCAGCACGACGACTTCTACGGAATCCTAAAGGCGATGGACGGGCAGCCCGTGATTATCCGCCTGCTGGATCCGCCGCTCCATGAGTTCATGCCCGACCACGAACAGCTTGCGCTGCGGGCGGCTGGCCTGCGGCTGGTGGGCGACCGGCCCAAGGAGCTGCAGCGGGTCGAGGAGTTGATGATCGCGGTGGAAGGGCTGCGTGAATTCAACCCGATGCTCGGCCTGCGCGGCATCCGTCTCGGCATTCTGCGCCCGGCGATCACCGAGATGCAAGTCCGCGCGCTGTTCGAGGCGGCTTGCGATCTGATCGAAGAAGGGTACACCGTCCGGCCGGAGATCATGCTGGCGGTCACGAACCACGTCAATGAGGTCAAGTTCGTGCGCGAGATGATCGACCGCATCGGCAAAGAAATCCTGACCGTCCGGTCGTGCAAGCTGAACTACAAGGTCGGCACCATGATCGAACTGCCGCGCGCCGCCCTCACCGCCGATAAGATGGCCGAGGCCAGCGAGTTCTTTAGCTTCGGAACCAACGACCTGACGCAGACCACGTTCGGCATCAGCCGTGACGATGCCGAGGGCAAGTTCCTGCTGCACTATATCGAGTTCGGAATCCTGCCCGAAAACCCGTTCCAAGTCATCGACCCTGACGGCGTTGGGACGCTGATCCGTGTCGCGGTGGAGAAGGGCCGCGCTACCCGCCCGAACCTCGAAGTCGGGATCTGCGGCGAACATGGTGGCGACCCCAAGAGCATCGCGTTCTGCCACAACGTCGGCCTCGACTACGTGAGCTGCTCACCGTTCCGTGTGCCGGTGGCGCGTCTCGCGGCCGCACATGCGGCGCTGAAATCGTAGCGTCAGCACAACTTCACCCGGAATCACGCCGGCCGCCCAAATCGGGTGGCCGGCTTCGTTTGCTGTACGGCAGGAGTCTAGCGACTTGTCGGGTGTTCCGGCAGACGCACACGCGGGAGCTTTTGATGCGTCGTTTGGCGTGAGGGATGATTCGCGTCGACTTCAGCATCGATCAGCGGCAGGCTGACGATGAACGTCGATCCGTGGCCCAGCTGGCTGCGCACCGTGATCGAGCCATCGTGCGACTCGGCGATCCAGCGCGACACCGACAGCCCAAGCCCGAACCCGCTGGTGCCGTCCTGTGTGCGTGACGGATCGACCTGATAGAACCGGTCAAAGATGCGCTCGTGCTGCTCAGGGCTGATGCCGATGCCGGTATCGGTGATTTCGATGCGCGCCATACAGCCGACACGCTGGATCGTCAGCGACACCGCGCCACCTTCCGGCGTGAACTTGATCGCGTTGCTGATCAGGTTGCCCATCAACTGCTGAAGCTGCTGGACATCGCCGTAGATACGCAGCGGTTCGATATGTGCCAGCGCCAGCTTGATCCCTTTGCCTTCCGCCAGCGGACGCGACGCGCGCACCGCGTCGCTCACGACTTCGTCGGCGTCGAGCGGGGTCATGTGTACCGATACGCCGCCGTAATCTGCCCGCGCCAGCATGAGAAGGTCGTTGACGAGGCGGGACATGCGCTCGGTGTCGGTGTAGATCGCGGACAGCGACTCCTCGTCTGCGCCAACCTTCTTCATCAAGTCGACGTTCAGCATGATGCTGGTGATCGGCGTGCGCAGCTCGTGGCTGAGGTCGGCGACGAAGCGCTGCTGCACGTTGAACACCTGCTGCAGCCGTTCCATCATCTTGTTGAACACGGAGATCAGCCGCCCCAGTTCATCGTTCGGGCCGTGCCACGGCAGGCGGGTCGATAGATCGGATGCGTCGGCGATATGAGACGCGGCCGCCGTCAGCTTCTGTACCGGCTCGATGAGGCGGTGGGCCAGCCACCGGCTGAGGATCGCCGACCCCGCGAGCGCGATCAGCGCGCAGATCAAAACCACCAGCAGCAGAGAGCTAGTCACGCTGTTCATGATCTCCAGCGACTGCGCGACTTGGATGCAGCCGATCGCGCTGGCCCCGAACCAGATCGGGCTGGTGTGTACACGCCACCACGTGCCGTCGATGTTGACGGTGGAGAAGGTGTGCGCGTCCTCGCGCCCCAACGTCGACGGATCGAGCGCATTAGGCCAGTCTTCGAGGTTGGCCGAGGAGTCGACGGGCGCATAGGTTCCGTTTTCCTTGACCCACACTTGGACTTCGATGCCGGATGCACGAACAAAATCCAGCTCAGGAAGCTGGACGTGGTAGCGGGACTGCATCAGCGGCAGGACTGCGAAGCGGGTATCGGCGTTGATCAAATTAGCGGTATCGGCCAAGCGCGCATCGACTTCGCGCACCATCGACCACCACATCAGCCCGAATACCGCGGCGCTCAGTAAGGTGATCGTCAACGCGAGTAGGCTGGCGACCCCAAACGCCAACCTCGTCTTCAAAGTCATACGCGGTTGTTATTCCTCACGGAGCACATACCCAACTCCGCGCACGGTGTGGATCAGGCGCGCTTCGTTGTTCGCCTCGGTCTTCTGGCGAAGGTAGCGGACGTAGACCTCGATGATGTTGCTCTCGCCGCCGAAGTCATAGCCCCACACGCGGTCGAAAATGACATCGCGGGTGAGCACCTGACGTGGATTACGCATGAACAATTCGAGCAGGTCGTATTCCTTGGCGGTCAGGTCGATAGCGTGATCGCCGCGGTATGCCCGATGTGTGCCGGTGTCGAGCGTGAGATCGGCGAAGCGTAGAACTTCCGGCCGGCTGGTCGGCGTCGCGCGGCGGAACAATGCCCGGACACGAGCCATCAATTCGTCGATGCTGAACGGTTTGACGAGATAATCATCCGCGCCGGTGTCCAGCGCCGATACGCGGTCGCTGACGTCGTCTTTGGCGGTGAGCATCAGAATTGGCACGTCACTTGCAGCGCGTAGGCGGCGGCAAACCTCCAAGCCGTCCAGCCCCGGCAGCATCCAGTCGAGGATCACGAGATCGGGAGGGGTGTCCCGTGCGATATTCAGGCCGGTCTGGCCGTCACGGGCAACGTTCACGCGGTAGCCTTCATAGATCAAACCGCGCTCGATAAACTGAGCGATGCGAGCCTCGTCCTCAATTACAAGGATGCGTTCGCCTGACATCATGGTTCGTCCTTTTAGGGAAGCACCTTCACTCGCGGTTCAGGTGTGCAGGGTAGCAATGGCTGATGAGAACTCTACGCACTCAATATGAGAATCAACTGAATGGGACAAAGCGGATACTCTCGACGCGCGCAGGTAGGGTGATCACGTTCTCTGCGGACAAGACCATACTGTAGACCGCCATCGTGCCCGCGCCGCTGGCAAAACCGGCGAGCGTGAAGCCGTCCGGCGAGAGGCGCGCGTCGTTCAGATACGGCACGACCGGGATGCTCACCGGGCCTTGTCCCGGCTGGATGTCGTACACACGAAGCGGCGCCGGCAGACCGTCGCTGCGGATGACGATGACCCGGAACGCCCCGCTCGCAAGCAGCGCTGCATCGCTGATCGTCCCGTTCGGCGGCGCGAAGATCTGCACAGGTTCGGCCCGGCCCGGATCAAGCACGTACAACCCGTCGCGTTGGGTCGATGACACCGCGCCCAGCGCCATCAGCCGACCGTCCGGCAGCGGCCGCGCGACACGGAAGCTCCCGAGGCGCTGCACGTCGCCCGTCTCAAGCGTGTACATCGCGAGATCGCCGTCGCTGAGCCGCGCGATCAGCGCGCCGCGTGCATCGAAGAACACCGGCTCGCTGTAGCCCTCCAGCACGCGCCGGGGTTCGCCGCCTGCCGCATCGACCAGATACACGCCGTCTGGCGCGGCATAAGCGACCTGATCGGCGGCCGCGTTGAGGGCGGGGTGGGTGATGCCTGCGCCCGTAACCAGCGGCGTCGCGATATCGGGGTTCGGGGTGAACAGCCACAGGGTCTCGCCGCTGACGTAGGCGACCGTGCTGCCATCCGCGGCGATGTCGAAGCTGTCGATGCTGGAGTCGTGCGCGGTGATCGGCTGGGCGGCGCTGCCGTCCTTTGCCAGCCGCCACACCTGCCGGACGCCCGCGCCGTCGTCGCCCAAGAACGCGATGTCGGCGGTGAGGGGCATGTTCGGCACACTCGGCAGGCGCAGCGCGCCCCATGCCACGGCAGCGACCTCCGTCAGCGGCAGATTGAAGCCCTGTGCGCTGACCGGATCGACGACAGCGAGGACGCCACCGCTCAGCGCAACCATCACCCGGCCCCCCGGCGCCCACTGCACGTTCGACAGTTCGACGCTTTCTTCGCCGATCTGCTCGACCTCGACCCCGCGCTGCGTGGCGACGATCTGGTGCAGGTAGCCGGCCGTCTCGGTGATGCGTGTATCGTTTTGCGCGCGCCGAACACGGCCACCGTGCCGTCCTGCCGCCGCTGCGGGAGCGCGAATCGGCGCGTCGCGTCCGCGAGCTGTGTTTGCTGATTGGCGTTCGACGCGTCGAGCAGGAACAGGCCGCCCTCCGCCGGGGCGAACATCAGCAGACTGCCGCTGACCCACGCTGTCCCGCGCGACGAGGGCAGCGCCGCGTGCAGGACAAGCGGTTCGGGGCTGTTCTGCTGCCGGCGGTAGACCCACCAGATGTCGTTCTCGGCCTCAGCGGCCAAAACTGGCCGTCCGGCGACCAGTTCAGGCTGATCAGCGGGCCGATCACGATGTCGCCGAATGAGCCATCCAATACGGCGATGCGCAGGCCGGTCTCGGTGGTATAGGCGACCGCATCCCCCTGTGGCGACCACGCCACGCTCTGCCCGCGCCCCCGGTACGGCGGATAGCTCGCGCCGGTGGTATCGAGCGGGCGCTGTTCGCCGGTGCGCATGTTGTACAGCCCGACGGCGCCATCGGTGCGGTACGCCATCCACACGCCGTCCGGCGACAGGCCGAAGTCGAGCGTGAGCGCGCCGGGCGGGGTGACATCCGATACGCCCGCGGCGCCAAGCCCGATACGCTGAATCGTGCCATCGCGCTTCAGCGTGTACAGCTCCGCAGGCAGGTTCAGGCCATCTTCCTGACCGGCGATTGGGGCTGCAAGCATCAGCACGGCGACAAGCAGTAGGGCCAATCGGCGCATGCGCTTCTCCCAGCGTATTGTTCCGGTACGTGTGCTTATAGTAATCTCAGTGTGCAGGGCACGCAACGACCCTATTGTCCCGCCAGTGCGAGGACGCCGAACGTCCACAGCATCTCCGCGTAAAGGAACATGTCCAATGGTGCATTCTCCGATCATGCCCGGCGCCGAGCCGTTTTTTGCGCGGGGCGGGCCGCTGGGAGTCGTGTTGATGCACGGCTTCACCGCGTCGCCGCACGAGGTCTTGTGGTGGGCGCAGCACTTGGCTGGCGACGGGTATACAGTTTACGCGCCGAGGCTGGCCGGCCACGGCACGAACCCGCGCGACATGGCGCGTGTCCGCTGGCAGGATTGGCACGCATCCGCTGTGGACGCCTATCATGTGCTGGCGCGGCAGTGCGAGCGCGTGGTCGTCGGCGGCCTGTCGATGGGGGCGGCGCTGTCGCTCATCACGGCGGCGTCATGCGACGCTGCGGGCGTCATGGCGCTTGCCGCGCCGCTCGTGCCGTTCCCGAACCTTTCGCCACGCAGGCTGTGGTTCGCAAAGCTGTTTCGGCCGTATACCGATCAGACCGACCGCGGCCCGTTCGCCGAGCGTGTGCTGGCGCAGCAAAAAGAGCGCGGCGAGCGCGTGTTGGGCCGCGTGCGTTACGGGATGTGGTCGTCGGTCGCTGTGGAACAGCTCACGTATGTTATGGCGAGCGCGTTGGCAAGCCTGCCCGACATCACCGCGCCGGTGCTGGCTGTATATTCAAAAGGCGACGAGACCGTGCGGCCGCATCATCTCGACGCCCTGAAGTCGGGGCTGTCGCGCAGCACGCGTGTTGAAACACATCTACTGGAGACCAGCGGCCATATCTTGACGCAAGATGTCGAACAGGAGACCGTGTTCGCGCTGACGAGCGCATTCGCGGCGAGCCTATCGTGATTAGCCGAGGCGCAGCGCCTGCTGCTGGACTTCTTCCATCGCGTGGATCGTATCCTGCAAGCTGTTGACCTCTTCTTGAATCTCCAGTCGCATCCGCTGCATCCGGCCGCTGTCGACCTCGGACGTGTCGAGGCGTGACATCTGCGCATAGATCGTGCCGAGTGACGCGAGCGCGCTTTCAAGCTGGATTTCGGCGCGTTTGGAGTTGTTGACCGCGGCTTGCAAGTTGGTGAGCTGCTGTTCGAGCTGCTCGCGCTGCTTTTGCAACTCGGCGACGACCAGATCGGCACCGTTACGCTTTTCGATCTCGATGCGCTGTGACACCTTCGAGATGCGCGTTGGCACTTCCTTGAGGTCACGGACGATCAACTGGTTCTCGGCGAACTCGTCGAGGTGCAGACCGAGGTTGACCATGTGGCCGATCCACGCGTTGACGTCATCGACCGTCTGCAGCAGGTTGGTCTTCAGCGACCCTTTGGCCTTCTTGGCGAGGTCGAGCATCTGCTTCCGGTATTCAAGCGCCTTCTGGATATGCTGGCGAGCGACGCGGTTCTTGACGCGGTCGAGCTGAAGCTTCTGCTCGAACATGCGGTTGACGGCTTCTTGCGCGGCTTCCGGATCGGTCACGGACGCGGCAAGGAACCCTAGCCCTGCCAAGCCGCCGCCGACCAGCCAATACCAGCTCTGCCAGTCGAACAGCGGCACGCTGATGTTGTCACCGACAAAGACATACAGCGCGAGGGTGAACGCGATCGTAAACAAAAACTGCGGGCTGCGCAGCGCGTTCGCCAGAATCGCGCCAAGTGCACGACGGCGTAGGTCGGACTGTTGTTCGGACATGATACGCGAGGCTCCGAGACGAATGAACAGGCGGGCAGTGACCCGTAGACCGAGTCACTGCCCCCTGATGGTGAATTAGCCCTGATTGCCCAGCAGGCGGGCGCGCCGCTCAGCCAGCTGGCGTTCCAACTCCGAACTGCGCACGGCGTCGTCGATCTGATCGGCGACGTTGCGCGTCGCCTGTTCGAGCCGCGCGTCTTCCTTGTCGAGCCGCGCCTTGATCTGCTCGCTCAGGCTGCTGATCTCGGCGTCGCCGACGGTCGCGATCTGATCCAGCGACTTCATCGTCTTGGCGGCGATGCGCTTGCTCTCCATCAGCTGCATCAGGCCAAGCAAATGTTCGCGTTCCTGCTTGATCGACACGAGGCGCGACTGGAGCTTCGAGCGCATCCCAAGCATCATCTCGTACTGCTTATTCTGTTCTTCCCACTGCTGATAGTATTCCTGCGCCAGCGACTTCTTGGTGTTGAGCTGGCTTTGTGCGGCGATGGCGAGATCGTCCTTGCCGGCCAACACCAGCGCGTCGATGTCGCGATCCAGCTTGTCGGCCGCGGCGGTGAATTCCTCGTACTTGCGGCGGAGCGTCTTGACCGTGCCGCCGACGTTGGCGGTCGATTCCTCAAGCTCTTCAAGGTTGCGTTCCACCTGCCGGATGTACTCGTCGAGCACCTGCGGCGAGTTGGCCTGAAGGGCGCGGTCGACCAGCCCATGCAAGCTGGCGCTGATCAGCGTGTTGATCTTCTCAAACAGACTAGCCATATACCAATTGACCTTTCGATTGCGTTCACTCGGATTGATGCGAAGCTAGCGTCAGTATAACACAGCGCAGGGCGAGTCGTGCCAGATCGCGCCGCAAGCACCAGCCCGCCGCGCTATAATGACATGGCGATTCTGGAGGCACAAATGATTGATCTCGACCGCGAGGCGCGCGTGACATACGAGCGCTTGGCGCCGCGCTTGCGTGCCGTGCTGTCTGACGGCGACTTTGCCATCTTCGACCACCGGCTTCACCAGCACTTTCCGGCCGTGTTCAAGCTGCTGTCAAAGATCTACGGCACGCACTACGACTTCTTCTATCACCTCGAACAACTGCTATATACGGCGGCCGAGGCGTTTAAGTCGCGGCCGGCGGCGCTGCGCGCGCGGGATGAAGAACGGCTGCGCGACCCACAATGGTTCCAGTCGCACACCATGATCGGCGGCGTGTTGTACGTCGATCTATTCAATGGCACGCTCGGCGGTGTCAAAGAGAGGATCCCGTACCTGCGCGAGCTTGGCCTGACCTACGTCCATCTCATGCCGCTGTTCTTGTGCCCGGCGGAGAACAGCGACGGCGGTTATGCGATCAGCAGTTTTCGCGATGTTGACCCGGCGCTCGGCACGGTGGATAACCTGCGCGACCTGATCGACGCGCTGCGCGCCGAGGACATCAGCGTCGCGCTGGACTTCGTGTTCAACCACACGTCGAACGAGCACGAATGGGCAAGGCGGGCGTTAGCGGGCGAAGAACGGTATCAGGGCTACTACTTCATGTTCCCCGACCGCAGCCTGCCGGATCAATACCAGCCGATGCTGCGCGACATCTTCCCGGCCCAAGCCCCCGGCGCCTTCACGTATGTCGAGCCGATCGACCGTTGGGTGTGGACGACGTTCAACACTTTCCAGTGGGACTTGAACTATCGCAATCCCGAAGTCTTTACCGCGATGCTGGGCGAAATGCTGTTCCTCGCCAATCAAGGCGTGGAGATACTGCGCCTCGATGCCGTCGCGTTCATCTGGAAGCAGCTCGGCACGACCTGTGAGAATCTGCCGCAGGTGCACACCCTCATTCAGGCGTACAACGCGCTGGCGCAGATCGTGGCGCCGGCCCTGATCTTCAAGAGCGAGGCGATCGTGCATCCCGACGATGTCGCCAGCTACATCAGCCCGGACGAAGCACAAATCAGCTATAACCCAACCCTGATGGCGCTGCTGTGGGAGGCGTTGGCGACGCGCGAGGTCAAGCTGCTGCGTCACGCTATGGAACGGCGATTCGCGCTGCCCGACGGCACGGCGTGGGTGAACTACGTGCGTGTACACGACGATATCGGCTGGTCGTTTGCCGACGAGGACGCGCGCGATGTGGGGATCAACGGGTTTGACCACCGCCAGTTTCTCAACCGGTTCTACATCGGCCAGCATGACGGATCGTTCGCTGCCGGGCTGCCGTTCAATTTCAACCCGGCGACGCTGGATATGCGCATCTGCGGAACGGCGGCGTCGCTCGCGGGCCTAGAAGCTGGGCTGAAGCGGGGACGCCGGGAATGGATCGACGCGGGGGTCAAGCGGCTGCTGATGCTGCACGGGATCATTCTGGCCGTGGGCGGCATCCCGCTGCTGTACAGCGGTGACGAGATCGCGCAGCTCAACGATTACAGCTTTCTCGACCGGCCGGGCCAAGCCAGCGACGAACGATGGGTACACCGGCCCAAGTTCGGCTGGGAACGGCTCAACGAGGCGCGGGACGATCCCCAAAGCCCGCAGGGCAAGGTATTCCACGGACTGCTGCGGATGATCGCCCTGCGCAAAGCGAACCCCGCGTTCGGGCCGGGCGCGACGACCTTCTTCGACACCGGCAGCCCGCACGTCCTCGGCTTCGTGCGCAGCGAAATGATCGTCGTGCTGGCGAATTTCAGCGATTATCCGCAGATCGTGACATGGGAGGCGCTGTCACGCGTGTGGCAGATACCCCCGCAAGTTGTCGATCTCATCACCGACGAACCCGCGCTGACCCATCTCTCGCTGGTCATGCCGGGGCATGGCATTGTTTGGCTTGCACACGCCTAGGAGCGCACGATGACATACGATGTGTTGGCGGCCCGCCGCCAGTTTCCCTCACTGCACCGCCCGTCCGAACACGGCCGGACGCCGGTCTACTTCGATAATCCCGCCGGCACGCAGGTCGTTCAAGACGTGATCGACCGGGTCACCGGCTACTTCTTGACTTCGAACGCCAACAGCGGCGGCACGTTCGAGACGAGCCGCCGCACCGACGCGATGGTGGAAGGCGTGCGCGCCAAGGTCGCCCGATTCCTCGGCGCGCCCAACCCGCACGAGATCGCCTTCGGGCCGAACATGACGACGCTCAACTTCGCGCTGAGCCGCGCCATCGCCCGCACGCTCAAGCCCGGCGACGAGATCATCCTGACGCGCATGGATCACGACGCGAACGTGTCGCCGTGGCTGCGTATCGCCGCCGATCACGGCCTCGTTGTGCGCTGGGTCGATCTCAACGTCGAGGACTGCACGCTCAACCTCGATAGTTTCGAGGCCGCGCTGACCGACCGTACCAAAGTCGTGTGCATCGTCCACGCCAGCAACGCCGCCGGCACGATCAACCCGGTCGCGCATATCGTCGCGATGGCGAAGGCGGCCGGTGCGCTCACGGTCGTCGATGCTGTGCAATCCGCGCCGCACATTCCGATTGACGTTCAGGCGCTGGGATGTGACTTCCTGTTGTGCTCGTCGTACAAGTTCTTCGGCCCGCATCTCGGCATCTTGTGGGGCCACTACGATCTGCTGGCGGAACTGCCGGTTTACAAGGTGCGCCCATCGCACGACGAGCCGCCGCATCGCTGGGAGACCGGCACCGGCTGCTACGAACTCATTGCCGGCTTAGGCGGCGTGATGGACTATCTTGACCGGATGAACGGCGGGCGCGGCCCGTCCCCCGCTCCGTTTGTGGCGTATGAACGCGAGCTGACGACGGCGCTGATCACGATGCTGGAGCATGTGCCGGGCGTCCGCATCTACGGGATCACCGACGCGAACCGCGCCGCCGAGCGTGTCCCAACGGTGATCTTCGAGATGGACGGATACAAGCCGGAGCAGGTAGCCGCGCACCTCGCCGCGCAGGATATCTACGTCTGGCACGGCAACTACTACGCCGTCGAGATCATGGATCGGCTTGGCAAGCCTGATGGCCTCGTCCGCGTCGGCTTGACCCACTACAACACGACTGAGGAGATCGACCGGCTGGGTGTAGCGCTGCGGATGCTGACCTGATTACCACGGCAGATCGTGGCCGTTCCAGCGTTTATAGGCGCCGTTATCGGTGCGGGTGAGGTGTTCGATCACGCGCAGCAGGCCGCGCGCCGACTCTTCGCGTTCGAGGGGCGCGCTGCGGCCGCCCATATCGGTCTTGACCCAGCCGGGATCGATCGCGACGCACACGATTCCCTGCCGGCCGAGGTCGGCGGCCAGCCCGCGCGTGCTCATGTTGAGCGCCGCCTTGCTCGCGCAGTAGGCGTAGCTGCCGCCGTAGTCGCGCTGAGCGATGGATCCCATCTGAGACGAGATATTGACGATCCGTCCAAGGCTGCTGGCCTCGAGCAGGTCGACGAATGCCTGCGCGATCAGCAGGGGCGCGACCGTATTGATGTGCAGCGTGTGGAGCATGACGTCCGGGTCGATGCGGCCGAAGCGCTGCGCATCATCGTCCGGGTCGATGGCGGCGTTGTTGATGAGGACGTCGAGCGCGTTGGTGTGTGAGCGCACATGATCCTTGGCCGCGGCGATCTGGGCCGGGTCGGTGACTTCAAGCGGGATAACGTGCACCGTTCCGTGCGCACGGGACGCCACGGCTTGCAGCTCGGCGGCGGAGTCCGGGCGGCGGCATGCGGCATACACGGTGGTCTTGGGCCGTTCACCGAGCTGCCGGACGATCTCAAGCCCGATCCCCCGGTTGGCCCCCGTAACAAAGATGTGATTCATTCCGCGCGCTCCTAATCCGTTGTCCACACGGCGTCTGCATGTGATGCGGCGAGGATCAGGGTCATCAGCTGCTGCATTCCCGGCTCGACCGGGCCGATCTCGGCGAATTCGTCCAGCCGGTGCGCGTTGCCGCCGCGTGTGATCCCGACGGTCACGGCTGGATATCCGGCGGCCAGCGGGATGTTCCCGTCTGTGCTGCCGGTCTCAAGGATGGCCTTTATGCCGACGGTTTCGAGCGCGTCGACGGCCATGCGCACCAACGGATGATCGGGCGAGATGCTCCCGGCCGGACGTTCGCCAACCACTTCGACGTCGAGCGCTGCATCGCTGGTCTCGGACGACCGGATGACCTGCCGGACTTCGCGCTCGAGCGCTTGCAGCGCGGTCGTGTCCTCGGATCGCAAATCCAGCCACATCGAGGCGCTGGCCGCGATGGTATTGATCGAGACGCCGCCGTCGATCAGGCCGATATTGTAGGTAGTGCGGGGCTGCTGCGGGGGGCGAACTTCCGCGATACGCGCGCCGAGCTGCATCAAGACGTGGATTGCGCTGGGTCGCCCGAAGTGCAGCCAACTGTGTCCCCCCGATGTGCGCACGGTGATGTGCAGGCGCTTGACGGCGATCCCCGCGTGGTAGATGTGGCCGAATGCCAGACCTTCGATGTTGATGACCGCACCGATGCGATCCTTGAGGCGCTCGAACGCCGCGCGCATACCGCGCAGGTTGCCCAGTCCTTCTTCGCATGTCGTCGCGACGAACCACAAATCGCGGTCGGGTGTGATCGCGCTGTTTTGCAGCACGGCGATCGCGCCCAACATCCCGGCGACGCCCATACAGTTGTCTCCGATTCCGGGGCCGTACAGCGTGGTCGCGTCACGCCCGTGGGTCAGTTCCACATCCGGCCCGAACACGGTATCGGTATGCGCAGTGATCATCAAGGCGGGGAGGCGGGGGTCGCGGCCGGGCATACGCGCGTAGACGTTGTACGTGCCGTCGGTCATTATGTCCGCAAGGCCAGCCTGCTGAAACTGACGCTCAACATAGGCGGCGCGCTGCTGCTCGTGGAAGGTTGGCGCTGCGATCTGTTGAAGTGTCGCGGCCAGATCGACCACCTGCACCGCATGTTGGGCGAGCCGGTGGACATCCAACCTGCGGTTCGCTTGCTCAATTAGGATTTTCATACGTGCCGTGTCCGTGAGGATAGCTTATAATCGGTCATGTTCATCCCCGCCTTTGACGGTCCCAGCCCTTGCGCGGCGCGGCCTGCGCAGCCGAATTGAAGTCTTCGGGAATGAAATTGGAAGACACGTGCATTATGACTCGGCGGGATCGGTTTGCGTACTAATGGAGCTAGACAGATGGAGCCACGACCTTCGGTCCTGCTGATCGGCCGCCTGACATTGAAGGGCGCGCAGTGGGTCGAGGCGTTAGAGAAGCGCTACGCGATCACGATTGTCACCAGCGGTAAAAGTGCGCTTGATATCCTGTCATCGCTGGCCCCGCGAGTGGTGGTGTGGGATTCGGTGAGCCTGCGCACGCACGGGGATCGTTCGCTGAAGCAGATCCGTGACGCGCAGCCGGCCATCAAGTTGATCCGGATCGCGCAGGCGGGCGCTAAGACCGCGAGCACGGTGGTCGACGGGACGATCACCGCGCCTATAACCGCCCGCAAGCTCACCAATCACATCCAGAAGCTCGTCAACCTGCCTGCCGAAGAGGTGGTGTCTGCCGGCGTGTTCAGCATGCAGGTGCAGCGCCGCCTGCTGACCGTAAACGGACACGAGCTGCTGCTCAACCCCAAACTCGCCGCGCTGCTCGAAATGTTCATCCGGCACGCCAACCAAACCGTCGAACGCGCGACGTTGATGAACGTGGTGTGGCAGACGGATTACATCGGCGATATGCGCACGCTGGATGTGCACATCAGCAAGGTGCGCGAACTGCTGAAGAAGGCCGACGCCGCGCAGCATTTGCGGACGGTGCGGGGTGTGGGTTATCGGCTGGAAGTCGAGGCGGGCAAGCCGACGGACACGTAAAGCGGCGGTCTGACTCGAGGGCAAATCATGCAAAACAAAAACGGCCGACGTGAGATGTCGGCCGTTGATGTTGATGCCGTGGTGCCCTAGCTCTGCGCAGCGGCGAGCTGCTTCATCAGGCGGCTCTTGCGACGGGCTGCGTTGCGCGGGTGAATCACGCCGCGGCTGGCGGCCTTGTCCAAGTCGCGCACGGCAGCCTTCACGGCCTCAATCGTATCGGCCGTCGCAGGCGCAGCCTTGATCGCTGCACGTGCCTTCTTGATGAATGTGCGCGCGCGGGTGCGATAAGTGCGGTTGTACTCCCGGCGCTTCGCGGTCTGGCGGATGCGCTTGAGGGCAGACTTATGATTCGCCATCGGTGATTCCGTATCCTTCGAAAACTGACTGCTCTATCGTGACGCAGCAGGGTATCACATCATGCACTGTTTGTCTATGCCGTGACTTTTATGAAAATCAGCGCGGAGAGGATGACATTGGCAAGCACTAATCCGGCAAGAATCAGACGCAGCAACACCGGGGCCTTGCGCGGCGCACCCGGCAGCGATCCAATGCGGATCTTGCGCGGGATCGCGTTGAACAGGGTCGCCGCGTCGGCGTCGTCGGGGATGTGCGCCAACGGGTCGGGTTTCTGCGGCTTAGCAGGCTTCGCCTTCGGCTTCTTGCCCTCTTCGGGCGACTGCGGCATCTCGACACCTCCGAAGAGGGTTTCGAGGTCTTCCTCAAGAGGGCTGGAGGGCCGCGCAGTCGTCGTCGGCATGGGCGCAACGACCGGCAGATCAGGCGTGGAGGCGCTGAACGGCGCATTGGCCGGGTCGATGTAGGAATCCCCGAACGGGTCGGCGAAGGCGTCGCCCATCACATCGTCGAATTCATCGAGCGAAACGTTGAAGGGATTGGTCGACGACGTAGAAATTGCCGACTGGCGCATCTCGTCCAGTTCCGCCAACCAGTCATCCCCGCTCGGCAGATCGAACCCAGCGAACGCGTTCGGGTTGGAGGGCTTTGGCTCGGTCTTAGGCCGTGCGGCGAGTTTGGCGTCGAGCATCTCAAGGCCCTGCCGTGCGTTCTCGTTACCCGGATTGATGAACATCACGTTTTGCAGGCACGTGCGCTGATCGTCTTCGGTCTCGACCACGCCGCTGAGCCAAAGCCATGCCTGCTCATTGTACGGATCGGTCTCCGTGGCGCGCTGCAGCAGCTCGAGCGCCGTGGCGCGGTCGTTGGCCTTCAGCGCGCGAACGGCATCCTTGACCATCGCATTTACGTTGTTTGTCGCCATACCACACTCTCGCTACGCGTTCCGCGCGCGACCTGATTTTGTCCCGAAAACACTATAACACAAGCGCAAACGCAGTGCCGCAATACTTCCGTCACGCCTTCGTGTACCACGGAAGGTAGAGGTACTTGACGCGATCTCCGCTGGTTTCACTCGTGAGTGTATCGAAGCGCACAGGTTGAGCGTGGGTGTTATCGGTGATCCACACACCGCCGGCGCTGTCGACGTATTCCACCAGCGCGACATGTCCGTAGCGGTCGTCGGCATAGGGATGGTCGGTCTCTAGCACGAGGATCGACCCGGCCAGCGGCGTGTCCGACGTCCGGATGCCAAACCGGCTGAGTTCGGCGGCGCGCTCATCCCAAAGGTGCGCGTTGGCCGCCAGTTCGCCGGGGATCGGCACCCGGCTTGCGACGTAATTCACGCAGTCGCGGGTATTCGCCAGCACGTATGACTCACTCTGCCCGCCTTCCAGTGACCGGATCACAGCCGGATCGGCCGAGTCAGGCGGTGTGACGGCCAGCAGGCGTTGAGTCGTGCCTTCGATCCGCTGTTCCAAGATGCCAGCTTGATCGGCGGCCTGCTCGGCATCGTGGGCCGCTGTCTCGGCCGCGGCTTCGAGGCCGCGCACGCGCGGATCGTTGAGGGCGGCGGCCTCAGGCGTTCCGTAGGCGACAAGCCGGTTCAACAGCGCGGCGCGTTCATCCAACGCGGCGGTTCGCGCCGCTTCGGCTTCGGCGATCTGGGCGCGGCGTTCAGCGAGGTCGGCTTGATCGGCCAGCAGTTGATCGTACAGCGGGCGGTTAGCGTGTGAGATGTAGCTGCCCAACGTATAGGCTGGCGCTGCGGCCGGCATCTCTGGCGGGCGCACGCTGATGCGCGCCCCGCCGCCCAGCCGATCCCAGAGGATTCCAAGCGGCGGCCCGTGCCAGCGCCCGGCCGATTCGAGGTCGTCGGCCGCACGGGAAAGCTGTGACGCCAGACCGGCAACCGACTCAATCAGCGTATCGAGCCGTCCGCTGTGCGCCAGCATCGCAAACGCGCTCGAACCGGAGGGATCGACCTGAGCCGCTAGACCGCCCACTTCAGCGTGTATGCGCTCGGCGGCAAGACGCAGCGAATCGGCGCTGCGGGACATCTCGATCGCGGCGCTGCGCAGGTCTTGAAGGCGGACGGACACGACATCGTTCATGCGCACAGCATACCACGACTAGACGTAAGCCATGCAGGTAGGAGCAATAGTCAGGAGTCAGTTGTCAGGGGCCAGTTGTCAGGGGCCAGTTGTCGGGGGACAGTAGTCAGGGGCCAGGTAGTCAGGGGGACAGTAGTCAGGGGCCAGTAGTCAGGGAGCAGTAGTCAGGGGCCAGTAGTCAGGAGTCAGTTGTCAGGGGCAGTTGAGAGGCGGCATTTCTGCTCAATCGCTCATCCGCAG
>JZRA01000010.1 GCA_001567485.1 Chloroflexi bacterium OLB13
AGCACTCCGAGAAGCCCTCACCCCCGGCCCCTCTCCCACAAGGGGGAGAGGGGAGAAGGACGTGTGCGTGGGAGTGAGTGGTGCGAGGCGGCGGGACAGCCCTGCAAGCCCCTTTGTGTCCTTTGTGTCCTCTGTGGTTCAGTCGGTTTGCCCTTACTCACGACTCATCACTTGACACTCAGCACTCGGAGAGGCCGGCGGGCGTGTGATAGTGGCGATTTCCGGGCTGACCGCTGGCTACCAACGCCTGATTCCTGATGCCTGAAACCTGCCAACTGACCCCTGACCACTGGCAACTATGCCCCTGACGAGTCGCTTACCCGTCGGCCAGCACCTGATCGACGGCATTGGCGAGATCGCGCAAAGTAGCGACATAGTACACGCCGTCACTGGCGGGCATGTAGCGCGGCATGTCGCTGTCGCCGGTGCCCCACTGGCTCGGATGTTCCGGATTAAACCAGATCAAGCGGCGGCCCTTGCGCTGCACTTCGGAGGCGATGTCGATTCGCGGATCATTGTAGTTGTTACGCCCATCGCCGAGGATGATGACGGTCGTGCGGCCGGTCACCAGCCCCATCTGATCCTGCCGGAAGGTGTTCAAACTGTTGCCGAGGTCGGTGTTGTAGTAGCCGGGCGGATTGTCGCTCAGCACCTTCGTGACGGCCTGCTGCGGCTCAAGCTCCTTGAACGCCATACTGATGTCGGTCAGGTCGTTGATGAAGATGAAGCTGTTGGTACGCGCGACCTGATCTTGCAGCTCATAGACGAGCGTGAGCAGAAACTCGGCGCAGTAGCGCACCGAGGTCGACACGTCGCAGATCAGCACGAGATACGGCTTGACGTGGCGTTTGCGCCGGCGCAGTTCGATCGGCACGCCCTGATATTTCATGTTGGCACGCATGGTGCGACGCACGTCGATCTGCCCGTCTTTGGCGCGGCGCTGGCGTAACGCGGCCCTGCTGCGCAGTTTCGCGGCAAGCCGGCGGATTTCCCTGCGGATCTGGTCGATGTCGTCTTCGCTGAGGCGGTTGAACGGCACGTCGATCAGATCGGGCTTGGGATCGGGTTCGCGCTCGGCCATATTCTCGGCGATATTCTGCCCGACGTGCGCTTCGAGCTGATCGTTCATGCCTTGCAAGTTCTCCTGCATCAGATCGCGCAGGAACTCGGCGCGCTCCTCCGACATGCCCATCGCTTTGAGCGTGTCGATGAGCTGGTCGATCATCTCTTGCAGTTGGTTGAGCTGTGCCTGATTGCGCATACGGCGTTCAAACCAACTGCGCTGGCGCATATCCTGCGCGTCGTTGAGGCCGGCCTTCTCGCCCATCTCACCCAGCTGATCGCTGTCGAACGGCTTGCCCTCCAGCAGTTGGCGCATGAGGTCTTTGAGCGCCTGCATCTGTCCGGCCAGCGACTGGAGCGCCTGCTGCAGCATCTGCTGTTCTTGCTGCGAGAGGTTCTCCGGGATGTTCTGCATCGGCGGGACGTTGCTGCTGAAGAACAGCGGGAAGAAGTAGTCGAACAGGTAGTGATCGCGCCGTTCTTTAACCAGCGTCGTCCGCATCGCCGCCTTGAATGGATCGAGCGCGGTCACGCCCATCACGTCCGCGCCCTTCATCGCGTCTTGGCTTTCGGCTAGCGAGATGCGCACCCCTGCGGCGCGTAAGGCTCGGATGAAGTCCACCATCCGCTTATCCATGCCGGTACCACTTTCCACTCTGCGGCGGTCGGTACGAACCAGTGTACCGGAGAATCGATGTGTGAGCATCTACCGAATGGAGGAGGAAGCGGAGGGCGCTTGTGCGGGTGAACACGACAGGTGGCTTGCAGGTTCACCCAACGCGCTTCGATCGGCATCGCGGGTGGCGCGCCGGTGCGGGTCGGGGGCGATGATGTAAGATGGATCGTGGTGATCCGTCAGAATGTGCGGGGATCCCCAACTTGTGAAAGGCAAACGTGAATGTCTACTCACTCTGCGCCGCGCACTGAGGTCGCTACGCTGGCCGGCGGCTGTTTCTGGTGTCTTGAAGCGGTATATGACGACCTGCGCGGTGTGATCTCGGTCGAAAGCGGCTACAGCGGCGGACACGTCAAGAATCCGAGCTATGAGGCGGTGTGCGGCGGCGGCACCGGCCATGCCGAGGTCGTCCAGATCACGTTCGATCCGGGCGTGGTCAGCTACCGCGACCTGCTCAACGTGTTCTTCACCATCCACGATCCAACCACGCTCAACCGGCAGGGCAACGACGTCGGCACGCAGTATCGCTCGGCGATCTATACCCACTCGCCGGAGCAGAAGGCGACCGCCGAGGCGGTGATCAAGGAGATCGGCGCGCAGGGCGTATGGCCGAACCCGATCGTCACCGAGGTCGCGCCGTACGACACGTTCTACATCGCTGAGGACTACCATCAGGAGTACTTCAAGCGCAATCCTTACGCCGCTACTGCCAGTTTGTGGTCGCGCCGAAGGTTGCCAAGTTCCGCAAGCAGTATATAGATCGGCTGAAGGCGTAGGCGGACATCGCCCCCTCATCCCCCGGCCCCTTCTCTCTCACGGGGAGAAGGGGAGAACAATCACGGAGTCCTGAAAATCCCCGCGATGACAAAGGCGGCCGTTCTGGCCGGACGCCGCGTGATTTCTACAGGAAGATGAGGATTTCGCAGGATTCGCGTTCCTTATCACACCGCAACACAGCCGCGTATCCGAGCTATAATCGTGAGTGTGTGGTTGCCCCAATCCTGTAGGAGCCAGTTGTGGACGCCGACGCGTACTACACAGCGCAGTTTCTCTCAGCCGTCTATTGTGCCATCTTCATCGCTGCGATTGTCCTGACGGCCGTCGTTGTTATCCGGTATGTCCGGCGTCACACGGTCATCGTCCGCCTTGAGGCGCCTGCACCGGCGTCCGTTGAGCCGAAAAGCAAGCGAGTGTAAGCCCCAGCAGTCTGCGGCGATGGTGGCACCGAAGCGGCACATACTCCGTGTCCCGCATTGTCACCATCCTGACAACTGATTCCTGATAACTAGCCCCCTCCAACTCATCACTCATCACTCATCACTTCTCTCAAGCGAGGGGCATGACGCTGAAGTGCGTGAGCATCTCGTCAGGGTGCAGGCCGCCGTGCATGCCGAAGTAGTGCGGGATGTCGCGGCCGTCGCCGAACCACAACACGTGATCGTCGAGCGCCAGCGCGGCCACGTCGCCGACGCGCTCGATGAAGCGCGGGCCGACCTCGCCGAAATAGCCCTGCTCGATCAGGTCGCGCGTGCGGTACACCTCAGCGATCCCCTCCGCCCCGACGCTGTCGTTGAGCAGGCCGTAGGCATCGTCAATCGCCTCCGGCTTGAGGTGCAGAAACACGTCACGCGGCGAACCTGCCGGCGCAATCGGCCGTCCGTCCGACGCCAGCTTGATCATGCGGTGAAGCTGTGGCAGGTCGGCGTCGAGCATGGTGAGGCCGTCCGGATTGGTGCGCACCTGCCCGTGGTCGGCGGTGAGGATGATCGCGGTATCGGTGCGGCCGGCCAGCGGTGTGTACAGCAGTCGTTCCAACGCCGTGAACAGCGTATCGACTTCGGCGTCGACCTCGCGCGAGGCCGGCCCGAAGCGATGCGCCAGCGTGTCGATCTCCGACAGATAGAAGTAGAACGACGCCGGCCCCTTGATCTGCGTGACCAGATCGGCCATCGTGCGCAGGCCCTGACTGAGCGTGATGCGTGGGATGATCTTCGCGCCCTGACACAACGTGTCGTTGTAGGCCGATGTAAGAAACTCGCGCGGCATCAGCACAACCGACGTGGCGCCGCGGTCAACCAGTGACTGGCTGAACGACGGCAGCGGATACAACTGCTGCGGTTTGATGCCGCTTTTCAGAAGGCCGTTGCGCGGCGCGTCATGCTCGGTCTCGGCCGACAGCAGCGGGATGACGACCCGCCCCAGCACCGGCTCGTACGTGAACCACTCGTACAGTCCGTGCTGTCCGACCGGCAGACCGGTGTACATCGTCGTGATGTGCGCGGTGGTGGTCGAGGGGAACTGCGTCGTCAACTGCGAGACGACACCCTTGTCGAAGAACCGCCGCAGAAAGGCATATTGTTCGGCGTAGCGTTCGATCTGATGCCAGCCGAAAGCGTCGATCAGGATGACGATCAGCTTGTCCCAGCGGCGGGGCAGTTCGCCCCACACATCGACGGGCAGGCCGGCATGGCCCGCGCCGGTCAACGCGTGCAGGACGGTCTGTGGAATCTGCGAGAAACCATACGTGTTGTACAGCGGACGCTGATGCTGCGCGTGGAGTCGGGCGGCTTCGACGGTGGTTTGTGCGGTGGGGTTCTGCACGGTGCGCTCCGGTTCTTATGTAAGAAGTTGAAAGTGATAAGTGATGAGTGACTACCAGCCTTCACCACTCGTAAAACCCTCTGAAGCAGAAGATTGAGCTTGCTGACTTTCGATAACCTACTTTAACAGCGAATCCTGTCCATTAGACCACAATGACGGCGGAGTCGTCAGCGGTTAGGGGCAGGGATCAGTTGTCAGGGGTCGGGAATTCCGGGGGCGATCTATCCGCCGTAGTCCGCCGCCCGATGAGACGGTCAGCTGTGTCTCCGCGCGTTTTTCGAGTCGAGCGCAGCAAGGTAGGGGTAAGGCCGGCGCGCCTGCGGCGACACCGTGACACCGCCGGCCGACCGCGTGAAATACTTCTGCCGGCAGGGTGTTAACGCTGTTCGGCCGCGGCCGTATGCTACACTACCACTTGAGACGGCCTGTGCTCCGTTCACGCGGGGCAGGTGTGGAGAGTCAAACCCATGCGAACCCTCAAAATGCTCGCCGCCGCACTGATCCTGTGCGTGCTGTCCGCGTCCGTGAGCGTGGCGCAGTCGGATGTCATCACCGTCGGCAACGCGTCCCGTCTCGTTGAGGCCGTGCGATTGGGCAAGGGCGGCGCGCGCGATGTCGCGTTCAGCCCCGGCGGGCGCACGCTGGCGGTCGCCAGTAACACCGGCGTGTGGCTGTACGACACCGCCGATTTCACACACGCGGCGCGCGCGATCCGCACCGACTACACACCGACCGCGCTGGCCTACTCGCCCGATGGCCTCGTGTTGGCGGTCAGCGACAGCGTCGGCAGCGTCCATGTGATCGACACCGTGACCGGCACACAGCGATTCGTCTTTTCCCAACACACCGATTACGTCACCGATGTCGCCTTCAACAGAGACGGCACGTTGGTCGCCTCGACCGGCTTCGACCTCAACCTGTACCTGTGGAACGCCTCCGACGGCACGCTGGTGCGGACGATCAGCGCGCCATCCCCGCTGACGTCGGTCGCGTTTTCGCCGGCCGCGCCGCAGGTCGCCGTGGGTGGAACCGACTTCACGGTGCGCGTCTATGACGTCGGAACGGGCGCCGAGCAGACCGTAATGGTCGGCCATACCTCGCCGGTGATCGACGTCGCCTATAAGCCGGACGGGCGCGTTCTCGCCAGCGCCGCGCTCGACAATTCGGCGCGCATTTGGGACGCGGCGACCGGCGTCGAGATCGCGGCGATTACCGCTCATTTGAATTGGGTGCAGTCGGTCGCGTTCAGCCCGGATGGATCACTGTTGGCGACCGGCAGCGAGGACACGACGGTGCGGTTGTGGAACACCGGAAACTGGACGGAACGCGCCGCCCTGCGCGGCATCGCCGTCGGCCCGCTCGACATGGCGTTCAACGCTGACGGCACGCTGTTGGCGACCGCTGCGCTCGGTGACGCCGTCCGCGTGATCGACACCGCGACCGGCGCCAACCGGGCTGTGCTGGATGACTTTTCACGCCCGATCCGCGGCGCAGCGATCACCACCGACGGCACGCGGATCGTCACCGCCGACGAGAGCGGAAGCCTGCGGATTTGGGACAGCTTGCGCGGCGACGAGGTCGCACGGCGCGGCGCCAGTCAGGATACGGTGTACGCGATGGCGCTGTCCGTGCTGACGAACGTCGCCGCCACGGGCGACAGCCGGGGCCGACTGCGCCTGTGGGACGGATTCACGGGGTCGCCGGTCGCCCGTCTCGGGGGCTATGACACGCAGATCAGCGCGCTGGCGTTCACGGTGGATGGCTCGCGCATCGCGTCGACCGCGGTCGGCGCCGGCGGAAGCGCCGAGATCACGGTGTGGGATGTCGCAAGCGAGACCGCCGTGACGACCTTCGATCCGGGCATTCGCCGGGTCAACGCGCTGGCGTTCAGTCCGGGCGGAAGCTCGCTGGTCGGCGCGGGCGATTCGGGCGGGCTTCGCCTGTGGGACGCGGCTGATGGCGACCTGCTGCTGACGTTCACCGGCCATGAGCGCGATGTCGTCGCTGTGCGCTTCGCGTTTGACGGCCGCACGATCTGGTCAGCCGCCGAAGACGGGTCGATCCGCGCGTGGGACGTGGCAACCGGCGAGCAGCAGCGTGCGATCGAGCTTGGATCGGATGAACGCGCCTACGCGCTGGCGGTCTCGCCGGACGGGAGCCTGTTGGCCGCGGGAGTCTCGCAAGGTTTCGGCGACGAGGTCGGGCTGCTGCGCCTGTGGGACACGGCGACCGGCGCGGTCATCACGACGTTCCGCGCGCACAATGGCCGCGTGACCACGCTGACGTTCAGCCAAGATGCGCGGGCGCTGATCTCCGGCGGCGTCGACGGCTCGGTGGCGGTGTGGCGCGTGCGATAGGGGCGAAGAACGTGTTGAGGTGAACTGTTCGGGGGCAGTGGGCGGACGGCGTTCTTTCGGCGCGCGCTGAACATAAACGACGCCGTGACCCGCGTGTTCGGCCCTGCTTTCGCCCTCTCCGTGGTGTGGGCCGCGCGATGAGGGGGGACGCTTTACGCAGTGGGGCGGCCCAGCGAGCCGCCCCTGTGTCTTCGGTGATCTTGGGATTCAGCAGATCTACCCGCTTCTGCCCTTCATTCGGAACGCCGGCTAGTAGCCGAGCACGCTCACCACGTCGGCGACTGCCTTGGCGCTCTTATCGAGCATGGCCTTCTCGGTGTCGTCAAGCTGCATCTCGATGACCTTCTCGACGCCGGCCGAGCCGAGCACCGCCGGCACGCCGATGTACAGGTCGCTGTAGCCGTACTGCCCGCTGAGCAGCACAGCCGACGGGATGATGCGCTTCTGATCCTTCACGATCGCGGCGACCATTTCGACCACGCCGGCGGCGGGGGCATAGTAACCGCTGTAGCCCAGCAGGCCGACGATCTCGCCGCCGCCCTTGCGGGTGCGCTCGATGATCGCTTGCAGCTTGTCCTCGGCCAGCAGCTCACGCACGGGGATACCGGCGATGCTGGTGTGACGCGGCAGCGGCACCATCTCGTCACCGTGGCCGCCCAACACGATACCGTGTACATCACGCACGCTGACGCCGAGCGCCTCGGCGATGAACGTCTTGTAGCGGGCGGTGTCCAGCGCGCCCGCCATGCCGATTACGCGGTTGCTGGGGAAGCCAGTCTCGTTGAGCACGACGTGGCACATCGCGTCGAGCGGGTTGCTGACGACGATCACAACCGCGTTGGGCGAATACTTGGCGACCTCGCGGGCCACGCTGCCGACGATCTCTTGATTGATCTTGACCAATTCGTCACGGCTGGGGAACTTGCCGGTGACCGGATCCTTCTTGCGCGGCACGCCGGCGGTGATCACCACGACGTCGCTGTTGGCGGTCTCCTCATAACGGCCTGAGCCGGTGATGTGAATGTCGAACTTGTTGACGGGGCCGGCCTCAAGCAGATCGAGCGCCTTGCCCTTCGCCGCGCCTTCGATGATGTCCACCAGCACGACATCGCCCAGTTCTTCTTCGGTGATCCACATCGCCACGCTGGCGCCCACGTTCCCCGCGCCCACCACCGTGATCTTGCTGCGTCCAATTGCCATGAGCATACTCTCCTGTCGGTGATCCTCTAAATTGAGCGAATGAGGTCGATTATACGACTGAGGTTCGCAAGCGTACACGGCCATTGGGCGGAAATCCGATGAGCCGCCCTGCGCTGTTCAGATCAGTCGCGGAGTTGGCGTCGCGGGCAGCGTTTAGCCTCACACGCCGACATCGTGGTACACTCGCATCAGAGGATATGCGCGCGGTGGAGACCCCGGATGGACAACTACATCGTCAGCGGTGATCAAGCGATCTTTCTACCCAACTTCGGTTCGGCGGTCATCACCCCGATTCCGGGCGTCATTGTCGGCTCGGCGGTCAAGACGACGGTCACGGGCAAACCGGTGTGTTTGGAAGGCGACGAGAAGAAGGTCGTGGTGCCCGGCGTGGCCTACATCAATGCCTCATACTCGATCCCCGGTGTCGGCGTGCTGACCATTCAGGCGCTCGGCGGTGATCAGACCTCGAAGAAAACCACGATTGAAGGCAAAGCGCCGATCTTGAAAGGGACACAGTTCGACGCCAAGTTCACGGTCAGTACGCCGGCGCAAATGCCGACTCCGGGCGGCACCGTGCCGGACAGCGTTCCGATGTTCATGGGCAAGGGCATGTTCATACCGACAAATATGATGGTGCAGGACGGCGGCTAGCGCGACCTCGCGTGCGGTTCGCGTTTCGCCTCGAACCCCGCACCGATATTGATTCCGAGTTTGGGCAGCATACGCTGGTGCAAGACCAGCACCAGCACCGCTGCGCCGAGCGCGGTCGCGAACACCAGCAGCGATAGGCCCAGATCGTTCATCAGCGTCGGCTCGAAGACCATCACCAGCGCCAGTGCCAGCATCACCATGCCGCCGAACAGCTTGAGCACGCGGCCGTGTTTCTCCTCGAACTTGCTCACCCGCAGCGTGAACACCGCCGTCAGGAACAGCGCCAGTTCGTCGATCAGGAAGATCAGCATATACAGCGCCAGCAGGACGATAAACGTACCGGTCGGCACGTCGTTGGCGACGATCATGTTCGTCCACAGCACGGGCAAGCCGGATGTGCACGGCAGTTCGAGCAGCGTGACGCCAAGCGCCATCGCGCCTGTTGCGCCGACGACCGCGAGCATCGTCTTATCGGAGGCCATCACACCACGCATTTGACGGTAGAGGCGCGGCTTCTGGCTGTCGGGGATCGTCAGCGAGACGCCCTGCTTGTACCAGAAATAGTCCTTGATGTTGATCAGCGCGAACACCAGCGCGATCAGCGCAACCGCAGCCTGAATCCAGCCGATATAGCCGACAACGCTGAGCACGCCGAATAGACCGAGGATGAACACGATATAGGCGGCGGAGGTGACGGTCAGAAAGGTCGTGCCGACCAGTAGGATGCGGCGGCGCGAGCCAGAGTGGATCACGAGCGCCAGCAGGATCGACAGCACCCACAGCGAGCACGGGTTGAATCCGTCCACCAGCGCGATCAGCGCCGTGCTGACCCCGAGCGACTGCGCGGCAAGGTCGATCTCGCCAATCAGCGGCAGGGTGATGATGCTGGCGGCGGTGGCTGGCACAAGCGCGGTCGTGGATGCGGCGGCGCGTGCCGTCTGGAGCGCGGTGGCAAGCGGCTCGCCCGCGAGGATCGCCGCGCCGACATCGGGGCAGGCCTGTTCCCTGCACGCGTACACCGTGTCGATGATCTGCCGCCCGACGGACTCCGCATAGCCGACCCAGTAGCGATCCGCCACGAAGGTCGCAGGCACGCCGCTTGGCTCGAATCCGAAAGCGGTGGCGAACCGTTCCATCAGCGCGCGGTTTCCGGCGTCGTACCACACCTCGTAGGCATGCACCTCGACTTCGGGAAACGAGTCGGTCAGCTGTGTGAGGAACACCTTCTCGTTGGCGCAGTGCGGACAGCCATCGCCCCAGAAGAAGTAGATCGGCACGCTAGCTGCGGGCGAGTCCTGCGCGGAGGCCGGAATCGCCAGCAGGACGGCCAGCGCGAACAACAGGACGAGGCGTGATTTCCACATCGCGGAACCTTCCAGCTTGAACCGACAGGCCGGAGAGTCCACCGCCGGCAAGGCGCGGTGATGCTGCTCTTGCGGTCAGCATACCGGATTGCGGCCGTCCCTCGTCAGTGAGACTCGACCCGACCGCTTGTGACATCTGTCACGAGTGGTCGGAAGCGGTCAGATGCAGTTCGAGTCCGCAGCGGCCATCACGCGATGCAGGCACGCTGCCGCCTCACCGACGCCGTAGAGCCTATGTACCTCTCCCACCGTCCCTGTTCCCCAGCCCCCGCCAAGTGACTGTTGACCACTGACCACTGTCTTCTGATTACTGACCACAATCCGCTATCTTAGGCTACAATGCGTGGGGCCATTGAGGAGAATCGTATGTCGACCGTCCTTCGTTCGTCCCTGCCTCGTATCCTGCTGATGGTGATCGTGCCGTACATGATGCTGCTGGGCGGCACGCTCAATGTCGCGGTCTATCCGGCGCTGCAACTGTTAAACATCGTGCTGCTGGGGATGGCGTTTGCGGCATGGGGACTGGCGCGGATACAGGGCCGGTGGACGTGGCATATCACAGCGGTCGATACGGCGGTGCTCGTGTGGATTGCGGTGATCGCGGTAGTAACGCTTGTCAATGCCGACGAGGCCCGCCGTGCGTTGATCGTCGTGCCGTACCTGATGATGCTCACGGTGGCGTGGTACGTGCTGCACGACGCGCTGTACAACGGCGTGCTGACGCGCGGTCAGGTGTCGGACATGGCGCTGATCACCGGCATCACGTTCACTTTCACGGCGCTGCTGGAGGTCTCTCAGCCGACCCTGCTGCCCAGCGGCTTCTTCGGGCTGCGGCGTCTTGCCGGGTTAACCGGAAACCCCAACTTGCTGTCCGCCATCCTCGTGCCGGTGATCGGGCTTGCGGCGGGGCGCGCATGGGCGGCGCGCGGCCGAGTCCGCGTCGTCATGGGGGCGTTTACGGTCGTTGCGCTGGGCGTGATGGTCTTGACGTATTCGCGCGGGGGCTGGATCGCCGCCGCCGCCGTCATCGGCATGCTGATCCTGCTGTGGCTGGTCGATCGGGGGTGGACATCGCCGGCGAAGCTCGCCACCGCATGGAAGCGCGCGCGGACGTGGCAGAGAGGGTTGGCCGCTGCGGTGCTGGCCGGGATTGTCCTCGTGGGGATAGCCGGTCTCGTGGTCGTGATGGACAGCCTCGACGATCCGGGCCGCGATACCGATCTGCGCACGTATCTTTGGGAAGCCGCATGGCAGAACTTCACCGAGCATCCGGTCTTCGGGTCGGGCGCGTATTCGACCCCGCGCATGCTGCTCGACCGCGCATCGACCCCGCCGCGCACGGCGCAAACGCACGCGCATAACTACCCGCTGCAAGTGCTGTCGGAGTTCGGCATCTTGGGCGGGGCGGCGATGGCGCTGGCGATGGCGCTGCTCGTGCGGGCGGGCGTCCAAGCGTGGCGCGGCGCGCTGACGTCCCGTGACCGCCATCTGATCGCCGGCGGTTGGGCGGCGGTGGTCGGGTTTGGCGTGCATCTGCTGTTCGACCTCGCCGCGTGGACGCCGTTCGTCGCCATGCACGGCGTGATCGCCCTGATCGTGATGACCGCCAGCCCGACGCCCACGCCGCGCCGGAGAGTCGTCGGGCGCGTGCAGAGCATCGTCGTCGGCGTCGTGATCGTGGGCGTGTTGGGCGGCACGTTGTGGATGAACCCGTATGCCACGCGCAATCTGGAGATCCTGAGCGAAGCGGAGGCGACCGGTGAATGGCTGGTCGCGGCCGATGCGTTTGAGGACTTGCAGGCCGTTGATCCACGTCAGCCGGTGTACTACTGGTCGCCGGCGATGCTGTGGGCGATGGCGGCGTACCGCGACCAAGACCCGGCGCTGGCACGGCGGGCTTACGATGCGTTCGGTGAAGCCGCCGCCCTCGGCATGGAAAGCGCCGCGTCGCACGCCAACATGGCGGCCCTCGCGGCGCAGTTCGGCGATCTCGACGCGGCCGCCGAACACCTCGACGCGGTGATGCGGTTCGCGTGGATGTCCGTGCCGATGCGGCTCAGCGTGGCGGAGCGCGCCGAGGCGTGGGGCCTGCCGGAGATCGCGCGCACGGCATGGGCGAGTCTGCTCGAAGACGAGCGAGTCGAGACATACGGCCTGCCGCTTGACCGGCGCGTGGCGGCGTCGGAAGGCGCGCGCACGCTGGCGGTGCTGCCGCTGCCGGACGAATTGACCGCCCTGCAAACCCTGATCGACGGCGACCCGGCAGGCGCATTGGCCGAGTTGGAAGCGCATCCGGAGTGGTACACAGCCCGCGCCCATGCGCTGCGCGCGATTGCCGCCAAGCTCGCCGGCATCGACCCGGCCCCGTATATGCGCGCGATCGAACGCGGCGATAATTCGAGCGACAGCGTATCGTGGATCCTGCTGGCGCGTGATGTTGTCGCGGACAAACCGCTTGACGGATGGGTGGACATCCGCGACGGGGCGCGGCTCGACGTGCGCAACGAGCCGGCCAGCAGCATGATCGCTACACTGCACTTCTTCCGGCCCACGTTCGCCCGCATGATCGTCCCGCAGTTTGCGTACGATAATCGTGATCTGGCGATCGGGGCGCTGGTCGATTTCTTGCGGGAACGCCCGTGAAGGAGGGCAATTTCCACGTCAAGATAGGTTTAAGGATTGTGCATGACGCACAAACAATTCGCTGTCCCATCCCGCCCAATCTTCTGATATGATGAAATACGAGGCGTTATGTGCACAGTGAATATGACCGGGTCTTGGGAAAAGTTGGGATATCCGGTTTACAAATTTCAAAAACTGTGCAGATAATGCAGTAGGTCGATTCACCATTGACTACGGTTCCCTTAATCCAACGGCAAGGAGGTCCCCTAACTCCGCAAGACGTCAATTCCAGCCACGGATACGACGCGCCTTAGACTATCGGAAGTGGGCCGGCGCAGACTGTGCCGGCGATCAGCAGAGGTGAAACCGTGATCCAAGAACTCATGGCACGTGCAGAACAGCGCGGGTACGTGACTTATGATGACATCCTTGAACTGCTGGAGGATGAGGGAGAGGATCTAAGTTTAGACACAATTCTTTATGAGTTAGACGAGTTAGGCATCGAATACCGGCAGGACAGCGAACTGATCGGGATGGCGGTGCTGGACGATACAGAAACAGACTACGATCTCGATGAAACCGCGCCTGACCCCATGTTGGGCGACATCAACGCGGTCAGCGCCGACGACCCGGTTGGCCTGTATTTCCGCCAGATGGCGCAAGAACCCCTCCTCAGCGCCGCCGATGAAGTCGACCTCGCCAAACGAATCGAATACGGGAAGATCGCCGCGGAAGTCATCGCTCGACGCGGCCACACGCTCGACGCTGAACGCATCGTGCGTTATGAGGCGCTCGTACTCGAGGGACAGGCCGCCCGCGAACATCTGGGCCGCGCCAACACCCGCCTCGTCGTTAGCATCGCCAAGCGTTATATGTCGCAGGGGCTTCCCTTCCCCGACCTGATTCAAGAAGGCAACGTCGGGCTGATGCGCGCGGTCGACAAGTATGACTACAAGCGCGGCAACCGCTTCAGCACGTATGCGACATGGTGGATCCGTCAGGCGATCACCCGCGCGCTGGCGCAGAAGACCCGCACCATTCGCATTCCGCTGCACATGACCGAGCGCATCCGCCAGATGTATCGCACGGCGCAGCAGTTGGAGCAGGCGTTGGGCCGCCGCCCGACCGCGGAAGAAATCGCCGCCGAGATGGACGTCCCGCTTGAGACGATCCGCGGCATGATGGACGCCAGCCAGCACGCGGTCGCGTTGGAGCGCCCGGTCGGCGACGACGGCGACACCGAATTCGGCGACTTCATCGAAGATCAGGACACCCTCAGCCCGGTCGATGCCGCCATTCAGCACTTGCTGGAGGAGACCATCGAGCAGGTGCTCGGCGAACTGACCAACCGGCAGAGCAGCATCTTGCGCCTGCGCTTTGGCCTCGGCGGCGGGGAACCGCACACGCTTGAGGAGATCGCCAACAAGTTCGGCCTGAGCCGCGAACGCATCCGTCAGCTGGAGAAGGAAGCGCTGCGCCGCTTGAAGTCGCCGCGCCTCTCGGTCGCCCTGAAGGACTATCTCGCTAGACACCGCATCACAATCTGACACGCTACACGATGTCGCCCACGGGTGAAACCTGAAGGACTATCTCGCTAGACACCGCATCACAATCCCTCCAAGCCCCGCCACCGCGCGGGGCTTTTTCTTCGCTGAATCCGTGTGTGTTATAATCGTCGCACGGATGTTCCATAGTCAGGGGTGGTCTGGGACGCCAGCCCTTTGGAGACAGTCTCTACTAGCACACACAGCGCGGGGATCATGGCAAAGTCACGCACGTCCTACGTATGCACCAACTGCGGCCGCAAGAGCGCCGCGTATCTCGGCCGCTGTCCGCAGTGTGGCGAGTTCAACACCTATCAGGAGGTGGTCGAGGAGGTGCGCAAACCGGCTGCCAACGCGCCGCAGCGCAAAGCGCCCGGAGCGATGCGCGCCATGCCGCAAACGCTGCGCGAGGTCAGCGGCGATCTGGGCGAGCGCTACTTCGTGCCGATGGGCGAGGTCAACCGCGTGCTGGGCGGCGGACTCGTGCCGGGGAGCATCACGCTGATCGGCGGCGAACCGGGCATCGGCAAAACCACGCTGCTGACTCAGCTGGCCGGTCTG
>JZRA01000011.1 GCA_001567485.1 Chloroflexi bacterium OLB13
GCGCAAGATATCGTTCAGGTACACCCACACGCCCGCCAGCTTGAGACTGCGCCAATAGGAGTACACCGTCTGCCAGGGTGGGAAGTCGTGCGGTAACGCTCGCCACGTGATGCCGGTTCGCAGCACATACCAGATCGCATCCAGCAGTTCACGGCGGCTATATTTGGGCGGGCGGCCCATCTTGGTCGTTGGCAAGACCGCTTCGATCTTGCCCCACGCTGCATCATTCAGGTCACTGGGATAAGCTTTTCGTGTTGTCATACCCCCACTTTATCCCATTCTTTCGACTTTTCAAACACGCTCTGAGTGATGAGAAAACACCGCGCCGTATAGCTCGACTTACGAACGCCGGCTTAGCAACTGCTCCCTGCCCACTGACCACTGATCCCTGACTACTGCCCTCTGCCTACAACTCCACAAGCGTGCCGATCCCGCGTTCTTCGGCGGCGATCAACGCTGCGGTGGCCGCATACAGGTCTTGCGCGGCCACGCCGACCGACTTGAACACGGTGATTTCCTCTGGGCGCGTACGGCCGAGGATTTCGCCGCGCATCAGCGCCCCGATCTCGTGGACATTGGCCGGATCGAGCAGGCCGCCATCGCGCGCCTGAATCAACTCGCCGGCTTCGGCCCACGCGGCCTCGTGCTGGTCGATGAACACGCGCGCGTCGTGTACCAATGCCGGCGTCAGCTCGGCCATCGCCGGTGTGTAGCTGCCGATCGCGTTGATATGCGCGCCCTCGCACACGTCGGCGCGCGTCAATACAGGGGAAGGACTGTTGGTGCATGTGATGATGATGTCGGAGTCAAACGCAGCGTCATGCGCCGAGCCGGCCTGCACGACCTCGGCGCCGTTGATCCCATGCAGGCGGTTCACCAACTCGGCAGCGCGGTTCGGGCTGTAGATGCGGATTAGGTGAATCGGGCGGACAGCGCACACCGCCTCGATCTGCGCCGGGGCCATGCCACCCGCGCCGATCACGCCCAGCACTTCCGATACCGGCCGCGCCAGCAGCTTCGTGGCGAGACCGCTAGCCGCGCCCGTCCGTAGTGCGGTGAGCGCTGTCCCGTCGATGATCGCCTGCGGACGGCCAGTTTTGCCATCCAGCACGACCACCAGCGCGGTGATGACCGGCAGGCCGCGCGCCGGATTTCCACCGTAGACCGATGCGACCTTGAGCGCGCTCGTGCCGTCCGCATAGGCGGGCATCGCAAACGTCACCCCATGCGGTGTCGTGAGTCGCGTCCGAAGCGGCTGTTCGACCTCGCCCGCGCTGAGCGCCGAAAACGCCGCCGCCATCGCGTCAATGGCGGCCGGCATCGGCAAGGCTGTTTTCAGATCGTCCGCAGTGAGTATGCGCATCATCCGTTCCGTCATCTCACCCGTGCTGTTGAACCTGCGGACGGATGAGGGTATCGGAGATGCCGGCGATCGCGTGCATCGTCGCTATGGATTCGCTGTCGTCAACCGCGCCCCACGACGAACCAATCGCCCACGCCCCAAAACTCACCTCCGAGACGTCCCGTCCGGTTCGTCCAAACGCGCGGTACTTCATGTCCACAAACCCTCAACCACATCCCAATGTGTCCCGATTGTACCGCACGGGCGTGTCTCAAAGCGTTCAGGTTTCCCTTCAATCCCGCGCAAACTCAGCCGCCGACCGCTGCGCGTCCAACCTCTTGTACAGCATCAGCTCCAACGGCTCGCGCGGGAATACGAAGCCGCCGATGTCCTGATACCCCAGCGCGCGGTAAAAGTGCTGTGCCTCTTCGCTGGCCCACGTCGAGGTCAGCACAAAGTCCGCGCCGAGCGCGCGCATATCGGCTTCCCAGCGCGCGACAAGCCGCGTCCCGATCCCTTTGCGCCGCCATTCCGCGTCCAGCCGGAGCAGGTTCATAAACGGCACGTTGTCCCAGAACCATCCCCACCGCAGATAGCCAACTCGTTGGCCCGATGCGGACGCAATCAGCACTTCACCCGCCGCGACTTTCCGACGCAGCATGTCCGGCGCAATGTGCGGATCCTTCTCCAGCAAGTACGGCAGGTCACTGTCGTCCGCCACACGAATATCGAGGTTATCCATCTTCGTCACGGCCCCCCGGCACAATGTATGACCCGTCAGAGAGTAACGCTCCAGTCATCCCATCAAAGCGAGTATATCGTCGTACCGCACAGCCGGATTCCCCTCTAAGTGAGGGAGCGAAGACGGCCGGTGAAGCGCTGGCGAGCGCGTTGGATTCCCCTCCCTGAAGGAGCGGGTATATCGTCGTACCGCACAGCCGGATTCCCCTCTCCATGAGGGAGTGAGTGCGGACGGCCGGTGAAGCGCTG
>JZRA01000012.1 GCA_001567485.1 Chloroflexi bacterium OLB13
CACGGTCGATGTCGTGGTCGGTGTGGGAGTGCGGGTCGATGTTGGGCTGGGCGTGACGGTCGCGGTAGCCGTCGCGGTCGGTGTCGCGGTGATTGTCGCCGTGTCGGTCGCGCTGGGGGTGGGTGTCGCCAGCGTCGCGGTCTGCGTCAGGCCGTCGATGAACGCGCCGGTCGCCTTCGCGTCCTCTGTTGCCTGCGCCGCCTGCGTTTCCTCTGACGACACGGTCGCCTGCGCCAGCGCGATGGCCTCTTCCGTCTCGATAAACGCCGCGGTGATTCCGGCCTGAACGGTCGCTTCGCGGTTCGCGTCGGGCGTGTCGGTCGCGGTCGCGGATGCGGTGTAGGTCGGGGTGTGCGTCGCGGTTGAGCTGGCGGTATACGTCGGCGTGAAGGTCGCGGTGGAACTCGCCGTAAATGCGGGCGTGTTGGTGAGGGTCAGCGTGTCCGTCGCGGTGGGGATCAGCGCGACAGCCGCCGCGGTCGCTGTTTCCGCCGCGCCAATCGCTACGACGGTCTCTTGCAGCGCAGTGCGCGTCGTATCGATGTCGTTCGCGCCACCGCGACCGCTGCCGAGGATCACGGCCAGCGCGATCAACACGAGGATCACACCCAGCGCGAGTCCGATCAGCAGGCCGCTCCGCTGTTGGCGCAGCGCGCCGGTGATCCCCGAGGCCGGCGTGACGGTCGGCGGTACCGGCGTGGCCCCTGCGGGTTGAAAGGCCGGCGTCACGGACGGGCCGGAGGCGTTCGCCCCGCTTGATCCGGCGGAGGGACGGGTCGGCGCTGCGACCTTCGGCACCTTGAACGTGAAGTATCCGGTGGCTTCGCCGGCATGACCTTCAATCGCGGAGTCGAACGCTTGCGCGAACGCGGTGCTTGACGGAAAGCGATCCTGCGGCGCTTTCGCCATCGCCCGGCCGATGACCGCGATGACCGCCGTCGGGACATCCGGCCGCACGACATTCAGCGGCGTCGGCTGTTCGTTGAAGTGCTTGAACATCAACTGCACGGCGCTGTCGGCGGCGAAGGGCAGGCGGCCCGCCACCAGTTGATACGTCACGACGGCCAGCGCGTATTGATCCGCTTGCGGCGTGAGTTCGGCGCCTTCCCACTGTTCCGGCGGCATATACGACGGCGTGCCCATCGCGACGCCGGTGCCGGTGAGCAGCACGCTCTGGTCGATGAGTTTGGCGATGCCGAAATCGACGAGAAACGCGCGGCCGAGGTTGTCGAACATGACGTTGGCCGGCTTGACGTCGCGGTGGATGACACCGTGGACGTGTGCGTAGTCGAGCGCCGAGCCGAGGTCTCGCACAAGCGCCGCGGTTTCACCGAGCGAAATCGGCTGGCCGGCCTCGCCGCGCGCCTTGATCCGGTCGGCCAGCGAACCGCCGCGCAGCAGCTGCATCACGACATAGCTGATGCTGCGCTGGGTGCCGAAGTCGAAGATCTGGACGATGTTCGGGTGGCTGAGGTTGGCGGCCGTCTGGGCTTCTTGGGTGAACCGTTCGAGGTAACCCTGCTGGTTGGCGATGGTCGCCGGCAGCACCTTGACCGCCACCTCGCGCTTGAGACTCATCTGGTAGCCGCGATATACGGCCCCCATACCGCCTGCGCCGAGCATCTCTTTCAGTTCGACGCCGCCGAGTGTCGTGCCGGACAGATTATCTACGCTCATGGCCGTATGTGTCTCGCTGGGTTGTTGGGTGGTGTACGCCGTTAGCGCCGCAGTTTCGGTGCTGCAGCAGCGCCCATAAAGACAGTATAGGAACGTTTACGCCAGCGCACAACTCAGGCGGGCGGTGGATCAACCCAGAGCAGCCAGCCCAAGCGTCGCGATCCGCACGTCCTCGTCCTCCGGCAAGCCGCTGACGCCAATACCGCCCACGACTTGCCCGCCAACGATGATCGGTAGGCCGCCGCCCCAACCGACATAACGCGGGTCGCCAAAGTAGGTCAGCGGGAAGCCTTCCGTGCGTGAGCGTGTGCCGAGGTCGCGGGTGGCGCAGCGTTCGCGGGCCGCCGTAAACGCCTTGTTCTGCGCAATGGTGATCGGCGGCAGTGGACAGCTATCCGTCCGCAGGAACGCGATCAGCTCACCGTGCGCGTCGACGACGGCGGCCGCCGCGCCTTGACCTGTGCGTTCGAGTTCACCGCGGACAGCGTCGAGGATCGTCATGGCTTGGGCGAGCGTAAGGGCAGGTGAGGTCGGCACGGCGCGGCGCTCCAACACGATTCGTTCCGCCGAGCTTACCGTATCCGGGTTATTCCGGCGAGACGGAAGGCAGATGCACGGTGAACACCGATCCGGCATCGACCCGACTGTCGACGGTGATCTTGCCGCCGTGGCGTTCGATAATGCGCTGTGCAATCGGCAGGCCGAGGCCGAAGCCGGGGGTTGTGCGCGCTTCGTCCTGTCGCCAGAAGCGGTCGAAGATATGCGGCAGCGCGTCTGGATGGATGCCAACGCCGGTGTCACGGACTTCGATACTGATGCCGTCGTGGTTGCGCGCCGTGGTAATGACCACGCTGCCGCCGCTGTCGGTATGGCGCAGCGCATTGTCGATCAACTGTGAACACGCTTCGCTCAGGCGGACGGGATCGCCGATGATCGTCGGAATCGTGTTGTCGAATGCGCAGTCGAAACGGATTTCGCGCCGTTCGCATAGGGCCGCGAAATGACTTCGCAGGTCACGCAGAAGATGGTTGATGTTGACCGCCTGCCGGTGAAAGTCAACACCGGCGTCCAGCTCGGCCATCGCCTGCAAGTGGTCAAGCAGCCGGGTAATGCGGTTGATCTGATCGTTGGCGACGCGTGCATGATCGTCCCGCCGCGCCTCGTCGGAGCTGCGCCGCAGCAGGTACACGCTGGTGCCGATGATCGAGAGCGGTGTACGAAACTCGTGTGAGGTGTCTTGAATGAACTTGGCGAGGATCGTCACGCGCTGGCGCTCGGTCTCCAGCGCGTAGGCCTGCCGCACCGCTTCATGCAGATCAGCCTGCATTTGTTTGAGTGGCGAGATGTCGGTCGACACACACAGCACGGCGTCGATGTTCGTGCCGGGAAGTTTGATCGGGACTTTCGTGGTGCTGTACAGGTGTCGTTCACCTCTGGGGTCGATGAACTCATCTTCGAGGATCGTCCGCGGCTCGCCCACACGCAGCACGTCGGCGTCTTCTGCTCTGATTTGGGCGGCGGCCGGCACACCCAAATCAAAGTCGGTCTTGCCGATGATTTCATCGACCGTAGAGCCGACAATCTGAGCGGCCGCCTCGTTGGCGATCACGTAGCGCCCCTCGCCGTCGCGCGCAAAGATGTGGTTGGGAACGGCGTTGATGATCGTCCGCAGCAGCGATTCTGCATCACGGATGCGCTGTTCGCTCTGAATGTGTTCGGTGATGTCGCGCACGATGCTCTGGATATATGCCGGCTTCCCTTCACTATCGCGCACAAGCTGAGCGGTCACTTCGACTGGAAACAGCGCGCCGGACTTGTGGCGCATCCAGCGCTTCAGCATGGGGACGTGTTCGCCTGCAAGCAAGCGTCCCATGACGTTGTCTGTCGCTTCCGGCTCGCCGGAGAGTTCAAGGGCGCTCTTGGTGTAGATCTCCTCGACTGTGTAGCCGAACATATCGACGGCGCGCTCGTTCGCCGCGAAATGTCTGCCGTTCAAGTCGAGCAGAAAGACGGCGTCGTGAATCTGATCGAAGAACGACCGGATCGACCGGATCGGAAGCGGCGGCACACCGGACGCCTCATCCCCTAAGGCGAGCGACAGCACCTCGGCGATCGTCTCGGTATTGAGCAATCCCGCCTGCTGGGCGCGCTCGATGAGCTGGTCGGGCAGGTGCAGCGTGATTTCGCCCACGGTTGAGAAGTCCCTTAGCGTATGCTCACCAAATTATAGCGCAGACGTCCTTGAATCAACTTGAGATTTGATTGCCGTTACAACCGCGCACACCGTCCAAACGCTGGGTGAGAGGTGCTATACTCGTCGCGTTTTGTCTGACACATACAGGAAAATCGACGTATGAGCCATCCCACGTACGAAACGATCCGAGTCGACGTGCCGGCGCAGGGTGTTGGGCTGGTGCAGTTCAACCGTCCGCAGTCCCTGAACGCGCTCAACGCGCAGATGACCGGCGAAGCATTCACCGCGCTCGAAATCTTCGACGCCGATCCCGCGATTCACTGTATGGTGCTGACCGGCAGCGAACGCGCGTTCGCCGCCGGCGCGGACATCAAGGAGATGGCCGGTAAGACGGCGGTTGATATGTTCGCCGGCGCGGATGTCACCGACTGGTCGCGCCTGATGCGTATCGCCAAGCCGATCGTGGCGGCGGTGAGCGGCTTTGCGCTGGGCGGCGGGTGCGAGATTGCGATGACCTGCGACATGATCGTCGCCAGCGAGACCGCCGTGTTCGGCCAGCCTGAGATCAACCTCGGCATCATCCCCGGCGCGGGTGGCACACAACGCCTCACGCGTGCCGTCGGCAAGGCGCTGGCGATGGAGATAATCCTGACCGACCGCCGTCTGTCCGCCGAGGAAGCCCTGCGGTTTGGCCTCGTCAACCGCGTGTCGCCGGTCGAGCTGTACTTGAAGGAAGCCATCGAGCTGGCGCAGAAGGTCGGCGAACGGTCGCAGGTGGCGGTGCGCATGGCGAAGGATGCCGTCAACAAGGCTTACGAGCTTTCGCTGGCGGAGGGCTTGGTGTTCGAGAAGCGCAACTTCTACCTGCTGTTCAGCACCGAAGATCGCGCCGAGGGCATGAACGCATTTGTCGAGAAGCGTAAGGCGAACTGGAAGAACAAGTAACCTATGACCGATTCAGAACCCGAAAACCTCCAACAAGACACGCCGCCGGAAAAGCCCAAACGCCGCTTTTTCATCGACACCGACCCCGGCACCGATGACGCCGTCGCGCTGGTGATGGCGCTTCGTTCCCCTGAGATCGAGGTCGTCGGCATCAGCGTCGTGGCCGGCAACGTCGGACTGGAACAGACGGTGCAGAACGCGCTGTACACCGTGGAGATCTGCGGCGGCGGCGTGCCGGTGTACGTCGGCGCCAAACGCCCGATGAACCGTGATCTGCAAACCGCCGATCTGGTGCATGGCCGAGACGGGCTGGGCGACATCGGGCTGCCGCTGCAGGGCCGCACGCCGGCCGCCGAGTCCGCAGTCGACGCGCTGATCGCGGCGGCCAAGCAGTACGCCGGCGAACTCACGCTGGTCACGCTTGGGCCGCTGACCAACATCGCACAGGCCATCCAGCGCGACCCGTCGTTCGCCACCAACATCGCGCGCTGCGTCATCATGGGCGGCGCGCCCGACGGAGTCGGCAATACCACCGCCACGGCTGAGTTCAACGTCTACGTCGATCCTGAGGCTGCCCACGTCGTATTGCACAGCGGCATGCCGACCGAATGGGTGGGGTGGGACGTCACGCTCCGCCACGCCATGCTCACGCCTGAGGAGAATGATTCGATCCGCGCAGAAGGCACGCCGCAGGCCGAGTTCGTCGCGGACATTCAGAAGCCCGTGCTAGTGTTGTGGGAAAAGCTGTTCGGCTACGCGATGGTGTGCCTGCCCGACCCGTTGGCGATGGCGGTCGCGTTGGCCCCGGACATCGCCGAGCATCTTCCGGTGCACATGGACATCGAAGTGATCGGCTCGCTCACGGCGGGCATGACGGTCGTCGACCGGCGGCCGCGCCCCAGCGATCACAACGCTTTGATCGTGACGCGCGTGCACCGTGACCGCTTTATTCAGATGCTGCACGATGCGGTGACATGAGCGAGATACGCCCCGCAAAAGCCACGATCCTCTATACGCAGGATTTGCACGGCGACCTACATTTCATCCCGAAACTCGGACGTATGCTGTGGCGGCTGCGTACCGAGGATCAGAACAACTTCACCGTTGATTTGGGCGGGGCGTGCGACCGGTCTGTCTGGCACTGCGACGCCACCGACGGCCGTTCCATGCTGATCGCGCTTGACGGCATGAACTATGCGGCGGCCAACACGGAGGGGCTGGAGGAGAACGTCCGCCCGCATCTCAGCCGCGCGCTGGTCGGCTTGCGGGCGGTCGATCGCAAATATCCGGCCAAGCTCGGCCCGTTTCAGGTCGTGACTCAACTGCCGCCTGACGGCATCTCCGGCGGGCCGGTGACGCTTGTCCTCACGCCGCAGGACGAGGCGCGCGTCGACGGCAGCGCCGTGTACTTCCCGCATGTGCCGCGCTATGCGATCGGGCGTATGCGGATCGTCATGTTCCCCAAGCTGGAGATCTTGAGCGTCGAGACGCTTCCCGTGCCGTCGGACACGCTGCCGCATCCCACCTTGACCGCGATGGTTGAGTTTATCGAAAGCGAGGCGCGTCAGTACGCAGCCAAGCGAAAGCGGGCGCCGTGACGTTCCTGCGCGAGTTGATGCTGTCGATCCCGCCCGACGCTCCGGCGGCGTTCCCGTACAGCGTGCCGTTCGTGCGGCAGGTCAAGCGGGTCGAGTTCCCCGCGATGACGTTTCTTGCCGGCGAGAACGGCTCCGGCAAATCGACGCTGCTTGAGGCATTAGCCTGTGCCGCCGAACTGCCGGCGGTCGGCGCGGAATCAGTGATGACCGACCCGACGCTCGCCGACGTGCGCGGATTCGCGCAGAAGTGTGTCAAGCTGGTGTGGAACAAACGGACGCGCAAGGGGTTCTTTCTGCGCACCGAGGATTTCTTCGGCTTTGCCAAGCGTGTCGCGCAGGATAGGGCCGATGCCCAAGAGGCGCTGGAGGAGATTGAGCGCGATTACCGTGACCGGTCGGGCCACGCCAAAGGGCTAGCGCGCATGCCGCACGCGCGCAGCCTGCTCGACATCCACGAGCGCTACGGCGAGGGCCTCGACGCCAACAGTCACGGCGAGGGATTCTTCAAGCTGTTTCAATCGCGCTTTAGCGGCCCCGGTCTCTACCTGATGGACGAGCCGGAGGCGGCCCTCTCCCCGACCCGCCAGCTTACGCTGTTGAGTATGCTGCACCGGATGATCGGGCAGGGGGCGCAGTTCGTGATTGCGACCCACTCGCCCATCCTGATGGCGTACCCGAACGCGACGATTTACGCGTTCAGCGAGGGCGGCCTGCGCCAAACGCCCTACGATACGCTCGAACACGTCGTCATCACGCGGGAATTTCTAGCTAATCCCAACACATATCTGAGGCACTTGTTAGAGTAAGTCCAATCTATCTATGCGGCTGGTAAACTTGACTCGTTCCTCCTACTTCACAGGTTTTTCGTATGACTGAGTGTGTGCAAGAGCGCACGAATGATGAATGGCTAGCCGACCTGCGTGATGGCGCCCTCAAACAATCCGATGCCTTGCGCAGCCTGCGCGAGCGCACCAAACGCAGCATCTACTACTATCTCAGTCAGGAACGGAGCGATCTACGCACGCTGTCCCCGGCCCAGCTTGACCAGATGGCCGACGATCTGGCGCAGGACGCGACTCTGCGCGTGCTGGCGAACCTCGACAACTTCCGGGGCGAAAGCCAATTTACAACGTGGGCCAACCGCATCGCCACGCGCGTCGCTATCAGTGAGCTGCGGCGTGCGCGCTACCGCGACTTCAGCCTCGACTCGATGGCGGCGGAAGGCGAGTTGATCCCGGCCGAGGCGAGCCTCATCAGCGAAGCGCCGCCCAACCCTGAGCGCGCCGCCGAACGCACCGACACGCTGGCTCATGTGATGCGCCTGCTGAGCGACTCGCTGACCGACCGGCAGTACAAGGCCATCGAAGCGGTGGCGCTGCGCGGCATCCCAATGGACATCGTGGCCGAACAACTCGACACCAACCGTAACGCCCTGTACAAATTGATGCACGATGCCCGCCGCAAGCTGAAAGCCGCGCTCGAAGCCGACGGTCTCTCGGTCGAATATGTACTAAACTTGTTTCAGCGTGGATGACGACCGCGTAAGAGGCTGGCCCACATCCCCGTCTAAGAGGACAAATGACAGGAATGCTCTGCCGATGACCCCACCGCAACGCCCCAAAGAGAACCACATGCTGGAGTTTATCCTCAACCAGCCGCTGGACGACGAGTGCGTGTCGATGGACTGCACGGACGACTGCGAGAAGATCGCCGCGCTTGCCGAACGCGTTGCAGCTGGTGAAAGCCTGTACGAGATCGCGCCCGATTTCGATAAGTTCGTCCTGCATTGGACGGACTGCCGTGAGGAGTTCGAAGCGCTGGTGGCGATCTTGAAGGCGGAGAAGGCACAGCGGGAATCAAGCGGCGAGCAGTAACCCCCAAGTACGGAGAACAGCATGACCAATATCAAACGTGAACGGGTCGTTATCATCGGATCCGGGCCAGCGGGCTTTGCCGCAGCGGTCTACACCGCGCGCGCACAGCTCAAGCCGGTGATGATCGTCGGGCCGCAGTTGGGCGGGCAGCTCGGCTTGACACACGAGATCGAGAATTATCCCGGCGTCCCGTCGATGGGCGGCATGGACTTGGTCGAGCAGTTCAAGCAGCAGGCGGAACACTTCGGCACGGAACTGGCCTACGACGTCGTGGAATCGGTCGACTTCAGCAAGGGGTCGCCGTTCACCGTCACGACCACCGACACGACCTATCTGGCCGATACGGTGATCGTCACAATCGGCGCCAACCCGCGTAAGCTCGGCGTGCCGGGTGAAGACGAAGGCGTCGGCGCGGGTGTGAGCTACTGTGGCACCTGTGACGGCTTCTTCTTCCGGGGCAAGGAGATCGTCGTGGTCGGCGGCGGCGACTCGGCCATCGAGGAAGCGATCTTCCTGACCAAGTTCGCCACCAAGGTCGAGATCATCCACCGCCGCGACAGCCTGCGCGCCGGGGTGGCTCTGCAGAACCGCGCCTTCAAGAACGAGAAGATCAGCTTCATCTGGAATACCGTGGTGGAGAAGATCGACGCGGACGCGAACGGCACGGTGAGCGCAGTGCATCTGCACAATATCAAGACCGGCGAGCAGTGGGTCAAGCCGACTCAGGGCGTATTCATCTTCATCGGCCACACGCCCAACAGCGACGTGTTCGGCGGGCAGTTGGCCGCTGACGACGCCGGCTATCTGATCACCGATTCGCTGTATCGCACCAACGTCGAAGGCGTGTTCGCCGCCGGCGAGGTTCAAGATCAGGTGTATCGTCAGGTCGCCACGTCAGTTGGGCAGGGCGTGGGCGCCGCGATGAGCGCGATCCATTGGCTGCAAGAGCACGAAGATCAGCTCCAGCCGCTGGAGTCGGTGGCGAACTAGGCGGTATTCAGTTCGAGGGAGAAATCGGCGACACGCGCCGGGCATCCTCACGCACACCGCGCCCCAAATCGGGATAGCAACGACGTCCCATTCCCCTCCCGAAAGAGAGGGGTTTGGGACTTTGCGCGCATCATTCTCCCCCTCGCCCCGCGTGTGAGAGTGCTGAGTGCTGAGTAAAAGACAAACCGATTGAACCACAGAGGACGCAGAGGACACAAAGGGGGCTTTCCCACTCCTGCGCACGCGTCGTTCTCCCCTCTCCCTAAGGGAGAGGGGCGGGGGGTGAGGGTCTGGGGGGGTGAGGGCTTCTCCGAGTGCTGAGTGCTGAGTGACGAGTGCTGAGTAAAAGACAAACCGATTGAACCACAGAGGACGCAGAGGACTCAAAGGGGCCTTTCCCACTCCTGCGCACGCGCGGGGGGTGAGGGAGTCAACCGTCCCGGCATCGTAGGAATTGACGATATGGCGCGGCGGCAGTTTGACCGATAATGTAGGGTGATGAACACCATGACTGATACGCTGATCCGGGTGCGCGGTCTGTCCAAGACGTATGTCGAGGGGGAGAGTCCGCGCCGTGTGCTGGATCAGGTCGATCTCGACATTCGGCGGGGCGAGTTCTTCGTCCTGCTTGGGCGCAGCGGCAGCGGGAAAAGCACGCTGCTCAACCTGATGAGCGGGGTGGATCGCGCCGACGGCGGGGCGATCTGGGTGGAGGAGACACAGGTCACCGGCCTCGATGAGCGCCGTCTGACGCTGTTCCGCCGCGATCACGTCGGCATTGTATTCCAGTTCTTTAACCTCATCCCGACGCTGACCGTCATGGAGAATATCACGCTTCCGCTGGAGCTGGGCGGGCGCGCGCGTAAGGCGGCTGAGGCACAGGCGCAGGCGCTGCTCGAACGGGTCGGATTGGGTGACCGGGGGAATACGTTCCCGGATAAGTTGAGCGGCGGCGAACAGCAGCGGGTCGCCATCGCGCGGGCGCTGGTGCGTGAGCCGCAGCTCGTGCTGGCCGACGAGCCGACCGGCAACCTCGATGAGGAAACTGGCCGGAATGTGTTGGCGCTGCTGCTCGAACTGACGCGTGGCGCCGGCAAGACGCTGGTGATGGCGACCCACAGCGCGGAGATCGTCCCGTTCGCCGACCGAGTCGGGCAATTGCACGACGGAAAGCTGACGGTGCGGAGTATTGATGAGAAACGTGTGCCAACCATGGCATAATGGTTTACAGTAGTGGCTAGACCGCAGATGCGGCTTCGGAGATCCGTTCCGGTGAACCGGCCGTATGCACGGGCAGCCAACGGAAAGGCATTCACCATCATGGTCGATCCTGACCCGACAGTGATTAAGCATCTCCTGATCGAGCTGCGCGATGTCAACAAGGACACCCGCCGCAGCGCCGTAATGAAACTTGGGATGCAGGGTGGCGATACCGCGATCCGTGCCCTCATCGACGTCGTGCAGAATCCGTATGAAGACTTGATCGTGCGCGGCCGCGCCGCCCAAATGCTGGGGGTAATTGGCGACGTTCGCGCCGTTGATCCGCTGATCCGCGCGCTGAACACGCCCGGCCACATGGCGCAGCTCTCTGCGGCTGAGGCGCTCGGTAAGCTGGGCAGCGCGCGCGCGATCGCCCCTCTGCTCGAAGTCGCCAACGACCCCGGGCGTGACAAAGTACGGCACGCGGCCTACTCCGCGCTCAAAAAGCTGGGCTGGCAAAGTGACGTGGGCAGCCCCGCGACCCCCACCTCAGCCGACGAGGCCGATCCTTCGCCGGAGCGAGTCACCGAGGAATTCTAGGGCTGACCGTCACCCCCTGCTCACCGGGCAGGGGGTTTTGATTCGCTACGTCCGGTTGGCGCTGATCCACGCGACGGCGAACTCGATCAACGGCCGCAGCTTGAGCAAACGCGCTTCGGCGTGGCCGATCCGGCCCGGCGCGTACCCGATTGACGCTTCGTAGGCGGCGCCGATCTGCGCGAAGTCGTCGGCGTTGACAGCGAGCATAGCGAATGTCACCCACTGGCGTATGCCGTCGACCTGTATCACCGCTTCCGACATTTGCAACTTCTTGGAAGGCCATGCGGCGCGATGCTCCGCGACGTGCAGCACCGTGTTGCTGCTGTGGTTGACGCCGAGCAGCAGCACGGACGCATCCAGCTCAAGCAGACGGCTGTACGGGGACGGCTCGCCCAGGCCTTGATTGAGCGGGTGTTCAGCGGTGAGATACGCCGCATGCTTGCCACGGGCAGCCATCGAGTGCTGGGGATGCGTGCTGCGCAGCGTGCCGGGATAGCGCCGGAAGTACTCTGGCAGCGCGCCCATCTTCCACGTTTGCGAGGTGTCCGGGTCGTAGGGTGGGGTATGCGCGCGGATGTCCGGCCACCATTCCGGCGGCGCGGGCGGGGCCTGCCATGGTTCGGGCGCCGAGTTGTCCGATGTGTGGGTGGGCATCGCCAGCGTGCCGGACGGGCCGAGCACCACGTCGAACGCGTCGATGATCGTGCCAAGTCCCCCGATTAGCATGGCGTTCATCGTACTCAGCGCCGAGTGGACGATCACGGTATCGCCGCGCTGCAAGCCCAACGCGCGAAGCTGATCTGCCAGCGCCGGCAGCGTGAGTAATGCGCGGCCGGTCATGTGCTGCGTTAGAACTGGAACGTATCGCGGTAGAGGACGAGCTTCCGCTGGTAGGCGGTGGTGTAGGTTTGCAGGCGATCCTCTAACCTGCGCCAGTGAGAGCTAGCTCGTGCACGACGCCAAACATCATGGCTTTCGATCGTAAATTCGAGCAGGCGCGCCGGATATTTGCCGTATGCGGTGTGCCATGCAGATGTCATGTGGACACCCATGTTGCGCAAAGTGGGCACAAACTCGCCGAGGACGTAACGGTAATAGCTGTCTTGCTTGCCGGGCAAAATGTCATACGTGATCAACAACTTGTATTCGGGTTTCATCGTGGCGGCCGCTGCTGGGAGAAATCTTTCGTGATTGTAGCATACGGCGCTTCGATGCGGTGAACGATTCTGGCTTACGAATCGCCGCCGAATTCATCCATCCAAAAGTCGACCTCGTCGCGGCTGAGCCGCAAGTTCGGATCTTCCTCTGCCGACGGTTTGGCGGGCGGGGGAGGCGCTTCGAGCATCTTAACGAAATCGGTCGAACGGATCACCGCGATCTTGTGTTTGCGGGCGACGTTCTGCACCGCGTGATCGTCGCTGATGACCGTCCAACTGCGCGGTGGGTTGAGCGACGGGACGCGCTTGCGGATGACCGAATCGGCGGATGTGTCGTGCGGCGCAAACAGCACCTTCACACGGCCCGACGACATGCGTGACGGCCCGCCGGGAAGCCCGTTGTCGAACACGACCCAGATTTTGTGCTGCGTCCGTGATGCCCACCCATTCAACCGCTGGACGAGCAGCGCCTCGTCGTTCGGGTCGTCAAGGTCGATGTCGGGCATTTGGCCGATCAGGTTGTGGCCGTCGATCAGATAGAACATAGCGCACCCAGCCTGTCTCACTCCTCAGTGTACAGGCCGGGTGTGCCTTACGGCAAATGAAGGTTCGGTGATTGACCGCGGAGTTTGAGTTCGTCCGCCTCTGCGTAGTGATCGGCCGAACGGCGGCTTGTCCTCATAGGTGCTACGGCGCGATTGCCATCGACGCGATCAGCGCGTACAGATCGTTCAGGCGCGGGCCGGATGACGTGGGCTGGAATTCGTTGAGCGCCGCGCGAATCGACTGGACGTACAGATCGTAGCCGGCTTCAAACGCCGCCATATCGAGATTGTCCGGCGGAGTGGCTGGCAGGTAGTTGGTGTCGAGTGGAAACACCGCCGACACGTAGAGTATCCCATCGTCGCTCAAACCCTGAAACACCAGCGCGATATCGCCTTCGATCAGCGGGGCTTTTGGTTCAGCGAACGCGGCGAGGTAGAGGATGCCCGTGCCTCCGCGCAGTTGGACGTACTGCTCGCGGGCGTGCAGCACCGGCGAGTACTCTCCCTGCGGCAGGAACGGCAGTGTGGCTTCGGCCGAGAGCGCGTTTCGGCTTTCGATGAGCGCGGCGAGCTGATCGGCGGCGTCAGCAAAAGCCGGGTCGGTAGCGCGTGCCTCTTTAAGATCGACCACATTGTATACCCGGACGCCCGCCTCCGCGGTGAACGTGTGAATGAACTCGGGGCGCGCATCGGCAGGTAGTCGACAAAGCCGATATGCGCAACGGGCGGGATATCCGGTTGGCCCGGCAGATCGGCTGTGGTCTGTGCCACCTCGAAGCTGTTGGCGACCGTGATCGGAAGGGTGAAGCTCATCCGGCCGGCGATGACCTGCACGCCGTTCACATCGACTGGCTCAAGTGTCAACTCGGGAGTGAGTTCCGGGGTGAACTCGGCGGTGATCTCCACCGGAACGGCCAGCGTGCCTCCGGCGTGGTTTCGGCGCTGATAACGGGTGCGCGGCGCTGCGCGACGATGGTCACAGCCGACGCGGCAATCAAGAGTACGGCGAGGACGGCAACAATCTGTTGACGACGGGACATAGACGATCTCCTATGCGTACGCGCTCACACTATACCGCCAGTCGCGCTGCGTCAACGCGTTCGCTGGCAATCCGTAGGGGAAAAGGAGACGTGGTGAGTGGGCAGTGGGCAGCTGTCAGTCGTCAGAGGACAGCGGATAACAGCACACCGGCGTCCCCCTTAGAGGTCATTTGAGAAGAGGTTTTAACCGGGAGATCAACCTCACCCCGTCTCGCTGTGCTTGGGGGATGAGGTCAGAGATATGACCCTGTTGCGAAAGTGTGAAAGTGACATCCCGACAACCTTCTCAAACGGCCTCTTATGTAAGAAGTTGAAAGTGATGAGTGATGGGTGATGAGAAAGCGCCAACTTTTTTCACTCGGCTGGTGTCGCGATTCGGACAGTCTTACCCACCGACTTTCGGTAACCTACTTCAGCCCCTTCAGTGGGCTTCGAACCGATTAGCCATGCGCTTCAGCGCTTGGCGAAAACCATCAGCCACCCCACCCTCGCAACGCGGGATTAGCGAGCCGCGCATCCGGGATGCGCAGACTCCTCGTACTGGCACATGCCGATCTCAAGGTCGGTTGTCCCTTTGGCCTCAACGATACCTCCCACTTCCGCCCAACCTCCTGACATTCCATCCGTCCGTTGAATCGGGGACAGGTCAGTTCACCGGACTGTTTCCACAGATGCGCTTCAGCCCCTTCAGTGGGCTTCGAACCGATTAGCCATGCGCTTCAGCGCTTGGCGAAAACCATCAGCCACCCCACCCTCGCAACGCGGGGTTAGCGAGCCGCGCATCCGGGATGCGCAGACTCCTCGTACAGACACATGCCGA
>JZRA01000013.1 GCA_001567485.1 Chloroflexi bacterium OLB13
CTGGTGGGATCGTCCTCACCGACCTGCCCCTCTCAAACCGTCAGTCCGACCTGGTATGGGTTGCGCATGTGGATTGAGGCCGGTTTCAAGACCCTCAAGTCCGGGGCGTTTCACTGGCAGCGGACCCGGATGACCGATCCGGCTCGTGCGGAACGCTTATGGCTGGTGCTGGCCTTAGCCACGCTCGGCTCCCTCACACTGGCGGATTTCCAATTTCCGCGTCTTCCTCACTACCCGCGCCTGTCACTCGTCAAACGCGGCATCCTCTTCCGGCTTGCCGCCGCCATCCAACACGCTTCGCTTCCTATTCCCGCTTTGTACTTTCCCGCTTTGCCCCCTTCCCCACTCCTTGAATTCATCCCTCTATTAAAAACCTACCCCTGACAGGGCCGGGGGTGAGGGTTCCGTGCTGAGGAAAGGGCAAAAAGCGGCCGGCAAAGTCCAGCACCGCGGGCAGATCGACGTGCGAGTACGGTCGAATCTCCAGATCGCGCATGGCGGATCGCTTTCCGTGCTGGCCGGACTCAGCGTCCGGCCAGCCGTCAATTCTATTCGGGCACTACTCGCCTGCGGACACCGCAAACCACGCGGTATCGCGGCGGCTCACCATATCGACCAATGCATTCATCGCACGATGCGACCGAATCATCTGACCGTCGACCTTGGCGTTGGGCGGCGTCGGCGCGTCGATGCGCACAACCACGACATGCCGTTCGACCGAGGGCACAGACACGACCTCGGCCGGGAACAACTCGCCGCGATTGCTCAAAATATCGGCGTAGGTGCGATCCGGCGCGACCAGCGACTGCATGGCGCTCAAACGCGCGTCAAGCGACGCCGCGGCGGTCAGCGCCGCGTCCTCGTCTGTGTAAACGAACAGCGCCAAACCGGACTCGGTCGTCTCGTCAGCCGCCGCCGCAATTGCCACCAGCTCGAACGGCCCGATTGGATTCTCGCTCAGTGTCTGGTTGAGCGCGTCAATCACAGCTTGCGCATTATCACCCTGAATGACCATCGCAGGGTCAAATGCAGTGCCGGCCAGCGGGCTGAGGAAGATCACACCCGGCACGTACGGGAACGCCGACAGCACCGAGTCGACCGCTTGGAACGGTTCGAGATCGGCGGCGGACGGCCGTTCACCTGCCACGGCGGCGGTCGACGCCTTGAACGCATCAAGGCTCGGCCCCGTGACGATCACCGACTCGGACGCCAATACCGGGAAGCGCCGGCCGAGGTCACCGCCGAACGGGCTAAGTGGGTTGCGCATCGCTAAGTCCATCTGCGCGCCGGCGTCACAGCCTTCGGTGCTGCAAATCAGCAAGCCGGCATCGGTCTCGGACTCCAGCGCAAATCCGAGGGCTTTGAGCTTTTCAGCCATGAGCGTCGGTTCAAACGCGCCGAAATAAGCCATCACCTGCGTGGGGGGCCGGCCCACCTCGATGGCCTGCCCGATCTGAAAGAAGTCGAGTCCGATGGCTTCCGGCATATCTTTGAGCAAAAAGAAACTTTGCAGCAGGGTCGACGGCCCGGACGGCGCAAATGCCCACGGCGCTGCACCTGCTTCCGGCTTCTCCATGTCATACGCCGCTTGGAAGGCAGCATGCGTCGGGAACACGACGCCGGTGCGTGCCTGCATCGCGTCGGTGTAATTGGCATACGATGCGATCAGTTCGAGGCCCAGCACCTCAGGGATGACCGGCACGGCGCTCAAGGCCCGCAGCAGCGGAGATCGTTCGCCATCACCGGATTCCTGCGCGGCAGCGGGCGTTAACATGACGAGAATCACAATAAGCACAAGCAAAACACGTTTCATCTGAGCCTCCCTGAAAGAGCACCTGATCTCACACTACCGCGATTCTCCAAACCTCGCAACGAGTCATGCGCACAGTGACAGGCGGGATTGCGTTGACTCGCGTATGAACATCGTCATGCAGCGGGCAGGCGCGGCGCTTGATTCCCGGTATGCTGAAGTGGACACCATCGACCCATCAATCTCGAACCCGGCCTAACGAGGAGGTTCACCCTATGATCGCACTCGCTCTAGCCCTGTTACTGCTCATGGCGGCATCGTCAACTTTCGCACAGCCCGCGCCGGTCGAATGCCCGCTTCCGCCGTATCAGCTGCCGCTGATGGCGCCGGAACGCGCATTCATCGACGAGAACGGCGATGTCGTCGTCAACGGCATCGAAACGGCGTTCGACCTGCCCGATAATCTGAACGCCGACCGTGTGCTGTGGTCGGACGACGGCGAGGCGCTGTTGATCGAGGCCAGCGACGGATTCCGTATCGGCGTCTTCACCGTCCGCGATGGCGATCTGGTAACTCTGCTCGACAACGAAACGATGTTCAACTTGAGGGACGAGGACTTCCGCGACGCCGTGACCCTGTTTCGTCCCCAGTTCATTCCCGGTACTCACACGGTGCTGTTTCACACTCAGCTGCTGACCGACGCAGAAGGCATCTACTTCGAGCTGCCGTCCGATCTGTGGTCGCTCGACCTCGACACCGGCACGCTGACCGAACTGCTCCCCTACGGCGGGGCCGGCCAGCTCAGTATCTCGCCCGACGGCCAGTATCTTGTGATCGTCGGCTTCGACAGGATCTGGACGGTCGACGTGGCGATGACCAACCCGCGCGAGCTGTTCTCCGGCACAACGTGGATCGGCGTCGGTCACGGCGTGATCGAGCCGCCGATCGTGTGGGACTACGAGGCCGAGGTTCCGACCTTCCGCACCATGTTGTTCCCGGACTTCGACGCGAACCTCGCCCAGTTCAACGCGCCGTTCCGTGTGTTCGAGCTCACGCTCGGCGAGCCGACGTCCAGCACCCTGCTATTCAGCGGCGAGACCGAATTCTTGCTCAACACCGCGCTGTCTCCCGATGGCTACCGCGTCGTGGAGTGGCGCTGGGACGATCCCGCTAACCCGAAGCAGATCGAACTGTGGGTGACGTCCTACGGCGACCCCGAAAGTGAGGCGGGCACCACACCCAAGCTGCTGCATACGTTCGAAGTGCCGCAGGGGAACGGGCCGCTGATCGAGTGGGCGGATGAGGTGCACATCCGTTTCGGCCACTTCATCCCCGGCGGGCGGGTGGTCTCGATGATCGACCTGTGCGGCGAGATCGTGCCGCTCAGCGAGCAGCAGAACTAGCGTCGTATGCTGACATGGGTTGTGTTGATGGCCGCGTCGCTTGTAGGGTGGTTCGCCGCCCCGCTTCCGACGGATTGCGAGCGTGTGCTGCCGGTCGCGTGGAGCCGCTGGCCCGAACCAGACACCTATGAGGTGTGGGGGTTGACGGCCGACCTGCGCCCGCACGTACTGGCCGGTGTGCCAATCTCGCCCTCGCTTGATCGTCCGGAACTGGCGTGGGAGGACGCGGGGCATTTGCGCGTCACGATCACGGCCAACGGCGGTGGGGCGATGTCGCGCCGTGTGTGGCGCATCGACACCTGCGGGCACGCCGAACTCGTGCTGGCGGAAGTCCGGGAACACCCCTGAGTCCACGCCGTCTTCTGCCGGACTGCGAACGTGTGCCGCCCTCGCCCCACGCAGAAACGGGATCGTCGCAGCATCGCAATCCTTCCGCACCCTGAACCTGCGCTAGAATACGCTCACAAGAGATGTTCTTTCGCACCACTGAGGGAGATGACGATGCGCTGGCGGATCGCGATACTCGGGCTGCTGCTTACGGCCGGATTGGCATTGGCGCAAGGCGATTCGCCGCCGATCACGCCGCAGACGGCCGGCAGCCTTCAACCGCTGGCGATGCTCGGCAACGGCGAGGCCAACGATCTCGCGTTCAGCCCAAGCGGCAAGCTGTTGGCGGTCGCTACGTCGGTCGGCGTGCTGTACACCGAGACACGCGCCCCTGAAGCGACGCAGCGGCTTGAGGGCGCACCGTTCTACGCCATGCGAATCGCCATGCGTCCGGACGGCGCGCAGATCGCCGCCGGCTCGACCGATTCCACGCTGCGCATCTGGGATCTACCGTCCGGCAAGCTGATCGCGCAGCGAACCGACCACGGCGGCGCGGTCAACGCGCTGGCGTACAGCACCGACGGGCAGTGGCTGGCGACCGCCGGCGGCGAGGCGGGCGTGATCGTGTGGAACGTCGAGTCGCTCGAACCGGCACGCACAATTCCCGCCAGCGGGGAGGCCGTCCGCGCGCTGGCCTTCAGCCCCGATGGACGGCACATCGCCACCGCCGGCGAACTGGCCGCCATCACCGTATGGGATGCGGCGACGGGCGAGGTCGTGCACGAGTTCCAACAGGGACAGGGCGCGATCGGTTCGCTTGTGTTCCTGCCTGATGGCCGGCTGGTCAGCGGCGGCGAATCCGGCGCGGTGCAGGTGTGGGACATCGAGGCGGGTGAACAGGTCGGCGGTTATCAGAACGGCGACCGGCCGATCTGGGATATGGCTGTGCGCGACGACGGCCTGCTCGTGACCGTCGGCGGCGACGAATATCTACGCGTGCAGGTGGCGGAAAGCGGCGAATCACACGGCGAAATCGCCAATATGCTGCACCATCGAATGCGCGCCGTCGCCGTGTCCGGCACGCTGTACGCCATCGCCAGCGCACAAGACGTCAGCCTGTGGGACAGCACGTCCGGCACGCGTGTCGGCTGGATTCGGATGCCCGAAAAGACCGAGTCCGCCGCGTTCAGCCCGGACGGCACGATCCTCGCGGTGGGCTGCACCGACGGCGTGATCGAGTTCTGGGACGTCGCCACACGCACGCTGCGTTCGACCGTCGATTTGGAGCGCGGCAGCGTGATGTTCGTGCTGTACCGGAGCGAGAACGAGATCGTCGCCGCGGCCGAGGACGGCACGCTGGTGGTCGTCAATCCGCTGACGGGTGATCGGCGCGACATCTTCGCCCACGAGGCGCGCGTATCCGGGTTAGTCAGCCTCAACGACGACCGCGACGTGGTCGTCTCGACGGCTATCGACGGCACGCTGCGGTTCACCGAGATTGCCGCCGGGATAAGCGCCGAACGCGAACGCCGGGATAACACGGCCTTCACGGCGCTGGCGCTGACCGGCGCGCCGGGTGTCGCGGCGTTGGGGACAGATGACGGGTATGTGACCGTGGCGCGGGTCGCCGAGCGCCGCCTGCGCCCCAACCCTGACCGCTTCCTGCTCGGCGGGGAGGCCGTGGCGACGGCATTGGCGATCTCACCAAACGGGCGCGCGCTGGCCGTCGGGTCGACCGACAGCGCGCTGCGCGTGTTCAACGTGGGCAATCTGCAAAGTCCGCCGCACGTGCTCACGTCGTTCTTCGGGCCGATCACCGGGATCGAGTTCTCGCCGGACGGCAGCGTAATGGCCGTGACCAGTCAAGATAACTTCGTGCGCTTGATCGCGGCGGATGGCAGCACGGTGCTGTACGAAGGCGCGGCGCACACTGCACCGGCGCTGCGGCCAGCTTTCAGCTCGGATGCGCGTCTCTTGGCGACCACCGGCGAAGATGGGGTAACGTGGTTGTGGGGCGCATCGTAACGCGCCCCTTTTCACGCGTGAGGGCTGCTTCTTCCGCGCCTATTCGCCCATCGGCACCCAGATGTTCTTGACGTGTGTGGATTGATGCAGGAACTCGTGACCTGCGCCCTGCTGCTCGTCCGCCCAATCGCGCGGCTCGCCGTAGTTCACCCATGTGCGCTTCATGTTGTAAGCCGAGAGCTGCTCGACCATCGCGCTGCCGACCGCCGACCCAAAGTACCACATGCCGTCGATGTCGTCATGCTCGACCAACGTCTTGGTCAGATGATCGCGGTCGCCAGTGACGATGTTGACGACACCTGCGGGCAGGTCGGACGTTTCCAGCACTTGATAGAAGTCGGTCGCCGCCAGCGGATGCGCCTGCGACGGCACGACGACGACCGTGTTCCCGCGCGCGACGGCCGGCGCGACGAGCGAGACGAACGCCAGCAGCGGCGCCTCGTCCGGGCAGGCGATTCCGATCGTGCCGAGTGGTTCGGTGAGCGCAATGGTCAAGCCGCGCAGTTCGGTCTCCTGCACGACTCCGCCGTACTTGTCCGCCCACGCCGCCCATGTGAACCAGCGCGAAATGCTCAGCTCGACCTCGTGAAGCGCCGCCTCCAGCGTGACACCGGTCATGGCCGCGATGCGCCGGGCGAATTCCTCGGCGCGGGCGGAGAGGTTCTCGGCGATGTAATACAAGATTTGCGCGCGCTGATGGCCGGTGCGGAAGCCCCATCCTTCGGCGCTGCGGGCGGCGCTCACGGCGTCGCGGATGTCCTTGCGGTTACCATCCCCGACCAAACCGACCTCGCGACCATCCGGCGACAACACCGGACGCGAATAGTTCCCGTCGGGCCGCTTCTGCTTGCCGCCGATGAACATCTTGGCGGTGCGATCGATGGAGAAAGTGCTGGGTACCGGGTGCTGAGTGCTGTGTTTCTTGCCGTTCTTCCTCATCACTTGAGATTCATCACTCATCACTTGGTTTAGGGGCGCGGGGCCGGGTGGGGTCGCCCTGCCCCAGTTCTTGAAGGCCGCGCTGTCCTTGCCGGGCAGTTCGGGATGCGGGCGCGGATGCCACTTGGGCCGCGTGTACTCGTACAGCCCTTCCTTGCCGCCTTCCCGCCCGAAGCCGCTCTCGCGGTAGCCGCCGAAGCCGCTGGCCGCGTCGAACAGGTTCGTGCTGTTGACCCACACGCTGCCGGCTTTGACCGCGCGCGCGACCTCCATGGCGAGGTTGATGTTGTCCGACCACACGCTGGCGGCGAGGCCGTAGCGCGTGTTGTTGGCGAGTTCGATGGCCTCGGCCGGCGTGCGGAAGGTCATCGCTACCAGCACCGGCCCGAAGATTTCTTCCTGCGCGACAGTTGAGGCGGGCTGGACGTTGGTCAGCAGCGAGGGCGGGTAGTAGCAGCCGTGGGACGGGATCGCCGTATCAGCCTGATACAGCACCGCGCCTTCGGCCAGCCCCTTCTTTACGAGCCGTTCGATGGTCTCGTACTGCACGGGCGCGACGACCGGCCCCATGTCGACGGCTTTATCGAGCGAATCGCCGACTCGCAGCATGTTCATCCGCCGGCGCACCTTGTCGATGAATCGGTCGGCGATGCTCTCCTGTACCAGCAGGCGTGATCCGGCGCAGCACACTTGGCCTTGATTGAACCAGATCGCATCGACCAAGCCCTCGACCGCGCCGTCCGGATCGCAGTCGTCGAACACGACATACGGTGACTTGCCGCCCAATTCGAGCGACAGCTTGATGCCGCGTCCGGCCGTCACACGGCGGATGATGCGACCGACATTGGTGCTGCCGGTGAAGGCGATCTTGTCGAAGCCCGGATGCGCCGTGATGGCCGCGCCGGTTTGATCGCCGCCGGTGACGATGTTGACGACCCCCGCCGGCAGTCCGGCCTCGGCGCAGATTTCCGCGAACAGCAGTGCGCTCAGGTTGGTGAACGGCGCGGGCTTGAGCACGACCGTATTGCCCATCGCCAGCGCCGGTGCGATCTTCCACGCCAGCATCAACAGCGGGAAGTTCCACGGGATCACCTGACCGACCACGCCGACCGGCGCGTAATCGCGCATTTCGGTCTCCATCAACTGCGCCCATCCGGCGTGGTGATAGAAGTGGCGCGCGACCAGCGGGATATCGAGGTCGCGGCTTTCGCGGATCGACTTGCCGTTGTCCATCGATTCGAGGACGGCGAGCAGGCGTTGATGACGCTGGATGCCGCGCGCGATGGCGTACAAATAACGGGCGCGGGCGTGCCCGCTGAGCGCCGACCACGACTCGAAGGCCGTGCGCGCCGCCTGATACGCCGCGTCGACGTCCTCGGCGGAGGCGTCCGCGACCTCAGCGATCTTCTGGCCGTTGGCAGGGTTGCTGGTGACGAGCGTCTTACCGCCGGACGGCGCGTGCCACCTTCCGTTGATGAACAGGTCGAACTTGCGATCGTGCGCATCCAGCCATGCGTTGGCCGCTGACGGCGATTCCGGCGCGGGCGCGTAATCGAGGCTTTCGAAGTAGTCTTTGACGGTCATGCTGTTCTCCTAAGCCGGTGTTCGTAAGTCGAGAGATTCGGTCTCTCATCTTGCAGCGTTAGTCGAGCTATACGGCGCGGCGTTTTCTCATCACTCATCACTCGTCACTTTCAACTTCGCGCTTAGGACATACTGGTGGGGTTTCACCCCATACCCAGAGTTGTCATCCTTGATCTTGTTGTGTTGTGATCTAAATACGCGCCCTAGCATGGCGACCCTAACCGACCACCTTGTAAATCGCCGGACGATAGCGTGGCTCAGGGATTGGAAGTCCTTTCTCGGCCGCGACTTGAAGCCACAGATCTCTTGCGATCTGAACCTCGCGGACAGCGTCTTCAGGCGTTGGGCCGGATGCCGAACAGGGTTCGAGATCTGGAATATCGGCGATCCATTCACCGTCCACTTCGCTCCAGAACACATTGATATGGTAATCGCGCATGGGTCTAGTCCTCACTCAGTTCTAGATCGTGCTGCTCGATCAACTTCAGAAACTGATCGATCTGATATGGTTTTGCCTTACCGTCGCTTCTTGGTTGGACTGGAAATGGCCGTGGGACGTCCCGATGCACAAAGACCCGGTGACTCCCAGACGTTCGCCTAAGCTCAAAACCGAATCCTTCCAGTACGCGAACGAAATCCTCAAAACGCAAGTCGCGTGATCCAGATAGCATCCGTACAAAGAGCTTACTTCTCTTGACCATGCGCCTGACGGACGCCCCCTCTCACACCCTCACCCCATCGGTATGTGGTGCTTGGCGGCGTAGCGGCCGGTGACGTGGTGCGATAACTGCCGTTCGATGTCGGTCAGCAGGCCAGACGCGCCAAAACGGAACAGGTCAGGCTGCATCCAGCGCACGCCGAGTTCCTCGCGCATCACCGCCAGATAGTTGAGCGCATCTTTAGCCGTTCGGATTCCCCCGGCCGGTTTGTAGCCGATCAGATAGCCAGTGCGTTCGTAGTACTCGCGGATGGCGCGCGTCATCACGAGGCTGACCTCCAGCGTCGCGTTGACCGATTCCTTGCCGGTGCTGGTCTTGATGAAATCGGCGCCGGCCATCATCGCGACGAGGCTGGCTTTGGCGACGTTGGTGAGCGTCCCCAGCTCGCCGGTCGCTAGAATGGACTTCATGTGCGCGTCACCGCATGCCTCGCGGAACGCCTTGACCTCGTCGTACAGCTTCTGCCACTCGCCGCGCAGGACGTATTCACGCGTGATGACGATATCGATCTCGCGCGCGCCGGCCTCGACCGAGGCGTGGATCTCCTCGACGCGCTGCTTGAACGGGCTGAGTCCGGCGGGGAAGCCGGTGCTGACGGCCGCGACCGGAATGTCCGTGCCTTGCAGCGCGGCGATCGCGTCCGTCACGCGCTGGTGATAGACGCACACCGCGCCGACCGTAATGCCCGCATCCGCCATGCCGAGCGCTTCGAGGATATCCTCACGGATGGGGCTGCGCGCCTTCGCGCATAGACGCTGCACATTCGATGGCGTGTCGTCACCGCTGAGGGTGGTGAGGTCGATGCAGGTGACCGCTTTGAGGAGCCATGCCGCCTGTGCATCTCGCTTGACACTGCGGCGGGCGGGTAAGGTCTTGGCGCGGCGCTCGGCGGCGCTGCGGTTGACGCGCGCCCGGTTCACCCAACCGAGGTCAAGCGGCATACCGGGGTTGCGTTCGATTTCTGTGAGAGGTTTGGGGGCAGCGGCGTGCTTGACGCCATTCCCGTTGACTGCGGCTGTTTTGCGGGCCATCGCGCGCGCCTTTCAATTTGGACGTATTATCAGTATAGCACGGGGGATTATCGCTGCGTGGCATTTCCCCTCATCAGTCGATTGAGGAGGCTTGTATGCCAATCATTAACCAGTGGGACGACGAAGCTGAGACCATCATCTACGGCGAATTCTCTGGAAAATGGACGTGGGACGAGTTCTTTGAGACCATCAACAAATCGTCTGAGATGATCGGAACCAAGCCGTATCGCTGTGACGTCATCGCCAACATGCGCCCCGGAACGATGGAATCGGCGGCCCCGGCGCTGTACAACGCCCGTGAGGCGATGCGCATGTTTCCAGAGAATTTCGGCCTACTGGTGGTCGTCATCAATCCGTTGATCGGAATGCTCGCCAACGTGTTCAAGCGCTTCGATGCCCAGTTAGGCAGCAAGGTCGTCAGCGTCAGCTCGGTCGAGCAGGCCCGCGAGCTGATCGCAAAAGAACGGGCCAACGCTTCCAAGTGATGCGCAGGGTTCGATCTTAACCCTTACCACCGCCATCCTGTCCTATAATCCGGCCATCGTGGTTTCGCGGATGAAACCGCCTCTGAAGTTGAGATGGCAGGATGGAAGGCAGTTGAACGGTGACTGAAGCAACGATTGAGTGGGACGACGCAGAAGAGACGATCATCCGGATGACGTTTGTCGGTCGCTTCACGTGGGAGGAGTTCTTTGCGACTCACAAGCAGGGCAGAGACCGGGTCGAAGGCAAGTCCCATCGCTGTGACGTCATCGTCGATCTCAGCCGGGGGGTAACGACAAGCGCCATGCCCCCGCTCACAAACGCCAAGAAGATCATCCAAGATGCCCCCGACAACCTCGGCCGGTTCATCATAATCACATCACCGTTGGCGAATATCGTCCTCACCGCGCTCAAGCGCCTCGATCCGGCGCTCTCGGCGCGCGTCTTGATGGCATCCCGGCTTGAGCAGGCTCGCGAGCTGATCGCAAAGGAACGGGCCAGTGCTTCCAAGTGATGCGCGGCGTTCGACCTTAACCCTTGCTATCGCCGTCTTGTCCTATAATTCGGCAGTGACGGCCTCACGCGTGAGATCCCCGCTGGTTTCTTGGCGACGAACGGGAAGGCGATAAATTTATGGCAGAGATAACGATAGAGTGGGACGACGCAGAAGAGACGGTTGTCCGGATGACGTTTGTCGGTCGCTTCACGTGGGAGGAGTTCTTTGCGACTCAGAAGCAGGGCAGTGACTGGATCGAAGGCAAGCCCCATCGCTGTGACATCATCGTCGATCTCAGCCGGGGGTCATCTACAAACGCCGGGCCTGCGCTGACAAACGCCAAGAAGACCCTTCAAAATGCCCCCAGCAACCTCGGTCGGTTCGTTGTAATCACGTCACCGTTGGCGAATATCGTCCTCACCGCGCTCAAGCGTCTCGACCCGGCGCTCTCGGCGCGTGTCTTGATGGCGTCCCGGCTTGAGCAGGCCCGCGAGCTGATCGCAAAGGAACGGGCCAGCGCTTCTTAGATTGCGTGCAGAGTCCAACCTTAATCCTAGTCCCTGTCATCCTGACCTATAATCCGGCCATCGTGGTTTCGCGGATGGAACCACCTCTGAAGTTGAGATAACGGGATGCTAAACGGTGGCTGAGATAACGATTGAGTGGGATGATGCAGAAGAGACGATCATCCGGGCGACCTTCGTCGGTCGCTATACATGGGAAGAGTACTTTCAGTCGCAGGAACAGGGTAATGCGATGGTTGAGAGCAAAGCCCACCGCTGTGACCTCATCGTCGACCTCAGCCGCGCGCGGGCGACCAGTGCTGGGCCTGCGTTGACAAACGCCAAGAAGACGCTCGAATTGGCTCCCACCAACCTCGGCCTCGTCGTCGTGATTACGTCGACGTTGGCGAACATCATCATCAAGGCGTTCCGGCGGCTTGATCCAGTGCTTGCGGCCCGCGTCCTGACGACGACTCAGCTTGCGCAAGCACGTCAGTTGATCGCCATGTCGCGCGCGGAAGGTATCGCAGGGGACGCCATCCGGTAGGAACGATATACGCGCGCGGAGGGGCGGCTGCGGGTCTTTCCCTCACGTTGCCCCCTCCGGCGCACACGTCCTTCTCCCCTCTCTCTGAGGGCCGGGAGCGAGGGATTCGGAGAGACGAAATTCTACAGGCCGAGCCTCCGCATAACCCCTGAGACACGCTACACTAATCCGCGGACGGCTTGCACCCAACGGAGCATCAGGTTGGCTGTAGATTCTTCGCTTTCCCCGGCCGTGCGTGACTATATCGCGCGTCAGCCCAACCTCGGTTGGCGGCGCACGATCTTCAACAGCGTGCTGCGGCTGGTCGTACGCGTCTTGATCGACTTCGACGTGACCGGCATTGAGAACATCCCGCCGCGCGGCCCGACCATCCTGATGATGAATCACATCAGCGCGATCGACCCCGGACTGTGCATGGCGGCGGTGCGGCGGCGTCATGTTGTGCCGATGAGCAAGGTCGAGAACTTCCGTTCGCCGGTCTGGGGGCCGTTTCTGTGGTGGTACGGCGCGTACAAAGTACATCGCGGCGTGGTTGACCGCGAAGCCCTGATGAACTCGATCGCGCTGCTCAAAAGCGGGCTGATGATCCTCATCGCGCCAGAGGGCACACGCTCGCCACACGGATTGCAAGAGCCGAAGGACGGCATGACGTATGTGGCGACCAAAGCTGACGCGGTGATCCTGCCCGCCGGCCTCAGCGGAGCGCAGCACTTCAAGCACCGGTTTCCGCGGCGCACGCCTGTTCAGCTTCACTTCGGCCGGCCGTTTCGCTTCAAGACCGGCGGCGCGCGCGCATCCCACGCGATGAGCTGTCGATGATGACCCGCGAGTCGATGATTCAGCTCGCGCTCGCCATCCGTGACCCGGCCCTGCGCGGCGCCTATGCCGATCTGCCCGCCACCAGCGAGACGATCGAGTTCGTCGATCCGCAGACGGTCTAGGCTTGAGGCCGTACCTTTAAGCACGGCGTATACACCGTCCGGGCGTGTGGAGTGGACGCTCCGGTCAACGACGGCCTATCAGACCGCGGTTCTTTTTGCGTGCGTTGCGCGGGCCGGTGTATCGTTAGATCATCAATCAGGATCGCATCACTCACGGCATCCTGATCCTGACCGGTTGGCTTCTACGCTCGCAGATACCGTCGAGGACACACACATGCGGAAGTTTCTGCGCTTCATGGGACGCTCGTTCTGGCGCTTTATGGTGATCTTCAGCTTCATCGTGAATCTGGTGCTGGTGGTGGTCGTGCTGATTTTGGCGGCGACGCTGTTCGACATCAAGCACAACATCGCCGAGCCGTTGGTAGGCGGGCTGTACAGCGCGTTCGTCGGCCTCGAAGACGCGACGATCGACTGGACGATCCCGGTGCGCGCCGACGTGCCGGTCAATCTCGACATCCCGATCAACCAGAACACCGTCGTCACGCTCACCGAAGCCGTGCCGCTGACGGTCGTCGCGCAGATTCAGGCCCCCAGCCTGACGTTGAGCAACGCGCGCGTTTCGCTGTCGCTGCCGGTCGGGCTGCAGCTTCCCGTCGCGCTCAACCTGCCGGTGACGGTGGACGACACGCTGCCGGTATCGCTCGACGTGCGGGCCGTGATCCCGCTCAAAGAGACGCAGCTTTACGATGTGGCGCGCAGCTTGCAGCTCATGTTCGAGCCGCTGGCCGTGGCGCTCTACAACCTGCCGCAGAACTGGGGCGAAGCGTTCGCCTTAGCCGGTGATGTCTTGAGCGGCGGACAGCCTAACTTGCTGGCGCAGAATGCGTTCAGCCTGCGTCCGTGGCCGGGCTTCAGCCGCACCGCAGGGCTGAATTACCCGCTCGACTTGCTGACCGCCCCTGTCCCGCCGGACAACGTGCCGCTCGATACCGGCATTGTCCCGGCCGGCGGCATTCCGCTGCTGGACGAGGCGCTCAGGCCGCAGGTGTACACGCAGGGCGGGCCGGGGATGGTCAACGCGACAGCCGAGTTCGCCTCGCCAGCACAAGCGCCATTCTGGGATGGATCGTATGCTGACTACAGGGCGGGGATATTGACGCAGGCGCCGCAGTGGACGCCGACGCCGGAGATCACACCGCTGCCCGGCGGAGAAAACCCCGGCGACCTCGGCATCATCCCGACGCCCACCTCGCCGTAGGAAAGACGTCACCCCCGCCGCCGCGAGACTCTCCCTCTCCGTGACCGCGATTGTAAGGGTCATCTCTGGAGAGGGGGTTTGGGGCAGCGCACCGGCGCTGAAACCGCTGGGCGCTAGGAACGCGCGGCCTTGATCAATGCGCGTACTTTTGCGATCAGCTCGGCGTGCAGCACCGGCTTGATGAGGTAGTCGTTAGCGCCCGCGTCGAGGCCGCGCCGGATATTGTCCTGATCCGCCATCGACGACAGCATCAGGATTGGCGTGCGCGAGGTATCACGCCGCTGGCGAAGGATCGTCGCGAGCCTTACGCCGTCGATCCCCGGCATCATCAAATCGAGGATAATCAAGTCGGGGGTGCGCAGGCCCAACGCCGCCAGCGCCTCGTGTGCATCATAGACCTTGACGGGTTCGAAGCCTTCGCGGTCGAGCATAATACCGAGCAGCGAAAGCGCGCTGTAGTCGTCGTCAACGATTAAAACCGTCGGCCGTTCCGTCACGTGTTACCTCGACCTTATGCAGTCGGCGTATCCCCAAACCTCAAAGATTAGGGTTCAAATCACCCAATTCGACCATTCCCAACGAAACTCTAGCGCCCCTAGATTAGTATAAGAAGTGTGTACTTGTTTTGACGATGTGTCGATAGTTTAGTTTAGCGCAATTCTTACTAACTGCGAATGTTTTGCGCTGTGTTCAAAAACGCGGACGAACGGGATCGCCCTTCCTCAGCCTCTCATCAACCCAACGCGCAGCACGGGGCGGGGATGGAACAGCACTTGGAAGCCATCGCTCGGCGCTGACGGCCGCCACAGGCGGGTACTGCCCACGGCAGCGTGGTTACACATGAATAAAGAATAGGATGGCCGACACCCTACATCCTAAGCACGAAGTTGAAAGTGATGAGTGATGAGAAAACGCCGCGCCGTATAGCTCGACGAACCGGTGCAAGGTAGGAGACCGACTCTCTCGACTTACGAACACCGGCTTAGAGTGGAAGCCTAACGAAAGGGACAACTCATGGCAGACAGCGTAATCGGTGTAGAGCACGTCTACAAGTCGTACGGGACGTTCAGGGCCGTTTCAGACCTGACGTTCGAGGTCAAGCGCGGCGAGATCTTCGCCATGTTGGGGCCGAACGGCGCTGGCAAATCCACGACCATGCGCATGATCCTCGACATCATCAAACCGGACAGCGGCAGCATCACCGTGTTCGGCCAACCGCTGACGGACAAGGCGAAGGATCGCATCGGCTATCTGCCAGAAGACCGCGGCTTGTATCGCAACGTGCGTGTGCTTGAGATGATGACGTATCTCGGCCGCCTCAAAGGGATGTCGACGCAAGATGCGAAGGCGCGCGCGCTTGAACTGCTCAACCACCTCGAAATGCCCGAAGTCGCCAAGAAGAAGGTGAGCGAACTCAGCAAGGGTATGCACCAGAAGATTCAGTTCGCCGTGACCGTGATTCACCGGCCTGAGCTAATCATCGTCGATGAGCCGTTCAGCGGCCTCGATCCCTTGAACACGCGGGTGCTGATGGATCTTGTGCGCGATCTGCGTAATCAGGGGACGACCGTCGTGATGAGCACGCACCAGATGGCGCAGGTCGAGGAGCTGTGCGAACGCCTGCTGATGATTAACAAAGGCGAGCTGGCGCTCTACGGCGAGGTCGAGGAAATCCGCCGCCGCTACGCCGACAACGCGATCGAGATTGTGGGCAGTGGTGATTGGGCCTCGGTGCCGGGCGTCAGCAGTGTTGACCACAACGGCAACGGACGCGGCGCCACGCTGCACCTGAAGCCGAACGTTACGCCGAACGACATGATGGGCGCGCTGGCGGCAGCACCGGGCGTCAGCGTCGAGAAGTTCGCCTTGGCCGTGCCTCAGCTGAACGACATCTTCATTCAGGTGGTAGAGGAGATGGGGGCCAGCCGTGAACATCAGTAAAATCCTGCTGATCGCGCGGCGCGAGTTCTTCCACAATGTACGCCGCCCATCGTTCCTGTTCGCGGTATTCGGCACCCCGCTGATCGTCGCGATCTCGCTGATCCTGAGCATCGGGCTATCCAGTGACGAGAAAAATCTCTCGGAGTTCGCGCCAGTGGGCATCGTGGATGCCTCTGACGCGCACGTTCTCGCCGCGCGCCTGAACCCGCAAGACAGCCCCGTCCCATTTGTCTATCTGGATGATCGCGCCGCCGCCGATCAAGGCATGGAAGACGGGTCGATCAAGTCCTTCATCGAGGTCACGCCGCAGTACATGCAAACCGGGCGCATCAACCTGTATACGCGGAGCAACGCGCCTGAACCGCTGTATGACGCCATCAATTCGCTGATGCTGGAGCATCTCACCGCCGGCGTGAACAACCAAGCGGCGCTCAACCTCGTGCGCGAAGAGCCGGAGTTCGACGTCACGGTGCTGGAGGGCAACCGCACGTTCGGCCCTGACAGCATCTTCTTCGTCGCGTTTCTGCCCATCATCTTCGGGTTCTTCCTCGTCATGTCGTCGGTTACAACGAGCAGCTTCCTGATGAGCGGGCTGGTCGAGGAAAAGACCAACCGGATCATGGAGATCCTCGTGACCTCGGTCAGGCCGATGGAGCTGCTGATCGGCAAGCTGATCGGCATGTGCGTGCTGGGCCTGCTGCAGGTCGTGACGCTGCTGGCGGCCGCGTACATCGGCATCAGCATCGCCAACCAACAGAACATCCTGAGCGGGTTCTCGCTGCCGCCCGATCTGGCCGTGCTGGCGCTGGTGTATTACTTCCTGTCGTATGTGCTGTTGGCCGCTATCAGCATTTGCATCGGCGCGATTGTCGGCTCCGAGCAGGAGTCGCGCCAGCTGTCGGCCATCATGATCCTGCCGGTGATGATCCCGTACTTGGCGTTCTTCACGTTCCTGCTGGATCCCAACGGGACGCTGCCGGTGGCGCTGTCGCTCATCCCGATCACCGCGCCGATGGCCGTGCTGATGCGCGTCGGCCTGACGAACGTGCCGCTGTGGCAAATCCTTGTGAGCATCGCGGGCTTGATCGTCGTCAACGGGTTTGTGTTGTGGCTGTCGGCGCGCATGTTCCGGTGGGGCGTGCTCAACACCAACAAGATGCCGAACCTACGCCGAATCATTCAGATCATACGTGGCCGCGCGCCGGCATCGGCGCCGAGCCAGCCGAAAACGGAGGCCGCCTAGCCATGACCAGTATCTTCCGCGTCATGCGTTACGAGATGGGGCGCACACTGCGCCGTAAGGGCTTTCTGTTCAGCACCTTCGGCCTGCCGCTGATCCTGTTCGCGCTGTCACAGTTTTGGCAGGTGCTCGCCCCCACCCCCGGCGAGATGATCCGCGACATCCAGCAGGTCGCCACGCAGTTCAACACCGACAAGCGTGTCGCCGTAGTCGATCTCAGCGGGCAGCTCAGCGATGTCACGGCCGAGGGGGTCACGTACCTTGCGAGTGAGGACGAGGCCGTCGCCGCGCTGAACGCCGACGAATTCGACACGGTTTACGTCATCCCGGCGGACTTCGGCGAGACCGGCATCGCGCGCCAAATCCTTCCGACGATTTCGCTGGAGGGGATCAGTGGCGAGCCGCTGCGCTCGCTGGCGGTGCTGGAGCTGCAAGGCGAGCTGGACGCTGCCGTAGTCGACCGCATCCGCCAGCCGAGCGTCATCACGCAGATCAACCTCGCCGAACTTGAACGGGGAACCAACGGCGCATCGTCAGACCTGTCGGCCGAGGATCGCGAAAACGCGAACTTCACGGTGATCTACGTGTTCGCGATGCTGTTTATCATCACGGTCTTTACCGGCAGCGGCTACCTGATGCAAAGCGTCATCGAGGAGAAGGAGACGCGCGTCATCGAAGTGCTGATCACGTCGGTACGCGCAAGCCAACTGCTAGCCGGCAAGGTGCTGGCGCAGGCCGTCATGGCGCTGGTGCAGGTCTCGGTGTGGATCGGCATGGGCCTCATCCTGTTGGTGCTGCAAGGCGACTTCCTGCGCCAAAGCCTGCCGTTCCTCGTCGGGATCATCATTCCGGTTTCCGCGCTGCCGATCCTGCTGGTGTACTTCATCCTCGGCTACTTTATGCTCGCGGCGTTCTTCGGGATGGTCGGCGCACTGAGCAACTCGGCCACCGAAGGCCCGCAGCTGGCGGCGGTGATTATCATCCCCGTGATGATCCCGTTGTTCGCCGCGCCGGCGTTTCTCTCCGATCCGAACGGGGCCGTCCCGGTCATTTGCAGCTTGTTCCCGGTCACTGCGCTGCTGGGGATGCCGATGCGGATGCTGCTGACAAACGTCCCGGTCATGGAGGTCGCGCTCAGCATCGGGCTGTTGGCCGTTACGTTGATGGGGGTTTACTGGCTTGCGGGACGTTTCTTCCGTGTGCAAACCCTGCTGGCGGGCCGCTTGCCGAAGCTGCGTGAAATCCCACGGCTGGTCTTTGGCCGGTCGTAGCAGTCTTCATCCCGTCCCCCCCTCGCCTCACATCCACACCGAAGCTGGCGGTGGGGGGGGACGGGAAACCGCCTAAGAGGCCGCATCGGCGCACAGCTCGCCGGCGCGCTCTCGCTCCACTTACAGCCCGCGTGTGGCGAACATCATGAACATGAAGATCGCCAGCAGAACGCCCAGCCCCAGACGGGGGATGAGGCGCAGGCGGCGCAGGACGTGCTGAAACGCCTCCTCGTCAAACTGTTCCTTGACCGTCAGCACATGCGGCTCAAGACGGTGTTCGATGACGAGGTGAAACAGCGTCAGCCCCAACCCCAGCAGGCCGCCGATCAGAATACTCCACCCCCACTGTGTGGAAGTCAGGCGGATCAGCGCGACATCCAGACGCCAGTTGACGAGGCTCAAGTTCAGGGCCGCGCCGGCGAGGATCGTCGTGACCGACAGGGCGGTAGCGAGATGGAAGATGTGCGGGAAGATCATCCCCAAGAACCACCCGCGCTTGTCCGCCTCCACCCGCGCGAGGACAGGAACCAGAACGAAATTGACGACGACAACCTCACCCAGCCAAGCGGCGCCGGCGAGGATGTGAATCCAGCGAAGGACATTACTGATGTGCATCGGGTTTATCCGTATGTGTTGTGGAAATCCCGGCGTGAGCGACGTCGCGGCATGGCGTGTCGCTCGCGCCGCATGTTCAGTGCGTTGAAGGCGGGGGTATCCCGGCCTGTTGAGCGTTTGTATCGTTCGTATCCTAGCCTTCAGCCGGCGAAACTTCCACCGTTAATTGGTGGTTTTCGGCAGATTCTGCGCTTCTGCGAATCGTGAATCGGCAGTTTCCAGTACAATGCCGGGGTACGATCCCTCATCCCCGCTGCACATCCGCAGATCACACGAGAGGAGCGCCCCATGTCGAAGGTCGTGTATTACGTCGCCGCGAGCGTGGACAACTTCATCGCCGACGCCGAGGGCAAGGTCGATTGGCTTCACGAGTTCGGGAGCAACGTGGATTACGGATACGAGGCGTTCTACGCCACGCTCGGCGCGGTCATCATGGGCAGCAAGACGTACATGGACATCTTCGGGTTCGGCGTGGGGTGGGTGTACCCGAATGTCGAGTCCGTGGTGATGACCCACCGCGACCTGCCGCGCTTTCCGGACGCGGAACGTCTGAGCTTCACGCAGGGAGACATCGGCGCGGTGATCGCCGATCTCAAGACGCGCACCGACAAGGATATTTGGATCGTAGGCGGCGGCGATCTGGCGGCGCAGGCGATTTCAGCCGGCGTGCTGGACGAGATTCAGCTCGCCGTGATGCCGGTTGTATTGGGGCGCGGCACGCCGCTGTTCGCTGCATTTGACGGCCATCGCAGCCTGACGCTCACGGCGCACACCGTCTTCCCCGACGGCGTGCTGATGTTGACGTACACGCTAACGCGTTAGCCGATCAGCGTGCGCAAGTTGCCGATCAGGAAGATCGACAGCACAACACCGCCGACGACGGCAACGGCCAGATACAGGTGCTTGTGCTTGTAGTTGATGGCGTAGAACTTACGCACGCTCGCGATCAGCGCCACGAACGCCACGATGTTGACGCCCATCACCAGCGGCACGGCGATTGAGTCGCTCAGGTTGAGCAGCGGCAGCAAGAACGGCAGCACGACGTATTCGAGGATGCAGCGCACCCCCGCAAACAGCATCGACGCCATGAATGTGTTTTCGGCGGCGCGCTGCTGTGAGAGATCAGAGGCGGGGACGCTCTGCTCTGCGACGTTTTCGGCGGGTGTGCTGGTGATCTGCATGGGGATGATTCCGCGTTTGTGGCCGGACATGCCCCGCAGTGTAGCACATTTCTGTAGATTTGTGATGTTTTCCACGCTTTTTGGGGCGATTACTCGCCGATTCACGCCGGATTAGGGACGCGGCGCTCGCAGTGGGGCCGAATCCGCCGGCGCGACACACCGCGCGCGCTCGAACGGCTCACGGATCGCCAGCGCCAGCGCTAGGGAACGACTTCGTGTGTGGAAGGGCTTACCGGTTAGGCCAGCGGGGCGGGCCGGTCGATCACCATTTCGCAGCGCCGGAACGCCAGCACGTAGCCCAACTGCTTGAGGATGGGCCAGTACGGGCTGTTGACGGGGATGTTCTCGATCTTGGTGTCGAACTTGCGGTAGACCTGATGCACCGACGCCAACAGCGCCATCGCGATCTCGGCGTTCACCCACGGGCCGAACACGAAGTGCGACAGGACGTACGGGTCGCGGTGGAAGATGATCCAGCTCTCCTCGCCGTCAAGGGTGCGGGCGCGCAGGCCGGTCAGCTTGCCGAGGTTGCGGAGCGAGGCCGTCGCGTTGATCCATGTCGGCTGATCCTCGCGGCGCTGGAGCAGCCACTCGATCTCGTGCGGGCGCAGCGTCGTGATGTGAACATCTTGCACGGCGACTTCGGCGGGGGCCAGCGGGGGGCGGCGCAGCACGAGCATTTCGCGGCAGGCGCTGAATCCAGCCCGGTCGAACAGTGCGCGCGCGGCGTCGTTACCACAGATGATCTCGAGCGCCACATTCCGGGCGGAGGTCGTCCATGCCGCGTCGAGCAGGGCGTTGACGATGGACATGCCGATGCCCTGACCGCGATGACTCGATGCGACGCCGAACCGCGTAATCCATGCTTGCCAGTCGCGTATGCCCAGCAGGCCCAGCCCGATCGGCTCGCCCCAGCCGTCGATCGCCACGATCGACTTGTCGAGGGCGATGTCGTAAGCGTGGGCGTGCTCCTGCAAGCGCGGCCCATCCATCGGCATCGGCACGAGGTAGTCGGCACGCGTGATGTTGTACAGCCGTGCCAATTCATCCCAGCCGAGTTCGTTTGCAGGGATCAGATGCGTGTACGGGACGAGCCGGAGGAGATTGTTGGGCTGTAACATGGCGGTACTTCCGTAATGGGATGGTAGGCTCTAAGTTTCGGTATTGTACGGTGCGGTGTGGTGCTCCTTATTCGCCGTACCCGGTCTCACTCGAACGGTAGGTCTACTTGAATTCGGGCGTGATGTTAGCTTGCGTTGGTGAGCTGTAATCTCAAGGCGTTAGAATGTTGGATTAGTGTTATTCGCAGGGTTGGTCTCTGCGATGTATTCATCGTATCACAATTATTGATCCGTGTAACTCAACGTTTCCTTAATTCTTTTCAGACTGGCCTATCCCTACCGGTTTTATGCGCCGGGACGTACACTGTGCGCTATGAGCATTGACGACCTTCCTGCCGCGCTGACCTCCCGCTTCGCCGAGGATCCCGGCCTCGCCCGCTATACTGCCGCGCGCCTCGGCGGCCCGGCCGACGCGCTGATCGTCGCGCGCGACACCGACGACCTCGAAGCGATTGTCACGGCGGCGTGGGGCGCGGGCGTGCCGGTGCGCGTGTTGGGCGGCGGCGCCAACGTGTTGATCAGCGACGCGGGCGTGGACGGACTGATCGTCATCAACAATCGGACGGCCGAGATCGTTCCGCTGGACGCGACCACATTACGCGTGAGCGCAGGGACGGCCCTGACTCATCTGACGCGCACCTGCGCCACGCTCGGCCTGCGTGGGTTCGAGTGGGCGGTGGCTGTCCCCGGCACGGTCGGCGGCGCGGTGGTCAACAACGCCGGCGCGCACGGCACGTCGATGGCAGACTGCGTGGTGTCGGCGTGGGTTGTCGAGCCATCCGGCGCGCGCGAATGGACGACAGCCGATCTCGACTATGCTTACCGGCATTCCGCGCTCAAGTCACGCGCTGATCGGCGCTTTCTAGTGACCGGCGCGACGCTGCGGCTCACGCCGGACAATCCGGCAGACATCAACGCGCGCATGGCCGAGTACAACGCGCATCGCAAGCGCACGCAGCCATCGGGGGCGAGCCTCGGCAGCGTGTTCAAGAATCCGCCGGGCGACTATGCCGGACGGTTGATCGAAGCATGCGGGCTGAAAGGCCATACCATCGGCGGCGCGCAGGTCTCGCCCGTGCACGCCAACTTCTTCATCAATGCGGGTGGCAAAGCGACCGCGGCGGACTACTACACGCTGATCCGGCATGTGCAGGCCGTCGTCGAAGCGCAGTTCGGCGTGCGGCTTGAGCCGGAGATCGAGCTGTTGGGGCGGTTCGCGGACGCCTAAGCATTGTGCTCGCCTTAACGCACTCAACGCAACTTCGGATACAATCACGATAGGCGGACGCCGCGAACGATCCACGCTGAAGGACGCAGCATGCAGGCACGCTATACCGGTCAAGTGACCGCCGCCGAGTGGCGGTGGGTGACCACGGGCGCTACGATTCTGGCGCTGTTCATCCTGCTCCCCATGATCCTCCTCCCTGTCCGCTTGACCGACCCGTCGCGAGCTTTCATGGGCGCCCTGCACGCGCCGGACGGAGCCGCGCAAGTGTTGAGCATCGTGCGCATCGGTCAGGACAACGGCTGGCTGTGGCGTGCGCTGCACACGGGTGAAGCGCAGTCCGGCATCTTCGCCGACCCGCTGTACATCGTGGTGGGGCAGCTCGCGCGGATCACCGGCCTCGACGGGATCACGTTGTTCCACATCGCACGGGCGCTGGCGGCGCTGTTCATGTTCCATGCGCTGTACGTGCTGGGCGCGGCGATCTGGACGCGGCTGACGATCCGGCGCGTGTTCTGGTCGATTGCGTCCGTCGGGGCGGGCTTCGGTTGGCTGATCCCGTCGGGCGCGGCTGATACCGTTGGCTCGGGACTGTATCCGTTTCAGGCGGCGCTGCTCAATGTGCATCTCCCGCTGGCGATTGCGTGCTTGGCGTTCCTGTCGGCGGCGATCCTCGACGCGCTGGCCCCGGATAACACCACCAAGCCGAGCGTCATCAACAGCGGGCTTACGCTGATCGTGTTCTCTATCGTACTGGCGCTGATCTACCCGCAGGCGCTTGGCCCGGTGACCGTCACGTTCGGCGCGCTGCTGGCGGTCGACGGCGTGCGTCGCTCACGCCTGCGCCGCAACGCGCTGTGGTACCTCTGGATGGTGACGCCGGCGCTGCCGATCCTCGCCTACAACCTGATCCTCACTACCAGCTATCCGCTGATCTCGATGCTGTGGGAACTGCGCGGGCGAGACACCGTCCCCGCCGTCGGCCCGCTGCTGATCGGGATCGGCCTGCCCGGCCTGATCGCGCTGCCGGGCATGTGGCGTGGGCTGCGGCGGTTCGAGCCGGACGGCTCGGCCTACATGCTCGTCTGGCTGGCGGCGATGGTGGTGATGGCGTTTACGCTGCCGTTCGTGTACGGCGGTTTCCTGACCGGGTTGATGATACCGGTTGCCTATTTCGCCGCGCGCGCGACCGAAGACGTGTGGTTTCCACGCTTGCAGAACCGGCGTTGGCGCTACCGTGTGGTCGCGGTGATCCTGCCGTTGATCGCGGCCAGCCATGCGGCCGTGATGTTGGCCCCGCTGGAACTTGCACAGCGCCGCGTGACGCTGCCGGCCGACTATCTGCGCGCGTTCCAGTTAGTCCGCGGCACGGGCCGTCAAGTCGTGTTGGCCGCGCCGCAGGTGAGTGTATGGCTGCCGGTGTGGGCCGGTCAGCAAGTCGTGTCCGCCGGCCCCGCCTTGACGCTCAACGCCGGGCGCAAGGCCGAGGCCGTGGCGGCTTTCTTCACGGCCGATGATCCGGGTGACTGTCAGCCGGTGCTGCGCGGCGCGGGATCGGCGGCGGGGCGTTATCAGGTGGGGATTGTGCTGGTGGGGCCATACGAGCGGGCCATTGGACAGAGCACCGTCTGCCTAGACCCGCTCGCGTTTCTTGCGAAATACGGGGATGTCGAGGTGTACCGCGTGCCGGCTACGCCGTGACCGCGGGGATGAACTGGCGCTCCTCAAGCGATTCGAGTATCTGCGCGACGCATTCGTCGATGCTGTAGAGGTCGGTGCGGATGTGGATTTCCGCGTTCTCCGGGGCCTCATACGGGTCGTCAATGCCGGTGAAGTTCTTCACCTGACCCGCGCGCGCCTTCGCGTACCAGCCCTTCACGTCGCGGCGTTCGCATTCCTCCAACGGCGCGTCCACGTACACTTCGAGGAAGTTGGTGGTCTCCTTGCGGACGAACTCGCGCATAGCGGCATACGGCGAGATGAACGACGCGATCACGGCGACGTGGTTGCGGCTGAGCAGCTTGGCGACGAACGACACGCGCTCGATGTTCTTGTCGCGGTCTTCCTTGCTGAAGCCGAGGTCGCGGGTCAAGCCTTCGCGGACGGTGTCACCGTCGAGTCGTTCGAGGCGGACGCCGCGCGCGCGCAGTTCCTTTTCGAGCGCCAGCGCCAGCGTGGTTTTGCCAGCGCCGGACAATCCGGTCATCCACAGCACGAAGCCGGGGTGTTCAATCATCATGGAATGGGATCCTCAACACAACAGGTCGGACAAACGGGGGCCTATTGTACGGGGAATCCGCGTGCTTGTCAGTTCTGAATTTACTTGGGATACCCGAGCGCGTTGACGGCGCGCGCCGCCGCGACATCCTTAGCGGTGATCTTGCCGCCGGCGTCGTGGGTATTGAAGCGCACAGTGACTTTCTTGTAGCCGATATACAGGTCGGGGTGGTGGCCGAGGCCCTCTGCCAGAACGCCGACGGCCGAGGCAAACGCCGCGCCGGCCAGATACGCGTCGAATGTGACGGTGCGGGTCAGGGCGTCGCCGTCGCGCTCCCAGCCGGGCAGATCATTTAGCGCGCTGGCGATCTCAACATCGGTCAACGGAACGGAAGTCATCGTCGATTCTCCCTCGGTGTGCGGTGCAGGCAGTGTAGCGCACGCAGATAACGCGGGAATGAGAAGGGGACGGCTTACGCTGGCGGCAGGTCAGCACGCTGAACGGATTCCAATAGGCTCCAATCAGATTTTTCCTCCCTCAGCACTTATCGTCTGCGCGCCGCCGTGTGATATACTCCAATCCATTCCAACTGCTCCCTGCGCTGCCCTGCCGGAAGGACGACGATGCGGCATTTTCTCTCTCTTGATGACTGGAGTACGGACGAACTGCGCGCGCTGATCGACGAAGCCGCCGCGCTCAAGGCTGAGTATCTCGCGGGCGGCAACCGGCCGATCCTCAAAGGCAAAGTGCTGGCGATGATCTTCCAGAAGCCCTCGCTGCGCACGCGCGTGAGCTTCGACGTGGGCATGCAGCACCTCGGCGGCAGCGCCGTTATGCTGGGGCAAAACGAGATCGGGCTGGGCAAGCGCGAGGCGATCAGCGACATCGCGCGCGTGCTGTCAGGGATGGTACATGGCATCATGGCGCGGGTGTTCGACCACAACCACGTCGTCGAGCTGGCGAAGTGGTCAGGCGTGCCGGTGATCAACGGGTTGAGCGACGATCATCACCCGTGTCAGGTGATGGCGGATGTTCTGACGATTCGTGAACACTTTGGGCGCACCGATGGCCTTAAACTGGCATATATTGGGGATGGCAACAACGTCGCGTCGTCGCTGCTGTTTATGTGCGCCCATTTCGGGATCGACTTCAGCATCGCGTCGCCGCCGGGGTACGCGATTCCGCAGGCGGTGGTCGACGCGGCGATGCCGGTCATTCAGCGCAGCGAGATCGAGTTCACGCAGGTCGAGCGCCCTGAAGACGCCGCCACCGGAGCCGACGTTCTCTACACCGACACGTGGATCAGCATGGGTCAGGAAGACGAGGCGGGTGAACGAATCGCGGCGTTCGCTGGGTATCAGATCAACGCCGCGCTGCTCGATCAAGCGAAGCCGGACGCCGTCGTCATGCACGACCTTCCGGCTTATCGTGGCAAAGAGATCACCGACGAGATGATGGACGGCCCACGCGCGGTGATCTTCCAGCAGGCGCATAACCGCCTGCACGCGCAGAAGGCGATCCTTGCCCGCCTGTTGGGGAGCTGAGGGCCGCTGCCGGCGCTGATGATGAAGCACCGGGCGACCGAGTAGTAATGGAGAGATCCGGGAATGGCCGGGAACCGCGACGCATACACGGATTACATGAACGCCGGGCACGACGCGGCGTGGGAGCAGAACTGGGAGGCGGCCATCGACCATTATGGCCGGGCCGTCAAAGAGTTCGAAAACGATGGCGACGCCCGCCTGCATTTGGGGTTGGCGCTGCTGCGTGCCGACCGGCTCAACGAAGCGCTGCGCGAGCTGGAACGCGCTCAGCAGCTTGTGCCCGATGATCCGTCCGCAGCCGAAAACGCCGCCGAGGTGCTCGAACGTATGGGGCGCAACCGCGAAGCCGCGCAGAAATACGTGCATGTGGCCGAGGCGTATCTTGCGCTGCGCGACATCGACAAGGCGATCTTCAACTGGGAGCGCGCCGCCAGCCTGACACCGGGCCTCACGAGCGTTCACGCGAAGCTGGCGCAGGCCTACGAGCGCATCAATGACCGCAAGCGCTCGCTGCGGCAGTTCTTGATCCTCGCCTACTACTTCCGCCGTGACAACGACAACGAACGCGCGATCCGTGCGGTTGAACGGGCGCTCAAGATCGACCCGCGCAACTCGTTCGCGCTGAACGGCTTGAACGCGCTGCGCGCCGGCGGCGAGCTGGTCATGCCGCCGGAGGACGCGGACGCCGCGCCGCACACGATCCGCCATTCGGCGCCGCGCTTGGACGCCGATTTCGAGATGTCCGACGAGAGCGACAAGGCGCTGTCCGAGGGCGACCCGCGCGGCCCAATCGGCGAGTCGCTCAATCAGGCGTTGAGCATGTTGGCCGCGCATGTGCTGGAAACCGGCATGCTCGACGCGACCGGCGCTGATGCGCTCAAGGCGATGGAGCTTCAGCGGCAGGACGCGCGCGCAGAGGCGATTGACGCGTATCTGCGGGCGCTGCCGAATCTGAACCATCCGGCGCTCAAGATGAACCTCGGCGTGCTGCTGCTGCAAGCCGACCGCCCGCAGGAATCGGTGGGGTATCTGGGCGAGGTGTTGAGCGTCCCGCAGCTTCGCATCGGCGCGCTGCACGCGCTTGGGATGGCGAACGCGCGGCTGGGCAAACAGCAGCACGCGGCCCGTTTCCTCGTGCAGTGCTTACAGACGATTGAAACCGAGCGCAACAAGGCGCCGCGCGCGGAGGTCGAGCGGGTGTATCGCGGGCTGGTCGACGCGCTGGAAGAGGCCAACGACGAGATTCTCGTCGCCATCAACCAGCGCTTTCTGCGCACGCTCTCCGGTAAGGAGTGGCCGCAGCGCGTCAACGATCTGCGCCAGCACTTGGACGAGATGCTGCGCACGTCGGGCGCGGGCGGTGTCCGCGACTTCTTGGGCAGCGGCGGCGGCGACGAACTGGCCGAGGCGGTTCAGCGCATCGACCGCTACATCCGCGAGGAGCGCTTCCTGCTGGCGATGGACGAGGCGCATCAAGCCGTCGAGGAAGCGCCGTATTATCTGCCGGTTCATGTGCGCATGGCGGAGATCATGGTGCGCGAGGGGCGGCTGCGGCAGGCGATCAACAAGTACCAGATGGTCGCGCAGAGCTACATGGTACGCGATGACTTCGACCGCGCCGCCTCGATCCTCAACGAGGTGCTGGAGATGGCGCCACTCGACACCACCATTCGCACCGAGCTAATCAACCTGCTTGAACAGCAGGGCCGTCAGCCGGAGGTCATGCCGCATTACCTTCACCTCGGCAAGACGTACCGCCAGCTCGGCAATATCGACGGCGCGCGCGAGGCGCTCACGATGGCGCATGCGCTGTGCAAACGGTTCTCTGACGACGCCGAGCAGTTGGTGGCGATCAAGCACCAGATCGCCGAGATCGACATGACCCGCTTCGACCTGCGGCGCGCGCAGCGCACGTATGAGGAGATTCTGGAGCTGAGGCCGCACGACGAGCGCGCCCGCCGCCAGTTGATCGACATCCACTTCGGGCAGGGCAACAGCAACGAAGCCGTCAAGCGGCTCGACGAGCTGTTGTCGCAGTATGCGCGTGAGAAGCAGGTCGGGGCGATCGTCAAGACGCTGGAGGAACTCGTTCGCCTGTACCCGGACGAGATCGCGCTGCGTTCACGGCTGGCCGGGCTGTACCGCCAGACCGGGCGCAACTCCGAGGCGATCACGCAGCTTGACGCGCTCGGAGAACTTCAGCTCAAGGCCGGTTTGACCCAAGAAGCGGTCGTCACCATCAAGCAGCTGGTCAAACTGGGGCCGACCAACGCCAATCAATACCTGCAGCTTTTGCGGCAGCTTGAACGCTAGGGGCCGCCGTGGAACTGCTATGGGCGCTCGAAAGCTTCGACCTGCGCTCGGTCATCGATATCCTGATCGTCGCATTCCTGTTTTTCGGCGCCAGTATGCTGTTCCGTGGCACGCAGGCGGTCGCGCTGCTGCGCGGCACGCTGTTGTTGATCGTCGTGCTGGTGGCGCTGTCGGCGCTGTTTCAGCTTCAGGCGCTCGGCTGGGTCATCTCCAACCTGCTCACCGTCGTGGCGGTGGCGATTCCGGTGATTTTCCAGCCGGAGCTGCGGCGCGCGCTTGAGCAGATCGGGCGCGGGTCGATCTTCAACACCACGCGGCAGCGCACCGAAGACCTGCACGCCGAGATCGTCGAGGAAATCTGTCAGGCGGTCGACAAGCTGTCGGAGCGCCGCCACGGCGCGCTGATCGTGCTGGAGCGCGAGAGTACGCTGGGCGACTTCGTGCGCACCGGCATCCCGCTTCACGCACAGGTGACGTCGCAGCTGCTGCTCACCGTATTCTGGCCCAAAACCGAGCTGCACGACGGCGCGGTCATCATCAGCCGCGACGGGCGGATCGCGGCGGCGGGCGCGGTTCTGCCGCTGACCGCGAGCCGCAACCTGCCCAACCGCAAGATGGGCACACGCCACCGCGCCGCGCTGGGGATCAGCGAGGTCAGCGACGCGATTTGCGTGCTGGTCAGCGAGGAGACCGGCCGAATCGCGCTGACGCAGGGCGGACGCATCGTGCTGCGCCTTGAGATCGACCGCCTGCGCTCACTGCTGGAGAGCTTCTACAACCCGCAGACCATCGGCTCGATCGGCGCGCTGAGCCGCCTGCGCTTGCGTGTGGGTTCCGTCTTGCGCCGCAAACCGCCGAAGGTAGCCGCATGATTCGACGCGTTCGCGGCAACGTGCCGTGGTTCATCGCCTCACTGGCGCTCGCATTTATGGTCTGGGTCATCGCTACGCTGCAAGTCGACCCGATCCGCGTGACCGTGTTCAACAACGTCCCGATCCAGATGATCGAGAACGACGCGATGATTATCACCAACCGATCGTCCTTGCGGCGGATGGTCGCGGTTGAGGTGCGCGCGCGCCAGTCCACCATCGAACGCATGACGCCTGAAGACTTGACGGTGCGCGCTGACCTGAGCAACCTCAACGCCGGCACGCACGCAGTTCCGCTGACGGTATCGACCGCGCGACAGGCCACCGTCGATACGCGCCCTGCGCAGCTGACCGTGACGCTCGAACAGCGGCAGGCGCGGCAAAAGCCGGTCGTGGTCGAGTTCACCGGCGAGCCGCCGCCCGGCTATCAGCGCGGCGAGCCGCAGTTGGGCCAGACGCAGGTGCTGGTGACCGGCACGCTGGCGCAGGTCGATCGCGTCGACCATATCCGCGCGACCGTCGACCTCAGCGATCAGCGCACCGCGTTCAGCCGGCAGGTCGACATTGTGGCAGTCAACGCCAACGGCACGATCCTCAGCGACGTGACGCTCGGCACGGATACGGTCGAGGTCAGTATCGACATCCGCCAGCGCGAGGACGTGGTGGCGCTGCCGATCCGCCCGCAGATCGACTTCGAGAGCTTGGCCGAGGGATATGTCGTGCGGTTGGAGATGTACACGCCGCAGACGGCGACCGTGCGCGGGTCAGCCGCCGCATTGGCGCTGCTGCCCGACGTGCTCGACACTGCGATCATCGACCTGACCAACCGGACAGAGAGCTTCACGATCAATGTCCCGGTACAGCTGCCGGATATGCTCGCTAACGGCGAGGTCACGCTGTTGGAAGGCCAGAACGTCACGGTCGACATCGTGATCGAGACGCGCGTGGCGCAGGCGCAGTTGGATGACATCGAGATCACGGTGACGGGGGCGGTTAGCCCGGTGCGTGTGATCCCAAGCCTTGTGACTGTGCTGGTGACCGGCCCACAGCCGTTCATCGACGCGCTGACGGCAGACATGATCGTCGTTTCGGTGGACGTCACGCAGTTGGCGCCGGGGACGTACGACCTACAGCCCGTAGTGACGATCAGCTCCGGCGCTAATCAGCCGGACGAAATCCGTGTAATCCCCAGCACTGTCGGCGTCATCATCAGCGCGACCGAGCCGTAGGGCGCATGCTGACCCGTATCACACCGGGACGATGTGCGGTTTCCATTTCAGACTATAGCCGCGTGTCCTCTGTGGTTTGATCGTTGTGCCTGCTGTTGCCCGGCACGGCCGACCAACGGCGGGTCAGCGCAGATAACCGCTGATGGCTTTCGGGCTACGTCGTGCCTTCGACCGGCCAGACTTTGACATCGGCCGCCATCACGGTATGCAGGCGTCCGTCAACCGAGCGCACCATCAGCGCGCCAAGCGGCGAGACGTCCTCAGCGATACCGTCAACCGGCGGACTGCTCTCCACGCGCACCTTCTGGCCGATCGTCCACAGCTTCGAACGCCACGTCTCAAAGAGCGCCGGCGTGCCCAGCTGACTCGTGCGGGCATCATAAGCGGCGATGAGATGCGCAAAGAACGCGGCTGGGTCGGGTTCATGGCCCAGCGCCGAGGTGATGCTTACGGCTTGTGCGTTCAGCTCGGAAGTAGAGAAATCGCCCGCGAAGTTCACGCCGATGCCGAGGATCGCGCCGCGCAGATTCGAGCCGTCCCATTCCGACTCGGCCAAGATGCCCGCCACCTTGCGCCGGCCGATCAACACGTCGTTAGGCCACTTGAGGCGCACGTCACTCACGCCGATCTTCACCAGCGCGTCAGCGACGACAAGGCCGCCCAGCATCGCGACCTGACTGAGCCAATGCACTTTAACGCGCATAACGACCGACATCGCCAGCGCGCACCGATCAGGCGCGACCCACACCCGTCCCATGCGCCCGCGCCCGGCCGTCTGCTGGTCAGCGATGACCATCGAGCCGCTCAAGGCCCCTTCCAGCAGCCATTCCCGCGCGGCATCCATCGTGCTCGGCACGGACTCAAAATACTTGTAGGGGCGTTCCCCCAGTGTCGCTGCGACGATTGAAGCTGTAAACGTCATGTATCATTTCGCTTCCAGAAGGCGAAGCGACGACGCCACCGCTGCAAAATCGTACGGCGTGCATCGCCCCACACGGTCTCTGCTTGCTCGTTCTCCGTTTCGGACGGCCGACGTTCTGCCGGGCCGTACCGTTCAGCGGTATACATCCGCGTAATCACGCTCACCGGCCGTTCGGCGTTGGGAAGCTGTCGCATGATGTGACGGCGGCGCTCGTCAGGGGTCTGCTCCGGCGCGAAACGGATGCCGATCAATCCGAGATAGCGCTCAAGGCGCGCGTAAACACGGCTGGCCGGGCTTAGCCCGCGTAAACCGCGCCATTCCCACCACCAGTATAACAACCACAGCAGGAAGATCAGAATAAGGACGGCCACGACGATAATCAGCACGAGGCCGAGCGCCGGCAGCAGCAGATCGAGGACGCTGCGCGGCTCAGGCGCGACCGGCGGCGGAGTGGGCAGAATGAGCGCGGTCGGCGTTGGAGACGGCGTCGGTGTCGGGCTGGGAGACGGCGTGGCGGTCGGTGGCACGACGGTATCCTCAGGCAGCGTCGTGCCGGCTATCGTCGCGTCGGCGATTCGGTCGCTGGCGGCGGCGTGAACGTCGCGGTGGCGGTCGGGGTCGGCGAAGGCGTCGGGGTCGGCGTTGGGGATGGCTCACCTTGCGGATTGTTCAGGCTGGTGTCGCTCAAATCGTCGCCCTCGCGCGTCAGCGGCGCCTGATTCGAGGTCGGCTCAAACTCGATCCAGCCGTAATTCGGGAAGTACGCCTCGACCCACGTATGCGCGTCGTTCTCCTTGACGATGTACTGGCCGAGCGGGCCGTCATACGTCCCCTGCGAGAAGCCGGCGGCCATGCGCGCGGGGATCCCCTGACTGCGCAGCATGACGACCATCGCCGTCGCGTAGTAGTTGCAGTAGCCCTGCTTGAGGTCGAACAGGAACCAGTCGATCGGGTCGAGGCCGACAGGCGGCTCAGGGATGCTCTGGTTGTATTCGATGTTCTCTCGCAGCCAGCGCTCGATCGCCTTCGCCTTGTCGTAGCTGTTGGCCGCACCGGCCTCCGCCACGATCTGCGCGGCGAGCTGCTCGGCGCGGTCGCTGATCACGTTCGGCGTCGTGCGCAGATACTGTGGGTGCGAGACGATCCATTCGGGGTAATCGCTGCCTGCCGCGCGCAGTTGATCGGCGGTCGCCACGCTGACAAGGCTGGTGGCGGTATACGTCGCCCCGCGCTGAAGCACGCTAAGCGGCCGGATCGCCGAGATGTTCATGGGCGGTGCGTCGCTGTCGTCAAGATAGGTCAGGTCGGTGCGCGTCTCAAGATCGATCTGCGCGGGCTGCGGCGCGGTATGCACGATGCGCAAGCTGCGCGCCCCAACCGTGTACGTCATCGTGACCTGCGCGCGCGCCTGCCCGTAGTCGACACGCGGCACGAACGGCGAGTACGGTGTCGTCAGCCGGATCTCCGCGCCGCTTTGCCACTGGCCGAGTTCATACGTGTCGAATACCCGTGAGCGCCAGTAGTAGCGCCGGTCGTTGGGGGCTTGAACCGCTAGAATCGTTTGATCGCCGAGTTGAATCGCGCCGCTGAGTTCAAGCTGGTCGCCGCCGTAGTAATCGGCGCTGGTCGGGCCTTCCGAGCTGATCGGCGCGAACAGCCGGTTCCACACCTCGCTGATCTCGGTCAGCGGGTCAGAGCGCAGAAATTCCTGAAAGTCCTTGAGGCGTTCGTCCAGCCCGCTGACCGGTAGAAACCACGCCAGCAGCACCATCAGCGCGGCCAACGTCGTCCCGACTGTTAGAAACTGCCGGCGCAGGCGGCGCGGTACGCGCACCCCGTTGTTGAACCATTCCCATTCGCGCTGTTCGAGCGCCGACCGCGCCAGCGCGATCAACGCGCAGAACAGGAACACGTACAGGTAGCCGTCGAGGTTGTTGTCACCGGCGTAGAACACGGCGTTAAGCACAATCACCAGTGCCGGCGGCAGGATCGCCCGCCACGGCCGGTCGACACGGAAGATGTGCCACGCCGTGTTGTAGGCGAGGAACCACATCAAGAGGCTGACCAGCAGGGTAAAGACCAGCGCGTCCTGATTCACGCCGCCGGTGATCGCGTCGTTGAACCATTCGAGGCCGCGCTGAATGACGGTGCTCGCGCCGCCCTCGACCGAGAACCCGGCCACGATCACCGTCATCCCGCTGCCGATCAGCGTCATGATCAGCAGGCCGATGAACTCGTTGAAGCGGCTGCGCGCCATCACGAAACCGAACGCGATGCCCAGCAGCCCGACCGCCGTGACAACGCCCGGCTCCAGCGACAATTCCGCCAGATACAGCGTCAGGACAGGCATCAGGATCAGGCCGCACGCGATGATGAGCATCAGCCAGTCGCTGGGGCCGAACAACTGCCGGTACGCGTTGACCAGCGCGGCGGTTATCGGATTAGGGCGGCGGGCCGGCTGCCGGCGCGCGGATGCACTGCTGCTCATGAGTGATTCCGGATCAGTGAATACGCGTCATTGTAAAGCCGTCACATACCGGCGGCAACCGACACCCGCGCTACGCTTGCCGTACTTCGCACCGGTGAATCCTATAGAAAATTTACAAAACTGGTGCAGCGATTAGAAAAACTGGGTTACACTTGTGATTGCGCGGTGGAACCTTGGGCATCGCGCAGCGCACACCCAAATGCGGCTTAGTGAAAGCGTAATACGATGTCCGAACCTCGCTCCCGTACCCCAGCGCGGTCGTCTAACCGACAGCGCAAACCAGCGCAGGTCACCGCTGCCCCATCGCTGCCACCTACGCCAGTCACCGATGTCCTCGATCTTCAGCGCGTCATTGGCAACCGGGCCACAATGAAACAGCTCGGAACCAGCGGCGGCCTGCTGCCACGTCCCACACCGGCGGCCGGCGGGCGAGTCCTGCGCAAGACGATCCAGCGCAACCCCCTTCAAGGCGCGATCGAGCCGTATCTCAAGCAGTTTGCCCTCACCGCGCAGAAGCTCGGCCCGGTGCTTGGAGAGAAACTCGAAGGCGCTAGGGAGCGCATGGGTGAGTTCGGGACACAAGTGAAGGACACCGTCGTTGAGAAAGGCACGCAGCTCAAAGATAAAGCCATGTACGAGTACGACATGTACAAGGCCAAGAAGAAGTACAAGGAGAAGTTCGGCTCGGACAAGGACGACGACGAAAAAGGCTTGATGTCCAAGATCAAGAACTTCAAGAAATACGCGTTCGGTTCCGATTTCACCTTTGAATTCGATGTCGTCGACAACCTCGAAGATATGCCCGCCGGCATGGGCGCGCTTCAGTTACAGATCCACGAAATTGGCAAGATGAAGGACTCGCTGACGACGGCTTACCGCCAGTCGAAGGGTGAGGATCGCAAGAAGTACTACGAGTCGCTGCAAGAAATCGAGAAGAAGCGGCTGGAATTGCAGCAGAAGCTGTCCGAGCAGATGCGGGTCTACGGTGAGGTTCAACGTCAAGCCGTCGAGGACATGCAGAAGGAAATCCTCGCGAACCTGCCGGACGACGTGAAAAAAGCCGCGCAGAGTGACGGCATGGATCCGGCCTCGACCAACCCACTCGTCATGCAGGCGGTGCTTGACCTGTTTGAACTCATGCACCCGATCGACTTCCGGCGCATCGAACTGACCGCGCGCCAGAAGGCCTACGCTAACGTCGATCCATCCTTGATCCCGATGCGCAATACCGCCGAGGGCCAGCTTCTGAGCGACACCCACAAGGCGTTCACGCAGGAATCGCTCGACGAAATGTGGATGGATCAGCAGAAGAAAGAAAAGAAGCAAGAGAAGAACGAAAACATCTTCCAGAACAAGATCGAACTGGGCCGGCGGGCGCGTCGCGGTGAGGAAGTCACCGATGAAATGCGGAAAGAGGCCAACGAAGGCAAGACACGGCTTCCCTCGACCCAGCCTACCCCACCGCAGGTCAACACGGGCGGCGGATGGACGGTGCCGACCCTACCCACTCGCCAGCGCAGCGGCGGGATCAGCCTCGGGTCGCGCGGGCCCCAGCAGCAGCCGCAGCCGCAGAACACCGGCGGCGGTGGG
>JZRA01000014.1 GCA_001567485.1 Chloroflexi bacterium OLB13
CTCGATGGTGTCGCTGCCGCCTTCGGTCATCGTCCAGCGCACGGCTTGATTCCAGAACCGCGTGAAGTCGTCCCACGTCACCCATGCTGTGCCCCAACGCGCGGTCGCGTCGCTGGTGAAGGCGACTGCCCGGCCGAGGCCGAACTGCCATGACGCGAGGATCGGGTCGGCATACGGTTCCGGCCCACGCAGCACGGCCTGCGCGGCGTCTTTTTAGCGATGTCCCGACATACCCGCGCAGTTCGGGCAGCCCGGCGATCCCCTGCAAGATCGGGCTGCGGCCCGACACCGCCGGCACGAACGGCGACTCGAAGATATAGGATCGGGTCGCCAGCACGGTCTCCTGCGCGAAGATCGTGGGGATGGTCGACGGATCGGCCGCCATGCGATACGTCCCGCCGCCTGCCTCCGCCATGTCGCGCATGAGTTCGCTGTCGTCGCCCAGCGCCACCGATGTCAGCGTGACACCGGCTTCCGCGTACAGCGCGCCGACCATCTCGATAAGGCCGGCGCGGTTCGACAAGCCATCCGACAGAACGATGATGTGCTTGAGCTGCGTCGGCTCGTTGACGATATCGCGTGCGACGAGTTCGAGGCCGGCGCGGATGTCGGTGCCGCCGCTGGGCCGCAGCGTGCCGACCAATCGCCGCAGTTCCTCGCGGTTGGCGACGTCCTGAATCTCGGCGATCCAATAGGCGGCGCTGTCGAACGTGGCGACACCAGCGCGGTCGGTGGGCTGTAAGAAGTCGATCGACCGGTCAATGGCCGCCTTCGCGAGTTCGATCAGCGGTTGGCCGCTGGGGCCGAGCGTCGCCATCGAGCCGGATCGGTCGATCACGTATGCGATGGTGAGCTGTGGCTGGCGCTGCTGATCCTCAAGCTGCATCGACACCGGCAGCACGGTCTCAAGCGGGGTCTGGAAATAACCGCCCGGCCCGTACGCCTCCGGCCCGCCGAGCGAGACCAGCCCGCCGCCCAGATCGCGCACATAGGCGAGGATCGTCTGCATCTGCCGGTCGGTCAGCCGGTCGGCCGCGACGTTGGCGAGGATCACGCTTTCATACGGGATCAGCCCGGCGGCGGTGATGGGCAGATTTTCCGGCGCGATGACATCGACCGTCAGTTCGGCTTCTTGCAGTGCGGCGGCGATGTACTGCGTCTCCTCGGCGTCGCCGACGGCCAACACGCGGGCCGGGCCGATCACTTGACTGAACGTCGCCAACTGGTTGTTCTGGTAGTAGCCGTCGATAGACTCCGGCTGGACGATGACGGTGAAGTCGCGGAAGCCGCTGTCTTGCGCGACGAGCGTCAGCGTGCGGTTGTTGACGCCTTCGCGCAGATCGGTCGTCTCGCTGGTGATCAGCTCGCCGCTGGCGAAGATGTCAACCCGCGCGCGGGTGGCTTGGTCGGCCTGAACAGTCAGGCTGAGGTCGAACTGCTGGCCTGCGGGACGGCGGCCGGCGCGTCAAACCGGGTGACGCGCACGTCGGGCGCGTCGAGTGTTTGCAGCGGCAGGTACGTGATCTCGACCCCGGCGGCGGCGGCGAGCTGGGCGGCGGCTTCGGCATCGCCGATGGTCTGCTGACCGTCGCTGAGGATGACGATACGGCGTGCGGCATCGCTTGGGAACATCGCCAGCGCGAGGCGCACGGCCGCCGCGATGTCCGTATTGCCGCTGTCCGGCGATGAGCGTACCGGGCCGAGGGTGCGGCTGTCCGACACCGGGCGTTCGACCAGCGGACGCTGCGCAAACACCACGAGTCCCGCGAGGTCGGCATCACCCATCGCGCCGATGGTCTCTCGCACTTGGCCGAGCGCCGCATCGCGCAAGACCGGATCAACGCTGTCGGACGCATCCACGAGGAAGACGACGGCTAACCGGTCGGTGTCGCGGACGATCTGCATGCCGGCCAATGCGAGCGCCAGCAGCACGATGATGGCCGTGCGAAGGATGAGGCTTACAGTGTCCCGGCGGCGGCGAAATCGCTGGTGCGGGTAGCCCAACCAGATCGCAGCGGGAACCAGCGCCAAGAGCAGCAGTGCAGGGGGAAAGCTAAACGACATCCGCGAGTCCGGACAAAGGTAGACGTGCGTATGGTATCACGCCGGCCGGCGCGGCGCATAACCCTAATCAGAAACAAAAGAGGGACAGCGTTGGCTGCCCCTCTTTACGTTCGCGGTGCGACTACTTCTCGATGTCGACCTTGAGCTTGTCCCACTCCGCCTTGCTGACGAACTTGGTCAGCGGGCGGCCGTCGGAGGTCTTGGCGCGCAGGCCGTAACGCTCCTGACCATTCTTGGTCTTGAATACGGTCTTCTTGACGTTCTTTTGATCGACTTTCACCTTGCTGCGGGTCTTGACGTCATAGAACTCAATGCTAGCCACGGGAAGTCTCCTTCGTAAGACAAGTCGATACTGCGGCTCTTTTTGCGTAATTGCCCGGTAACTCATCTCGCCCAATTAGCCGAGCGCGACGCCTCGCCTACTCCTAATATATCCACTTCCCGTAGTTTGGCAAGTACCTACGGCGGAATTCGTGCGATTTTGAGGGAAAATGAGGGAAACTCTCGCAAAAAGTCGGTTTCTAAGCCAGAATCTTGAACCGCGATTCCGGGTAAGGATGTCAATGGGAACCCACTACATCACGATGGTGCGACACGGTCAATATGACCGTATGTTCGGCGACGAAGGGGATCTGAACCCAACCGGCCAACTTCAGGCGGTGTTGACCGCGGACGCCCTGCGCGGTCAGCGCTTCGACGCATTTTTGTCCAGTCCGGTTCTGCGGGCACGGCGGACGGCGGAGCGAATCTTGACCGCGCTCGAGGGTGTCACGATCCGCTTCGATACGCGTATCGAGGAATGTGTGCCGAGCATCCCGCCGGCGATGGCACACTGGTTCGGCGAGAACCGCCCGCACATCAACGGCGAGCACACGGTTATATGCAGGCGGCGTGTTCAGGATTTCTACGGCGAGATATTCCGCGGCGTGTCTGCGACGGCGAGAGACCGGCATACGTTGATCGTGGCGCACGGCAACGTGATCCGATTCTTGCTCGCCCATGTGCTCAGTCCGGATCAACACGCTTGGACGAACATGCTCGTCTATCACTGCAGCCTGTCGCGCGTGATGATCGAGGCCAATGGCGACCCGATGGTGATCGGTGTCAACGACATCAACCATCTCGCGCCGGAGTTTCGCAGCGAGCAGTGAGGCGCGCTAAACGCGAAGTTGAACGTGATGAGTGATGAGAAACGCCGCGCCGTATAGTTCGACTAACGCTGCAAGATGGGAGACCGAATCTCTCGACTTACGAACACCGGCTTAGAACAACGCGACCTGATGCGCGTGACGCACGAAATCCAGCGCCAGCAGTTGATCCATGACGGAGTCGTCCAGCGGTTGATCGAGCGAAAGCACCGTCAGGGTGTGGCCGCCGGGGGTCGCGCGGCCGGTGTACCAACTGGCGATGTTCACCTGATTCTCAGCCATCAGCGTGCCGACGCGCCCGATCACGCCCGGCTGATCGAAGCTGCCCATGATGAGTAGGTGGCCGCTTGGCACGAAGTTCATGCGATACTCGTTGACCTGCACGATGTGCGCTTCCTGCCGATCCAGCAGCGTGCCGGAGACGATGATGTCCTCACCGTCGTCGAGCGTGACCTGCGCGCTGACCAGCGTGGAATAGTCGCCCGTTTTCAGCCCCTTCGTCTGCGTGAGATGAATGCCGCGCTCGGCCGCCAGCAGCGGCGCGTTGACGTAGCTCACGCCGTCGCCGAGGATCGGCGCGAGCAGGCCCTTGAGCAAGGCGACGGCCAGCGGCTTGATTAAGCCGGTCAGTTCGTTACCGCGATACTCGACCGCTACCCGCCGCACCGCGTGGCGCGCCAGCGCGTGCAGCAGCGTGCCCATGCGCTCGGCCAGCACCAGATAGGGGCGGATCGTCTCGTATTCGGCGCCGGGCAGAAACGGCATATTAACGACGTTACGGTAATCGCTGCCGCGCAGCGCGTCCATCACCTGATGCACGATCTGGATCGACAAGTCCTGCGTCGCTTCGATCGTATTCTCGGCGACATGCGGCGTATGCAGCACCGATTCCAGCCCGATGAGCGGCGAGCTGTACGGCGGTTCCTCGGCGTAAACGTCGAGCGCCACGCCGCTTAAATGGCCGTTCTTGAGCGCCGCAGCTGCGGCCGACTCATCGATCAGGCCGCCGAACGCCGTGTTGATGAGCTTGGCGCCGGGCTTGATGTGGGCGATAAACTCGGCATCGACCATGCCGCGCGTCTCGGCGGTGGGCGGCACATGCAGCGTGACAAAATCACTGCGGCTCAACAGTTCGGGCAGCCCGACCAAGTACAGCCGCGGGTCGTCGATCTGATCCTCGGAGATGTACGGGTCGTAGGCCAATACAATCATCCCGAAGGCCAGACACCGATGCGCGACCGCGCGCCCCACCCGCCCCAGTCCGATGATTCCGAGTGTCTTGCTGGAGAGCTGGCTCGCGGCCTGCCGGCGCCGATCCAGCAGCCAATAGCCATCGCGCAGGCTTTCGTGCAGGCTGACCAACCGGCGTGAGAGGCCGAGCATGAGCGCGATCGTGTGCTCGGCCGCGGCGATGGCGCTGACGCCGGGGGTGTGCGTGACGATGATCCCGCGCTCGCTGGCCGCCGGGATGTCGATGCCGCTCAAGCCAGCGCCGACACGCCCAACCACCTTGAGCTTCGGCCCGTGGTCGAGCAGTTCCTTGTCGATGAGGATGTCATCGCGTGCGATGAGCGCGGTAGCGTCAGCGAGCGCGTCCTGCACCGCGCGCAGGCGCGGCGTGACGAGCGCGACGGTCGTGTCTGAACGGCTCCGCAGTGTTTCGAGCGCGTAGTCGGTCAAGTCCGTGGCGACGACGACATGATAGGTCACGAGAGTTCCTCCTCCAACCACGCCCGAACGTCATCGAGGCTTCCAAAGATGTGCGGGGTAATTTCACGGAACGCCTCGGCTTGCGTATAGGTTACATCCGGCACGACGCCGCACGTCATGCCTGCCGCCACCACCGCACGCGCGCCGTTGCGGCTGTCCTCCAGCCCGAGCGAGCGCGCCGCTTGGATACCGAGTCGTCGGGCCGCCGTCAGATACACGTCCGGCGCGGGCTTGCCCGCCTGCTCGTCATCCCCCGTGCAGCGCACACGCAGCACATCGTCCCAGCCCATCGCTCGCATGGTCACGTCGATGATTCCGGCTGACGAGTTGGAGGCGACGCCCATCGGGATGTCGTGGGTCAGCAGAAAGTCGATCAGCCGGTGCGCGCCCGGTTTCTCCTTGACCATCTTCGGGATGCGCGCTTCCATACGCGCGTTCAGGTCGGCGACCATGTGCTCAAGCGGCTCGGTCAGGCCGTAGTGTGTGCGCAGCAGATCGAGGAAGTGGTCGATGCGCAGGCCGATCACGAGCTGGCGATCCGCGTCGGTATACGTCACGCCGCGATCGGCGAAGAACTCCGCCTCAACGATGTGCCAGACGGTCTCGCTGTCGACCAGCAGGCCATCCATGTCGAAGATTACTCCGGCGAACCCGGTCAGACGTTTGGGCACGGTGTCCTCGCAGTGACGTTGAAGCGGTTAGGTCAGGTTATGGGCTGGTGCGGAAGGCGGTCGTGAACGCCGCGCGGAAGTCATCGGTTCTGAAGGTTAACCCGCCTTCCAACGCAAGCCGGATGCCGCGGTCAAACACGGCCTGATGCGGCGTGCCGAGCACACGCTGATACCCGGCGGGGCCGGCGGCCAGCGGCAGCACCGGCGCGATTGAGGGGGTGTGGACGAACGCATCGGAACCCTGCAGCACCGTTTCGCGCTTGACGACCCCGCCGAACCCCACGAAGAGGTCGACCACCGAGCGCGTCGCCAAGTCCGACGACCCATCGCCGACCATCAGCCGTCGGCCGGCGCGCTTGCTCGTCAGGTCAAGGATGGTCTGCGGTTTGCCACTGCTCACCGTCAGCGGCCCGTTGTCGTGATCCATGAACTGCTGCGCGTTGCGCGTCTGCGGCTCGTCATAGCGCCACCACTCGCCGCTGAGTTCGTCGTATTCAAGCTCGACGGCGCGGATGTTCTCAAGCGGGACGCCCAGCCGTTTGCCAAACCCGCGCACCGGCTCGGCCAGCCCGCCGCTGATGATGAACACCGTCTTGTTCAGGAAGCGGAGGGCGTCGAACACGGCTTGCACATCGGGGACGATCGTCTGCATATAGAGGTCTTCGATCGCCTTGAGCTGACCACGCGTCGGCCGGATGGCTTGCAGGCGCTTGCCGTAGACCTGCGACAAATCCAGCTCGCCGTTCATCGCCTTGTGCGTCAGCACACCGACCCGAAGCTCCTTGCCTTTCAGGCGGGCGAGTTCGTCGATCCCCTCGATAGTTGACAGGGTGCTGTCACAGTCGAAGAAGATCAGGTCATAGCTGGGCCAGCGTGTTTGCGGTGTCATCGGGTGTATGGGTGTTGGCAGCAGTCGAGGGCTAGTATAGACCGATTTCAGCGAAGCGTCAGGGTTCAAGTGGCGGTGCGTCCGGTGCGCGCATCCCGCGTGCGAGCAGCTGCGCCTGCTGCGCCCAAAAGTCGGCGGTGGCTGTGTCGCCGAGCAAGCCGTAGGTGGTCGAAACCTCGGCGTTGATCTCCGGGTTGAGCGGGTCGCGCGATAGGGCGTTCAGGAACATCTCAAGGCTGATGAAGTCCTGTCCGACGGCCCGATAGTACAGCCCCGCGGCAACATATAACTGTGCCGACTCCGAGCCGAGGCTCAGCGCTTGATCGAGCCACGGCGCGCCGTCCTTGCCCTGAATGGCGCGTACCAGCGCGACCGACGCCAACGCCTGTGCGGTGTCCGGGTCGAGCGCGACGGCAAGCTCAAAAGCCCGCTCGGCATACCCGTACAGCGCGGCGTCGGTCATTACCGCGCCGACGGCCAGTGGCAAACCGGTGCGCGCGTCGGCGAACTGCTCGATCGTCTCGATCAATTCGGCTGGCGGAGCCATGCCGGTCTGTGCCGCGCGGCGCAAAAACGTCAGCGAGTCATGCGGCGCGGCCGGGGCGAGGAGCAAGCCGAGGTGCAGATTGGCCCACGGATCGTCCGGCAGCAGCGCAATCAGCCGGCGCAGCGCGTCGGCGGCGTGATCCCAGCGGCTGTTCTGTACGGCCAGCTCGGCGGTTCGGCGCGCCGTGATTTCGTCGTGCGGGTCGATCAACAGCGCGGCCTCGTAGTGGGCGAGCGCAGCGTCCACGTCACCTAATGCCAGCGTCAGCTCGGCGGCATCACGGCGACGGTCGGCCGTCCACCCTGTTCGGGCGGCTTCGGCGAGGATCGGATAGAGCTGTCCGGCGGGAGCGGGGGGCTGCGCAGCGGCGGCGGTGCCGGCGAACAGCGCCGCAGCGAGCAGGGCGGCCGCGCGCATCAACGCTCTGCAAGCGCCTCGCGGATGACGGCCTGAAGCTCAAGTGGGGTTGTGGTCTTGACCAGAAAGCGGAACACTTCTTGAAGTTTGCCGACCAGCCGGTTGGCCGGATCGTTGTAAGCCGTCAGCACGATCACCTTCGGAAGTTCGCTTTCGGGCCGATCTGCGTACAGCGACTTGATGAATTCGAGGATGCTCCAACCGGTCATGTCGGGCAGATTGAGGTCAAGCAGCACCAGATGCGGCATGTTGGAGCGGATGTAATCAGTCGCCGTGCGGCCGTCTTTGGCGTGGAACACGTCGACCTTGATTCGGCGCAGGGTTTCGCGCACGATAGCGGCGAACTCGACCGAGTCTTCGACCAGCAGGACACCGGGTTTGTTGAGCGTGGATGCCGCCTGTTCGTCACGGGCTGCGCGCAGTTCGGTGGTCGAAAACGCGACATCCTGATGTTCGGCGCGATCCGGCTCGTCCAAGCGCACTTTCGGGGCAAGGCCGGTCATCGACGGGTCGCGCGCCAATTCCGTGGCGGATGACGCATGCATCGGATCGCCGGGATGTTCGTGCGTCTGATCCGGTTGTTGTTCACGATCCGGGCGGCCTTCCTGCCCGTCCAGATCGGTGTGTTCCGATGACGTCATTACCCCTCCGAGGGCCGGAGCGAGGGCGCGTTTCGCCTCACCATGCAACCGAATTATAGCGGGTTTCACCATGAGGTAAACATTGATGTCCCGCGCGCAGGGCGGCCGAACCCTCACCGCCTGCTCATCGCGGGGCAATCGTGCGCCCAGCCGGTCGCGCTAGATTTCACAATCTGCGAGCTTGAGGTTCTGCGATGAGTCTGTTGATTCGACTGGGCATCCGCGACATCACGCGCCGCTTTATTCACAGCGCGCTGTTCGTGCTGGGCGTGGCGTTGGGCGTGGCGATGGTGATCGCGATCGACATCGCTAACGGGTCGTCGAGCCGGGCGTCGAGTTGAGCACCATCAGCGTGACCGGGCGCGCGACTCACCAGATCATCGGGGGGCCGGCGGGGCTGCCATCGGACGTTTTATCGCAGTGTGCGCGTCGACCTCGGCATTCACGACAGCGCGCCGGTGGTGACGGAGTTTGTGCGCGTCGACGGCGCGAATCAGCCGCTGCGCTTGTTGGGCGTCGACACCTTCGCCGAGCCGCCGTTCCGGTCGTACCTGAGCGCGGTTGAGGTCGACAGCGGCGAGGTTACCGCGTTCGATGCAATCGCAGCGTTCATCGCGCGGCCCGGCAGCGTGCTGATCTCGGAGGCGCTCGCGCAGCGCCTCGGCGTGACCAGCGGCGGAGCGTTGACGATCCGGACGGGCACGCGCATTTCTGAGGTGCAGGTGGTCGGTATCCTCAAGCCGGAAGACCGTGTCAGCGTGCAGGCGCTCGGCGATCTGATCCTGACCGACATCGCGACCGCGCAGGAACTGCTCGATCAGCCGGGGCGCATCACACGCATCGACCTCATCTTGCCGGAACAGGACGCCGCGTCGTTGATCGCCTCGATCGAGCGGCGGCTTCCAGAGGGCGCGCAGCTTGTCGCTGCCAGCGAAAGCGGCGATACGCTCAGCCAGATGACCGCCGCGTTCGAACTCAACTTGCAGGCGCTCAGCCTCTTGGCGCTGGTGGTCGGCGTCTTTCTGATCTACAACACGGTGACGTTCAACGTCGTGCAGCGGCGGCCGATATTGGGCATCCTGCGTTCGCTCGGGACGACGCGCCGGCAGGTGTTCGCCAGTATCCTCGGCGAGTCGCTGACATTGGGCGCGGTCGGCACGCTGGCGGGCGTGGGCCTCGGCGTGATCTTCGGGCGCGCGGCGGTCGGCCTTGTCGCGCAGACGGTGAGCAACCTGTATTTCAGCGTCGACGTGCAGGGGATCACCGTCGAGTCCTTCACGCTGATCAAAGGCGTCGCGGTCGGGCTGTTCGCCAGTGTTGGCGCAGCGGTCGTGCCGGCCTACGATGCAACCCGCACCCCGCCCGCCGGCGCGATGCGCCGTTCCGATCAAGAACTCGATATGCGCCGGCTGACGCCGATCATCACGGCCGCCGCGGCCGCCATGATCGCGCTTGGGCTGGTGCTGCTTGCGCTGCCGACGCAGAGCATCATCGTCAGCTTCGCCGCGTTGTTCTGCATCGTCGTCGGAGGGCGTTTTTCACGCCGGCGGTGTTGATCGTCACGATGCGCCTCGTCGAGCCGGTGTTGGCGCGGCTGTTCGGCGTTGTCGGCCGGATGGCCCCGCGCGCGGTCGAACGGTCGATCAGCCGCACCGGGGTCGCTGTCGCCGCCCTGACCATCGCCGTGAGCGTGATCGTCGGCGTCAGCGTGATGATCTCGTCGTTCCGCAGCACGGTCGCCGACTGGCTTGAGACGACGCTGGGCGCGGACATCTACATCTCGTCGCCGCTGCTGGCCGCTAATGGCTCGACTGTGGATGTCGACCCTATGGCCGCGCAGACCGTCGCGCAGACACCGGGCGTGGCCGAAGTCTCAACCAGCCGCGCCACCAGCGTCCTGTCGCCGGATTATCCCGATATGCTGCCGGTCAACGTGCAAGCCGTGACATCCGACATCGCGCCTAATCGGGGCTATGTGTGGAATGCCGCGCCGAACGGAGATGTCCCAACGGCGATGCGCGGGGGCGCGGTGATCGTCAGCGAACCGTTCGCTTTCCGGCGCGGCATCACGCCTGAACGGCGCGCGATCACGCTGGCGACCGACCACGGCCCGCAGACGTTCACAATCGCCGCCGTGTACTACGATTATTCGACCGATCAGGGGCAGGTGTTGATCTTGCGCGAGGTCTACGATCAGTATTGGGACGACCCGTACGTGTCTTCGATCGCCGCGTTCATCACGCCGGACGCCAGCCTTGATGCCGTGATCGCGGACATCCGCGCCCGTCTCGACGGATACGATCTGAGCGTGCAGGCCAACCGTGAACTGCGCGCCGGCGTGTTCGAGGTGTTCGACAACACATTCGCCATCACGATCGCCCTGCGCCTGCTGGCGACCATCGTTGCGTTTATCGGGATTCTGAGCGCGCTGCTGTCGCTGCAGCTGGAGAACACGCGCCAGTTCGGCATCCTGCGCGCTACAGGCATGACTCCCGGCCAGTTGTGGCGATATACCCTGCTGCAAACCGGCCTGATGGGCGGCGTGGCGGGGCTGTTGGCGCTGCCGATCGGGCTGGCGCTGGCGATGGTGCTGCTGTTTGTCATCAACGTGCGCAGCTTTGGCTGGACGATGCAGTTCTATCTCTCGCCGGAGGAGTTCGCGCTGGCGTTTGGGGTGGCGGTGGTCGCCGCGCTGCTGGCCGGAATCTATCCCGCGTACCGCATTTCGAGGCTGCAAACCGCCTACGCCCTGCGGAGTGAGTGAGCGATACGTCGCGCTGCTGCGGTATAATCCGGCTCGGTAGTGTTAGGTTTGAGATGATCTTCCACCGATGAATGCTGTGACCGCAAACGATGCCTCGCATTGGGGCGTCTTCGGCCACGATTGGGCCGTCGACTATCTGCGTAAGGGACTGCGCCACGGCCGCACGCGTCAGGCGTATCTCTTCACCGGTACGCCGGGGATCGGCAAAACGACGCTGGCGCATGCCTTTGCCGCCGCGCTCAACTGCCAGCACCCGGATGTCGACGCGCGCCCGTGTGGGGAATGCCGGTCGTGCCGGGTGATCGCCAGCGGCAACCATCCCGATATCCTGTACGCCGAGGAAGATGACTCCTCTGGCACGCTCAAGATCGAAGCCCTGCGCGATCTTATGCGCCGGCTCGCGCTCAAGCCGTATGACGCGCGGTATCGCGTCGCCATCGTGCCGGGGTTCGAGCGTGCGCGTGGCCCCGCGCAGGATGCCATCCTCAAGACCCTGGAAGAACCGCCGCCGTATGCAGTTTTGATCCTGCTGGCGAACGGCATGGAAAACACGCTGGCGACGATCCAGAGCCGCTGCCAAATCGTCTATCTGAAGCCGGTCGCCGCCGAGATCATCGCTGGGATGCTGCGCGCTCGGTACGGGACGGAAGACGAACGGGCTGTGTTGATCGCGCGGTTGAGCGGCGGGCGCATCGGCTGGGCGGTGCAGGCCGTCCACGACGACTCGGTGCTGGAGCAGCGCGGCACGGCGCTCGATCTGCTCGAATCGCTGCTGCGGCAGTCCCGGCGCGACCGTTTCGCGCTGGCGAACGACCTTGCAGGCGACAAGCCGGCCCTACTGCGCCTGCTCGAATTATGGCAGACGTACTGGCGCGACCTGCTGCTGCTCTCCGTTGGCAACAGCGTCAAGCCGGTCAATATCGACCGCATCGCGACGCTGGAGCAGCTTTCGCGCGTGCTGCGCGTGGAGTCCGTGGAAACCGCGCTGCGCCAAACCCAGCGCGCACAGACGTTGATTCAAGGCACGAACGTCAACGTGCGCCTGCTGCTCGAAGTGCTGTTCCTCGACTATCCGGCGGCTTGACCGGGCGAAGATTCTCCCCTTAACGCGCGCGCAATTCGTCTGTTATACTCCGGCGATACCGCACAACAAGGCAGCATTGGCGCCCATGATTGATGTAAATCAGCTTCGTAAAGGGACGACGTTCACCGAAGACGGCCACTTGTTCAAGGTGATCGACTATCAGCATATCAAGCCGGGCCGTGGTTCGGCCACGATCCGCGTCAAGGTGCGCAATCTGCGTACCGGGTCGATCGTCGAAATGACCTATCCCTCCGGCAACACGGTGCAGGATATTCGCCTCGATAATACCGAAGTCGAATACCTGTATGACGACGGCGAATTTCTCAACTTCATCGACAACAACACGTTCGAGCAGCCGCAGCTTCGCAAAGACATCTTCGGCGATGACTTCGAGTACCTCAAAGAAGGCATGGTCATCAAGCTGAGCAGTTACGAGAGCGAGATCCTCGACTACGAGCTTCCGACCAGCGTCGATCTGGAAGTCATCGAGAGCGAGATGGCGGTTGCCGGCGATACGGCCAACAACCCCACCAAGAAGGTCAAGGTTGAGACCGGTCTTGAGGTGCGCGTCCCGATGTTCGTCAACGTCGGCGACACGATCCGAATCAAGACTGAGGACGGCAGCTACATGACTCGCGTATAAGCGGGTCGAACGCGCCGCAGCCAGACCGCGAACGCCCGTGTTTCGACGGCCCCTGCTGAACGGCAGGGGCTTTTGTTTATCCTGAGGAGCAGCACTGTGACCGAGCAGGACAACCCCGTTTACGCGCAAGACGCTCAGTATCGGATTCCGGTCAACGACTATCCGGCGCACCAGACTTCGATACCGCCCTCCCGCATGTTTGAACTGAAGAAGGCGCTCGAACTGTATAAGGCGCGCAACGGCGCCGATGCGCCGGTGTACGACGCGTCGCAGGGGGATGGTGGCGCCAGCCTCCCCGGCGTGCCGGCCGAGATTTTGATGCGCGCCGCCGAACTGCAAGTCAAGCACGGCACCGGCTACGATCAGCCGTTCGGCACCAAGCAGTTCCGCGATGTATCGGCCAATCATTATTGGAAGCTCGCGGCGAACAGCGGCTGGACGCCGGAGAACATCGTGTTCGTACAGGGCGGGCGCGATGGGCTGAACAAGGCGTATCAAGCGATGGTGTCGCTCGGCCACGGGCGTGTCGGTGATTTGCTGATGGTCAGCCGCGTGCCGTGGATCAGCTATTCGTGGGGGCCGTATGGGTTGGGCCTGAACGTGCTGTATGCCCCCGGCCGCGAGGACGCGAGCTGGAAGTACACCGTTGATGGTATCCACTCCGCGGTCGATTTTGTGGCCCGTGATGGGCGTAAGATCGCCGGCATGGTCATCACCTCGCCGGACAACCCGACCGGACGCACGACGCCCGTCGAGGAGCAGATCGAGCTGGCGCACGCCGCGCTGGACGCCGGTGTCGCGTACGTGCTGTTCGACTGGATGTATCACTGGGTGACTGACGGCGGCCCGACCGACATCAACACGGTGCTGCAAGCGTTCGAGCCAGAGAAGCGCGAGCGGCTGATGATCCTCGATGGCCTGACCAAGAGCCTCGGCGCATCGAACATCCGCAGCTGCCAGCTCGTCGCCGGGACGAAGGTCGTCAAGCATATCGTCAGCACGGCATCGCACGGCGTGGTGCCCAGCTACTATGCGCAAGCCGTGGCGATTGCCGCGTATGAGGGTGATTTCGCGAAATCGGCGGCGAGCATCATCGAGCCGACCAAGCAGAGCCGCCGTGTGCTGCGCGCCGCGTTGGAGAAGGCCGGCGTGCGCTTCGTGATGGGCGACGGCTACTACGCGTTCATCGACCTATCGCGCTACATCGCCGACGGCAAGCGGCCTGACGGAACCGGCTTCACCGACAGCGCCGACCTTGGCGCGTATCTCGGCGAGATGTTCGGGATCACGGTCGTGCCGGGCGTGTATTTCAGCGACGCGGGCAAGAACTGGGCGCGCTTCAGCTATGCCCTGCCGCCGGAGAAGACGCAGAAGGCGATTGACCGCTTCTTCGAGGGCCTGAACAGCTTAGTCTAGTGGCTCCGCAGGACACGGACGGGCGGTCAAAAGCCGCCCGTTTTTGATTCGCGGTATAGTTGGGATCATGTCCGCACAGGAGGGATTCTCATGCCTCGCAAACTGGCGATCGTGATGTTCGACGATGTCGAGGTGCTGGACTTTGCCGGCCCGTACGAAGTGTTCGCCGTGGCGCGCGACATACAGACGAACGAGCCGCTTTTCGACGTATACCTCGTCGCTGAAGACCTGCGGCCAATCACCGCGCGCAATCGGCTGAGCATCAACCCGCACTATACGTTCTTCACCGCGCCGGAGCCGGACATCGTGCTCGTGCCGGGCGGTGATGGACGCCGCCGTCAGATGTACAACCCGGCCCTGTTGGAGTGGGTCGCCGAGCGTGGTCAGGCCGCCGAGCATGTGCTGTCGGTCTGTACCGGCGCATTCATCCTCGCCGGGGCGGGGCTGCTGCACGGGCTGGCCGCGACGACCTATCACCGGTCGTTCGAGGAGCTGGCCGCGTTCGCGCCGGACGTGCAGTTTCGCCCCGGACAGCGGTGGGTCGATAACGGCAAGGTCATCACCTCGGCCGGCGTGTCGGCCGGCATCGACATGGCGCTGCATGTGATCAAGGTGCTGCACGGCCCCGATCAGGCGCTGCACACCGCGCGGTACATGGAGTACGAGTATTACCCACGCCACGCGGCGGACTGACTTGGCTTTGGGCGCTGTGTGAACATTGGCGGGCGGATGCGCTACACTTTGCGTGAAACGACCACCTGAATACATAGACCGGAGTTCTGCCTAATGGAACAACGCCCACCCACAATCACGCGTTGGGAATACCTCGTCATGGAAGCCAGCATCAACTACGGCGGTTCCAAGTTCACGCTCAACGGCGAACTCAACAACCAGCTCAAGAACGCAGCACTTCCCGCGGTGCTGAATCAGCTCGGCGCGGTCGGCTGGGAGATGATCTCGGCGCAGCCCGTCAACGCCAATATCACGCTCTACACGTTCAAGCGGCCGACCCGCGCGCCGCTGCAAAACTTGCAGAAAAACACGGACTCAGCAGGGCAGTGATCCGATGCGTCGCATGAACTACGACTTCATCTCGCGCCGCTCGATGGTGCTTGGGCAGGGCGGTATGGTCGCCGCCAACAACCCGCTGGCGGCGCAGGCCGGGCTTGATGTGCTGCGGCGCGGTGGGAACGCGGCTGATGCGGCTGTCGCCACGGCGGCGATGCTCAACGTGACCGATCCGGCGTCAACCGGCATCGGCGGCGATATGTTCGCCCTATACTACGATGCAAAGTCGCGCACGATTACGGCGCTCAACGGCAGCGGGCGCGCCCCCGCTGCGGCCAGTATCAGCGCGCTGGCGGAGCGCGGCATCACCGGCGCGATCCCCGACCGCAGTGTCTACGCGATCACCGTGCCGGGCGCGTGCATGGGTTGGCACGACCTGTTGGCGCGTCACGGCCGGATGGGGCTGGCCGATGTGCTGCGCGACCCGATCCACTATGCGCGTGACGGTTATCCGGTGCATTCGGTGTTCGGGGACGCGTGGGCCGCGCCGCGTAACGTGCGCTTTCTCGCGCAAAGCCCCAATACCGAGGACTATCTGCCGGGGGGGAAGGCGCCGAAGGTCGGGCAGGTCGTCAAGCTGCCGGGGCTGGCGCGCACGTTCCAATTGGTCGCAGAAGGCGGGCCGGCCGCTTATTACGAAGGCCCGATCGCGGAGGCCATCGTCTCGACGGTGCAGTCGTTGGGCGGCCTGCTGACGCTAGACGACCTCAAGGCGCATTGTTCGACGTGGGACGAGCCGATCAGCACGACGTATCGCGGCGTGACGATCCATGAATGTCCGCCGAACGGACAGGGCCTCACGGCGTTGATCGCGATGAACATCGCCGAGGGCTTCGATCTGGCGGCGATGCCGTGGGACAGCCCGGAACGCCTGCACCTGATGGTCGAGGCGATGCGGCTGGCGTTCGCTGACGCGCGGCATTACATCGCCGACCCGGCGCACGCCGACGTGCCGACACACGGCCTGCTCGATAAAGGCTATGCGGCCCAGCGCCGTGCGTTGATCTCAGCCGATCACGCCATGCAGCCTCCGAGCTTCGGCATGCCGCCGGACAGCTCGGACACAGTGTACCTGTGCACTGCCGACGGTGAAGGGAACGCGTGCTCGTTCATCAACAGCCTGTACATGGGCTTCGGCACGGGGATCGTCGCCAAAGGATACGGCGTGTTCCTGCAGAATCGCGGCGCGAATTTCGTGCTTGAACCCGGCCATCGCAACGCGTTGGAGGGCGGCAAGCGCCCGTATCATACGATCATCCCCGGCATGGCGACCCGCGCCGACGGATCGCTGTTCGGGCCGTTCGGCGTCATGGGCGGATTCATGCAGCCGCAGGGTCACTTTCAGGTCGTCAGCGGCATGATCGACGACGTGCTCAACCCGCAGGAAGCCCTCGACCGCCCACGCTGGTGTCTGAGCGACGGTACCGGTGACAGCGTGTTGGCGTTGGAGGATGGCATTTCTTTCAAGACGGCGGCACGGTTAGCGTCGTTGGGGCATAATGTGAGGCCGGTAACTGGCGACGAACGTTCGTTGTTCGGCTGCGGGCAGATCATCATCCGCGATCCAGAGACGGGCGTGCTGTACGGCGGATGCGACCCGCGCAAGGACAGCGTCGTCGCTGTGTTCTAGCTGGACGGCGAACGAATCAACGGGGGGAGGACGCATGCAGCAAGACCGAGCCACCGCGCTAAAGACGATCGCGGATCGCGTGGCGGCGTGCCGGGCGTGCCGCCTGTATGAACGGGCGCGCAACCCGGTGCCGGGTGCGGGCGATCCGGACGCGGAGATCGTGTTCATCGGGGAAGGGCCGGGCGAGCAGGAAGATATTCAAGGGCTGCCGTTCGTCGGCCGGTCGGGGCAGTATCTCGACTATCTGCTGAACCTGATCGGTCTCAAGCGGTCGCAGGTGTTCATCGCCAACGTGGTCAAACATCGCCCGCCGAACAACCGCGATCCCCAGCCTGACGAGATCGCCGCGTGCGAGCCGTTTCTCAACGAGCAGCTGGCGGTGATCGACCCGCTGATGATCGTGACGTTGGGACGGTTCAGCATGGCGCGCTACTTCCCGAACGCCAAGATCAGTTCGATTCACGGCAAGCCGCGCTATGAGGGACGGGTCGCCTACTATCCGCTGTTTCATCCGGCGGCGGCCCTGCGCAATCCGGCCCTGCGCTACGACATGGAAGACGACGTCAACCGTATCCCGTCGATCTTGGCGGAAGTGCGCCGGCTGCGCAGTATCGCCGCGGGGATCCCGGATGCGCCGCCGCACGAGGACGATCCGCCGCGTCAATTGAGCTTGTTCTAGGTGGATTCGGGCTGCGCTTGAGCCAGTGAACGCGTTTCGATTCCGGCTGACATGATGTGACCGGCGCTCAGCACGATTCACGTTCTGCTAGCACGCGCGCAGTGTGGGGATCAGACGGCGCTGGGCCGCATCGACACAGCTGGCCCATGTTGTGCGGGTCGTCCAGTCGTCGTCGAACAGCCGGTCGAGGTCGGGCTCTTCAAGCTCGTCCAGCCCGAACCCCAAGCGATCTTCGAAGATGTCGGCCGCCATGAACACGACCGCCGAATCGTAAGGGCTTACGGACGCAGCGTGTGACTCCTCAAGGCGGTAAAGCTCGATGAGCCTGCCGAGTAGATCCAGTTCAAAAAGCGAGAAAAGTGTGGCGCTCCACATCGAGAAACACGTCCTTCTTCTGTTTCCGTAGATTGATTGCATAAAGCGAAACAGCAGGGTGCTGGCCTGCTGTCTCGGAGACTTACACCGGTGTCGCGGTGTTCGTGCTATCCGCAGTTAGCGAATATACATGCGATGTCACGCAGGATGGGCACGCTGTCCCACAAGCGCAGAGTGTCGATGATGACCAGCCCGATACCGCCGACACAGGCACAGAACACGAGCAGTACGGCACAGCCAATCGCGATCCAGCGCAGCGCACTGCGTGGTTCCTCCTCACGCACGGCATACGGATCATAGTCGTAGCCGGGTGGAACCTGCCCCGGCGGGGCGTAGCCGGGCTGCTGCTGACCGTAACTGGGGGCGGCATACTCCTGCGGATAGTACGGCTGCTGCTGCCCGTATCCCTGCTGCTGCGGATATTGAGGCTGCTGAGGCTGCGCGTACTGCCCACCATATCCGCCGTCGGCCGGTGGCATATAGGGCGGCGTGTCCGGCCGTCCTTGTGGAGCATACGGCGCCTGAGGTTCCGGGCCGGGCGCGTAGGGCGTTGGCCCCGGCGCGTAGGTTGGCGCATCGGATCCGCTGGGGATGCCGGTGCGGACGCGTTCGTAGCCGAGCGTGACGGTTTCTCCGAGGCTCACCGTATCGCCGTGGTTGAGCGGACGGCTGCCCACCAGCCGCTGACCGTTAATGAACGTGCCGTTGGTCGACCCCAAGTCGGCAATCGTGAACCCGTCCACACCGCGCTGAAACCGGAGGTGATGGCGGCTCACTTCTGCGTCGTTGATCACAATGTCGTTCGCGATGTCACGGCCCAAAGAGTGAACTTCTTTGGTCAGTTCGTAAACGGTATTTGGCTGTGGCCCACGCCGCTGCACCAGACGAAACGTATCGCTGCCTTGCATCGCGTTTGCTCCCGATCGAAGAAACTATTCGAGATTATACAGAACAGCTTGCGTTAGGCGCAATGTACCTGCGGTTACGCCAACCCGCCGCGCGGTATTCGGATGCCCGATTGCCCAGTCACACGATGGATTGAAATTAGGATTTGCAAACCATTGACAATATATGGTAGATTTGTACTATCTCAATAATTCGTCAATTTATGCAGGGTTCGTCATGTCCCCCGTCAGCCATACCCTCCCCAACTTCACCACGATTGCCAAGTCCCTACAGACACGCATCGCCTATGCCCGCCTCTCGCTTGAGCCGCTGTCCCTGCCGGACGCCGCCAACGGCGAAGCGCGCCGCACCGCGTTCGTCCGGGTCAGTGGCGAGGCGCTGGCCGTACAGGCCCGTATTGGCCTGAGTGGAGACGCCCTGCGCCACGAATATCACCCGCGCATCGAACTGCGCCTCACGCCCAGCGATCTGGCGATCGAGTTCATGCTGCCCACACAGGCATGGTGGGATCAGCGCAATTTGGCTGGCAAGCTGACCCTGCGCCGCTACCGCGACGAGTTCCGTCAGCTGCTGTTGGGGCTGGATCTTGAGTCGTGCGTGGGCCACTGGCACGGTCACAACCGCTGCGACGAGCACTTCACGGTCGAACATCTGCTGCGTCCACGCCTCATGGAAGCGTGGATGCAAACGCTGACCGAAGGCAGTGAACCGCTGCGGATCGGCCGGTGGTATGCGGTCTCGGAGGTGAGTGGCGACATGGTTCCGGCGCTTGTCCGGCAGATCGAGAAGCTCAACGCGATCTATCGTTTCGCCGCGTGGACGAGCCGCAACGACTTCGTCTCGATGTACGAGCAGCGCTTCGCGAGCTGGGCGGGCGAGGCGTCTAGCTGGCGATAATCGTCACGCGGTGCCACGCGAAGTTCTGATAGCCCCGAAAATTCCAGATTTCATCGACCGTCGGCGGCTGAGCGCTTCCGGCGCTGTCGCTCGCGCGCACGATGAGCGTATGCTCACCGGCTGACAGCTCGACCTCCGCGCGCCACAGCGTCCACACCCACGGCCGCGGCGCAGTCGTCAGGTCGGCGGCGCGCCATGATCCCCCGCCATCAAGCGAAATCTCGACGCTGGTGATCTGCGAGTCGCCTCCGGCCATGGCATAGCCTTCGAGCGTGACCTTACCAGCGCCGACCGTATCGCCATCCGCCGGAGAGAGCAGGGCCGCGTGTGTGCGCTGCTCATTGAGCATCTCGCCCGCGTCCCAGTCCACGGTGTCCGCGGTCACGTCCGACGGAAAGACCTTGTAATCGTGCGACTGAAAGTGATTGTCGCTCGGCGCGTCTTGCACCGTGATGTGCGTCAGCCACTTGACGCTGCGCGCGGCGTAATACCCCGGCACGACGACCCGCAGCGGCCCGCCGTGAATGGGCGGCAGCGGTTCGCCGTTCATCGCCCATGCCAACAGCACCTCGCTGCTCTGCGCCTTGCTCAGCGGAATCGACCCGCCGAAGCTGCCACCGTCCGGCGCCGCGCCGTGATCTGCGCCGAGGAACGCCACATGCGCCGCGCCATCCTGCACGCCGACGCGTGTCAGGACATCCGCCAGCGAGACACCTGTCCACGCCGCGCTGCTGATCGCTTCGGTTTGCCATAACAGCGCGCCGGGCTGCATCGACATCACGCTGTGCAGCTCAGCGCGGCGGTTGCCGGCACACTGCAGCGTAGCCTCGACTGTCTTGGCCGGAAACCCGCGCTGTAAGTCGGACAGCCGTAAGGTCAGCGGATGCGATACCCGCCCGTCCACCACGACCGTGCAGTCCTCCGGCGTGAGAGCCGGCACAGGGCCGTGTCCGCGCACGTAAAACAGGTCGTTTGGCGTGATGGCCTCCCGGCCGAGGTCACGCGGTTGAGGCCCGCCGTTGAACGGGTTCGTTTGGTGGATCGTGAACGCGCTCGTTTTTCCGTACATCACACTTCGATTCCGAGCGCCTTAGCGATATCCTGCGCGTGAGCCTGCTCGTGCAAGGCTTGCAGGCGCAGCATATTGCGCACTGGCATGATCGGCCCGGATGCGTGGCGTCCTTCCAGATCAAGCTTGTCCTCGTCGACCGATTCCAGCCATGCGAGCAGCGCCACGCGTGACTCGCGCAGCTCCGCCCACGCCTGCTCGGCCGGCTTGTTACCGTATTTTTCGGTCGTGCGGGTGTTGTAACGCTGCACATCGAAGTCATCCGGAATGACCTTCTCGCCCGCCGCGTAACCCATCGCCTGCCGGTTGTGTCCGCGGTCGGCGTCGGCGACGTGGATCAAGACTTGGCGCACGTTCCACTTCAGGCCGTCGGAGTACACCTGTGTCTCCCAGCGGTCGCCGACAGCCTCAAGCACGCGCTCGAAGTACGCGCGCACTTCGTTCAGCTTGGCCTTGATCTGTTCCTTGGACTTGGTCATGTCGCTCCCCTCTGTGCGGTATCCGCTAAAGCTGAATGTAGCTGTTTTCGGCGAGGATGAAGCGGTGGACACGCGGCATCGAACGGCCTGACGACAGCACAACCGACCCGTCAGCCATCAGACTGCTGTCGATGCGCCCGTCGATCCCGCGTAGGGTGCAGTCCTTCATCACGATGCTGGCCTCAATCTCCGCATGTTCCAGCGTCACGTTGTCGCCAATTGCCGTGTATGGCCCGACGTAGCTGTCCTTGATCGTCACGCCGGCGCCGATGACCACCGGCCCGCGCACCGTGCTGTTGATGATATGACTTCCTTCGCCGATGAGCACACGCGCCGAGACCTCGGAGTTTTCGATGGTGTCGCCTTCGGGCGGGGGCGAGTACGGCATGTCACCCATGACCAGTTGATTGGCACGGACGATCGCATCCGGCTTGCCGGCGTCGATCCACCAGCCCTTGATCGTGTAGTAGCTGACCTTCTTGTTGTGAGTCAGCAAGTCCTGAATCGCGTCGGTGATCTCAAGCTCGTTGCGCCATGACGGCTTGATTCGGCCGATCGAGTCGAAGATCGACCGGCGGAACAGGTACACGCCGCTGATAGCGAGGTTGCTCGGCGGATCCTTCGGCTTTTCGACCACGCGTAGGATACGGTCTCCGTTGACTTCCGCGATTCCGAAGCGGGTCGGGTCGGCGACCTCGCCGAGGGCGATGGCCGCTTCGGCGTCGGATGCGTTGAAGTCGGTCAGCATCTGGGTCATCTGGTCTTGGAAGATATTGTCTCCCAGCAGCATGGCGAACGGCTCGTCACCGACGAAATCGGCCGCCAGCGAGCACGCGTGCGCGAGGCCCTTCTGCTCCGCCTGCACGAGGTATTCGAGGCGGACGTGCTGCTTCGTGCCGTCGCCCAACATCGGCACGATCGGCGACTCGAGCGAGTTGACGATGATCCCGATGTCGTGGACGCCGGCCGCTTTCAGCAGGTCGACGGCGTATTCGATCAGCGGCTTATTGGCGACCGGCACCATCGGCTTGGGCATCGTCAGGGTAACGGGGCGCAGTCGGGTTCCTTGACCAGCGGCCAAGATGATCGCTTTCATAAAAAACAGTCCTTTCGATGGTCTGACAGAGTAAATCCACCTGAGATACATCACACAGGTGGTCAATTCCAATCCGAATGAGACCAGTGTACCGCAGGGCGCGCGCCGTTAGAACACCCGGTGATTACGCCCCGAAACGGAACGGATTGAAGTCGGTATCGACGTCGTAGTAGTCCTCATTTTCAGCGTGCTTGAGCATCGACACGGCGCGCACCGTGACCGGTGTGAACAGCGCTTCGATCCCACATTTCAGCAGGTAGTTGGTGAGCATCAGGGACGGCAGCGCCTCAAACGGGAACACGCCGAGGGCTGTGGCGATCAGGAAAAACGTGACCGTGTCGAGCGCCTGACCGATCAGCGTGCTGGTCACCGTACGCAGCGGAAGCCAGCGGCCTTTGGTGGCGACCTTCATCTTCGCCAGCACGTAGCTGTTGGAAAACTCGCCGAGCCAATAGGCGCTAAGGCTCGCGACAACCAGCCCGCTGATCCCGCCCAGCACGGCGTCGAACGCAGGTTGACCGACCGACTCGCTCCACCACGCCGGCGCAGGCAGCACACCAGCGAGCCACACAAAGAATCCCAGCAGCGCGGTGGCGAAGAAGCCCATCCAGATCACGCGGCGTGAGCGCCGATAGCCGTAGACTTCGGTGAGGACGTCGCCAAAGATGTACGAAATGGGAAAGACCAGCGTTCCCGCGTCGAACTCAAGCGGGATACCGCCGATGATGAGGCCGGTGTCGATGATTTTGGCGCTGCTCAACAGGTTCGACAGCAGCAGCACCGCCACGAACAGGCCCATGACGTAATCAAAATATCTGTACGGTTTCACCCGATTGCTCCTCGTCCACGACGGCAGAACAGGCCGCCAGACCCGATACGATGCGCCCTACTGGACTGCGGCAGCACAAGCCGCCCCTGATAGGGTCACATCGTCATTATAACAGCGGCGCGCGCTTACACCTCAATGGGGTGCTCGTCGCGGGGTTGTCCCAGTCGGCTGCGCTCCTGATCCACGATGTCCGGCTCAAGCTTGACGAACAGCGCCGCCGGCTCACGCAGCGCTTGGCCGGGCTGCAGGGCCGATTTCGTCCATGTGCCGGTCGCCTTGGCCGGGTCATAGATCAGGGCGGTGTGGGCGCGGGTCGCCTCCTGATACTCGACGATTCGCTGATCGCCGAACAACTGGCCGTCATAGCCCAAGTACTCGTGCAGTTTCTGCGCGCTGAAGGGCAGAAACGGCGCCAGCACGACCTTGAGGTTGTCGATCACGCGCAGCACGGTATACACCGCGCGGGCGGCGTCGGCCGGGTCTTCCTTGATCGACTTCCACGGCGCGCGGCGGTCGATGTACTGATTGGTGTCACGCACGACTTGAAACGCCACGCTCAACGCTTCCTTGAGCTTGACCCGTTCGAGCAGGCCGCCGACTTCGTCGAACGCGGCTTCGGCGCGCGCGATGATCTCGGTGTCGAGGTCGGTGAGCGTGTCGTATGCGGGAACCTTGCCGTCAAAGCGTTTGTAGGCGAACGTGAGCATCCGGTTGACGAGGTTGCCCCACGCCGCCACCAGTTCCCCGTTCACGCGGCTGAGGAAGCCGTCCCACGCGAAGTCGGAGTCGGCGCTTTCGGGAAACGTCATCGCCACGTAGTAGCGCAGGGCGTCGGGCTGATAGCGTTCGAGGATGTCCGGCACCCAGATCGCCCAATTGCGCGACTTGCTGAACTTCTCGCCTTCGATGTTCATGAACTGGTTGGCCGGGACATCGTAGGGCAGGTTGAGCGCCGCCGGGGCGTCCGCCTCATCAAGCCGTTCAACGCCGATCAACTGCGCTGGCCAGATCACGGTGTGGAACGGCACATTGTCCTTGCCGATGAAGTAGTACGTCTCGGCTTCGGGGTTATACCACCACTGCTTCCACGCGTCCGGCGTGCCCTGATTCTTGGCCCATTCGACGCTGGCGGTCAGGTAGCCGTTGACGGCCTCGAACCACACGTAAATGCGCTTTCCCTCCCAGCCCGCAAGCGGCACCGGCACGCCCCAGTCGATGTCGCGGGTGTACGCGCGCCCGCGCAAATCCTCTTTGACGCCCTGCTGGATCATGTTGCGCGTGAAGTTGATTACGGCCGGACGCCAGCGATCTTGATTGCCTTCGAGGTAATTCAGCAGACGGTCGGCGGTCTGGCTGAGGTCGAGGAAGAAGTGCGTCGATTCGCGCACGACAAGGCGGTCGGTCGCGTCGTTGCGGTTGTGCGGATCGACCAGCTGAGTGGCGTCCAGCAGGTTGCCGCAGTTGTCGCACTGATCGCCGCGTGCCCGCGCATAGCCGCAGATGTAGCATGTGCCCTCGACGTAGCGGTCGGGCAGGAAACGGTTCTCCTTCTCGCTGAACAGAAGGCGTTGTGCTTCTTCGTACAGGTAGCCCTTCTCGTGCAGCACCGTGAAGATGCGCTGGGCGATCTCGTGGTGATTTTCGGTGTCGGTGTGCGTGAACAGGTCGTAGCTGATGCCCAGCTTCTTCTGCGCTTGTACGAACCGCGTGTGGTAATGGCTGAAGATGTCAATCGGCGGCACCCCGCGCTGATCCGCCTCGATGCTGATCGGCGTGCCGTGACTGTCGCTGCCGGAGACCATCAGGACGTGATTGCCCTTGAGCCGGTGATAACGCGCGAAGATGTCGGCTGGTAGATAAGCGCCCGCCAGATGACCGACGTGTAGATCGCCGTTCGCATACGGCCAAGCAACCGAGACATTGATAAATTTGGGCATAGGGTTTCTGCTCCTCCGTGAGCGCGCGTGATTATAAACAAAAACCGCCTGTCGTGAGGACAGGCGGTTGACGGCCGATGCTGGTCGTGTCGATCAGGCACGCAAAGCATCCCGTCGCCTGTCCCGGCGTGGGCTGCGCATGACCATCGACATCGTGAAAGCAGGCAGTGTGTCCATAGTGTCGAGTGTAGGTAAAGTGCGCCGGGGTGTCAAGCGGCCAAAAAATGGGGAGAACTCAATATATTGGCAGATGTTCGGCGCAGCAGGGCGAATCCAGCGGCTAACCGGTTGACCTCTGCGGGGTGACGTGTACCAAACGCGATCTGCGTCCTGCGAAAATACCCTAGGGGCAGAGGTTGACGAATTGCGTAAAGCACGGTTAGATAGGTCAGTGTTGACGTGTTGTGACCCTTCATGGTCTTTAGTGAGCACTACGATGTCCATCATCTCCTTCTCGGAACTATCCCAATCTTTCGGCCACTTCGACATCTTCGCCGGGATCACCGGCCGTATCGAACACGACAGCCGTATCGGGCTTGTCGGGCCGAACGGAGTCGGCAAGACCTCGTTGATCCACATCCTTGCCGGCATCGAGCCGCCGCCGACCGGCACGCTCAGCGTCAAGCGCGGCCTGACCGTCGGCTATCTACGCCAAGAGGCGATCGAAGCCTTCGCTGACCACGAGGCGAATCTCTACGATTCGATGCTCGAGGTATTCACGCCGATCAGGGCGATGGAGGACGAGCTGCGCGCACTCGAACACCAGATGGCGGAGGACGCCAGCGAAGGCGTGCTCACCGCCTACGGCGATTTGCTCGATGTGTTTGAGGCACGCGGCGGATACGACTATGAGCTGCGCATCGAGCAGACGCTGACCGGCCTCGGTTTTGGCATCGACGACTTCTTCACGCCGGTTCGCAAGCTGAGCGGCGGGCAGAAGACGCGCGCGCTGCTGGCCCGCCTGCTGCTCGAACAGCCGGATTTGTTGATCCTTGACGAGCCGACCAACCACCTCGACATCGAAGCGATCACATGGCTTGAGGGCCTGCTGGGGCGCTGGCCGAAAGCCGTGCTGATCGTCAGCCATGATCGGCGCTTCCTCGATCAGACCGTCAATACCATCTGGGTGATGACGCCGTTCGGGATCGAACCCTATAAGGGCAACTACAGCGCGTATGTCAAGCAGCGCGAAGAACGCGAAGCCCGCGCGATGGATTTGTATGAGGCCGAGATGGAGCGCATGTGGAAGGAGTTCGACTTCATCAAGCGCTTCAAGAAGGATGGCGACTCACAGGCTATCGGCCGCCTGCGCCGACTGACGCGTGACCTCGTGGCGATTGATCAGCTTGGCTTGGTGCAGTACCTCGGCTATAAGAAGTGGAGTGATACCGGTATCGGGAACATTCGCATGTTCACCGTCGCTGAGGCGGAAGCCGCGCTCAAGGCCATTGAGGCGCCAGTTGTACGCACGCCGTTTCTCAAGATGCGGCTGGCTGATGGCGGGCGCAGCGGTGAACGGGTACTCTCGCTGCACAAGCTGACCGTGGGCTATCCGGGCCGGCCGCTGCTCACCGCCGACGATCTGCACGTTTATCGCGGCCAGATCGTCGCGCTGACCGGCCCCAACGGCGCGGGCAAGACAACCCTGCTGCGCACCCTGCTGGACGAACTGCCGGCGCTCTCAGGACGCTTCAGCTTCGGGCATAACGTCAAGGTCGGTTACTTCGCACAGGCCCACGAGTCGCTCAACCCGGAACAGTCGGTGCTGGACAGCTTGATTGCGGCGGGTGGGGCCATCGGCAAGGCGATTGGCCTGCGCGAGGCGCGCACGCGGCTTGGCACGTATCTATTCCGTGGCGATGACGTATTCAAACGCGTTGGCGACCTCAGCGGGGGCGAGCGCGCCCGTGTGGCGCTGGCGATGCTGGCGCTGCACGGCGCGAACCTGCTGCTGCTGGATGAGCCGACCAATCATCTCGACATTCAGGCGCAAGAGGCGCTGCAAGACGTGCTGCAAGCGTTTGAAGGCACGATCATGCTGGTCAGCCACGACCGGTATCTGGTCGACACGCTGGCGACGCATGTCTGGCAGATCGAAAATGGCGCGGTGACGGTACGTGAGGCCGAGCGCGCGCTTGCGTGATTATTCGGGGCGGTCGAGGCCGAGGTCGTCAAACGCGGCCGGATCGCCCTGCGGCTCCAAATGGGTGAACACGCGGGAATGAGGGACGACGGCGCGCATCTCGCGCTCGATGTCCTCGACCACGTCATGCGCCTGCTTGACCGTCCAGCGCGGCGGCACCAGCACATGCACCGAGATAAACCGGCGCGCCCCGGACTGGCGCGTTCTGAGCGCGTGGAACTGGATCCCCGACGTCTCGAACTTGTGAATCACGCCTTCGACCGCGCGGCGCTCTGGCTCAGGAATCGGGGTGTCCATCAGGCCGTCGACGCTCTTGCGCAGCAGCACGATCCCGATCCGTAGGATGTTGAGCGCGACCACCAGCGCGATCACCGGATCGAGCCATGTCACGCCGCTGATGCCGACGACGATGAGGCCGGTAAGCACGCCGACACTCGTCCATACGTCGGTCATCAGATGATGGGCGTCCGCTTGCAGCGTCACCGAGTCGTTGGCCTTGCCGACGCGATCGAGCACCATCGCCACGCCGAAGTTGACCAGCGATGCCAGCACCGACAGGCCGAGTCCGATCCCGATCTGTTCGACGGCATGGGGGCGCAGCAGGCGGTCGATACTTGTGGCGATGATGCTGACCCCTGCGACGAGGATTAGCGTGCCTTCAATGCCGCTGGAGAAGTACTCGATCTTGTCGTGGCCGTACTCGTGCGATTCGTCAGGCGGGCGCGCGGCGATGATGAGCGCGGTGAGGGCGACCAACGCCGCAGCGAGGTTCACCAGCGACTCGACCGCGTCGGACAGCAGGCCGACCGATCCGGTGAGCAGATACGCGAGTCCCTTCAGCGCGATCGTCACGACCGCCGCGCCGATGGACAAGTACGCATAGCGATGCAGAGTGCCGCGCATGTCGCTCGCTCCTTTGCGGCTCAGGCGCGCTGGCGTTGGCTAAAGCACGGCCCGAAACCCGCCAGAAGACTCACGCCCTCACTCACGAACCTCACCCCCACCTCGCCGCGCTCGGCTCCCTTTCTCCAAGTTGGAGTGGGCACGGGGGATGAGGCCGAGACGGGATGCAAACCCCTTGAAAAGACCCTTACCCGACCACTTGCGGCTTGAAGAGGATCTTATCGGCTTCGGTCGCCAGCAGCACGATGAACGCAAGGCCGGTCGCCAACACGAGATCGCCGAAGCTCAACGGGAACACTTTCAGCAGATCGCTCAAGAACGGCACGTACAGCACCAGCAGCTGCAGCACGAACGTCGAAAGGATGGCCCACAGCAGCAGGCGGTTCTTGCGGAACCCCACGCGGAAGAACGATACGCCGTCACCGGGGTGGATTCCGGCGACGTGGAACATCTGCCCGAACGCCAGCACCGTAAACGCGATGGTACGCGGGATCGACTCGAGAATGCCGATCAGGCCCTCGCTGCCGCCGTGTTCTTCGCCTTCTGCATCGCTGTCCAACACGCCGAGTTGTGCGATTCGCTGTTCGGTAGTCAGCGTGTCCCAACCGGGGTCGACGTGCTCTGCGCCGGCCAGTGCCACGATCTGATCGTACGAGAGGTGTTCGGCGCCCAGCGTGCGGCTGAACGGATCAAGCCCGTAGCTGACGTGCCCGAGCGCGAAGCCGATCAACGTCACGAGCGCCAGCACCACGGCCATGACGATCACCTGCCGGCCCAACCCGCGCGCGAAGATGCTCTCGCTCTTGCTGCGCGGCGGGCGGTTCATCACGGTCGGCTCCGGCGGTTCGAACCCCAGCGCGATCGCCGGCAGGCCGTCGGTGACGAGGTTGATCCACAGGATTTGGATCGCCAGCAGCGGGATCGGCATGCCGATCAAAATGGCGACCAGCATGACGAGGATTTCGCCGATGTTGGAGCTGAGCAGATAGCGCACGAACTTACGGATATTGTCGTAGATCGTGCGGCCTTCTTCGACCGCCGCGACGATGCTGGCGAAGTTGTCGTCGGTCAGCACCATGTCGGCCGCGCCCTTGCTGACCTCGGTGCCGGTGATGCCCATCGCCACGCCGATGTCGGCCTGTTTGAGCGCCGGTGCGTCGTTGACGCCGTCACCGGTCATGGCGGCCACCGCACCTTGCGATTGCAGCGCCTTGACCAGCCTCAGCTTATGTTCCGGCGATACGCGGGCGAAGACCGACGTGCGTTCGAGCGTCTTGACCAGCCCGGCATCGTCCATCTTCTCAAGCTCGAGGCCGCTGACTGCCTGCTCGCCCTCGCGCATGATGCCGAGGCTCTTGGCGATGGCTTCGGCGGTCAGTACGTGATCGCCGGTGATCATGATTGGGCGGATGCCGGCGCTGCGAGCCTTCTCGACCGCTGCGCGCGCCTCAGGCCGGGCCGGGTCAAGAATGCCGACCAGCCCCAGCAGGTTGATTTGCCGTTCGATCTCCGGCGTCACCTTGTCGGGAACGCTGTCGAGCGGGCGATACCCGACACCCAACACGCGCAGCCCCTGCGCCGCCATCTTGTCGACCTGATCGTGCCACGCCTGATGACGTTCCTTCGACAGCGGGATGACTCCGTCGGGCGTGTGTTCGTAGCCGGCCCACTCGATCAACCGGTCGGGCGCTCCTTTGGTGATCGCGATGTACTTGCCTTCGAACAGCAGATCGGCGTGATCGCCCTTGACCTCGTGAATGGTCGTCATGGCTTTGCGTTCGCTGCTGAACGGCAGCTCGGCCACGCGCGGCAGGTCTGCTTCCAATTGATCGCGCGTCCAACCGATCTTCTGGGCAGCGACCAGCAGCGCCCCTTCGGTGGTGTCGCCGACGACGTTGAAACGCCCGTCGTTGTCGCGCTCCAGATAGGCGTCGGTGTCGAGCGCCATCGCTTTGAGGAACCGGCCGATGCTGGGCGTCGTGCGCGGGTCGATGCTTTGATCGCCGATCTTGAACTCGCCATCCGGCGTATACCCGATGCCGGTCACGTCGACATCGTTGATACCGGGTAGGGCGAGCATCGTCGCGGTCATCTCGTTCTTGGTGAGCGTGCCGGTCTTGTCCGAGCAGATGACGGTCACGCTGCCGAGCGTCTCGACCGCCGGCAGGCGGCGGATGAGCGCGTTACGACGCACCATACGCGCAGCGCCTAACGACAAGCTGACCGTGATCACCGCCGGCAGGCCCTCCGGCACCGCCGCGACCGCGAGGCCAATCGCGGTGATCAGCATGTTCTCCAGCGCGAACCCGCGCAGCAGGCCGACGATGAACACGACGAACACGATCAAGACCGCGCCGCGCACCAGCGTGATGCTCAGGCGGCGGAGGTTTTCTTGCAGCGGGGTGCGCGTCTCTTCGACGCCCATCAGCATCTTGGCGATCTTGCCCAGTTCGGTCTCAAGCGCCGTGCCGGTGACGATCATCTCGCCGCGGCCAAAGTTGATCGCGGTGCCCATGTAGGCCATGTTGTCGCGGTCGCCTAGCCCGGTCTCCTTCTCGTAGACGACCTCGGCGTTCTTTTCCTCAGGCTGGGATTCGCCGGTGAGCGCGGCCTCTTCGACGTTCAGGCTCTTGGCAACCGTCAGCCGGCCATCGGCGGGGATTCGATCGCCTTCTTGCAGCAGCACGATGTCGCCGGGAACCAACTCCTCGGCGCTGATCTCGCTCACTTTGCCGTCGCGCTTGACGCGGACGTGCGGCACCTGCATAGCGCCCAGCGCCGCCAGCGCTTGCTCGGCGCGATATTCCTGATACGTGCCGAGCAGCGCGTTCAGCACGACGATGACCATGATGACCAGCGCGTCTTCGACTTCACCCATCAGGCCGGAAATGACCGCCGCGCCGATAAGCACGAGGACGAGCAGGTCGGTGAATTGGCTGAACAGGATTTGCCACACCGACGAGCCTTCACCGGTGGGCAGCAGGTTGCGCCCGTATTTCTCCAGCCTTCGTTGTGCTTCTGCGGTACTTAGGCCGGCGCCGACATCGACACCGAGTTCGTTTGCAGTCTGCGTGACGCTAAGCTGGTGAAACGCTGGCATTGCGATATCCTGACTATCATGACATGGGGTGAACGTTATCGATTGTACATGATGGCAGAAAAATCGCGGGAGCCGTAGTTTCGAGCTAACGCTGCGGCTCGAACGGCGTACCGAGCGCGCCGGGCGGGTTGGAGCGCAGGATCGCACGCGCCGGCCGCTGAATGCGCTCAGGCAGCACACGCAGCACACGCTCGATCCAGCCCGCGCTGACCAGCATGAGCGTCCCGATCATCAACAGCCACGGCAGCGTGTTGAGCAGCACGACCGGAAAGTTCACGTCCGGCGAGCGTTGGATCTCGGATGCAATCGCGCGCAGAGCCGCCAGCAGGTACGCGCCCAGCACCACGCGGAAGGGATGCCACCCGGCGAAGATGACGATCGCCAGCGCGATCCATCCATCACCGTCCATCGGCGGGTTAGCCGACCAGCCCGCCTTGATCCGCAGCGAATACGCCGCGCCGGCGAGGCCGACCAGCGCCCCGCCGATCATTGTGTAGGCGAAGCGCTGCACGTTGACGTTGACGCCGCGTGCGTAGGCTGTCTCAGGCCGTTCGCCGATGGCGCGCAGCGTCAGGCCGGCGCGGGTGCGGAACAACAGCCACCACGTCGCCAGCACCAGCGCGAAGCTGAAGTAGACCGAGAGATCGTGCGTGAACAGCACCTGTCCGATCACCGGCAGGTCACTGAGCAGCGGAATGGGCAGGGTTTCGAGGCGCGGGCCGGGGATGTTGACGAACGGCTTGCCGAGGAAGCGGGCGAGGTCGGCGCATAACAGCGTGAGCACGAAACCAACGGCGACTTGATCTTGTTTGAGCTGAATGGCCGTGAACGCCAGCACCAGCGCGATCAACATCCCGATGATGGCCGCGGCAGCGAGGCCGACGACCACCGATCCGGTCGCTTGTGCTGCGGCGAAACCGGCCATCGCGGCCAACACCAGACTGCCGTTGACCGAGAGATTGACGACGCCGGCGCGCTCGGTGATCGTCTCGCCGATGCCGGCGATCACCAGCGGCGTGGCCGTCGCGACGATGCTGGCGAGGATGTTGATCAGCGTTTCGCTCATGCGGCGCCGCCCTTCGCGGGGAACCAACGCTGACGAACCCCCGCCCCGATCAGGATCAGCAGCACGATCAGCCCTTGCAGCACGCCGACCAGCGACGGGTCGACGCCGAGCAGGGTATTCACGCGCGTGCTGCCGGCCAGGATTGCGGCGAGGATGAACGTCAGCACCGGGATCGGCAGCGCGCGGAAGCCGGCCAGCAGCGCGATCAGCAGCGCGTAGAAGCCGATCCCGCCGCTGACCAGCGGGCGCAGCGCGTGATACGTATGCAGGACGCGGTGTGATCCGGCCATGCCCGCCAGCGCGCCGCATACGATCAGCGCGAGCAGGGCGGTGCGCGTGACCGGCACGCCGAGCAGACGGGCGGACTTGGCGTTCTTGCCGGTCGCCTTGAGTTCGAGGCCAAAGCGCGTGCCGTTCAGGCTGGCGATGACCAGCACGGTGAGGCTGATCACCAGCGCCAGCATGAACACGCTGACCGGGAACTCGGCGCTGGCGACCGGCAGCCACGAGTCCGGCGGGAAGGGCGGTGTCGACTGCGCGCTGCCGCCCTCCGGGGGCTGCCACGGGCCGGAGATGAAGTAGATCGCAACGGTGTTGGCGATGGCGTTAAGCGCGACGCCGCCGAAGATTTCGTTGACCGCGAAACGTGTCTTGAGCAGTCCGGCCAGCGCCGCCCAGCTGAGGCCGCCCAACGCCCCCAGCCCGACGCACACCGGGATCAGCACGGGCTGGGGCAAGCTAAGAAACTGCGCGCCCCAACTGGCTGTGAGCGCCCCGGCCATCATCTGTCCCTCGACGCCGATGTTCCACAACCCGGCCGTGAACGTCACGATCAGCCCGATAGCGCACAGCGTCAGCGGAATCCACAGGTTCAGCACGGCGGCGACGCGCGCGCTGTCGCGGAACGCGCCCGTCCACGTCATGTCGAAGACCTCCAGCGGGTCGTTGCCCAGCGCGGCGATCAGGACGGCGGTGATGATGAGCGATAGGGCGACCGGCGCCAAGATAAACGCCGCGCGGTTTAGCAGGCGGGGCACGGACATCAGTGTGAGACTCAATGCTTGCGAGCGACCGCGTAATCATACCGCTACCTGAAGACTTTCGCCCTCAGGACGCGTGATCCCGCGAATTGCCGTCGCCAGCGCGGTCAAAAGCTAGCGACTGAAAACAGCGAAGCTCCATGATACAATGCGCGTCGTTCCGACAACACACGACAGCATGGACTCGCCCCTGATGACCAACAAAGTCCCTATTACCCTCACGCGCGGCGACGGTATCGGCCCCGAAATTATGGACGCCTGCCTGCATATCCTGACCGAAGCCGGCGCGCAGATCGAACCTGAGGAGATCGTGCTCGGTGAGCGCGTCTACCTCGCCGGCACGCTGACCGGCATCACACAAGAGGCGCTCGATTCGGTCTTTCGCACCGGCGTGGTGTACAAAGCGCCGCTGACCACGCCGCAAGGCAGTGGCTTCAAGAGCGTCAACGTCACCCTGCGCAAGACGCTCGGCCTGTTCGCCAACGTGCGCCCGGTCGTCAGCTATCACCCGTTCGTAGCGACCAAGTATCCGGATGTAGATATCGTCATCATCCGCGAGAACGAGGAAGACCTGTACGCCGGCATTGAGCACCGCCAAACGCGCGAGGTCTATCAGACCCTCAAGTTGATCTCGCGCCCCGGCTCCGAGCGCATCATCCGCTATGCGTTCGAGTTTGCCCGCCGCAACGGCCGCAAGAAGGTGACGTGCTTCACAAAAGACAACATCATGAAGATGACCGACGGCCTGTTTCATAAGGTCTTCGACGAGGTTTCCGAGGAGTACCCGGAGATCGAGACCGACCACAAGATCATCGACATCGGGGCGGCGCGCGCGGCGACCCAGCCTGAGACGTTCGACGTGATCGTGATGTCGAACCTGTACGGCGATATCGTCAGCGACATCGTAGCGGAACTGACCGGATCGGTCGGCTTGGCGGGTTCGGCCAACGTCGGCGATAAGTTCGCCTTGTTCGAGGCGATCCACGGCAGCGCGCCGGACATCGCCGGCCGGGGCATCGCCAATCCGTCCGGGCTGTTGTTGGGCGGCATTCAGATGCTGCTGCACATCGGGCAGCCTGAGGTCGCCACCCGGGTTCACAATGCATGGCTGCGCACCATCGAGGACGGCATCCACACCGGCGACATCTTCAAGACCGGCACCAGCAAGCAGCGCGTCAACACGAAGGAATTCACTGATGCGGTGGTGGCGCGGCTGGGGCAGGAGCCGCAGCAGTTGAAGTCGGTATCGTATGAGTCGGCGGAGCGGATTCGCGTCGAATACCGGCCGCGGCTTATCCGCGCCAAGCAGTTGGTCGGCGTCGATCTATTCCTCGACTGGGGCGGTGACTACGACAAACGCGACCCGAACGCGCTGGGCGAGGCACTGCGGAAGATCGACGGCGACGGCTTGCAGCTCATTCTGATTACCAATCGTGGTCAGAAGGTGTGGCCGCAAACGCGCACCGAAACCTTCCTGACCGACCATTGGCGCTGCCGGTTTGAATCGGTCGGTGAACTGCCGCTGACGCCGCAGCAGATCATCAACCTGCTGAGCCGCGCCGCCGAGGCGGGCTTCGACGTCATCAAGACCGAAAATCTGTATATGTTCGATGGTGAGCGCGGCTTTTCGCTCGGACAGGGGCAGTAACCGATGGTCAGCGTTACTCGCAGCGGTAAACTGGAGGGCTTCGCCTATACGCCGCCGTCTTCGATCTTCCGGACGGTGCGCGTTCTACTTACCCTGTCTCAGTCGGCGCAGGCTCCGGCGTTGGCGGCGGCGCTGCGCGGGTTGTGGCGGTTCACGCCGCTGACACGCGTGCTGGTGACCGAACATCCCGCCATTGAGGCGTGGATGCTGGGCGCGAACATGGCAGTCGCCGATGTCGATGCGCTGCCGGCGCGGCCGTATGTCCCGATTGGCTCGACGACCGCCCGTTCGGTGTTCGCGTCGCACTTGTTCAGCGACTGTAACGGGTGCATCACGCTGTGCTCGGTCGACCCGGCCACGCTCGACGCGCCGCCGTCAATCAGCACCATCGCGGAGTATGTGCGCGGAAGCACCGACCTGTCTGCGATCTACCGCACCATGCGGACGTACTTCGTCGGGGCGATCGTGCAGGTCGGCGAACACGTAATCTGGGGCGATGACCTGCTGGACGTCGACGCCGCGGTTTACCGGTTGGTTGGGCGTCCTGAACACCCTGTATTGAGCGAACTCAGGAGCACGACGAATGAACACGCGTGAACTGAACAGGCGCGCACGTGAACAGTGGGACGCTAAAGCCGAGTTCTGGGATATGCTGCACGGCTACGACGGCAATCAATTCCACAAAGAGTTGATCAGTCCTGCTGCCGAACGCCTGCTGAACATCCAGACAGGCGAGGTCGTGCTGGATCTCGCGTGTGGCAACGGGGTGTTCTCGCGCCGTTTGGCCGAGCTTGGCGCGGCCGTGATTGCCACCGACTTCAGCGCCGCCTTGATCGAACGGGCGAAAGTGCGCACGGCCAGCGCCAACGTCACCTATAAAGTGATCGACGCGACCGACGAATCGGCGCTGCTGGGATTGGGCGTGGGGCGTTTCGACGCGGCCGTGTGTAATATGGCGCTTCAAGACATCGCGGACATCAGCCCGCTGATGCGCGCACTGCGTCGCCTTGTGAAACCGGGCGGACGCTTCGTCATCACGACATCGCATCCGGCCTTCAACATGGTCGGCACCAGTTTCATCGAGGAGCGCAGCGAACGTGACGGCGAGATCGTCTATCGCAAGTCGCTGTTGTTGTCGTCGTATCTCACCGAAGCGGCGGACGAGGGTGTTGGCGCGGTGGGCGAGCCGGCATCGCATCCGTACTTCCACCGCCCGCTGCACGTGCTGGTGAATACGGCATGTGAAGCGGGATGGATGATCGACCGCATTGAGGAGCCGGCGTTCAGCGAAGGCTCGATTGGCAGCCGGCGTCTGAGCTGGACAGAGTACCCCGAGTTTCCGCCGGTGCTGGCGATCCGCTTGCGGTAATCCGGCCCTCAGCGCGAATGGCGTGCCAGTGCGTTGTGCTTGCGCGCAGTGAGGATATGCAGTCCGGAGCGGTGTTCGTGCTGAACGACGCGAAGATCGAAGGACAGCCGGCTGTCTGTGTCCAGAAAACCGTTCTTGATCGGGGTCACCAAAACCGTCACGATTCCTCCCTGAGGGATCAGATCGAGGGCTGTCACACGGTGGACGCCGATGAAGAAATCGAGGGCGACTGTTACCGGTTGTGAATGTCCTTCATATCCGACCATCCGATCCCACCCATTGTCCGCGGGATCATGAGCGGTAGGCGTGGTCGTAAAGCATACAATGGCCGATCCGCTGATAACGAGAACGCGCTGCTGCCGGGCCATGGTGTGATTCTCCATTAACAATCTTTGCTTTCGGTTGGGCGTACGAATGAAGCCAACGATTTCGCCCGCTATCTACTCCGACGGAGAAATCACAAGAAAGTTGTGGTCAGTTTTATGAGAGATGAAAAAACGCGGCAATAGGCCAAAAGAACTATTTGTCCCAGCCGGCGTCAGCAGACGACGTCCACAGCCGGCTGGGAGTCCCTGATGTCAAGCGCATTGGGTGATACGAGAGTTAAGCCGAGCGAAGAACATCCGCCACCCGCTGCAGCTTTGCGCGCGCTTCGACCGCGATTGCGTCGAGGTCGGGGTGCTTCATCACATCCATCATCGCGATAGGATCGATGATGGCGACCTCGATCTCTCCCGTGTCAAGCTGCGTAACGGTCACGTTGCACGGCAGCAGCAGGCCGACCTCGCCGGTCGCGGTCAGCGCGCGATGGGCCAGCGCCGGATTGCATGCGCCGAGGATGCGGTACGGCCGGAAGTCGACGTTGAGCTTATTCTTGAACGTGGCCTGCACGTCGATCTCGGTCAATACGCCGAAGCCTTCGGTCTTGAGCGCGGCGGTGACGATCTCCAGCGCGTGCGCAAAGTCGGTGTTGAGAACGGCTTTCATGCCAAGCGTCGATACTGCATGAGTCATTGAGGTCTCTCCTTCAGTGGGGTGCGGCGAACCTTTGACGTATAAACCCGTGATCTCCTTACAGAGACGGGACTCCCGGCATCAACGCGCTGGTGCAATCCGCCGCGTGAGCGATAGGGCGCGGCGTTTTCTCACCATTCAGCACCTTCAACTTCTCGCTCAAGACCTGCTCATGCGTTCGTCGATCAAGTCCTTGAACGGGTCTTTGCCTCTGGGGATCAGCACTTTACGGCTGCGGCCGCCGTTGATGGTTTCGCCGACGATACCCAGCTCGACCAGCAGATCGAGGATGCGCGCCGCGCGCGGATACCCGAGATCGAGCTTGCGTTGAATCTGCGAGGCGGACGCCTCCTGCTCCTCGACCACAAGCCGGATAGCGTCTTCGAGCAGTGGATCGGTTTGGGCGAGGAACTCGCGATAGGTCAGGCTGCGTTCCCACGGCACCGCCGTCTCACGCGGGAGCTTGCCAGAGTCGATGGCGTCCTGCTTCCACACACGCCAGTGACGGACGACCTCGCGCACCTCGTCGTCGCTGACGAGGCAGCCCTGAATACGCTGCGGGCCGGCCGCGTCGCCAGCAAGATACAGCATATCGCCTTTGCCCAGCAGCGTCTCTGCGCCGCCGGTGTCGAGGATCACGCGGCTGTCGACGCCGGACGCCACCGCGAACGCGATGCGCGACGGGAAGTTGGCCTTGATCAGGCCGGTGAGTACGTCGACGCTGGGCCGCTGCGTGGCGATCACAAGGTGCATGCCGACCGCGCGCGCCATTTGGGCGAGGCGGGCGATGGCCGCCTCGGTCTCCTCGCCACGGCTCATCATCAAGTCGCCGACTTCGTCCACCATGATGACGATGTACGGCAG
>JZRA01000015.1 GCA_001567485.1 Chloroflexi bacterium OLB13
CTCCCGTTGGTCAGCACTCATCCCCATTAAGCTAATTCCGTGAGTTCTTTCAGCTTTTCCATCTCACCGTTCATCTCCCTTGCCAGCACTCGTGCGAAAAAGGCTGCCTGTTCGTGTGACAGTCCCGATACTAACGGACGAAATTCCAGTCGCAGCACATCCGGGTCGTCCTCAGTCGCGGCTGCATACCAGCGGTAAAAGCCAATGGCGGTTTGCTGCTCGTCGGTGCGTCTCGTGCCACACCAGACATCCCAACCTTCTCCTTTGTTGTCGAGCATCACACCATGCGGTTCATCCGCGACAACCTGGCGCTCCTGCTCACGCACTTCAGCCAGTTCGTCGTAGCGTCGCTCCCAGTCTGGACCGACGTAGCGTTCCATCTGCGCGACCATCATCCGTTCGGTGACATCATGCAGCAGGTCAATGTGGTTGACCTTGCGATTACGGCTGAAGAACAGCGGTACACGCTGCCCATGTTCCTCGTCATACACCGTCCCCGGCAGGACAATGTGAGTATGCGGATCATGCAGTCCGGGTGTCTGCGGGTCATCGGTTAATCTGTGGTGCATGACGAAAGAAAACTCGACACCCGTATCCAGCCCGCGCTCATCGAAGAACCCGTTAACCATGTTTTCGGTCAACTCTCGGACAAACTGTTCCCGTTCCTCCAACGCGACCATCGCTATCAAATCCGGGTTGGGATTGCAGACGAGGCTGAAGGTCAGCACATGCTCACTTTTCAGGTCGTCGCAGCGCTGCGCGATTTCAGCGACGGAACCACCCATGCCGTGATCCGTCCAGCGTTCCCGTCCGGTGACATGTCGTGCCGCTTCATCCCGACTTTCACGATACGTCAGATACCTCAAGAGATTCTTCGACTGTTTCGCGCCATCGGCTGACGGCTTCTTATACTGCACATTGGCGACACACATCTGCTTTCTATCCATCTACCCCTCGCGTTTGCGCGTCACGCGCTCGATGAAACCACTGAGCATGGTTGTCAGCGTTTCGACTTTGGTATCTAGCGCGTCCACCTTGCTCTCGATGCCTTTGGCAATCGCCCGACGTGACCCCGGCAAATCCTCTTGCGCTGCCAGATACAGGTTGACCGCATCGCGCAGGAGATCGTTCTTGCTGACGAAGTTTCCAACACGGCTGCGAACATTTCGCAGTTCTTCCAACCGCCGCATCTGGTCGGGAGTCAGATTGACGGTCATGCGTTCGCTGTAGGGATTGGGTTTTTTCTTCACTTGGTTTCACCTTCCTTTATATGGGCATTCAACACATGCTGGCGAAATTTCTCGGTTGGACGGAAACGCACATACACCCGCTTGACAGTTC
>JZRA01000016.1 GCA_001567485.1 Chloroflexi bacterium OLB13
CGGTGAACTGCCGTCAGATCCTGCACCGTGAACGTGAACGCGGACGTCGGCGCGTTGGGCAGCGGGGCAGACACCGACACCTGCTGCTCGCTGAAGTTCGAGCCGCCGGCGTTAGCGACCGTCAGGCGGACGGTGTACGTGCCATCGACCGCGTAGGCATGTGCCGGATTCTGGTCGGTGGACGTTGTGCCGTCGCCGAAATCCCACTGCCATGTGTCGATCTGACCGGTCGAAAGATCGGTGAACTGCACGTCGAGGTTGTTCACCGTGAAGGTGAACGCGGACGTCGGCGCGTCGGGCAGCGGAGCCGTGACCGTAACGTCCTGTCCGCTGCGGTCGTTACCACCGGCATTCGTCACCGTAAGGCGCACGCGGTAAGTACCTGCCGCGGCGAAGGTGTGCGTCGGGTTCTGTTCGTTCGAAGACGCCCCGTCACCGAATTCCCACGCCCACGAGAAGATACCTTCGCCGGTCGACTGATCGGTGAGCGTCACCGTCAAATCTTGAACCGAGAAACTGAACGCAGAAACCGGCGGGGCAGGCGGAGGAGCCGTAACTGTCACGGGCAGGCTGAAGCTGTCCGCTCCACCCGCGTTCGATACGATCAGCTCGACAGTGTATGTCCCTGCGGCGGCGAACGTATGCGACGGGCTAGATTCGGAAGAAGTCTGCCCGTCCCCGAAATTCCACGACGTGGAGTCGATCTGGCCGGTCGACGTGTTCGTGAACTGTGCGGTGAGGTTATCGACCGTGACTTCGAAGCTCGCTTCTGGCGCGGGCGGCAGCGGCTCGGAAACCGTCAAGTTCTGAGTCGCTTCACTCTGTACACCATCTTGCGAGGTGACGACAAGGCGCACCTCATACGTGCCCGCCTGACCATACGTGTGCGACGGATTCTGGTCGGTGCTGGAGCCGCCGTCGCCAAACGACCAGTTCCACGATGCCAGATTGCCTGTAGAACGATCTTGGAACGCGACGCCAAGCCCCGGCGGATCGGTGAGGTTGACCACTTCAAACGCCGCTTGCACACGATCCGTCACCGTAATCGTGCGCGTCGCGCTGCTCGCTGGACCACCGGGGCCGACCACGGTCAGGATAACCGTGTAGGTGCCGTTTTCCTCGTAGGTGTGGAATACGATCGGCTCGTTGGTCGCCAGCGACTCGCCATCGCCGAAGTCCCAGTTAGACTGGATGTCGTCGCCTGATGACAGGTTGTTGAACTGAACATCCAGCGGGGCAGAACCTTCTTCCGGCGACACGTTGAAATCAGCACTGGGCGGCGCCAGCGGACGGGTCACGCTGATGTCGGCTTCAGCGGTATCGGACAGTCCATCCGGGCCAAGCGCCGTGAGCCGTACCCGATACGTTCCGGGGCTGGTGTAGGTATGCGTTGGGGCCTCGGCCTGATCGATCGGCGTCCCGTCACCAAAGTCCCACCGGTAGCCGGACACATCGCCGCTCGTGAAGTTCTGGAACGTCACGATAAGCGGTGCATCGCCCGATGTCGGGTTGGCGGTAAAGCGCGCCTCAGGAGCCTGCGGCGCACGCGTAACCGTGACCGTGCCCGTAAGACTCGCCGTGCCGCCCGGACCATTGACGGTCAGGCGCACCGTGTACACACCCGGATTCACGAACTGATGAATCGGGTTTTGGTCCGTGCTGGTCGTGCCGTCACCGAATTCCCAGAGCCGCGATGTGATTTGGCCCTGTGATGTGTCGGTGTATTGGATCGACAGCGGCGCGATACCGCCGGTGTTGGTCGGCGTGAAGTTCGCCTGTGGCGGCGGCACCTGCGGGTTCGAGACGGTCACGACACTGTGAGCGCGGCCCGTCCCACCCGGCCCGCGTACACGCAGCGAGATATTGTACGTGCCTTCTGTCGTGAATACCTTACGTGGGCTGCGCTCGTTGGACGTGGTGCCATCACCGAAGTCCCAACGCCAGCTATCAATCGTGCCGGTGGATCGATCCGTGAACTGCACGGTAAGCGGTGAAGGCCCGCTAACCGCACTCTGTTCATACATCGCGACCGGCGGGTTGGTGTTGACGGTGATGATCTGCGATACGTTCGACTGCCCACCCGGGCCAACCACGGTCAGCTTCACTTCATACTCGCCAGCCGCGCGGAACACATGCACCGGGCTGATCTCGGCGCTGCTGCTGCCATCGCCGAACGACCAGTTGTAACCGGAGATTTGCCCGGTTGAGCGATTGGTGAACCGGACAACCAGCGGCGCCTCGCCGGAGGTGCGATCTTGCGTAAAGGCGGCAATCGGGCGGGGTATCGACGGGGTATGGGTCGGCACCGGCGTCGGAATCGCATTCTGCACTCGGATGTTGTTCACGACCGTCTGTGGATTACTGCCGTCGCGCAGGTAAACCCGCAGCCGAAGCTGGTAACTGCCGTCCGGGATTGTGTTCGTCGACCAAATGCCGAGAACACCGTTGAGCACCGGGAATTGGCGCGGGCCGCCAATGGCGTACCAAAGATTGCCGGGGTTCGGATCCGGGCCGTATTCCAGTTGATACTGCAAGAAATTCGGGTGGATGGCCGACCCTAGCACCTGCACATTGCTGGTCACCACGTTGCCGGGGATTGGCGACAGGAGTACGATGCTTATCGTCGACGGTGTTGCTGTCGGTATCACAGAAATCGCCGTCGGTGGAATGATCGCAATTGAAGTCGGCGGCCCAACCTGTGTAAGCACGGGCAGCGTCGTGACACTTACGGACGTCGGTACACTGCTCGTGACCTGCGCCGATAGGGTAGGGGTAGAGGTTGGTACGGGAGTGAGTTGAGTCTCTTCCGGGCCGCCCGTTAAGTTACATGCTGCTGCCACTACGGCAAGCGCGGTCAACACGATCAACACTAGAACTCTTCGAGTGACCATAAGTGTGTCCTCTCAAGGCGGATTCGTAGACTACCCATAGTAATATGATAACGCACGCCAAGCGAACGACACGACAGCGGGCTGACGGTTGACCTATGATTGATCTTCAATTGGGCGGCTTTGGCGGTTTTGACCACAGCCTATTATCATTGATGGACAGACTCATCGCGCCGGCAATCACAGTGGGCTAATTCGCAGTGTCGACCGTTCGAAACTTAGCACGAGGGTTGCTCGTTTTACTCACGATACTCGCCACAGTCGTTTGCGTAAGCATCGTGAGTTCTGCGCGTCTGAGTGAACCAAACGACGTGCAGCGCACGATCCTGTACGGCGTTCTCATCCTGTTCGCGTATGCGATCCCGGTTCAACTACAGTCGCTCCGGCTGAGCGTCGGTCATGTGTTCGTGCTCGTTGGGTTGCTCAGTGCGAGCGGTAGCGGCGTCGACTCAATGATGATCGCTGCCGCCATCTCCACCTTGATCGGCACTGCCGTTCACTTGACGCTCATGCAGCGGCGCGATACGAGCGCATTGCGAGATTGGCCCAAGTTGGCAGCGCCCACCGTGGGCGTTATCTTGAGCGCCTACTGTTTTGTCACACTCTTCCGGCAGGTCGCGGGGATTGAACTGACGGCGCCGATCAGCACGGCCTCGGCTGAGCACTTCGGTGCCCTGATCCTCTCTAGTCTCGTCTTTCTGGTCGTCTACTCCGGCGCGTACCTGCTGCTCAGACTGGATGCGCTGCGCTCAGACGAGTCGCTAATCCGCGAACTGCCGCCGATCGTGGTCGTGCTGGCGCTTCCCCTTCCGTTAGCAATCCTTGGGGGCGAGATCGCAACACAGCTGGGAACCATCGCCGAACTCGTATTTGCGTACGGCGCGATGCTCATCGTGATCGCGCTCAGCGGGCTTGGCCGAGCGGAACAGAAGCTGCGCGATGATCTCAAGGTTCAGCAGTCGCTGGCCGTGCAGAATACGATGCTGGTGGCCGATCAGGATTCGCAGATCAACCAGATGTCGCTGCTCAACGAGGTCGTCGCGACGCTCAGCGGGACGCTGTCTCCGGACACGCTCGTCGATCACATTATTTCATGCGCTTCCGTGCTGACCGGCGCGGCGGGCTATGCCGTGTATCTGAACTGGAACGACCAGTATCTATTGGCGCGGGCGGTCGGCCTTGCCGATGTTGAGTTTGCAGCGATCCCCGTGCCCTTGGTGTCACTTCAGCCGGACGAGGCCGATCGTTTCGACGCACGTCCATTGATCGTCTCGGACATCGCCAAAGACCCGCGCGCTGAGATGCTTCGGAATGCCGGGATTCATCGCAAGCAGCGATCCGTGATCGAGTTCCCGCTGGTGGCAGGCGGCGCTGTTCTCGGTGTACTCGCGCTGTATTTCACACACTCCATCGATCCTAACGACCGCCGGCTTGAAGTCCTCCGTGCATTCACGACGCAGGCGGCGCAGTCACTGTACAACGCCCGGCAGTATGTCGAGGCCAACGAAGCGTTCCAGCGCAACGCAGAGCGCCTGATGACACTGGCGGTCTTGAGCCGGTCGCTGTCATCCTCGGTAGACGTCGGGAGCATGTGCGAGCAGGTGCTCGACGAGGTGCTATCGGTGACGGATGCCGAGACCGGTTTGCTTGTGCTGCTGGACGACATTGCTTCGACGCCGCAGATCGGCGCAGCACGCGGCATCGAGGACGCACAGACCCAGTTCGCAAGCGTCATCGCGGCGCTGCGGCAGATCGACCCGGCCAGCGGCGCGTTTGTTATCCGGCGGGATATGCACACCGTCGGTATGCCGCCGTTTCTCACCGAGGACTCCAATGCGCTGTTGATCGTACCGATGGTGCAAGCGAGTTTCTTGTTTGGCGTGATCTGGCTTGAACACAGTTCGCCAAGCGGGTTCGGCGCGGAGGATATCCGGTTTGTCGAGCAGATAAGCAACCAAGCTGTGATCGCGCTTGAGAACGGCCGCATGTTCCAGCGGCGGGAAGCGGATCGCGAACGGCTCGTCCGCCTGCTGGACACCATGGTCGAAGGCATCATGATGATCGACCGTCAAGGGGACGTTGTACTGGCTAACCCACGGATGTCGATGGTCGGGCTGGTGTCCGAGGATCTGCTCCATACGAATTTCCTTGAACTTCTCGAAGTTGAAGGTTTGATGTTCGCCGAGCGTGTCGGTTTCACATCGCGCGAGGAAGCGGTCGCCTTTGTGCTGCACATGGACTCGTATACAGAACAGCACGAGGCCACAACGTACAATGTCGCACTGCCCAATGGTTCCCAGCGCGCCGTAGAACGCCGAATCGTTCCGGTGAGCAGTTCGGACAGGGCATCGCTCGGCTTAATGCTGGTGTTCTACGACCGAACCGCGCAGCAGGAGCTTGAGCGGTCACGGGAAGAACTCACCAACATGATCATCCACGACCTGAGAAGTCCGCTCACTGCCGTAACCACCAGTCAGCGTCTGCTCAATGAGATGATCCCGAAAGAGAGTCCATACTGGTCAGTCGTGGAGTCCGCGACCGGGATAAGCCGCAGGGCAGTCAAGAAGATTCTCAACAGGGTGGATTCGCTGCTTGATATCGCGAAGATGCAAAGCGGCGGCATGCTCGTAGAACGCAGAAGCACGGACTTTGGAGAAATTGCGCGCTCGGTGATCGAAGAGCTTGCGCCGCTGGCAAAAGAGCTTGACATCGAGGTTGCGCTAATCGGCGACGGAGACATTCCCAATATCGACGTCGACTCCGACAAGATTGAACGTGTGATGCTCAACTTCATCGACAACGCGCTCAAATACAGCTCAAAACACTCTCAGGTCTCGATCCACTGCTTCCCTCACGCGGAGGCTGATGGGTTCATCCGTATTGAGGTGCGCGATCAGGGGCCTGGCATTCCTGAAAACTACAAGTCGCGCCTGTTCGACGGTTTTGTGCAGGTGGAGGGCCGCCGAAGCGCACGGGGAGGTGTCGGTCTCGGTTTAACGTTCGCCAAATTGACGATCGAGGCGCACGGAGGGCGTGTATGGATTGAGGATAATCCGGGTGGGGGCAGCATCTTTGCGTTTACCTTGCCGACGGCATCCACGCCACAACACACAGCGGTTTCCGAACAATGATATGGTTGTCATGACACTGCCGATCGAAGCCAGATAGGTGCGACTGATGAAAGTCTTAATCGTTGACGACGAAATGGTGATTGGCGAAGCGCTTTCGACCCGACTGCGGAACGATCACTTTGAAGTCCAGACACGATATAACGGTCAGGACGCGTTGAAGACCTATGAACTTTGGGGGCCTGATCTCGTCGTGCTTGATATCGTGATGCCCGGCGAACTTAGCGGCCTCGACGTCTGCCGGCGTATTCGTGACTCATCCGATGTGCCGATCATGCTGATGTCTGCACAGGCGATCACCGAGGAAGACATTGTCGAGGGGCTGCAGGCCGGCGCCGACGAGTATTTGGTCAAGCCGGTGCGGCTGAACGAGTTCTCGGCCCGTATTCAAGCCCTTCTCCGACGCGCATCGCCGGTGTCGGCCGATTACGACGATGGTTACTTGAGCGTCGATCCGCAGCGGCGGCACGTGCGGGTGCAGGGGAGGCGTGTCCACCTGACGCCAACCGAGTTCAAGCTCTTGATCGTCCTGCTTGAGAACGCAGGCCGCGTGGTTCATCAGCGTGATCTGCTCGAACAGGTTTGGGGGCATGAATACATCGACGACAAGTATTACCCGCGCGTATACATCAGCCAGCTGCGCCGCAAGATCGAACCAGACGCCGGAAGCCCGCGTTATATCCTGACCGAGCACCGCATCGGTTATCGGTTTGAGAAACATCTGCCAAAGTGACGGTACGGCAGTTTAGCGGATGATTGACTCCACGATCGTCACAATCGTCCTTGACGGCGTGGTGCTTGCACTCACATTCTCGTTCGTCCTGCTGCTGATCTGGCACAACCTGAGCAAGCGGCACATCGCGCTCTTGGTGACGCTGCTCGCGCTGGTCGTCGCGTGGAACCTCGGTTCTATCATCACCAAACTGGCCGATCAGTTCGCCCTCGGCAGCACTATTGTGTCGGCCGCTGCCGTCGTACACGATGCGGGTTTCGCTGCGTCAAGCGTGGCGTTCTATGCGTTTGCCTCGTCGCTCACTGGAACGCGCGCCGCGCCGCTGCTTCGCGCCGCGTGGCTGGGCATCGGCGCGGTGGTCATCGCACGGTTGATGTTCTCACCGCTGGTGCTCGTCGAATCGGGGCAGACGACCGCGCAGCTCTCTCCCTTGCCCATGCTGCTGTTCTTCGCCTACAGCATGTTTGGCGTGTATCAACTCTTCGCGAATCGGCGCAAGCTGACGTCGCCCACGATCCTGAGCGGTGCAGCGTTGTTTGTCGTGGGGCAGGGCTTGACGTTTGCGAATCCCGCGCTCGGGATTGTCACGATCTCAACAAATCTATGCTCCGGTGGCCTTCTCCTGATGACGATTGGCGTTATCCGGCGCGAGATCATCCGTCCTCTCGCCGAACGCGAGCAGCAGATCGCCGCACTGCACAGCCTGAGCAAAGAGATCGCTGGACAGCCACAACTTGACGAGGTACTTGGTCAGATCGCGCTTCAGGCGACGAACTGGATCGGCGGCGATGCTGCCGGCGTCTTTCTGCGTGATGACGACCAGTTGTATCTCGCGGCGACATACAACCTGCCGTCGTCTTACCGTGGTTTGAAGATGTCAATCGACAATGGTGTATGCGGGCAGACCGTCCGATCGGAAAAGGCGCAGCTTATCGAAAACTACGGACGCGACTGGCGCTTCGAACCCGATCTCCCGCTGGCGGATCGCGCCTTCGGCTCATTCACGGCGGTGCCTCTGACGTATCAGGGTTCGGTTGCCGGCGTGCTTTTTGTCGTGTCCGGTCATCAGGGCCGTATGTTTCGCTCAGACGATGTATTCCGGCTTGAGCTGCTTGCGCCACAGGCAGCCGTCGCTATCGCGTACAGCGCACTTCTCGATCAACAGCAGCGGCTCCTGCGCCAGATTGAAGCTAACAGCGCACAGCTTGAGTCGCTTCTACTCAGCACCGAAAATCCCGTGATAGCGGTAGATCGCCGCCTGAACGTGCTGTTTGCAAACCCCGCGGCCCTGAACCTCCTTGATGTCGAGCAAGACACCGACGTAAGCAGGATCCGAATTCCGGCCCAGTATTTTCCGCCGTCGCTCAAAGCATTGGCGCGCGATTTGCAACTGTTCAAGGTTCACGAGTACGAAATCGGCCTCGATTCGGTCACGTACCAGTGCCACGTCGCACGACTGGGCAAGATACGCCATGAAGGGTGGGTCGCCGTCATGCACGATGTGAGCCGGCTCAAGGAACTTGATCGAATGAAGGGCGAGATGATCCGCATGGTCAGTCACGACCTGAAGAATCCGCTGATGGGCGCGATGTTGAACGTCGACCTTCTACGTACACGTGAGGACGCGGCGCTGAACGACTCACTCGATGCGCTTGATCGTCAGTTGGATCGCATGGATCGCATCATTCGCGGCGTGTTAGACCTTGAACGGATTCGTACGGGGCGGCTGCAACGGCTGCCTCATGAGGTGTATCCGATCGTGACGAAAGTGATTCAAGACCTCGACCGGACTCGGCTGGACAAGGGAGTATCTATCACCAATGCAGTCGATCCCGCGTTGATCCTTGAGGTCGACGGCGATCAATTCGAACGGGCCTTATCGAACCTCGTCGAAAATGCGATCAAGTTCTCAGAGCAGGGCAGCAGGGTCACAGTAGAAAGTGAGGTTCGCGAGTCTGATCGGCAGATCGCGATCCACGTGAAAGACACAGGGATCGGGATACCGGCTGAGATTCAGAGTCAAGTTTTCGACCGATTTTTCCGCGGCCGGCAGCGCGGCTTCGAACACGTCAGTGGAAGCGGCCTTGGATTGGCGCTGGTCAAGGCGATCATGGAACTGCACACCGGTGCGGTCTCGCTGAAAAGCGTAGAAGGGCAGGGGAGCTGCTTTACCTTGCTTTTCGGGATGACGGAAAGTGCGCGGCTGACTTCAAGTGAACAGTCCGGGCGGGCGCTTGGCCCGCCCGAAACACGCGACTAAAGCGCGAACATACTCTGCATCTTGATTCCCAAGCCCATATCACCCTGAACCTTCAGTTTTCCCATCATGAAGGCGTTGATGACCGAGGTCTTTCCAGCCGCGACGTCAAGCCACGTATCCGCGGTCGATTTGATCGTGATCTTGGGGTTCTCGGCAGCGCCTTCACCGGCGACCACCTTACCATCGGCTACTTTGACCCAGTAAAGGCCGCCGTTTTCGCCGCTGAAATCAAACTGAATGACGGCGTCCACGCCCATCGCCTTGTCAGGCTTAAAGCGTGCTACCATCTGCTCGAACACGGATGACAAGTCAGTCATCTTCACTGGCTCCTAATCTGTCGTTCCAATGATTGCTATAACGATGCGGGTAGTATACTCGCAAAGTCCGCGCCACCCAAGACTGACGCGAGGATGATGTGATGCGTGTATATCTGCGCATTCTTACAGTCGTATGGTTGCTGGCACTCAGTGCTTTGACCGGTGCACAGGACGCATCCGATCTGTTTGGGCAGGGTGTGATCGCATACATCGGCACGGATCATAACGTCTATATTCTGCGGCCCGGAATCGACGAACATCCAACAGCGCTCACCTCGGACAGCGCACGCAACCGGCGGTATGTCTTTCCGACATGGTCGACGGATGACCGACTCGCGTTCTTCTGCTGCGATCTCACGTTTTCCGACAATTTCGTGTTGCAGGTGTTCGTCGCATCATCCGACCTGACCGCGGCAAAACTGCTGTATGAGGCGGAGAACGAAGGTTATACCTATGCCTACTGGTCACCCAGCGCCTGCGACGAAGGATCGATCTGCCGTGATCTCGCGGTTTTGGTGACGCGGCTCAGCGACACGTTCAAGGTGGAGCTGATCCGGCAGTCTGATGGGATGGTATCGGTTCGCACGGCAGGTACCGGCGCGCCCTTCTACTTTAGCTGGAACGGCGACGGGCATCGGATGTTGTGGCATCGAAACAACCGGCAGGTATCACTCTTCGACACCGCGTCCAGTGCAGAAGCGAGCGATCTTTCCGTCGTGCCCAACGGGTTTCAGGCGCCAGCTTGGGCGCCGACCGGGGACAAAGCCGCTCTCGTTCTCGCCGAGGGGCAGACGCAGACGAATGCCCTCGTTATCATCGACGGAGACAGCCAGACCGTTCTCGTGCGGGGGATTCCGCAATTCGTGCGGGGATTTCCCAATACAGTCGCGATGAGCTGGTCACCAGATGGAAAGTACATCGCATATCGTGCGGTGAACCGGCTTGGGGCCAGCACACTGCTCGTCGTTGATGTCGAGACGGCCCAACTTACGGTAAGTTCTGATGATCTTGACGTCCTCGCCTTCTTTTGGTCGCCAGATAGCAAAAAGATCGCCTACATCACGCCGGGAACACAAGGAGAACCAAGCGCAAACGGCGGTATTGTGACCCGGATTCAGGACGCGCCGGCCCCTATCTTCACGTGGTCGATCCTTGACGTTGAAAACGAGACCGAGACCGACCTTGCGACCTTCATCCCGACATCGAGCATGTTGTATTTCCTCGCCTATTTCGACCAGTTTTCACAGAGTCACCGGGTTTGGTCACCGGATGGGCGACACCTTACGTATGCCGAGCAGGTCGAAGGCGCTCCGTCATTAATCTCCGTCCTTGACACACAGTCAGACCGTCCAGTAGTTTGGAACCCGGCACACGGTGAATTCTCGACTTGGAGCTTCAATTAGCCCTTGAAACGTGTTGCATTTGGATTGATCGTCCTTCTCGCTGCGGCCTGCACCAACGCGCCGGAGTCACGCGTTGTCTTTGTCACGGCGACACCAAGCATCATCCCCCCCGACGCACCGACAGATGCTCAACCTCCAGTCGTGACGGTTGGCACAGCTGATCCCGCCGATACGGCGGCCACCTTGGCAAGCGGAGGACTTCAACTCGCGTCCGCTTCACAGGAAACGCGTGTCCACACCGTGAACGCCGGTGAAACCCTATTTGCCATCGCAGAGCAGTACGAAACGACCGTGGATACCCTTGTTGAACTCAACCAACTGGAGAATCCAGACCTCTTGTTCGTTGGACAGCAGCTGCGCGTTCCCGGCGGGCCAACCCTGATTACGCCATCAGTTCAGCTCTTGCCCGTGGGCAGTCTTGTGCGCGGCCCCGCCAGCCCACGGCAGTCAGCCGGGTTGACAGCACGTTTCTCCGGCTACTTCGCTGGCCTTACAGAACCTGTCGAAGACCGTACGGCGACCGGTGATCGCGTAATGCATTCGCTGTCGGCGGCACAGATCATTGACCGGGTGGCTGTTGAAAACAGTGTCGATCCGCGCGTGCTGCTGGCGACGCTGGAATATCGAGCCGGGTGGATCACGCAATCAAACCCGGCTAACGTTCGTGAGCCACTCGTAGACATTGAGGACTCGCTTCCCGTCAACCGCACCGGTTTGTATCGGCAGGTCTCATGGCTCGCCAACGAGTTGAATCGTGGCTACTACCAACACAAGTACGGCGATCTAACAATTCTCGAGCTTGATGGTGGCATACGCCTCCAGATCGATCCCAGTTTGAACTCCGAAACCGTGGCGATACTGCGCGCCCTATCGTTGGGTAGAACCGCTGCCGACTGGTTAGCTGACGTCAGCCTGTCGGGTTGGTATGCGACATACATTCAACTTTTTGGTGAACCTCAGTCGATAGATGATGCACTCTGGATACAACCTGTAAGACTGGCGCTGCCGTTTACACGCGGGGAGACATGGCTGTTCACGGGCGGGCCCCACGGCGGGTGGGGTTCAGGCAGCGCGTGGTCTGCGCTCGATTTCGCACCGCCGGATGAGTCGAACGACGACCTGTGCTACATCTCGGAATTTCCGGCTCGCGCCTCAGCCGACGGGGTTATTGCGTATCGGGATACCGGAACGCTGATTCTAGATCTCGATGGCGACGGTGACGAACGCACTGGATGGACACTGTTCTACCTGCACCTGACCACGGACAGCATGCCTCCACTGGGCACCCGCGTCACGGCCGGTGATCCGCTCGGTTTCCCCTCGTGCGAAGGCGGTGTATCGACGGCGACGCACCTTCACATCGCCCGCCGGTACAACGGCGAGTGGATCCCTGCGGACTGTTCGGCGTGTGCTGGCGGTTCTGCGTTTAGCTTCACCTTAGGCGGCTGGGAAAGTGTAGGTCTCGCAGGTCAAGAATATCAGGGCAGGCTCGTCCGGGGTGTGGACGAGCGTGTAGCAGAACAAACTCGAACCGATCCGATCAACAGAGTTACCCATGACTAGAAACCCCTCATCATCAAAGCGGTTTGCCACGTTTGCGACCGCTTCCATGGCACTCTTGCTGTTGGTTGGGCCAGCCGCGGCGCAGGTGGAGCCAACACCGATTGTCGTACAGCTTGCGACGGCCACGCCGCTTCCAGTACTCGGCGCCCCTTCGCCGACGCCAGTTGTCCCCGATCCAACCGCGACCGAAATTGGGCCGACGCAGATCGAGGCGCTATCGAGTGTCAATGTACGTGCAGAAGCTTCGACCGAAGCGGCTCGCCTCGGACTCATCGTCCCCGGTGAGCGATATGCGGCGACCGGCCGCTATTTCCGTTGGATCCAGTTTCGTTATCCTAACTCGCCGTCTGGTTATGGGTGGGTGTATGACGAACTCGTTCAGATCATCGGCGATCCCAGCCTCATCCCGGATTTGTCCGTCTCACAGGCCCCCACCGATCCGCTTGTGGCGGCGGCGACTCAGACAGCAGCAGCAATCGTCTCGCAGCCCGGTGGCGATCTGACCGCGACGGCGAACGCGCGCGTGCTATCCGGCCCGGTCGGCGTTGATCCAAACGCAACAGCGGCCGACGTTCTCGTCGATGCTCAGGGAATCGAACGCCTCCCGACATTCACGCCTGTACCGAACATCGACGAAGACATCGCCGCCGCGTCCGTTCAGCCCACAGCCACGACCGAGCCGTCGCTCCTGCCGATCGCACTCGAACCGGGTGGGGTTCCACCGCTAGTGCCAATCGTCGTCCTTATCGGCTCCGGCATGCTTGGACTGATCCTCAGTTTCCGGCGGCGTTAGCCGGATGTGGCATTGAATCACGCGCGATTGTCCGTATCATTGCAGCCATTCTCCGTTACAAGGTTGCATCATGTCGTTTTCGCTCGATGGATTCAAAGCGCATCTGTCTGCTGCCGGCTACGTTCATCGTGATACGCCGCTGTTGGAACGATCCGATCTCTACTCGACAAAGGGCGGCGACCGCGTAATCTCGCGCCTGCTGACGCTCAATCATCATGGGGTCGAATACGCGTTGCGCCCGGAGTTCACCGCTTCCGCCGTGCGCGGCTATGGCGCTGCGTCTGACGCTGTCGTACGATGGCAGTTCGGCGGCCCGGTATTCTCGGATCTGTTCGCAGTCGCGGATCGTCCGTTTCAGCGTGAGAGCGTTGGGGCCGAGCTTATCGGTTTCAACGGGCCGGGTGCGGATAGCGAGATCATCGGTCTGACTGCGTCGGGTTTGCTTGCACAAGGGATTTCCGACTTCACGATTGCAATCGGCCATGCGGGCCTATCGCGGGTTCTCATCGAACGCTTCACGACCGATCCCGAACTAGTCCAACTTCTGCTTAACCAATGTGACACACTCCGGCTTGAGGACGGATTCAAAGTGGCAGTTGGCCGTGTAAACGATTATTTGGCCGTACGTTCACATGAAGTCCACAGTGTGGAACCAGCGCTTGAGTACATTGATGCCCGATCTTTGGATGCATACATCGCCGGCCGGCGGCGGCGGGATATTCAGGATCGATTGGCGGAAAAACGCCGGCGCGCGGCGAGCGCCAGCGCCGTTATGAGCGCGCTGGAATTCCTCGCTGAATGGGTCACGATACGTTCAACGGCGTCAACCGCACTAGCACAGATTTATCAGCTGGGTGACGATAACCCGGCGGTTGCAGGAATCGCCGCCGATTTGCGGACGACACTGGACTTGCTCGATGTTTACGGTATCCCATCTGGCGCGATCCTCCTCCAGCCGCATCTGAACCGGATTTGGGAGTATTACAGCGGCATCGTGTTTGAGTTCCAGTCAGCCGATGGATTATCGTTAGGCGGCGGGGGCCGCTATGACGGGCTGGTGCGCCTGCTCGGTGGGAAAGAATCGCCGGCCGTCGGGTTTCAGCTCAATGTCGACGCACTAACAGCAAAATACGGGGTGTCGGCCTCAAGCACGGCGGTGACCCATGTACAGGGATCGCGTGCCGCGGCCCCGAACCTCGTGTGGTGGGCGTGTGCGCTTCGAGAGCGTGGCATCACCGCAGTCCTCGATGAGTACACGCCAGATACGCAGATCGGCGCTGACCATGCCGTGGTGATCCATTCCGAGTCGGGTGACGCCATGTATGCAGGAAGCACCTATACACGGACAGATATTGAGGAATTGTGCGCGGCTATTGTTGGACACAAATCGCATGGATGATCGCGTTCTACTAGCACTTCCCAGCAAAGGCGCCATCGCTGAGCCAACGCTGAACTTCTTGCGTGACGCCGGACTGCGAGTCGATAAGCCTAACGAGCGGCAGTACGTCGGTTCAGTGCCGGCGATTTCGGGCTTGTCGGTGCTTTTTCAGCGTGTGAAGGACGTTGTGTATAAGGTCGCAGACGGCACGGTGCAGCTAGGCATCACCGGATTAGATGTTGTACGCGAGAACCCGAGCGATGAGATCGTGCTGCTGCATCCGGAGCTTGGCTACGGTCATTGTCAGCTTGTCGTCGCGGTGCCTGAGGACTGGGTTGACGTCACGACCATGACGGATCTTGTTGAGATCGCGTCCGACTTTCGCCGCCTGTATGGGCGGACGATGCGTGTAGCAACGACGTATGCGCACATGACACGGGACTACTTCCATGCGCGCGGCCTGCATTACTTCACCCTGGTGAAAGCTGAAGGAGCGATTGAGGCGGCGCCCACGATCGGATATGCGGATATCATCGTCGATCTGGTTCAAACCGGGACAACCCTGCGCGAGAATCATTTGCGGCCGCTTTCAGACGGCACAATCGTTGAGGCGCAAGCGTGCTTGATCGCCAACCGCACCGCGTTGAAAAGCTCGCCTCATGCGCTGAAGGTCGCACAGCACATGCTTGAGTTCATCGACGCGGCGCTGCTTGGGCGACGGTATCGTCAATTGACCGTCAACATCCGCGGCGTCAGCCCGGAGGATGTCGCGGCGAAGGTCAGTGGTTCGGAACTTACGCGCGGGCTGCGTGGGCCGACCATCGCGCCGATTTTCGGAGTCGCACAAAGCGAGCAGGCGGACTCTTGGTATACGGTGACTCTCAACGTTGAAGCGCACCATGTGCTGGAGGCGGTGACTCATTTGCGTTCCGTGGGCAGCTCCGAGATTGTCGTCAGCCCGGTCAACGCGATCTTTCTGAATGAGAGTCACAGCTTTCAGTGCGTCCTCAACGAACTGGGCCTAGCGTAGATCGTCTGAAATCTCTGCGAGCAGGCGATCCAATCGCGAAGCGCCATCCGCGGTCTCGCTGCCAAACTCCACACAATGCGACAGGCCGAGAAGAGCGATCTCAGGCCGAAACGTCGTCAGGTTCATCGTCAAGAGCGGACAGCACATGAGCGCCAACCTGAGACGCTCGGCCCAGCGCGGAGACAGACTACCTTCAGCATGCAGCCGGTGAACGATGGGGCGCAGGCAGTGTTCAATCTTGCTTGACCAGAACATCGCACGTAGTGGATTCAAGCTGTAGTTATGGGTGACGATCCACGTGTCACCCGTAACATCGAGGTGAATCTGAAGTGTTTGCGCTTCTTCGTCAGGGAAGTACATCCACATCGCATACGCGTTGTGATACAACGGCTTGACGAGGTCGAGCAGCGGATCATGCCGGCCGGCAAACGCCGGGTCGAAGTACGTCAGTCCCCCGGCGGAGTAAAAGACGTTGCCATTGTGTGCATCGCCATGTCCTATGATCGACGGCCCGGATTGAGCAGGGTTGAGCATAGCAATCGCGCGTGTTACCAGTTCTTGCAGTGTCGCCGTGAATTCATGCCCATTGATGACCCAGCGACGGGATAACAGCGTCGCGGCGTCAACTGTCATTCCGGGGACATGAACCTGTACATCGACGCCATAAAAGCGATCGAACCGGCCGCCCGTTAACCGATGCCAGAAAAGTTGGTGGATCGGCGCACTCTTGTGCGTCTCCGCGCCGACGTAGGAGAGCGAGTCACAGTAGCGCTCGTACAACGCACGATCTTCCGCCGCTTGTGCATCACCTAAGGCCCGTGCCAATTCGCCACCAAAGTTCTGCCGGCGCTCGATATCGCGCGCGACGTCAAACACGGGAGGATCGTGGATGATCGGATATACCAGAAGCTGCTGCCCGTCGCGTGTCGAGGAGTACAGCGGCCGAATCACCGGATAGGCTGCATCCGCTAAGAGCGCGGCGTTGTAGTACTCGCTGATCGCGCTGTCCTGTTCCACATGCGTCTTAAAGAACAGGCGCCGGCCATCAGAGGCCGTCAGAAATCCATTGAACGAGTTCAGTGACGTCGCTTGGGGACGCAGTTCCAAACCCGTTACTCCCAAGTCAGGAAACAGCCGGCCAATGACATCGAGAAGCAGCGCTTCCGCTGCTGGTTTGTCCTCGAACTGAAGGCGTTGAATCCGGACAAGCGCTTCCGACCCGTGCACGCTTAGAAGCCCATGATCTCGTTACGCTTGCGGATCGCCATCGCATGCGCAGGGAAATCTTCGTAGTCCGCGAGTGTGGCGACGGCCTCACGCAGCGCGTCGTATCCATCGCGCGAGAGGTAGCCGATTCCCGACCGCTTCAAGAAATCCCAGACACTTACCGACGAGTACGTCCGCGCGAACCCGCCTGTGGGGAGAATGGCATTCAGGCCAAGCGCATAGTTCGCCGCTGGGATAGGCGTCATCGGCCCCAACAGTATCTCGCCGGCGTTCTCGATACGATTGAGCGTGACGAACGGCTCTGCGGTAAGCAGTTCAAGGTGCTCAGGCGCGTATTCATTCGTGAACGCAATGGACTCGGCGAGGCTGTTTGTGAGCATCACGCCGCCGTAACTTCCCAGAACCTTCGTCACGAATGCGCGCCGCCATTCCGGAAGTTCAGCGATGTAGCCGGGAAGTAGTTCAAGGACTGCGTTCGCGACCTGCTCGCTGTGCGTGACGACCAGCGCTGCCGAATCCGGGCCATGTTCTGCCTCGACGAGCAGATCCAAGGCGACGAGACGTGGGTCGGCATGCTCATCGGCAAGAATGATCGACTCACTTGGGCCAGCCGGCAGTCCGACGTCGAACGTGCCGTACAATAGGCGTTTCGCGGCCGACACATAGCTGCTTCCGGGGCCGACAACCTTATCCACGCGAGGTAGGGTGGCCGTTCCGTAGGCAAGCGCGGCGATTGCCTGCATGCCGCCAACCGCGTACACCTCGCTCACGCCAGCGACCTCTGCGGCTACCAGCGCGGCAGGATCGGGCTTGCCGTCCGGCGCAGGGGGTGTGACGACCACGACCCGCTTTACGCCAGCAACGATGGCCGGAACGCTCAACATCAACATGACGGATGGAAACGCGCCTTTGCCGCGCGGCACATACAGCCCGACGCTCGTCACGGGCGTCACTTTTTCACCCGCCATGATGCCCGGCTTCACCTCGGTGAACCACATCGGTTCGGGCATCTGGTGCTCATGAAACTCGCGAATGTTGTCATGCGCCAATTCGATCGCGGCGATAACGTCCGCCGGAACTGCTTCGCGTGCTGCCTTAAATTGCTCGGCCGTTACCCGAAGATTGGCAGCAGTGAATTCGGGAGCATCGAACTTGCGCGCATATTCCACGACAGCGTCGTCTCCGCGCTCGCGAATAGCGGCGACGACCTGCTGGGCGAGGGGAAGCAGATCAGCGATATCTTGCTCCGAGCGGCGCATGACCAACGCGCGCTCTTCTGCACTCATGCTGCTCAGTCTCCGCATTTTGATCATGGGTGTGTGTGTCCTTGTTTGAATACGCTGACGTAACGTGTCAGCTCCATTGGATCGACGGCCGCATATTCTGAGCGTAAGGTTCGATCCGCGACCGATGCACGCGCACGTCTTCCAGCATTCCCCGAACAACTTGGGTGAGATGATCGTGCGGTTCATAACCGAGCCGGACAAGATGTTCCCGATCGGGTTGATAGAAGTGTTCCTCACACTCTGAACGTGGGTTCGCGAGGTGTTCGATCTGCGCCGGCATGCCAAGCGCGGTAGCTTCCTGCTTCACGACGTCTGCGAGTGCCGAGATTGAGTAGGTGTACTCGAACTGATTGAAGACCCGATACTCGCCGCGATTGGGAGGATTCAGCAAGGCGAGTTCGAGGCAGCGCAACGAATCGGACAGCGGGAGAAATCCGCGCGTCTGCGAGCCAGACCCATAGATCGTCAAGGGGCAGTCGATCACGGCCTGACAAACAAACCGGTTGATGGCCGTTCCAAAGCATTCGTCAAAGTCGAGGCGCGTTGCAAATCGCTCATCTGGAGGCGTGCGATCGGTGCGCGTCCCGTAGACGACCCCTTGCATGACGTCGGTAATGCGCAGCCCCCACGTTTTCGCGGCGAATAGCGCATTATGCGAGTCATGCACCTTGCTGAGGTGGTAGATACTGCCGGCTTGTCGGGGAAAAGGGAGGATATCCTTGCGCCCACGGAACTCGACCTCGAAGAAGCCCTCCGGGATCGCGATGTTGGGCGTTCCGTATTCTCCCATCGTGCCGAGTTTGAGCAGGTGCGCGTCGGGGCACGCCGCCCTCATCGCCCACAGCAAGTTCAAGCTGCCGATCACATTGTTGTGCTGCGTGAGCGCGGCGTGTTCAGCATCGCGCATCGAATACGCCGCCGACGGAATCTCGCCGAGATGTACGATCGCGTCTGGCACCATCTCGCCGAGGATCGCCACAAGACGTTCGTAGTCGAGCAGGGACGTTTCATAGAACGTGATCGGTCGAGAGTAGCAGGCTTCGAACGCGCTGGCGCGGTCGGCCCAGTCGGCGATGGGAATGGCTGAGATTGACCCCATTTCCTGCACTGCCTTTCGGCGCAGGAAATTGTCGACTCCGCAAACCGTGTGGCCGGCTGCTGCGAGCCACTGAGCAAGCGGCCATCCCAAATAGCCGTCAACCCCGAGGATAAGTACGTTCATCGCGCAGTTTACGCGTGCCCAATACGCCTAGTTCGGCCGGAACGAGTCGATATAGCCGCGCCGGGCAAGCAGTTCGGCGTTCTGAATGCTTGAGCCGGCCGCGCCTCGAATCGTATTGTGCGACAGCGCGAAATACTTGTAGCCCAGCAGCGGACAGTCGCGAAGGCGGCCGACCGCGGTCGCCATGCCCGCGCCAATCATCCGGTCACGACGCGGCTGTGGACGATCGTGCTGTTCCAGATACACCACCGGCAGGGCAGGGGAGCTGGGCAAACTCGCGACTTCGGGACTTCCCCGGAAGCACGCCCACGCCTCACGGATTTGCGCGTGTGTCGGCCGTTCCTCAAGCTCGACAGAAACATGCACCAGATGGCCGTCAAGCACCGGCACACGCGTACAGGATGCGCCAATCCGTGTATCGAGCGGCGTGATCTGCTCGCCGTCGAACGTACCCAGCATCTTGAGCGTTTCGGTCTCCAGCTTTTCCTCATCGCCGCTCACATACGGAATGACGTTGTCGATCATATCCATCGACGGGACGCCCGGATAACCCGCGCCGCTAATCGCCTGCTGGCTGACCACGTGCACTCGTTTTACACCGAACTGCCGGAGCGGCGCCAGCGTCATCACCACCGGCATCGCGGTGCAGTTAGAATTCGCGATCAACGCCCCTGTGCTCCAGCCACGTGTGGCGCGCTGCCGGTCAAGCAAGGCGACATGGTCACCATTCACCTCTGCAAGCAGTAAGGGAACGTCTGGAGTCATCCGATATGCCGACGCGTTTGTGCATACGATCTTGCCTTGCGCCGCGAGCTTCGGCTCTAGTTCGACGGCAGCCTCTTTGGGAAGCGCGGAAAAGACCAGCGGACTGGACACCGCACCGCCTAGAAGCTGCACGACAAGTTCTCCAACACGCGAGGGAGGGCCTCCATCAAGCACCCAGTTCGCCGCCTCACGATAGGGCTTGCCCGCGCTGCGCTCTGACGCAAAAAGTTCACGCACCTCGAACCACGGATGATCCTCGAGCAGTTGGATAAATCGCTGGCCGACAGCGCCTGTCGCGCCGAGAATTGCCACCGGGAGCTTACCGTTGTCCACGTGATTCCTTTCTCACAGGATACTGATGAGGTTAGATACCGACTGAATCGTTCCGCACGGCGGGATAGCTGCCCAGCATCTTCACAAACGATGCCCGGAAGAGCAGCTTTGCGAGGACTTCCTGACAAGCGGCGTCCTGCCAGTACCCCTCGAAGTCGAGGAAGAACACTGGCTCCCACGGACGATTGCGCCTCGGACGGCTTTCGATCTTGGTCAAGTTCAGGCCACGGCTGGCGAACTCTCCGAGACAGTCGTACAGCGCACTGGGACGGTTGCGGGTAGCGAATACAAGCGAGGTCTTGTTGTACTCACCACGTTCCGGGGCATCATGGCCTAACACGAAGAACCGCGTGAAGTTGAACTTCACATCTTCGATGTCATGGTCGAGTGCCGTCAGACCATACAGTTCGCCGGCGAGTTTGCTGGCAATCGCGGCCGTGCCTTGTTCGAGTGTACCGGCAAGCTCACGCGCCGAGCCGGCGGTATCATACTTGGGAACCGCCTCAAAATTGTGGCGGCGCAAATACGACTCGCATTGGGCTAACGCTTGCGGATGCGATTGCACACGCTTGACATCCTGAAACGTCGTGCCTGCCGGTGCAAGAAGCGAGTGATGAACGTGCAGAATAATCTCCGCTTGAATGAGTAAATCGGAGTCCATCAGTAGTTCGTATGCTTGGCTTACAGCTCCTGCAAGCGCATTCTCTACGGGAAGCACAGCCAGATCCACACGCTGCCGATGGATCGCGTCGAACACGTCGCCTAACAACGGGCAAGGGACAGTCTGCACGTCGTCGCCAAAATGCTGCCGAATTGCTTGCTCAGAGTAGGCGCCGTGAACTCCTTGGAAGGCGACTTTCAGTGACAATCTACACGTCCGTATCTGTGAGGGTAGGGAAGGCTACCCGGCGGTAAGCGGGGTCATAGTATCAGGCTGAGGGAGGAATTTCAATCCACTTCGGTCAAAGTGGACATACGCTCCAATTATGATTGACGTTTCATTGCGTGCGTGGCTACAATTGCCGCAGGTAAGGGATTGAGAGGCGTACCCCATGGTCGACTTTTTCACACCGGATGTTGAGTCCGAAGCCAGCAGCGCAGATGCCCCGATGCTCATTGTCACACCGACGGCAGCCCAGACCGTACGCGACCTGCTGGTACAGCGCCAGATTCCAGATCATGTGCTGCGGGTATTCGTGCAGGGCGGTGGCTGTTCGGGCATGCAGTACGGTATGGCCTTTGAAGCCGCGCCAGAATCATCGGATGTGGTTGTGGAGGTTGAGGGCACACGATTTGTTGTCGATCCGATCAGCATGCAGATGCTTCAGGGCGCAACGATCGATTTCGTTGACAGTTTGATGGGCGGTGGATTCCGGATCGAGAATCCCAACGCCGTGTCATCCTGTGGATGCGGTCACAGCTTCCACACCGCAGACTCCGACGATGACTCCGGTGAATCGTGTTCATGCGGCTGCGGGTGCCATTAGTTTCGACAGTTCGTTGACTCAAACAGCAATCGGCACGAAAACCTGTGATGTTGGGATTTTCGTGCCGATTTGTCTTGGAGTACCATATTACTCCTGATAATGTCTCTTATCACAGACAAACCAGTGTTTATGGGCCTATGGACGAATATCCGATACCTGCGTCAGATGCCACCACAGAAATTGTCATTAAAAATTCGCGCTTCATCAGCATGATTAAACGCTGCGATAGCGTTGAATCTGCGCGCACGGCGATTGCGGAGATCAAGAAGCAGCATCCCAACGCGAACCACCACGTTTACGCATTTCGGATCGGATCAGGCAATTCGGTGCAAGAAGGTCTTTCGGACGATGGCGAACCCTCTGGCACCGCCGGCCAGCCGGTCATGAGCGTCCTGCGTGGCAGCGCAATCGGTGACGCACTTATCGTCGTCGTTCGCTACTTTGGCGGCACAAAGCTTGGAACCGGCGGACTCGTACGCGCATACACCGAGTCCGCCGCTGAGGCTCTCAAACACTGCGCTACGATCCTCAAGGTCACGAAGTCCCGCGTTACCATAGAGATCGGCTATGCGCAGTTCGATCGCATCCAGCGCGTACTCGCAGAGTACGGTGCGGAGATCATGGACACCCGATTCGAGCAATCCGTCACATTGACTGCCGAGATCGCGACACGCGGTGTAAATAACCTGATCGACGCACTCCGCGAATCGACCGGCGGGTCAGCACGTATAGACATGGACTAATCCGTATCGTCAGCGGCCATGTCACGCGTAAGCTGCACCACCCCTTGATTGTACGGAGACAGTGTGTGGGCTTGCCGCAAGAATACTTTTGCTCCGTCAACATCACCCAGCAAGTACGTAATGCGGGCGGCACGCACAAGGCTCGGCACATGTTGCGGATCAGCGGCAAGCGCCCGCTCGACATAATCAAGCGCCACCGAAAGATCCTCGTCGTCAATCAGCAAGTCCGTAAGTTCGTTCAAGAGCTGCGGGACATCACCAACCTGCTTGTGGGCCTCTAGCAGCACCTCCAACGCCGTGGATGGTTCTTCCTGATTCGCGTAGGCCCGGGCCAGCACGATATAGCCTTCCAAGTAGTCGGGAGCATGTTCGACGAGCCATTCGAGAAATTCCAAATCGCGTTCAGTCGCCTCGCGCCCTGCTGCGATACGGTCGGCAAGTTCGGAAAAAAGTTGTTCAGCCCCCCTACTCTCGCTGTACGCCGCGATCAACTGAATCTCGCCACGCTCCGGGCCGCTTTCGCTTAGTTTGGCAGCCGTAAGCGCGGCTTGTTTCGCCTCGCTGAGATGGCCGGCATGATACGCCGCAAACGCGTAATTTCGCCACACGCGGGCGCTGGCTTCCGGCGTGTTTGCCGCCTGTTCCGCAGGTGCGACGGCACGTTCGAAGTCGTCACGGACAAGCAGCGCAGAGAGCGCAGCATCGGCCAGTCTGCCTGCCCTATCCTCTTGCGATAGCCGCGAGAAATACTCCCAGACCACCTCACTATCGACATCAACGGCGCCTTGAACAAGCAGGAACAGTGTCGTGAGACGATCTTGCTGGTCTGTGGACGCGCGGAGTGCACGCTCGAGTGCTTCAAGCGCTTCAACGTCCGCCTCGGCGCTCCCGTCGCCGAAAGCGGACTGATCGACCACCTCTAACTCATGATGAGCGATCAACTGCTGCCCGTAGGCCCGCAGCAGTTCCGGATCATCAGGCCGCTGTTCGAGCGCACTTTGAAGCGTAGCGATAGCCAAGTCGGGCCGCCGCGCAGCACCATACACCCGTGCAAGCGCCAACCATGTTGAGACGGGAGCCATTTCGACGCCTCCGACGGCTGCTTCAAGCAGTTCGATCGCGAGCCGTATTCCTCCGCGCTGCGCTAAACTCGCCGCGACCCAGTCCGCAGCCGAACGCCAGTGTGGCAGCGCCATCACATCTTCCGAAAGTCGCTGGAGATCGACCACTTCAAACCAGTCCGCGACGTTTAATGCCGCCGCAATCACGACGACCGTCTCGGCTTCAGACAGCCCCAGCTGTGCCTCTTGAATAAGTGCGAAATCGCTTCCTAAGCCTTGTGCCAGCGCCTCCTGATTCACGCGGAACATCGCGGCAACGTGCTGTATCGTCGCCTCAGAAATGCCCCCGTCGGCAGCCATATCCGACGATGCACCATCGCTGCTTTCCTCAGCAGCGGCATAACGCGCGATCTGTTCAGCCGCCTGCATCAAGGAACGCAGCGTAACGCCGTCGCCGATTCTGATGGCTGCGACCTCGCGCGCTTCATCGAGATCCAACAGGGTGACAGTCGTGCCTGTCTCTGAATCAACGGAACGTCCACTCAGAACAACTTCATAGCTAACACCGGCCTCCTCAAAGGCGCCGCTGTCACCGCCAAGCTCCGCGAACTCCGATTTGAGCGCGGCCGGGATGTTCACACACGGCACAACCCGCACCCCCTCCAAACGTGCAGCCAGCGCCGCGATCGCGCACAGCACCCCTTCGGTCAAGGGATGAGATGTCTCCATCGTAGAAGTGGTGAACACCACAATCGAATCCGGCTGCTCCGGCCGATCATCATGAATCGCGACGGTCGCTCCGAAGATCGCCGACATATCGCGCCGGCCCAGCGGAGACTGGCCCCGCCAAGCATCACCCAGAAGCGCGGACACGTACTCCGCAAAACTCAGCATGTGCGTTCTCTTCCTTACAACAAATGCGCCCTGCCACTTACCGGCAAGGCGCATCCACTCACGAATGAAGTTCGATGTCAGTGTACAACCGGAATCGCTGCCGTGTTGCCCACTATCGTCACCAAATCACGCTGTACCCAGCCGTTGCCGATCGACGTCGCAACCTGAATCCACAAGGAATCTTCGGTGCGGCCAAGCACAGTCAACTCGCCCGGCCCCGGCAGCGTGCCTACAACGCCCAACGTGAGATTGGGCGCAGCGTACACAGTCAATGTGTAGCGAAACGTCCCGATGGGTTTAGCAGTCTCACCGGCGGTATCCCGAATGATCGGAAGGCTGCGCCCATCGCCGCGGAACAGCGCGTATTCGATATTCAGCCAACCCAGCCCGAAATCTCCGTGCACTTGATACCATACGCCGTCTGGAGCGACACCCACCACTGGAAGCCGCGTTCCACCCGGCACGGTTGCGACCGACGAGTACTGAGCGCCTGCGCCAGAGCGGATGTTGAGATAACCGGTGTTCACCACTACATACGGCCCTGAGACGACGGGCGGACTGATGAAGCCCCCCTCGCTTCGCCCATCGTCCGATCCACTTACCTGTGCCGATGATGTGCATGGGGGTTTCGCAACCGTATTCTCATCACGAACTGCGATTGCCGTCCCGTCGATCCAACCCACGGCCCCGCTCTGAAGTTCAAGCTTATACAGCTCGCCGACGCGATCCAGCAAGTAGGCTTCGTGATTGTTCGCCAACCCAACACCATCGGTGCCTGAGCCATCCGGCCCGCGCTGGAGCGTGACATCACGGGTCACTCTCACGATGGTGAATCCGCATCCGTATGGACGGAACAGGACTTTGCTCTGTTCGACCCAGCCCGCAAGTTGAGGATTAAATTCCAGCTTCACCCACGCAATGCCATCCGCAAAGGTTGCGTCGAGCACCCGATAGATTGCGCCATCAGATGCGTTCGCGTCCCCCACCCGAAGCCCGTTCTGAGCTGGAGTCAGGCGGATCGTGTGGCTGTCCAAAATGGATGCGCCCCACAACCGGCCAGAGGCGAACCCGGCATCCGCTGAACTGTCGTCTGAGCCTGTGGAGCCGGAGAACTCAGGCCGTGGCGCAGACTCCACGACCGGCGGAGCCGACACCACCGGCACGAACTCGAAGTTCCCGCGTGGCAACGTGAACTGTACGTTGACCCAACCCAATCCCGCCGGGGTGGATACTTGCAGCCACGATCCGTCCGCCGAGATCCCCATGACCTGCAGTGTCGTGCCGCCGACCACCGTGATCAGGATGGTGTACTGGGCACCCGGGCCGGTGCGTACGTTCAGGAAACTGGTATTCACCACGGCAACCGGCGTCGCGTATTGAGCTTGCTGCTGAACCGGCGCGGCGGCCGCAGCGCCAACAAAGATCGCAAAGAACGCAAAGACCAACACTAGGCGCAACACGCGATGCATCATTACAGGCCTCCTTGCCCTTCCGATCCAATGCAGCTCGCCGTCTAACAAATGAAGACGGGAATTTACGTCTCTTGTGCGTAGTATAAAGATTGTTGTCTCGATGGGCAAATTAAGGCGTCGCGCAAGCGTAGTACAAACGTCGTTGGCGCGTGCCACAGGCGACATCCAAACATCGCTCATCTGTAGCTATGCTGAATGAAGTACACTGATCTCATGGATATCACAGCATGAACACAGATCAAATGCTCCGCATGTCTTTTGGTCGGCAGGCCCTCATCGCCACTGTGTTGGCGCTGATTTGGGCGGTTAGCGCGACAGCCACATTTGCCGACGACACGGTTGTCGACACATGCAGCGTGGGCGTCGACTGTGAAGACGATGACCTCGGATTGAGTCTAGAAGAAATCGAGCTTCATCCATCCCCGGCCGTGCAGCAGATTTACGCGGACGACAGCATCCTGTTCGACCGGCGGTATCGTCGCGTTACAGCGGCAACCCAGTTCTTCGATGCACCAAACGGATCCCCGACGGACGCGCTCGATTCGGGTTTCAATTTCGTCACGCTCACCAACGAGGAAGGCGGCTGGGCGCGAACAAGCAATGGGAAGTGGCTGCCCGGCGATACGCTTTCAACCGAGGTTGCTACATCGAGGTTCGCAGGCGTGCGCCTCACTGGTGATACCCTGCCCTATCCGGTTGCGTGGCTTCTCGTTCATGTGCGCCCCAGTATCACACCCGGCGGCCCGGACAACAGCGATGTCCCGGTTCTCCTGCGATACACAACCGTCTACCTCTACGATTCTGTGCGCGTAGACGATTGGGTCTGGTATCAGATCGGCTATCAGCAGTGGGTCAAACAAACGCAAGTGGCTGTCATCAAGCCTATCGAACGACCTGTGGATGTGGATACAGAGCGTTGGGTCAGTGTTGATCTCTATGAGCAGGTGTTGATCGCATACGAACAGGACACGCCGGTCTTTGCAACGCTGGTATCAAGCGGTATGTCGGAGTGGCCGACCAACGAAGGCTTATTCCACGTGTACGTGCGCTATCCGCGGACGATCATGGCCGGCGCGTATGGTCAGCCCGATTTCTACTATCTTCAGGAAGTACCGTGGACGATGTATTTCGATGACGATATCGCGCTCCACGGCGCATACTGGCATGATGGCTTCGGTTATCGCCGCAGCCACGGCTGTGTGAACCTGTCGATCACCGACGCGAAGCTGCTGTACGATTGGTCATCAACCGAGTTCGATTACTCGGTTCCTGAAGATGTAGGCCCGGCTGTATACGTCTACTCAAGTGGGATTTACCGCTAAGGTCAGTGCGATGCCGGAAAGGTTATCGTGAAGACGGTGCCCTTTCCGGCGTGTGTCTCGACATCGATTTTTCCGCTGTGGCTCTGCACGATTCCGTAAGTGACGAATAGGCCGAGGCCGCTCCCACCATGCTTGCTCGTGGAGAATGGATCGAACAACCGGTGCATCATCTCATCCGGGATCCCGGCGCTGTGTCCCTGAATGCGACCGAGACGGTATGATCGTGGGCAAACGTTGAAATCGTCAGCAACCCGCCCTCGCCCATCGCCTCATTCGCGTTCAGAGCAAGGTTGATGAAAACTTGCGTCAATGCATCTGGATTGCCTTCGATCGACGGGACAGGATGCAGATCGAGTTCGATACGTTTTCCCGCTTGAGCGAAGGATTTCCGAGTCAGGTCAAGCACGGCCTCAGCGATCTCATTGAGATTCACCGGTACAAACGTTTCGTTGTCGCCCTGATTGCCGACGTTGTACTCCAACAAACGCTGAACCAACCGCTTGATCCGGTCGACGCTCTCAAGAGTCGTGACAACCATGTCTTCTTCAACGGGCCGGCGCAGCTGAATATCCTCGAGGATGCCCTCCAAATTGATCTTGATCGGCAGCAGCGGGTTATTGATTTCGTGCGCGATTCCCGCCGCAAGCCGGCCAACGGACGCTAACTTTTCCGCCTGAATGAGCTGCGACTGCGCGGATTGCAGTTCACGCGTACGCTCGTCGACCTTTTGCTCCAAATGGCGGGCATAGTCCATCTGAATGCGGTAAAGTTCCGCGTTTCTCAAGGCGAGATTGGCCTGCCGTGCCAACCCCTCGAACAATTGAATACTCTGGTTATCTAATGGTTCAACGGAAAAGCCGATCAATAACGACGAGATTTCTTTGTTATCGAGGTAATTCAACGGGATAACGAGTGCCTGCGTCGCCCACTTTTCCGCAACTACGGCGACAACTGCAATCGCCGTGACATCCAGCTGTGCGAGGTTCGAGGTGATCCATCGCATAGCACGCTTCTCAACAGGGGGTGGATTGATGCGAACCCCGGCGATTGAAGATGTTCTGCGTGAGATGTTGACCAGCGCGCCCGCCGCGATCGGGAGCGCATCCTGCATAAGCGACAGGATCAAACCGAACAGCGCCTCTCCGTCATCATGATGTTGATTGAGCGCCTCGCTGATGCGCAGAAGCACCTCGAGATCGCGCGTCCTTCGCTGCAATGCGAGTTCAAGCCGCCGTGCACGGATCTTCGTCTCTGCGCGGGCCAGCAGCTCACGAGGATGCACGGGTTTGCGCATCGAATCGTCAGCGCCTAGCTCCAGCCCCTGCAGAACATCAGGCCAATCGGTCGCTGACGTCAAGAGAAACGTCGGGATTTGGGCCGTGGTGGGGTTTTCCCGCAGCCGGCGCAAGATATCGAAGCCAGAGACACGACCCAGACGCGGCTCAATGATAATCAGGTCGGGGATTCGCTCCTCAATCGCAGCAAAGAGCGCTGTGTCAGACTGCGCCGTCCTAACGCTGTAGCCTTCGCGCTCGAATACCCCTTTGAGAAGATGAGACGTAACGATCTCCGCATCGGCGATCAAAATCTCAGGAAGTCCGTTGGTGACCATTGATGCGGGCAGCGCCGACGTCGTCGTAAATGCCATGGGTTCAAGATACCTATAAACGCTAGACGTATAGTAATGATGTCGCCAAGTTCTAGCAACGCACACCAAACACTTGAATGATAGAATACTCCGATCGTACATCAAATCGCGAAACAGAGATGTCAAGCATCCTTCGTTCCCTTGCTGCTGGCGTTGTCGGCGGAGTATTTATCGCGGTGGTCTTTTCGGCGGGATTCTTTGTGCGCGATTTGCTGCCTTCACCGTCTCAGGTGAGCGCAGGCGGGCCGTTTCCGCTGTTGCAGGATGTGATCTCAATCGTTGAAACAACCTATCTTCGAGGCTCACCGGATGAGACCACAACACAGTACTCTGCTATTCGGGGATATCTGAGCGGGCTTGGCGACCCTGCGACGTATTTTGTCGAGCCGCCCGCGACCCAAGTGGAATCCGATGCGCTCGCAGGAGTGTACGGCGGGATCGGCGTGCGGATACATACGACGACGACTGGTGAGTTTCGACTCACGCCATTTGCGGACAGCCCGGCCGAGGAAGCCGGCATCCACGATGGAGATCTGTTAATCAAGATCGACGGGACAGCGGTTGAGAAGGGCACGCCGATCTCAGCGATCGACGTTCGCCTGCGTGGAGAAGTGACCGAAGGAAACGGGGTCGACCTCGAGGTGACACGCCGGGGAAACCCGATGTCATTTTTCGTCCCTTTCGATGTCATTATCGTTCCCTCTGTGACGTATCGCATTCTGGATGAGGACGAGCATCTCGGCTACATTCAGATCACCGATTTTACAAATCGCACCCCAGCGGAACTCCGCGATGCTATCAGTTCGCTAAGGAAACAAAATGCGTTGGCGGTCATTGTCGATCTCCGGAACAACGGCGGTGGCCTACTCCAAGAAGCGCTAACTGTTGCCGGCGAGTTCATTGACGACGGTCTGCTCCTGACGGAGCGCCAGCGTGCGAATGAGAAGGAATATCAGGATACCGAAGGCGGCGCATTGACTGACCTGCCGTTGGTCGTCCTTGTAAACGACGGAACCGCAAGTGCAGCGGAAGTTGTTGCCGGCGCGATTCGAGATTATCAACGCGGCATGCTGATCGGTCAGCAAACGTACGGCAAGGGAACGATCCAGCAGATCATCCAGCTCGCCGACAAGTCATCGGTTCATGTGACATTCGCGGAGTGGCTGACGCCGCTCGGCAATACGATCGAGGGGATTGGCCTAACGCCCGACATCGTGATGATCCCGTCGAGCGATGGCGCGGATGTCGAACTCGCAGAAGCGATACGACAACTTCAATCCAGTATCACACCCAGCGTAACCACCGCACAGGATGGCTAACACACCTTATGACTGACAACCGCAAGATCGTCGCTCGAAATCGTAAAGCGATGCATGACTATCAGCTGTTGGACTCGTTCGAGGCTGGCCTCGTGCTTTCCGGCGTCGAGATTAAGTCAATACGCGCCAATCTCGTCAATCTACAGGATGGTTGGGTACAGGTCATTGGCGACGAACTGTGGCTTATGGGTGTCCACATCACCCCGTATAAGCAGGCCAGCATGTTCGATCGGCTTGATCCGCGCCGTCCCCGCAAACTGCTCATGCACCGGAAAGAGATCAACCGGCTCATCTCACGGGTCAATGAGAAAGGCCTCACGCTCATCCCGACCCAGATCTACCTGAAAAACGGCCGAGCTAAGATAGAGATCGCGCTAGCACGCGGGCGCAAGCAGTACGACAAGCGCGATCAGATCGCCAAGCGTGAATCCGATTTGCAGCTTCGGCGCGCACTACGGGAACGTACTCACGAGTAGCGCTTGACACCGAGGGTGAGACTGCTATACTTCTGAAGCGTCCGCCCCATTCGTCTAGCGGTCAGGACGTGGCCCTCTCAAGGCCAAAACAGGGGTTCGATTCCCCTATGGGGCACACGGTAACCGGCTTCCTTTCTAGGACGCCGGTTTTGCGTTAGCGTACAAGCCCTACCCCAGCGCTGAGCACGGCGGCCGGAATGGACAGTTGCGCCAAATGCGGCCGGTATAGTACACATAGGTTTGTAGATCGATGTACCTGAACAGGTAGTTACCATGCCGCTCGACCTGCTGTGTATGGGGCGCAGTTCTATCGACCTCTATTCCAAAGATCTCGGCGCACCCTTTGAAGAAATCACCCAGTTTGCGGCTTATGTCGGCGGTTCACCGACCAACATCGCTGTCGGTGCGCGCCGGCTTGGCCTCAATTCTGGAATTCTTACCGCCGTTGGGAACGACCCTGTCGGCCAATTCATCATCCATTTTCTACAGACCGAAGGTTTCGACACGTCATTCATTCCGGTGAAGGCTGAGCGCCGCTCAAGCGCCGTATTGCTCGGGATTCAACCGCCCGACCGGTTCCCGTTGGTGTTTTATCGTTCCAACAACGCCGATATCGCGCTGACCATCGACGATGTGCTGAAGTCCCCTGTCGACCAGTGTGGACTTTTCCAGTTCGCCGGCACGAACCTGTCGAGCGAGTCGAGCCGAAGCGCAACCCTCTACGCGGCTGAAATCGCCCGCAAACACGGCGCCAAGATCGTACTCGACATCGATTTTAGGCCGGATCAATGGCATGACATACGGGCATTCGGCGTCAGCATTAGATCGGCTTTGCACCTGGTCGATTTCGTGATTGGCACCGAAGACGAGTTCAACGCGGCGGCGCTGGTTGATGCGTCTGGCGTACAGGTCACTCACTCGCAGATGTCCGACGCGCACGTTGCCGTCCAAGGTAACGCCGTACAACAGATGCTTACCGCAGGCCCAAGCGTAGCTGTTCAGAAGACCGGCGCGAAAGGCTGCCAGCTTCATTTTGCCGATGGTGCGACGAGAGATGTCCCCGGCTTCCCGGTCGAGATCGTGAATATTCTAGGGGCCGGAGACGCCTTTGGCGCAGGTCTCTTGTACGGCATTTCACAGGGCTGGGACTGGTATCGCTCAGCACGTCTTGGCAACGCGTGCGGCGCCATTCTAGTTACGCAGCATGGATGCGCTGAGTTCATGCCAACAATGGCGCAGGTGCTCGATTTCGCCAGTACGTATGGGGGTCTCTAATGCAAGCAAAATCACCGCTGCTCATCCAGCCGACCCGGTTGACCTCGACGGGAGTCATCGTCTCCGTCACGCCTCAGCAGGCTGGATGGTCGTTGCTCGATGTCAAGGTTCTACGCTTAAAGCCGGGCGACACACATCATCTAAGCACCACGAACAGTGAACTGGGCTGCATTATCCAGCACGGGCGTATCAAGGTCAGCGTGAACGGCGGATCTCCAGAGACGTTGGGCCGGAGAACCAGCGTATTCGAGGATAAACCGTATGCGCTCTACCTCTCGACGAACATGGATGCCCGGCTCAGCGCGCTTGACGATGTTGAGCTTGCGATCTGTTCTGTGCCTGCGGCCACATCCAATCCCTATGCAATCGTGCGGCCTGAGGACTGCGCGGTCGAACTTCGCGGTGGCGATAATGCGTCACGACAGATCGTGAGCGTGTTTCCACCGGGATTCCAGTGTGAGAAACTTGTCTGTGTCGAGGTCTATACTCCGAGTGGAAATTGGTCGAGTTATCCACCGCACAAACATGATCGCCACACGGTACGGCCAGACGGCACTATCGCCGAAGCAGACCTCGAGGAGACATATTTCTACCGCTTCGACCGGCCCGATGGCTTTGCGTATCAGCGTGTTTACACATCCGATAAACGGCTTGACGAGTTGGTACGTGCCACCGACTACAGCATCGTATTGGTTCCGGAAGGCTATCACCCTGTCGTAAGTGGTGTCGGATCCACTACCTATTACCTGAACTTCCTCGCTGGATCGGCACAGTCACTCGCGAATACGGATGACCCCGAATACACGTGGATCAAATCGACACTCGGCCCGCTTGACCCCCGACTGCCGATCGTTCCTCGCCGCTAACACGCACACTACGTCACAGGATCGAAACGACCATGAACTCGATCGAGCTAACAACAGCGCAGGCCATCATCTCTTTTCTCTCCAACCAGTATGTCGAGCGTGACGGCCAGCGCAACCCGTTCTTTGCGGGATGTTGGGGCATTTTCGGGCACGGAAATGTCGCAGGAATCGGCCAAGCACTTGAACAATTCGCATCGGTGTTCCCGTATTTCCAGAGCAAGAATGAACAGGCACAGGTGCACATCGCAGCAGCGTTCGCAAAGGCGAGTAATCGGCTGCGCACATTTGCTGTAACTTCATCCATCGGCCCCGGCGCGACCAACATGCTGACAGGGGCCGCAGCTGCGACGATCAACCGGCTGCCGGTTCTGCTGCTCCCCGGTGACATCTTCGTCGAGCGTGTTCAGGCCCCGGTTCTGCAGCAGCTAGAAGTACCCTATTCGCAAGACATCTCAGTCAACGACTGCTTCAAACCGGTTTCCCGTTACTGGGATCGCATCTCCCGTCCCGAACAGCTCCTGACTGCGCTGCCTGAAGCGATGCGGGTCTTGACCTCACCAGCAGAAACCGGCGCCGTGACGCTCAGCTTGCCGCAGGATGTACAGACGTACGCTCATCATTTCCCTGCCGCATTCTTTGAGCCTCGCACATGGATAATCCCGCGCAACCGAGCAGATCGATCCATGATCGACTATGCAGCACACATCCTCATGAGCGCCGCTCGCCCGGTCATCATCGCGGGAGGAGGTGTCCATTTCTCCCAAGCGACAGCGACACTCGCATCGTTCGCGGAGCGACACGGCATACCGGTTGTCGAGACTCAAGCTGGAAAAGGGGCGCTGCCGTTCGACGCACGCATGGCGATGGGTGCGGCCGGCGCGACGGGCACGTCCGCAGCAGTCGCGCTGATGCGTAATGCGGATGTTGTGTTTGCCATCGGGACACGCTTGTCTGACTTTACGACGGCCTCAAAGACAGCGTTTCAGCATCCCAACGTGAAGTTCATCGGCATCAACGTCGTGGAGATGGACGCCTACAAACACAATGCCCTCCCGCTCATCGGTGATGCACGTGCGGTTCTCGAAGACCTGACCGAACGGCTTGGCGATTGGCAGACTGCACCCTCATACCAGTCCGACGCGACACAGCTCGCAGCCCAATGGAACGATGAAGTCCAGCGCATCTACGACATCCGTCACGGGCCACCTATGAGCCAAGGCGAGGTAATCGGCATGTTGAACGAGTTAACCGATCCTTCGGATGTCATCATTTGCGCGGCTGGCAGCTTGCCCGGCGACCTCCACAAACTATGGCGTACCCGCAGCGACCGGGGATACCACCTTGAATACGGGTACTCGACGATGGGTTACGAGATCCCTGCCGGCCTTGGCGTAAAATTGGCCCTACCCGACCGTGATGCTATCGTCGTCGTAGGTGACGGCTCGTACCTCATGATGCACACCGAACTCGTCACTATGGTTCAGGAGCGCATCAAGGTGATTATCGTGATGCTCGACAATTCAGGTTTTGCCAGTATCGGTGGCCTGTCGCAAAGCGTCGGCAGCGAAGGTTTCGGCACCGAGTACCGGCGTCGTTCTGCGTCAGGCCGTTACGATGCCGAGACGCTGGCGATTGATTTTGCCGCGAATATGCGGTCGCTCGGAGTCCGTGTCATCGAAGCTGATAGCCACGACACCTTTGCCTCGGCGATTGCGGAAGCAAAGCGACACGATGGCGGCCCGGTGGCAATCGTGACCCGCACTGACCGCAACGCGCGTGTACCGGGCAGCGACGCGTGGTGGGATGTCGCCGTCGCTGAAGTGTCGGACAAACCCGCGGTTCAGGACGCGCGTAAGGAATATCTGGAAAAGAAGCGGTTGCAGCGCGCCTATTTCCCGCCGACAAAGCCGGGATAGTCACGGAACCAGTCGGTATCGCCGTTGGGCCGTCCTGTGCGATCCCAGAACGGTACTCCATGCTGCTTCACGATTGCCGCAAGTTCGGAGAGGTCTGAACGGGCCTTTCCGTGCAGCACGCGTATGCGGCCGTCCTGTCCTACCGCTTTGACCGCAGGGTTCCATAACGCACGGCCGACCATGATCCCACTGCATCCAGCTTGGCACGCAGCCGATACCTGCTGTTTGAACGTGGCGCTGTCTACGCCGCCGCTCAGCAGCACCCACGGTATCTCGCCGCACGCCTCATTGACGATGCCGAGCGCATCATCCCACTGCCAGAGCGAGTTATCCGAGTTATCGCGAACAGGAAACTCGATCTTGAGGATATCCACGCCACAGTCAACCATCGCACGCAGCATTGAGACCGTATGACGAAGCCGCACCTTGAGGTCATGCCCGTCCTCACCCGGCAGATCAAACAAGATCGGTTCAAGGAACAGCGGTAGATCGAACCTGCTGCACACACCTGCCAATAGACTGATGAGTCGCAGTCGTTCGCCCGCCGTGCCTGCAAGCGGGTGGAAGTAGATCAAGAGCTTGATCCCGCTCAGGCCGGCGCGCTTGGCTTTCTCGACATTCCAATCCGGGATGAATTGAATCTCGCGCTCGCTCGGGTGCTGCTGATAGTTGGTGACTTCAAGCGGCGCGATCAGGCCGGGGGTGGACGAAAGCATTCCCGACGCGATTCCCTGCCCGACGACCAGCGATGGATCGCCCAGAATACCTGAGCATTGATCTCCTAATGCCTGAATTACGTCTCGCTTGAACTCCCCCACCTCACGATCATCGACCGGCACGCCGCGTGCGGCTGAGAGGGCATCACGCAGATTCGCCCGGTGATCAATAGCGAGCACCATGAAGTGACCATCGCGAGTTGCACACTGCGTGAGATGCCTAAACTTGCCGATCGAGATCATGTCGAGGGCCTTGTTTTGCGAGTCTGTATGGCACGTAAGTATAATTCCAGCAAGAACTTATTCAACCCAGCAAGAGGTTGGGCATGACCATCCGGTTCGGTGTAATAGGTGCAGGGCGAATTGGCAGGATTCACGCGGACAATATCGCAACGCGTGTTCGAAATGCAGAACTGCTTTGGATCGCAGATATCAATCTCACGGCAGCAGACGCCCTTGCTGCCCGTTTTCACGAGGTCTCTGCGACCGATGAATACAAGCGCATCTTAGACGATCCACGCGTTGATGCCATCTTGATTGCATCAGCTACCCCTACCCATGCGGACATCATCGTCGAGGCGGCAGAAGCTGGCAAGCACATCTTCTGCGAGAAGCCTATCGACTACAGCTTGAGCCGAATAGATCGTGCGCTGCATGCTGTCGAGAATGCCGATGTCAGATTGCAGATTGGATTCAACCGGCGATTCGATTCGAACCATCGTCGCGTTCGTCAGGCGATCATGAACGGTGAGATCGGTGATCCGCACCGCGTGCATATCATAAGCCGGGATCCATCTCCTCCTCCGATTGAGTACGTCAAGGTCTCAGGGGGTATGTTCTTTGACATGACCATCCATGACTTCGATATGGCTCGTTTTCTCACAGGCAGCGAGGCGGAAGAGATCTTCGCAGTTGGCGGCGTTATGGTTGATCCCGCGATTGGCGAGGCCGGCGATCTTGACACCGCCGTGATCGTGATGCGCTTCGCCAACGGCGTCCTTGTCACGATCGACAACAGCAGGCGCGCAGTGTACGGCTACGATCAGCGCGTCGAAGTGTTCGGAAGCGGCGGAAGCGTCTATACCGAGAATCTCTACGCCAATCAAGCCCACATCCAGACCACGCAAGGCGTCTGGCGCGATTTGCCGCTTCACTTCTTCCTTGAGCGGTACGAAAACAGCTTCATCACTGAGTTGAACGAGTTCACGCAGGCTCTGTTGAGCGACACCCCTGTCCCCGTTTCCGGCCTCGACGGGCGGGCGCCCGTTGTAATGGCGATGGCTGCAAAGAAGTCAGTGGAACTCAACCGCCCGGTCAAGGTCACGGAAATCGAGGGGTGATCGTGGCGGGAACTGAGGATCATGGGTTCGATCATCTCAACAAACTGGTCGATCAGGAGTTAGGCCCGACCGCGTGGCACACGATCACTCAAGCGGACATCAACGCATTTGCAGACACGACAGGCGACGCTCAGTGGATTCACGTCGACGTCGAGCGTGCCAAAGCCGAAAGTCCTTACGGAAGCACCATCGCCCATGGGTTTCTCACGCTGTCACTCATCTCAAAGTTTCTCTTTGAGGTTGACATATTCCCTCGATCCGCGAAACAGATCATCAACTATGGCCTTGATCGCGCACGTTTCATCTCGCCAGTTCGCGCTGGCGAACGGGTACGCGCCCGGATTCGCGTGCAGGGCGTACAAGAGAGAGCGGATGGTTCCACGCTCGTAAAGTGTCAAGCGACAGTCGAGATCGAGAATTCGAGTCGCCCCGCCCTTGTCGCGGAGGTGTTGAACCTGCTCGCGCCAGTTTCTAAGGAGTAGTAGCGGAATGAACGTTGGAAGCCTGATCACACATCATGCACAGTATCGCCCGTCGCATCTTGCCGTTGTCGTCGAGGACGTGCGTCTATCCTTCTTTGAACTCAATCAGCGCGTAAACCGGCTTGCGAACGGCTTCATCGCGTTGGGCATCGGCAAGGGTGACAAGATCGCCACGCTGTTGGGCAACTGCCTCGAACTGATGGAAGTGTACTGGGCTGCCGCCAAGATCGGCGCCGTGACAGTCCCGCTTAGTCCGCTGCTGCGCGGTCGTGGTCTCGTCACGCTCATCAACGACTCCGACACCAAGATCATTGTGACAAGCCCGTCGCAGAAAGCTGAGATTGAGGCGATTCGGGGCGATCTACCGGGAATCGTCAATGGCGGCTTGATCTTGATCGGTGCAGAGTCGGAACCACCGTACACTGCGTATCACTCGTGGGTCAACACCTTCTCGACCGACGAGCCACCCTTGGTCGATATTGAAGACAGCGACCCGTTTAACATTGTCTACTCCAGCGGAACCACCGGCCTGCCAAAAGGGATCGTCCTGACGCATTATGTTCGTGCCGCTTATGGAGCGCAGTTCAGCACCGCATTCCGAATCTTGCCTGAAAGCGTCATCCTTCATACGGGCGCACTGGTATTCAATGGCGCATTCCTCACGTTCATGCCGCACATGTTCCTCGGCGCGACGTACATTCTTCACAAGCAGTTCGACGTCACGAGTTTGATCGAGACGATCTTCCGTGAACGCGTGACGCACATCATGATGGTGCCGAGTCAAATCGTCGCCTTGCTCAACTCGCCTCAGTATGATCCGGCTAAGCTCTCAAGCCTACAAATGATTGGATCGGTCGGAGCGCCCCTGATGCACCGCTTCAAGGAGCAGCTGAACCACGACCTCCCCGGCCGTTTCTACGAACTCTACGGGCTGACCGAAGGCTTCATGACGATCCTCGATCCAACGCATCCCGTGTCTAAGCTGGACTCCGTTGGCGTGCCGCCAGTGCTTATGGATCTCAAGATCGTCGATGATTCAGGCGTCCTTGTCGGCCCCGGTCAGGTTGGCGAAATTGTCGGCCGTGGGCCGATGCTGATGGCCGGCTATTACAAACGGCCCGATCTGACTGCTCAGGCTGTGCGGGATGGATGGCTGTTTTCCGGCGATCTCGGCTATGTAGATGAGGATGGCTTTCTCTATCTCGTCGACCGCAAGAAGGACATGATCATTTCCGGCGGGGTCAACGTTTACCCGCGCGACATCGAAGAAGTCGCTGTCCAGCATCCTGCGGTCAAGGAAGTGGCGGTATACGGCGTCCCTTCCGACAAGTGGGGTGAAACGCCTGTCGCCGCGGTAACGCTGAAGTCTCCCGATCTCGTCACTGCCGACCAGCTGAAAGACTGGATCAACGAACGCGTCGAAGCCCGCTATCAGCGAGTCAGCGCCGTGCGGATCGTGGACGACTTCCCGCGCAGCGCTGCCGGCAAGACTCTGAAGCGATTACTGCGGGACTCCGAACCGAACTAGCGGATTACGGGGCTTACCGATTCCCCGTAAGGCGTTCAAGATCTTGTTCGACGCTGGGATCGGCAACGATCGACAACACGTCGCCCGGCTTCAGTTCTGTACTACCGTGTGGCACGATGAGCCGGCTCGCGCGCGTAACCGATGCAACGACGCATTCTGGGGGCCATTTCACGTCTTTGATGAACATCCCACGAATGGGAGCGTTTTCGCGTACCTTGAGTTCATAGACATGCCCGCCGGTTAAGTGACTCAGGCGAACTCGCTCTGCGACGTGTTGATCCTCGATCTTGCGCGATACGGCGATGTTGTACGCGCGCAACACGCCATGTCGCCCGATAAAGCCGACAACCTCGCTTGTCCCTCGCTTCACGACAGGCAGCCGGCCGACGTCCCGCGCGCTCATGATCCGAATCGCCGTCCAGAGATCGTCCTCGGGATACGTGACAGCGAGGTTCCTGCTACAGATGTCTCCGACGGTGAGCGTCGCTGTTGGGTTGAGTTCATACGCGCGCTGCAAGTCGGAGAGCGTCACGATCCCGACAAGTCGATCATTCTCGTCTAGCACGCACAGCGAGTTGGTATGCTTGAGCCGGAGCGTATCACGCAGCTCGACCAGCGTGGCATCTGCACGAATGGTGGGCGCCGGCGACACCATCGCCTCCGATACGTGGACGCCCTGCATCATGTCGATCTCACGTCCGGGCTGCAGCCGTACCCCCTGCCGTACTAAGGCAATCGCATAAATCCCGAGCTTCTCAAATCGATCAGCGATGAGGATGCAGACGATTGTCGTCAGCATAATCGGCAGGATGAGGCGATAGTCGTTGGTTAGCTCGAACACCATCATAATCGCGGTGATCGGCGCTCGCAGGATGGCCGCGAGCATGCCGGCCATTCCAGCAATCGCGTAGGACTGGGGATTACCCGCTTCTGGCCCGATCAGGCTGTTGGCAATCTGCCCGAACGCCGCCCCGGCCATCGTTCCAGAAAACAGCGAGGGCGCGAAGATGCCGCCGACAAACCCGCCGCCGAGCGAAATGACGTCCGTAATGACTTTGAATCCGCACAGAATAAGCAGAAACCCGACATCGAAATTTGCGACACCTTCGAGCACCGCATTCATCGGATCACGTCCAATGCCGAGGGCCTGCGGGACAAATACGCCGAGAACGCCGACAACTGCACCCGCCAAGGCGGTGCGAACCGGCCGGGGCAGCATCTTTAACTTGTGCCAGAAATCGTACTGCCAGTATAAGCCGCGCACATGAGCCACGGCGATCAGCGCGATCACAATCCCGAGTGGAACGAACAGCACAAGCTCAATCGGCCCGCCGAGCTGATAGTTGAACGGCCCCATTTCGACATGTGGATCGAGCGCCTGTGTCATCGCAGACGACACTACCGCTGCAAGGATCACAACACTCAACGAGCCAGCCGCATACGCGTTGTTGAGAATCACCTCAAGCGCGAAGAATACGCCCGCAATCGGCGCCTTGAACGCCGCCGCAATACCTGCCGCCGCACCAGCCGCGACAAGCAGACGAACCCCGTCCTCACGCATGCCGATCATAACGCCGAGCCACGATCCGAGGTTTGACCCGATCTGCACGCTTGGATCTTCTGGGCCGGCGGAGGCGCCCGCACCGAGCGAAATTGCGGAGGCAAGCGCCTTAGCAGGCATCTTGCGAAATGGGAGCCGTCCACCAGACAGCGCAACCGACTCGATCACCCCCGCAACGCCATGCTGCCGTTCATGTCCAACGGCGCGCTCCATGATAAAGCCGACGATGAGGCCCGCCACGGCAAGGACGACTATGCCCGCGGCAGCGCCCAATACCGGCCCAAGCGCGTGGATAATGGGTTGTGTACCGTGTTCGTGGATGATCTCGATCGTCACGCGATAAACACGCACGCCGACCGCGGCAGCCGCGCCGAGTCCAAAGGCGACGAACAGCAACCCCAATCCTTGTGAAGCCTGCAATCGCCTCAGCAAGTAAGTCATCGAGTTAGTCAATGCAGAGTGCGTTCTCGTAGGTTAAGGGATCACGGCAATCCGCGAGCGCAGTGCGGCTTCGTCAATTTCACCGGCCGCAAACGCGCGCGCATCATCGCTGCTGATACCGACGTATCGAATCAGCGCGTTGTTGGCGTTGCAATCTACGAAACGCACCGCTAAGCCGCCAACGCCGTCCGGGATCTGCGATCCGGCCGTGCCGAGCGCCGTTATCACATCCGGAATCTGCGACCGCAGCGATCCGGCATCGGTGCACACATCAGCAACCGCCGTGTTCCCAAGCGGAGTCTGCACCTGAACTTCCGATCCGGGTACGACAGCGAATCCGCTCAATGTCGATTCAACGAGCGCAATCTGCGACACAGCCGTTTCTGCGCTGCTGGGCTCCTCAGTGGGAGAAGCAGCCGATTCAGTTGGAGTCTCACCTGATGCCTCCGTTGGCCCCTCGGTTGGAGACTCGGTAGGCATCTCCGTGGGCGCGTCCGTAGCCGTTTCAAGTGTTTCGGTGGGTTCGCCTGTCGCCGGTGTGTTGGTATCTGTTTCAACAACTTGAGGTGTAACGGTGTCCGTACCGCCCACCCCAACGCTGCCGGGCGTTTCCGACGCGTCAGCGACAGCAGTCGCCGCCTGCTCCCCTTCACCGCCCAGCCGCGGGAGCAGCAAGGCAAGCGCAGCGACGACGATAAGCAGCACGACCACCGCCACCAGCCATGTCGAATCCGGCTTCCAGAGGAACGTACCTGTACCGTAGCCGGTTTGGCTGAACTTGGCTTTGGTTGATCTGCGGCGAATGATCGTATCGGCTTTGCCGGCTCGGATGGCGCAGGTTCGATATCGAACGCGGTCGCCTCGTCAATCAATGCCTGAGCATTGGGGTACTTGGGGTCGAGCTTTATGACGGTTTCAAGAGCCTTAAGGCCCTGCGACGCATCAGAAACGGCGTGCGCATAAAGCCACCAACCGTCGGGATCGTTAGGATGGTCGACGAGATAGGCCGAGAGAATGTCCCTCGCACGGGCGAGTTCGTCCGCCTGTATCGCTTCGTAGGCGGCACGAAGTTCATCACCGGATACTTCCGTCATGTGACCAGTTCTCCTGCTAGGGAGCAATAAGGCAAGTCACGGTAGAGTGTAAACGCACACTCACGCGATCGCAACTTAATTAAAGACACGGACCCATATCTGTATTGATATGGGTCGTCGTGTGCCCCGGAGAGGACTCGAACCTCCACCCCGTGAAGGACATGGCCCTCAACCATGCGCGTCTGCCAATTCCGCCACCGGGGCATATTGCATTGGAGGTCAGTATATCGGTAAGCTAGACGCCGGTCAATAGAGAACAGAACGCAGCCGGTGATCCCGGAGTTGGAATGTGGGAATCCTATGATCATTGCAGTTGACGCGATGGGAACAGACGCTTGTCCCGTCGCAGATGTTCACGGCGCCGTGCTCGCGGCGCGAGAGCGTGGCCTTCACGTCGTACTCACGGGTGACGAAACGGCGATCAAGCGCGAGCTTGCCAAGTACAATACAACAGGACTAACAATCGATATCGTCCACGCGCCGCAGGCGATCACGATGCACGACAAGCCCAGCGTCATCGGCAAAGGCAAGCCGGACTCATCGATGCACATCGCGCTCAAAATGGTCAAAGACAAACAAGCCGATGCCTTTGTGACGATGGGTAACACCGGGGCCGCGCACGCTGTCGCGATGCTCCACACAGTCGGGCGAATCCGGGGCGTCAAACGGCCCGCGCTTTCCGCCGTGTTTCCCGTGTTTGGACATCCCGTCATCTTCACGGATATCGGCGCGAATGCTGACGCGAAGCCGGAGTGGATGGTACAGTTCGCGCTCATGGGCGCAATTTACGCCGAACGTGCACTAGGGACATCATCCAACCCGCGCATTGGCTTGCTGTCAAACGGCGAAGAAGAGGGCAAAGGGAACACGCTGATCCGCGAAACGGCCGAGATTCTGGCCCGTCTCCCGCTCAATTTCGTGGGCAACGTCGAACCTAAGCAGGTCTTCCACAATCAGGCCGACGTTGTCGTTAGCGATGGTTTCGTCGGCAACATTCTGCTCAAAACCTACGAAGCGGGGACACGATACCTTTCTGAGCATATCCGTCGTACAATTCGCGCTAACATCGTTTGGACGTTAGCCGGCGCGGTGTTACGGCCAGCATTCGGTCGCGTCCGCACCAAGATCGACACGACCGAGGTCGGAGGCGCGCCCCTATTGGGCGTCGACGGTGTTGTCATTATCGGCCATGGAAGCTCAAACGAAATTGCAGTACGAAACGCGGTCTTCCAAGCTGAGCGTGCAGTAAGCGGAGATATCGTCAACCACATCCGGCAGCGCTCCCCGAGGTTATGGCGCTGCTCGAAAGTGTACCCTAGGAGGGTTTGGTATGGACCTGCTGCGAAGAGGTCGGCCACGGGTAGTCATCACCGGTATGGGGGCTGAGACGGCCCTCGGCCCTGTTAAACAACTCTGGGAGAACCTGCTAGCGGGGCGTTCCGGCATCCGCAATATCGAGACCATCGATACCGAACACATTTCGGTGAAGATCGCTGCTGAGGTTCGCGATTTCGATCCATCGAAGTACGTGGACGCCAAGGAGGCGCGACGCATGGGACGCGCTTCGCAGTTGGCCGTCTCGGCCGCCCATCAAGCGCTCGAAGATGCCGGTCTCGACGTTGAGACGGTCGAAAGCCAATCAGATCGTGTTGGCGTGGTGGTCGGCACGACACTCGGATCGCACGAGCTGTCAACCGGCGCAACCTTCGATTTCCGGACATACTGGCGCAAGCCGAATCCGTTGGCGATGGTCAATTCGCTGCCGAATATGCCGGCACACTACATCAGCAAAGTGCTGCGCGCGCTCGGCCCGCTCACCACGCCATCGACGGCCTGCGCTGCCGGAACCCAGTCGATTGGCGAGGCTTCGGAATTGATTCGAGCCGGGCGCGCCGATTACGTCGTGACCGGAGGCGTAGAGGCGATTCTGCAGGATTATACTATCGCCGGCTTTACCGCCATGACCGCGCTCGCGACGGAATACAACGATGAGCCGGACAAAGCAAGCCGCCCCTTTGACAAGAACCGTTCAGGGTTCGTCATTGGGGAAGGCGCCGCGATTGTGATCATCGAGTCATTAGCCAACGCGCTCCGGCGTGGCGCGCGCATCTACGCTGAAATCCTCGGCCATGCTTCCTCCTCAGATGGATATCACGTCGCTGCCCTAGACCCGACGGCCAGCGGTGCAACACGGTCGATGAAGTGGGCTATCGAGGATGCGCGAATCAATCCGGAGAAGATCGCGTACATCAACGCTCATGGCACGTCGACTCCCACCAATGACGTGATGGAGACGACCGCCATTAAGCGGGCAATCGGCGAACACGCCTATAACACGTGGGTTAGCTCTACCAAGAGTATGCTTGGGCATGCCTTTGGCGCATCCGGCGCTATCGAGGCTATCGTAACCGCCCTCTCACTCTTCACGCAGAAAGTCCACCCCACCATCAATTACGAAACCCCTGACCCGGAGTGTGATCTCGACTATGTGCCGAATACGGCGCGCGACGCACACGGACTGGATATCGCGCTGACTAACAGCTTCGGCCTCGGCGGACAGAATGCCACGTTAGTCATGGGCCGCGTCTAGCCTGCTCACGGCGGCAGGTTCGCTAGAACCTCGGTGTACTTCCGAACCTGCCGCTTGCCGATCCGACGGTTTATCAAGTAATGTCGGGGCATGTAAACGTTGAGGAGGCCCATGCGTGTCGGCGCTGAGTACAATCCGCGCGCTGCTTGACCAAGGACAAGTCAAGAAAGCGGAAATCGCAATCGCAAAAGAGCTGCGTGCTGACTCACATGGCATAGCGCCACACGACCTCTTGACTCTCCGTGCTCGCGCCAAGTTGTATACGTCACGGCCTGAGGGCGCCATCGACGACCTCACCCGTGCTCGCGCACTTGACCCGACCATCGCGCAAGATCCTGAATGGCTAGAAGTACTCGCTGACAGCCATTTATCGCGATTCGAACTGTCGGCTGTGGGGCTGGTCGAGCGCGTGGATATACAGCAGGCCGAGACCCTGTACCGTTCACTCCTAGTGGATTATCCCGATTATCGGAATATCGGTTGGATTGCGTATCAACTGGGACGACTGCTGGCGATCAAGAACTTGCCCGACGACGCCATGGCAATGTTCAAGCAGGCCCAACTCAGCCGATCTGTCGTAGACGCCCTGCCCGCTTACTGCCTCGAACGGATGGGATATATCGAATTCTACGAGTATCGCCATATTCAGCGGGCGCTCGACTATCTTGACCTCGCGTTCCGTGCATACCCCACCCACGAGGATCGCGGTTGGCTCGTACAGCTCTATCTGCTGCGGGGACGGATCCTGCGTGACTCGCATCGTCTTGCTGAAGCTACCGAAGCAGCAGAGACCGCGTTGAAGATGAGCGCATCGATACGCAAAGCCTCACGCAGCCTTCAGCGGGAGACGCTGTTCACCGCGTGCGAAATCCTGTCCCGGTCTGCGGGGGGCGAGAAACGGGTGGTCGAACTCGTTGAGCAGTTCTTCGAGTTGTCCCGCCGGCCGCAAGGTATTGATGTCACGTGGTCACGCGCATACGAAATGCTCGCAGATGCGCTCGCGTCGCTCGGTCGCTATGAGCGAGCCGTCGACGCGTATCTGGCTGCGCTTCAGTACAACCCCTACCATCCGTGGGAAGTGTCTATCTTGTATCGAACCGCTGCCGCCTACTATCAGCATGGCGATTATCAGCGTGCATTGAACGCTCTAGTTCATGGATTAGATGTCGCGCGTGCTGAAAATCAGGCCGTCGATTTTCGTCACTACGATCTCTTGGGCAACGCACACTACGCATTAGGCAACTATCCCGAGGCCGTAGCGGCATACGATCAAGCGCTTCAGCTGGTCCCGCGTTCCGACGCCATCGTAGACAAAATCCTCCATTACCGCGCGTTTGCTCTTGAGAAGGGATCGCACAACCCTGTGACAGGCTAGTGTCGCAGGTTACAATGTGCTTCAATAGCAGAAGAGTGTTGGCGAGTTTGAGCGCAGTTCATGGTAGAACCCATAGCAGTCATCGGTGGCGGTCTTGCTGGGTCTGAGGCGGCGTGGCAGCTCGCTCAGCGCGGCCATACCGTTACACTCTACGAGATGCGGCCGATACGATCAACCGGTGCGCACGTCAGCGATCGGCTCGCCGAGCTGGTTTGTTCAAATTCGCTCGGCTCGAATTTGCCGGATCGCGCGACAGGCGTGCTGCTCAACGAACTTCGCAAGCTGAAGTCGCTGCTTATCGAAGCGGCTGAATCGAGCGCCGTGCCGGCGGGTGGCGCGCTTGCCGTCGATCGCGTGCTGTTTGCCGAGTACGTTACATCCGCACTCACAAGTCATCCTAACATTAGGCTCGTCCGCGACGAAGTGACGACCATCCCTGCTGGCCCCGCGATCATTGCCACTGGCCCGCTGACTTCACCTGCATTGGCACAGGCGCTGATCGCGCTCACCGGAGAAGAGCATCTCTACTTCTACGACGCGATCTCCCCTATCGTAACGGCCGAGTCAATTGATATGTCGATCGCCTTTCGGGCCAGCCGCTATGGCCGCGGGGAGGACGATTACATCAACTGCCCAATGAACGCAGACGAGTATGCAGCGTTCGTTGAGGCCGTGCGTAACGCCGAAACCAGCTCACTGCGCGATTTCGAACGCGAGGATCCGCACTTCTTCGAGGGCTGCGTCCCTATCGAGCAGTTGGCGAAGCGCGGAGACGATACGCTGGCCTATGGGCCGATGCGCCCGGTCGGCCTGCGTGACCCGCGAACCGGTAAGCGTCCTACCGCCGTGGTTCAGCTGCGCCGGGACAATATCGCCGGGAGCCTCTACAACATCGTCGGGTTCCAGACCAATATCAAGTGGGGCGCGCAAGAGCAAATCCTTCGCCTGATTCCGGGGCTGGCAGACGCTGAATTCGTTCGTATGGGACAAATGCATCGCAACACGTTCGTGAATTCGCCCAAACTCCTGCATTCGACGATGCAGCTGAGAACGCGCGAGAATCTGTATTTGGCAGGCCAGATTACGGGCATCGAGGGTTACGCCGGGAATATCGCCACAGGCTTATTGGCGGCGATAAACCTCCACCGATCCCTACTCGGTATGGAGCCGTTGGTGCTGCCTATCACGACGATGATCGGCGCGCTTGCACATTACATCTCCAGCGCCGAGCCGAAACACTTCCAGCCGATGAAGGCGAACTTTGGCATCCTTCCAGAACTTGACGAGCGTATTAAGGGCAAGCGCGACCGCTACGCCGCGTATGCCGAGCGGGCCGGCGCCGACCTCGATCAATGCATCCGAACAGCACGTGATCCGCACCTCGTGTACGACGTCCCTGACAGCCCTGTTTCTGTAACACACGCACCTTGAAAGGCGCATTGACATGACTCAACCGGCAAACCGTCTTGACCGCCTCCCCGCTTATGTGTTTGCAGTGATCGGGGATCGGTTGCGGGCGATGCAGGCTGCTGGCGTTGACGTGATTCGACTGGACATTGGCAGCCCTGATGCTCCACCTCCAGACCACGTGATCCAGAGACTAGGGCAAGCCGCGCTCGACCCGACGATACACGGCTATTCAGGCTATCGGGGGCATCCTGCGTTTCGGCAGCCATCGCGCGTTATTACAAGCGGCGCTTCGGCGTGACGATCAACCCCGATACGGAGGTGCTGCCTCTATTGGGGAGCAAAGAAGGCATCGTCAACCTCACCCTCGCCTACTGTGATACCGGAGACGCCGTCCTGATTCCGTCGGTCGGTTATCCGTCCTACATGCAGAGCGCGCGGCTCGCTGGTTCGGACATCGAATGGGTGCCGGTTGATGTCGAGAACGGTTATCTCGCCGATCTGTCCCGGGTGAGCGATGCTGCCGCGCAGCGGTCAAAGCTCCTCTGGCTCAATTATCCGAACAATCCGACCGGGGCGGTCGCGCCATTCGACTATCTCCAAGACGCTGTTGCGTGGAGCGCGTCCCGCGATGTCCTTCTTGCGTTCGATAATCCGTATTGCGAAGTCACTTTCGACGGCTACGTTGCACCGAGCATCATGCAGGTCGATGGCGCGAAGGATACGGCGATCGAGTTCATCTCACTGTCAAAGAGCCACAACATGGCTGGCTGGCGACTGGGCGCCGCTGTGGGCAGCAAGCAGACCATCGACACCCTGCTCAAGGTGAAAAGCAATTTCGACAGCGGGCATTTCAACGCGATCTATCTTGCAGGTCAGGCTGCGCTCGACGACACGCCTCAATCGTGGATCGACGCCCGTAATCACGTGTATCAACTGCGCCGCGACAAGCTCATGGCCGCGCTGCCAGAAATCGGTCTACGGGGCGATCTTCCGAAGGCTACGCTCTATGTCTGGGCAACCCCGGACAAACTCAACGCCTCGGATTATGTCGAAAAAGCGCTGGTCGAAGCCCACGTGTCGCTGGCGGGCGGTGCAGCGTACGGCCCGGATGGAACAGATTGGATCCGATTCAGCATCGGCGTGCCGGATGACCAGTTTGACGACGCCATCCGACGGCTAAAGGAGTGGTACTCAGCAAAATATGCCTAGTATGCACGAGGTCGTGCGATTTGAAGCTGAACGGGCCGTTCTCGTCGCCGCAATGGAGCACCGTTCGCGTCCACTTATGTCGATGCAGGATTCGCTGGCCGAGCTAGCGCTGCTCGCTTCCACGGCGGGGATCGACGTGGTAGGTCAGACAACGCAAGTCCTGCGTCAGATTGAGCCGGCAACATACATCGGCTCAGGGAAACTCGAAGAGGTTCGAGATTTGCTGGTCGCAGCAGACGCTCGGGTCGTCATCTTTGACGACGAGCTTTCACCCCGACATCAGCGCGAGATTGAAGAGCGTTTGCGCCCGTCTGTCCCAGAAGTCAAGGTCATCGACCGTTCGGCCCTGATCCTCGACATCTTCGCGCAGCACGCTCAAACACGCGAAGGTTCGCTTCAGGTTGAGCTGGCGCAGTACGAATATCGCCTGCCCCGCCTGACCCGTCAATGGACACACCTCGCCCGTCAAGGTGGTGGCAAGGGATCGGCAGCCGGTGTTGGGCTTCGCGGTCCCGGTGAAACGCAGCTGGAAGTTGACCGGCGCGAAATGGCACGCAAAATCGGCAAACTGAAGCAAGAGCTGGAGATCGTGCGCGGCCACCGCGGAAGACAGCGCAGTCAGCGATCGCGCTCAGGCGTGCCTGTTGTGGCGCTGGTCGGCTACACCAACGCCGGCAAATCGACACTGCTGAATGCTCTGACCGACGCGCAGGCCTTCGTGGCCGATCAGCTTTTCGCAACGCTGGATCCGACAACCCGCAAACTAGAGCTGCCCTCAGGCCGTCAAGCCGTGTTGACCGATACCGTCGGCTTCATCCAGAAGCTGCCCACCACGCTGATTGCAGCGTTTCGTGCTACGCTCGAAGAGGTCGCCGAGGCGGATCTACTGCTTCACCTGATCGACGTTACACATCCGAACGCGGCCGAGCACTTCGAAGCCGTTGAGGACACGCTTGCCGAGATAGACGTTCCGCCGATTCCGCGCATACTCGTTTACAACAAAGCAGATCAATGGCACGGTACCGAACTGCCATTCGACGCTCAAGCTATCGGGTATTCGTCTGCAGTCCTCATCAGCGCGATCACAGGACGCGGGCTAGACGACCTGCGTGAAGCTATCGATCACGGCTTAGCGACCGCCTCGCGCACGTTGCAGCTTCGCTTCCCCTATAACCGCGGTGATCTGGTTTCGCTCGCTTATGAAAACGCGACGGTGCTTGCGCGGGAAGACAAAGCAGATGGGGTACACTTGACGGCGCGGATGCCCGCGGTGTTCGCCGAGCAGATGAAGGAACACGAGGTTAGATCATGAGAAGGCTGGACAGTTCCCGACGTCTCGGACGCATGATCGATCTGGCGTCATCCAGTTTGGCCCGACGCCGTGGACTCCCCGTAATTATCGGTATTCTGCTGGTTGCCGTCGCCTTGATTATCGACCTCGTGGGCTATGCTTCGAACTCTCGTGCCCTGCAAATCACTGGGACGATCATCCACAGCGTTGGCGTGTTGTTCGCACTCGTCGGCTTGACGCTCGCGACACCGCTCGGCAAGTAAGTCAATTCTGGGCCTGTGGATCGAGGCTGGCCCAATAGATTTCCGGCCTGAACAGCGTGTGAACGAAAATGCGCCGATCCTCGGAGATGGTGAGACCGGCTAGCGGCGCCGACAGATCGGTGTATAACACAAGCTCCACCTGATCGTTATCACAGCCACCATTCTCGGCGCACTCACCGGGCATCACCCGCCCAACAACGCCGCGCACCCCGATGGCGTAGGCAAAGTACAGATAGCCGTCAGACCCCATCGTGATATTCGCCACGTTTTGCAGTCCGCGCACCAGCGGCTGCATGACGGCCTCACTTCCGCTCTCGACGGCTTCACGATCCAGCCACTCGATCGCTCTGCGCGAACTGCCGCTGTTGGCGACGTACACACGCTCATCATCCACCGTCACGCCGGTCGGCGAGCGCAGTTCAGCGGCAATCGTCGTGACCTCCCCCGTGCGCGTCACCCGCATCAACGTATTCGCGCCCAAACTGGTCATCAGGAACGAGTCGTCGTCGAACACCGTGATTCCCCACGGCGTTTCGAGGTCACTGGCCGACGGCTTTGGAGAACGCATCTGATCGACTTCAAGCAAGCGACTGGTGTCGCTATCCGGCACCCATATCCGGGGGCGATCCGACGTGCCCTGCTCGACGACAAGGGTATGACTATTACGAACGCCGCTGATGAACGTCTCGGTCGAGCCAGTCATACTGTCGACTTCGTAGATCGTCCAATCCCCCGTGCAGATGACGTACAGAAAGCCGTTAAACCACTGCATGCCGTTCGGACGCTGCACGTTTCCCGTAATGACGGTCAGGTCTTCTTGCGTTAGTACCTCGAATGGCGCTTCGGTCTGTGCATTCCCAGACTCGACCGTTGTCGTTTCGGTTGGTGTAACTACAGGTGAAGGCGTCGTTTGATACAGGGCCGCGAGAAACGCAGCGATAACCCCTAGGATCACCATTCAGTCTGGCTCCTCTGTTACTTGTCGTCCGACGCATCGAATCCGGGAATCATGCCATCGGCAGCATTTGCGCTGTCTAGCGCGTCTTCGATGACGTCAAGCAGATCGTCGTCCTCATCTGCGCTCGCGCGCTCGGCAAGGGCTTCAAGCACTCGGATAGCCTCTTTGCCGCCGATCTCTCCCAGCGACCAGATCGCTGCTCCGGCGAGCTGTCGTTCTTCTGCGAGCGCGATCTCCGACAGCAGGCGAACGGCTTCGGTAAGCTCAAGCTCGCCGGCAGCACGCGCCGCTTCGAACCGATCCTCAATTGTTCCGCGTTCCAGTTCGTGCAGCACATGATCACGCCAGCGCGAATCGCTGCTTGCGCCCATCGCAAAGATCGACGCGGTCTTGAGCACCGGCTCACCAGATTCGTACGCTTTCAGGATTTGTTGAGGAACCTGCGGATGGCTGCTGTAACCCAGCGATTCAATCGCGCGTGTCCGTGCAAGTAGACTGTCGTCGCTCAACACTACGTGTAGCAGATAGTCAACAATCGCGTCGTTGAGCGCGGTGTCGAGCTTGTCAAGTTCACCTTCGAGAACGAAAGTTCCCAGCGCACGAATAGCGGCAGCGCGAACAATCTCCGCCTCGTCGTTTTGGGCCATATCAAGAAGCAGCGCGGCATGGCGGCCGCTCGTTACATGCACACACAGATCGATCGCGAGACTGCGGATATCCGCGTCATGATCGTCCAGCGCCATGATGCCGAGCAGCGAAAAATCGGTGGCAAAGTCCGATTCGCCGGCTTCGATGAGCGCGGTCATCAGATCGCGCTTTACCTCTACCGACAACGACTCCCAAACCGGGTACATGTCGATGATCTGCGAGGGAAGCAGTTCGCTTAGCCCCTGCACGATCACTGGAGGGATCATCTGCCCCGGTTCAAGCTGCACGACCAGCGCGAGTGTTTGTGTGAAATTAGGCCCAACCGGGCGGATTTCGTCTTTCAGTCCCATTCTGTCGTTCTACCTCGGAAGTAGGTTGAGTATGGGGTCGCGGATATCCTGTACGATGACCACGATCCCGATTGCGAGCAGGAAGAGCATCCCGATTATCATAATCGCTTCCTCGCGGCGCTGCGACAGCGGCTTACCGCGCAGAATTTCGATCACGATGAACAGGATTCGGCCCCCATCCAACGGCGGCAGTGGCAGCAAATTCGTCAGGCCGAGGGCGATATTGACCAACGCGACAAAACTGAGGATGCGCGTTGGCGAGCCGGTCTCGATGCTGTCTTGGAGGAAGGAGCCGCCGATCTGGCTAATGCCTAGGATGCTGATTACACGGCCTTCCTCAGGCGCGGCAGTACCTGACAGCAGCCGCGCTGGAAGACCGAGGATCGCATCAAGAACGTTGCGAATTTCGGAGACACCATAGGCGATTGCCTCTGGCAGCGCCAAAGGCACGCTCTTCGTTAGTGGGCCGGCCGAATAGAGGCTTGCGCCCAATCCCGTGGAAAACACGTCTACCGTCACTCCCGCACCGAGATATCCCTGTCCGGGCGCAGGGTTGATACGCGGTGTGACCTCAAGCGTTACCTCGGCGTCGCCCCGAACCACGGTCAGCGGCACGGCTGAACCCGCGCTCTCTTCGTTAATCTCCTGAAGGATGCGGAATGGATCGCTGCTCGTTTGCAAATCGACCCCGCCGATCCCAATAATCGCATCTCTGAGCTGCAGCCCTGCCATATACGCGGGCGAGTTGAGCTGGATCGATTCGACCACAAGCCGGCTTCGAAAGTCTCGAAGCGCCGCACGCTGCTCAGGGCTGAAGGTCAGTTCGATCTCACGACGTTCAAACGGCCCATCATCGACCGGACGTAGCAAGACACCCAATACGACGGGCTGAGTCTCCGATTCGACGGCGGTCAAGAGATCATCTAACGACTGATATGGCGCTCCGTTCACCGTCTCGATGACGAACTCTTGCCCGCCAGCAATTGCGTAAAGCGGGCTTTCAGAAGTCACGTTTCCCACGACGTACGCCTCGCCAATCGGTTGATCGACACCAATCAAGCCGATGACCACAAACACTAAGAGCGCCGCTAGGACGTTCGCAATCGCCCCTGCTGCCATGAACACGATCCGGCTTAGGGGCTTGGCTTCGTTTACAGTCCGGATCTTGGCAGGCATCCGGCCCGGCTCTAGTGCTGCAAGCTCTGCACGCGCGGCCTCAGTCTCCGCTTCGCTCAGAGTCTTGATCATGTCCTCGCCAAGCGGCCGGACAAACCCGCCTAGTGGGATCAAGTTGAGCGTGAAATCGGTCTCGCGCCACCGGAACAGCCGCGCAATTTTCGGCGGGTATCCAATCCCGAACTCGAGGATCGTGATACCGACTGCCTTTGCTGCGAGCAGATGTCCAAACTCATGCACGATCACCGCTGGGATCAACACAAGCCCGAACGCCACCAGTGACGATAGAAGGTCGCTTTTGAGGAGAAAATCAAACATGGACAGACCTGTGGCGGTAAGCTGCCTTTCTGTGATCGGTGCACGAAGTATACCGGAACAATCGGCTGACTCGTGCGTGAGATCCCCATACGTTCATCGGTTGTTCAGCCTACGACCAATGCGGGGCCACCTGCGCCAGCCCGAAGTGTTGTGTGTACGCATCCGAGGGATCTTACGCGGCTCTCGACTTCGTCCGCATCCTCCGATGTCGTGATGCAGTGTACATTTGGCCCAGCATCGAGCGTGTAGCACACATTCAACCCTTCCGCTCGCCAACGCCGGACAGCCGACATAAGTTCAAGCGAACCGGGCAGCCAATAAAACAACGGCGGAGTGCTGGTCATCATCACTGCGTGCATCATATCGGAGTCATGCTCCACGACTCGTGCGAGCCGCGAAAAGTCACGGTCAAGCAGGGCTGCACGGCATATATCGATCCTACTGGTCGCCGTTGCAACACGCTCTCTCTGAAACTCGCTGGTCGATGCAACAGCATGGCCCTCACGTGATCCAACGTCCTTGTGAACTTCAGAAACCACCGCAACGACGTCGACGATATCCCAGTGATCCGGCCCAGCGATGCTGAACGCAAACGACGACTGATGGGTTCCGCCGGCTGCCCACTCTACATATCCGCCCGGCACAGACCGCGACGCAGAACCCGATCCTAGCCGCGCAAGGGCGCTCAGTTCGTGTTCCGGTAACTCAAGGCCTGCGGCGGAAACTGCCGCAACGGTCAGCGCAGCAAACGACGATGCGGACGATGCGATTCCCGCGCCCATCGGGAAGTTGTTCCGCGACTCCACCTCTACTTTACCCGTCAGCCCAAGCCGTTCACGCAGTTGGTCGACATGGCGGACGACGCGATCCAGCGCCGGGCCGGTGGTCGGCTGTCCATTGAGGATCAGACGATCGCGATCCGCGTCATTGAACCACGTTACCCGCGTTTCGGTGTATAGACCGTCGAGGTTCATGCTGAGTGAGCCATTTGACGGGATGCGAAGTCGCTCGTCGGCATTGCCCCAGTATTTGATAAACGCGATATTTGGATGAGCACGCGCGATCGCGGTACCGTTCACTGCAACCAATTCCCTAGACAAGACGAAACGTCAGCATTGTACCGGAATCGCCCTCAGATATAATCCCTTTCTGATAAAGCGCTCGATACCGCGAGAGGATCACCGGTTGCATGTCCTGATTGCACTGATTCGAACGATGCGACCCAAGCAGTGGACGAAGAACGTCCTGTTTGTGTATCCCGCATTGATTGCCGATGGTCAGCTGTTTCTGGCCGTTCCGTTTCTACGCGCAACCGCAGCATGCGCATTGTTGTGCTTGATCGCGGGCGCGGTCTACATCCTCAACGATCTGGTTGACATCGAAAGCGACCGGCAGCATCCACGCAAACGACTGCGCCCCCTACCCTCCGGCGAACTTCCAATGTCGATTGCGCGCGGGGCCGCGGTTTTGTTTCCGCTTGCCGGGTTGATCTGCGCCTATTTAATCGACTGGCGCTTGAGCGTTGTCCTCGGCACGTACTATGTCCTTCAGTTGTTCTACATCTTCTGGCTCAAGCACGTCGTGCTCGTCGATATCATGGCGCTAACGGCCGGATTCGTCCTGCGCGTCGTGGCCGGCGTTGTGGTCATCGAAGTCACTCAGTTCTCGCCATGGCTGTATGTGTGCATGGGCCTACTCGCGATGTTTCTTTCCGTCGCCAAGCGGCGGCAAGAACTGATTCTCTTGGGGGATGATGCGGCCGCCATCAGAAAGACATACGGCGACTATTCGCTGCCCCTTCTCGACGAACTTCTCCGAATCACGGCGACAAGCACATTTATCGCGTACACGCTGTACACAATCGAGACACCATCGCCTTTACTGGCGCGAACCAACCTCGCGCTCGCCACAGTGCCTTTCGTGATGTACGGCTTGTTCCGTTACCTTTACCTCATCTACGTCAGGGGGGAGAGCGCGCCGCCTGACGAGGTTCTGCTCAAAGACCGCGCGCTCCAAATCGATATCGCGCTGTATGCAGTGGCGTTCGCCATCATCCTCTATGTCGTCCCTCAGTGAGTCCACGCCTGCCAGCGCGCCCGGCAAGGTGATCCTGCTGGGTGAACATGCCGTCGTATACGGTCAGCCAGCGATTGCGTTTCCGGTGTCGACGCTGCGGACACGCGTAACCATCCGTGACGCCGCTCAACTTCGCGTTACGTCCGCAATTTGGGATCGCACCTATCAGATCGCGGACGCCGCGATGCATGCTGATCCAGTGTATTCAGTCCTCAGCCTGACAGCCGAAGCGCTTGGCGTTCCTATCCCGATTCGCCACTACAACATCGAATCCGACATTCCGGCGGCCAGTGGCCTCGGCAGTGGCGCGGCCCTTTCAGCAGCGCTTGGACGTGCCGTAGCCGCAGCAGCAGGACTCAACCTCGATCCCGCGGTGCTCAATAGTGTCGTGTTTGAGGTCGAACGTCTTTATCACGGGACACCGAGCGGCATTGATAATACTGTCGTTGTGTATGAAAAGCCGGTCTACTTCGTGCGCGGCCACCCGATCCAGCTTCTGCATGTGCAGGCCGAGTACACGTTCGTCGTGGCCGATACCGGCATCCGCGCCCCCACGCGGGAATCCGTCGCCGATGTCCGCGCGTTAATGGTGACACAACCTGCTGCAACCACGCGGGCCGTTTCCGCGATAGGAGATCTTGTCGCACGCACGCGTGACGCGCTTGCAGTGGGCGATGTCACCGCCGTCGGGCGTTGTATGAACTTGAATCACACGCTGCTCCAGCAGCTTACCGTATCATCCCCGGAATTGGATCGGCTTATGCAGGTGGCAACCGACGCAGGCGCATTAGGAGCAAAGCTCTCAGGCGGCGGGCGCGGTGGAAACATGATCGCACTGGTAAACCCTGAAACCACTTCCACCATCGAGATGGCACTGCGTGCGGCTGGAGCGGTACACACTTTTGTCACCGTGCTTCGTGCCGGAATGGAGACCGCGACGTAATGACGACTCTGCTCAAACTCGGCGGATCGCTGATTACCGATAAGCGCGGGGAGAAAGCGTTCCGTCAAGACGTGATGCGCCGGATCGCCAACGAGGTCGAGCGTGCTGACAACCGTTCTCCGCAGCGGCTCGTGATCGGCCACGGCAGTGGATCGTTCGGGCATGTGCCGGCGAATAAATACGGCACGATCAACGGTGTGCATTCCGATGATGGGTGGCGCGGCTTCACGGAGGTCGCTCGTGTCGCATCCGAACTCAACGAACTCGTCACGGGGGAACTGTGGAATGCAGGCTTGCCAGCGATGCGGATCCAACCCTCCGCTTCGCTCATCGCGCATGATGGCGTGCCCGCGCAGATGGACGTAATGGCGATCAAAGCGGCGCTCGATCACGGCTTGATCCCGGTCGTCCACGGCGATGTGGCATTTGATGACGTGCGCGGCGGGACGATCATCTCGACCGAGTCGCTGTTCACATACTTGGCCGGCAGGCTCACGGTGAGGTCGATCATCCTTGCCGGCGAGGTGCCGGGAGTGCTTGACGACTCCGGACGCGTCATCCCCCAGATCACGCCGGAGAGCGCAGCGACGATAGCGCACAATCTCGGCGGCAGCAGCGGAACCGACGTCACAGGAGGGATGCTGACGAAGGTGACGGACATGCTCCGGCTCGTAATCCAGAATCCATCCATACGGATTCACATCATCAACGGGCTGGAAACCGACGCCGTATTGCATGCACTTCTCGGAGACTACAGCGGCGGCACGGTCATTCATGCCGGCTCAAACGCCTAGCCGCGACTGAGAGTCCGCCTACCGCGAGAATAATCCCGATCGCCGGCGCGGCGACAACCCACGGCGCAGTCCGGATATCAGCACGTCCGTCCGCGATCATGCTCCCCCACTCCGGCGAAGCAATGTCCCCGGCGAAACCGAGAAACGACAGCGTCGTAATTAGCAGTAGGTTGGATGCGAACGCGGTGATGGCGTACGCCAACAGCACCGGCCGCGATACCGGCAAGATATGCACGGCGAGAATCCGCCAGCGGCGCGCGCCGAGCGAGCGGGCAGCCGTAACGTGGAGCTGCTCCGACGTGATGCGGATTTGATCGCGCAGCACGACTGCCGCCAGCGGCACATGACTTAACCCGGCGGCCACCGCGACCGCAAAACCCGAACGGTCGAGCGCCGTCAATATCACCATCGCGGAGACGACGGAAGGCATAGACAGCAGGCTCTCGATCACCAGATCGCCGGCGCGCCTCAGGCTCGGAACTGGCCCAAACGCGGCGAGTCCGCCGAGGAGAGCAGCGCCTGCGAGCGTCACGATAAGCGCAATCACGCTGCCGGACATCGTGGGCAAGGCGCCTGCAAGAAGCCGTGCGAGGACGTCTCTGCCGAGGGCGTCCGTACCAAGAAGATGATCGGCGCTCGGCGGCAAACGCGGCGCAAAGACAAACGTCGCTGTCGGATCTACGGTAAGGAGCGTCGGCAGGACGATCAACATCGCCAGCGCGCCGCCGATTGCCCACGCCAAAACGCGCCTAGGCATCAAAGTGTCCCGATTCGCCCCTGCCAGATAGTGGACGTGCGATCATCTGCGCGATAACGTACAGACTGGCAACATACAAGACCAAGCCTTGCACGACCGGATAATCACGCCGCATCACACTGTCGATCATCAGCCGCCCAATTCCGCCACGCGTGAACAGCACCTCTGTTACGACCGTGCCGCTGAGCAAAAAGCCGATCTGCACGGCGATCAGTCCCATTAACGGCCGGATGGCGTTCGGCATGATGTGAATCCAGAAGACACGACGCGGCGGCAATCCTTTACCGTGCGCAGTTGTGACAAAACTGCGACGCTCCAGATCAACGATGTTGGCAAGCAGAGGGATCACAATTGTGGCTGCAACGTAGAGCGACAGCACCGCGGCCGCTGTCACGACATTCTCAACAGAAGATGGGCTAGGAACCCCTAGCACTGCGATTGCCAGCGTACCAGTGATGAACGTCGGCGCGGCAGAGCCGACAACACACACCAAGTCGATTGCAGGCCGCAGCCGCGGAACGGACGCGCACGCCGCTGCGATCATAATCCAAACGGTCGTGAGAAGCAGACTCATTGACGCGAGGATCACTGTGCTCGACAGTCGTTCTCCGATCAACTCCAAAACCGATCTGCCGCTGTACAGCGATACGCCAAGATCACCGCGCATGAGGCGGCCGATATACGTGACGTACTGAATCACAACTGGTTCGTTGAGATCAGCGTAGGCGTCATCAGCTGGCTGGAATACGGCGTTCGACCCGGACTCGACCTGCTGTGCTCGCAGCGCATTTCCGGGCAGCACACGAATACCGACGAACGCGACGGTCACCGCGACAGCAATCGTCGCTAGCGCGTACGCGGTTCTAGCCGCTAGGGTCGTAACTCGCATTGTAGATAATCGGATACCAGCCATAGACGTCGAAGCGCAGTCCATGCACGCGGCTCGACACGCCGATCAAGTTGACTTTGTTCCGGATTGGCAGGATAAGCGCCTGATCCATAATCGCTTGCTGGATCGCGCCGTATCGTTCAGCACGCAGCCCCGGATCAAGCTGCTGCACAGCGTCACGCATCAGGTTGTCGAACTCCGCATTCGCAAAACCCGTCCAGTTTCGCGCGGCATCGGTCGTGAAGTACGTCCGCAAGAAGGCTGGATCAACCCCATACGACGTGAGCGACACGAGGTTATAGTCTCCGCTGTCGACAGCGCTGACAAGCGATGGAAAATCTGGCACCGCGACGGGTTCTACACGCACGCCAATGGTGCGCCACTGATCCTGTATGACCTGAATGATCTGCCGGTACTCTCCCCATGGAGGCACAAGTACACGCAGTGTCAGGTCACCGTTCGGATCATCCCAATAACCGTTCGCATCGGCATCCACAAAGCCCAGCGTAGAGATCAGCGCGCGCGCCTGCTGGACATCGAACTGGTATTGGTCGACTGACACGTCGAGATAAAACTGTACGCCGGGAGTAAGTGGGCCTTGCGCCGCTGGTGAGAAGCCTTGATAGATGTTATCGACGATCGTCTGTCGATTGAGGCCGATCAACAAAGCCTGCCGAAATGTCGGGTTGTCCGTGGGAAACTGCCGGATATTGAACAGAAACTGATCGGGCTGACCGGGAATGCGCACCGTCTGAAGGTCGATCACACTGCTGCCGACGACGACCCGCGCATCGCTCGGCGGTAGTTCGCCGATAACCTGCGCATCTCCCTGCTCCAGCGCGGTCAGGCGCGTGGAGGGATCGGTAAAGAAGCGAAACTCGATCTCCTCAATCGGGTTCGCGGCGGGCGGCTGATAGAACGGCGGCCCCCACGCATAGTTGGGATTCCGCCGAAGGACGATTCGCTCGTCGGGAATGTATTCGACGAAAATATACGGCCCCGTTCCGACTTGATTGAACTGGTAGCGTTCGTTCGAATATGTGTTCAGAGCCGCCGGGCTGGCGATTCCCAGATAGAACTGGCTCAAGCCGTCGAGCAATGGGCTGAACGGCTGAGCAAGAATAATCGAAATCGTGTAGTCGTCAGAGATTTCGTAGCCGGCGTAAGGGCCGAGCAGTCCGAGCGCCGCTTGAGAACGCGTTTCAGGCGCCGTGATCCGCGCTAATGTGGTTCCGACCGCCGCCGCGTTAAATGGTGTTCCGTCGTGAAAGGTGACACCCTGTTTCAGTGTGAACGTATACGTCGTCTGATCGGGCGACACCGTCCAAGACTCAGCAAGTCCCGGCACGAATTGCCCGGTGTCTGGATCGCGGTATACGAGGGTGTCATACACCTGCCGGAGCACGATTCCAATCTCGGATGACTGGTTGACGTGCGGATCGAACCCACTGGGTGACAGTGTCAAGCCGTATACGATCCGGTTGCGCGACACAACAGGCGATGAGTTGGGCGTGCACGCGGTGGCGCTGATGCAGACCGCCGCGAACGCCAACCAGACAACAAGGTGTTTCCACGGTGCGCGTAGAGACATGGTTCCAGTATCTAGGCGGTTACACTAAAATGGAGCAACTCGATTCTACCATGTCGCGTGGAACCCTCGGAGGCTGATTGTCTACATTTCGTTCTGGGCTTCTCACGCCGCCTCGCGAAGAGGAAGAACGCAGTCCGTTTCGGCCTGTGTGGCGAAGCCTGATCTTCGAGCAGTACGCGATGTTTGCAATCGTTATCGGCACGTTCGCCCTCCAAGTGTTCTTGGGTATTGAACCTCCAAGTAGAATATCGGCGCCGCTCAATGTCCTGTTGGCATTACTTCCCGTATTCTTATGGCTGATCTGGTCGTATTTTCCGGAACGGCGAGCGCCGCAGCCTCGATCCGGCCTGATTCTGATCTTCCTCATGACTGCGCTGTTCGGGCAGGCCGTTGGCAGGCCGCTCATCAATGACGTATTTCGTGTCAACGAATGGCTGCCGCTGTCGTCGGCGCTGACACGTATCGCTGGTTACACCGTGACGACCGGCCTCGTACAGGTGGGAATCTGCTATCTCGTCATTCGTGCGATTGTCTGGCCAAACCTCATTCGATCACGCTATGACTTCATCGCCTATGGCGCTGTGGCGGCGCTGGGTTACACACTCGTACCCAATGTCGAATTCGCGACAACGGGTAATCCGCTGGCGTATGTCGTCGCCCTGCATACGGCCGCGCAGGTTGTGACGCTCACCATGGCGATGATCGTCGTGGGCTATGGCGTATCCGCTGTCACGATTGACAATGTATCAGCACTAGCACAGCCCGTGATCTTTGCGGTGGCAGCAGGCGTTGTCGGCGCATCGATTCCACTTTTCGGCGGGTTTCTCAACGCATCGTTCTCAGCCGGCGGCACGTCACTACCACGCTACTTGTTCGCCATCCTATTCATCGGGGCGTTCATGACCGGATTGATCTTCGTGATGCACTTTCTTTACCGCTTCTCCGAGCGCCAATCGGTCGAGCGTCGGCTCGGAACGCCGGAGTAGCTTGTGGCTGCCTATTTCGATGATGTCGACACGACATCACGGCGGGTTCGCTTCGCGCACTATTTCACCATACTCTACATGGTGGCTGCCCTGATCGTTGCGATCGGGCTTCGCGACACGTCGCTGTTCGCCACAACACGGTTCAGCAACGCGGAAGTTGGCATTGTGGCGTACTACCCGGCAAATTGGCTGCTCGATACGAGCACAAGCGTTATGCGTGCAACCGACGTTAGCCAGCGCGAATTCAAGACCGTCATCGAGATCTCCGTGCTTCCATTTGGAAGCCGCATGAGCGCGCGCAACATCATCGATGACTTAACCTTTAAGCGGCGCGAGACCTTGCCTTACTACCGCAGCCTGACGACCTTCCCTTCTCTACTCCGGTCGCAAGATGAGGTGATCGTCAGCGAGTACACGTTCGTCAGTGCGCTGAACGACCCTTTCCTCGTCTCCGTCCCGACGGTGGTCATCGGTCGCGACGTAGCAATCGAGCGCCGCAATCAGGTCATCCTCGTGACGTTTCAAGCGGACGCACGGGTTTATGAAACCGAGTTGGCGGTGTTCGAACGATTCTTGGATACGCTGGAATTCTAGCCGCAATGCTTCGACTGATCGCTGCCTTAGTCCTTCTGATCACGCTCGCCGTTGAGTCGGCCGCACAAGTGCCAGCCGTGTCGTTTGACCTTGCTCGTGTGCAGCGCGCAACCGTCCAGATCATGCAGGCGCGCACAACCGGCGGCAGCACGCAGATCACGTGTGTCAGCTCCGGCAGTTTGATTACACCGACCGGGCTGATCCTGACTAACGCGCACGGGACAGTTCAGAACGAGAGCTGCGATGGCAACCTTCTGATCGTCGCCATCAGCGTTCGTGACGGCGAACCACCGGTTCCAACGTTTCGAGCGCAGGTCATTCAGGCCGATGACGGGCTGGATATCGCGCTGCTCCAAATCTCCGCAGAATTGAACGGTCAGCCTATCGACAGCACGTCGCTGAGCCTCCCCTATACTGAGGTCGCGCGGCCGGGCGATGTCGCCCTCGACGAGACAGTGTACGTCGTCGGATTCCCCGGCATCGGAGACGACCCAACGGTCGTTGTGCAGGCCAGCGTGCAAGGATTCACGGCAGAACCACGTGCTGAAAAGTCGTGGCTCAAGGTACGTGCCGTACAGGGCGACGTGACGATCAGCGGCCCCATGTCCGGCGGCGGCGCCTATAACCGCAGCGGCCAACTCGTCGGCATACCGACGATTGCGCCACTTGTACGCACATCCGATACGAGCAGCTGCATCCAGATTCAGGACACGAATCAGGACGGTTTGATCACGCTGCAAGATGCCTGTGTGCCGTTGGGCGGCTCGATCAACACTATCCGCCCGGTTGCCTTTGCACTGCCCCTCATTCAGAGCGCCCAACTTGGAATCTCGATCCGCACCTCCTCCGAGACTGCACTGGCGAGTTCACCGTTCCCCCAGATTTCAAACCTTTTCTTCGCTCCATCAGTCACCAACGGGATGCCGACAACCGTGCTGGCCGACCTGCCCGCCGGCGCGACAAGCCTCTACTTGTTCTTTGACTATCGCGGTATGCGGCCCACGACGGTGTATGAACTGCGCGTCGCTGTCGATGGTGTGACAAGCACGGTGTTCAGCCTGCCGCCCGTGCGCTGGAGTGGTGGCGAGGCCGGTCTGTGGTACATCGGGCTTACCGGTCAAGCCCTACCGAACGGCGAGTACACGTTTATGCTGCTGGTTAACGGACAGGTGTCCGGCGACCCCAAGACGATACAGGTGGGCGGCGGCGCTCAATCCCGGCCGACGTTTCGCAGCATCGCCTTTCTTGTCTCTACCGGTGAGAATCAGGCCTTCGGCAATGGCTATATCCTCGGCCGTGGATCGACTGTCACCGCGCAGTTCACGTACGACAACATGGTCGATGGCATCGAGTGGGCGGGCGTGTGGTACTTCGGCGGGCAGGAACTCGAGCCGCGCGTCGGGGGCCAGTGGAATACCGGTCAAGCTAACGGCTCACAATCGACATCGTTTACCGTTCCGGGCGGACTACTCCCGGGGCGCTATCGGCTGGAGCTGTACATTCAGGGGACATTGAGTGCGCTGGCCGACTTTACGGTCGCGGGCATCCAAGAGGAGCTGCGTCCGCGTGTGTTCAGCCGGCAGCGCTTCGTCGCGGCCGAAACCCCTGCCGATGCCATCGGTGCACAGCCTGTCACGTCAGTGACGACCTCTATTCAGCGTCTGTTTGCGGTCTTCGACTGGGAGTCGATCGCAGTTGGAACACTCTGGCAGGTCACGATCAGCGTCGATGACCGCGTGCTGTTCGATCGCATCGCACCGTGGACGCTGCCCGAAGATGGCGCTGGATACTGGATTGAACTCACGGCCAACACGGTGCTGCCCGATGGACGTTATCGACTTGACCTGCAAATGAATGGCATTCTCCTTCAGCGTGTTGAAACCGAAGTCGGCATCGGCCAGCTTCCAATCGACATTTTCGCGCAGGGCGCAGGTGTGCTGCTGCGCGGTCGCGTTATTGATGCCGATTCACGACTCGGCGTCGAAAATGTGACGATTGTGGTTCTCAGTGAACAGTTCTCAGTTGAGGACTACCTCGCGCTAGCCGATCAGGTGTTCACCATGGCTACAACGGATCGTGACGGACGTTACCAGTTCTCCGATCTGCTTCGCTACAATGTGCCGTACAGCATCATCATCAACACTGACGGGTATCTTCCGATCACCGCGGACGGAATTGTCGTTGACGAGACAACTGCGAATCCATTGGAGATCGACATTTACCTGACGAAGGGTTAATCGTGCCGGAGACTGAACGTCTTGACATCGAGGTGGCACGCCGTGGGTTAGCGCCAAGCCGCGAGAAAGCCCGTGGCATGATCATGGCAGGCGAAGTCACGGTGGATGGTGTAGTGCGTGACAAACCCGGAATGCGCATCCCGGTTGACAGCACGATCTCGACCAAAGCGAAACCCCGGTTTGTGTCTCGTGGCGGGGACAAACTGGACGCCGCTCTCACCGCGTTTCAGCTTGTGCCTCAGGACTTCGTATGCGCGGACGTGGGCGCCAGCACGGGCGGATTCACAGACTGCCTGCTGCAACACGGCGCCGCGCGGGTTTACGCAATTGATGTCGGCTACGGCCATCTTGACACGCGTTTGCGCAGTGATCCGCGTGTCGTCGTGATGGAACGCACCAACGCCCGGTTCGTCGACCATCTTGACGAGTTGGTTGATCTGGCGGTTGTGGATGCCTCGTTCATCAGTCTCAGGCTGCTGCTCCCGGTGATGATTCGGTGGTTGAAACCTACTGGCAGCGTCGTCGCATTGATTAAGCCGCAGTTCGAGGCGGGTCGTCGTGATGTCGGCAAAGGTGGCGTTGTACGCGACACGTCAGTGCATCGGCGCGTCCTTCACGAAGCCCTAGCACATGCCGGCGAGATCGGCTTGCATCCCCATGGCCTGATACGATCCCCGCTGGTCGGCCCTGCCGGAAACATCGAGTTCCTCGTATGGCTGTCAGGAGAGCCGTCCGGCGGTGACATTAAGGCGATGATCGAGCAAGCGCTCGCCACAGACCGGTAGCGACGACCGGCCTTCGTTCTGATATACTGCTTGCCAATTCCCGCAAACAGTAATGGACGTCAATCCGGCCCAATCATGGACCAGTCTCATATCCGAAATTTCTGCATTATCGCCCATGTCGATCACGGCAAGTCAACGCTCGCTGACCGGCTCTTACAGCTCACGCACACGGTCAGCGAGCGTGAGATGCAGGCTCAGGTGCTCGACACCATGGATCTCGAACGCGAACGCGGCGTTACGATCAAAGCCTCTGCCGTGCGTATGCGCTACCAATCGCAAGACGGCTCAGAGTATCTCATCAATCTGATCGATACGCCGGGACACGTCGATTTCACCTACGAAGTGAGCCGCGCCCTGCAAGCGTGCGAAGGCGCCGTTCTGGTGGTCGACGCCAGTCAGGGCATTGAAGCGCAAACCCTCAGCAACGTATATCTCGCGCTCGAACAAGACCTCGAGCTGGTTCCGGTTATCAACAAGATCGACCTTCCCGCTGCGCGCCCGGACGAAGTCACGCACGAGGTCGAGGAGTTGCTCGGCACGCCTGCGGCGGACATTGTGCCGATTTCCGCCAAGAACAATATCGGCATCGACGCTGTACTTGAAAAAGTGGTTCACACCGTTCCGCCGCCTTCAGGAGATGCGGATGCCCCACTGCGCGCCCTCGTCTTTGACAGCCACTACGACTCGTATAAAGGCGTCGTCGCTTACGTGCGTGTGGTGGATGGATCGGTGTCGGCACGGGACAAGCTGCGCCTGAAAGCAACCAACGTCGCCTTTGAACCAGTCGAAATTGGCGTGTTCAGTCCGGGAATGCTGCCGGTCGATCAACTGCAGACCGGTGAAGTTGGCTACATCGCTACCGGGCTGAAGACTGTCAAAGAATGCCGGGTCGGTGACACGATCACACTGGCCGTCGGCGGTGCTGAGGATCCTCTGCCCGGTTACGAACAGGTCAAACCGATGGTGTTCGCCGGGATTTACCCGACCAACAACGACGAATACGGCGAGCTTCGTGATGCGCTGGAAAAACTTCAACTCAACGACGCATCGCTGCAATACGAGCCGGAAAGTTCACAGGCGCTGAACTTCGGATTTCGTGTCGGCTTCCTCGGACTGTTCCACATGGAGATCATTCAGGAGCGACTCGAACGCGAATACGACCTCGACATTCTCGCTACCGCGCCAAGCGTGAAGTACCGGATCGTTAAGCGTGACGGCGAGATGATCGAGATTGACAGCCCGGCTCAGATGCCCGACGAGTCCATCATCGCGGAGATCAGCGAGCCGTGGATGAAGATCCAGATCTACACGCCGCAAGAATTCATCGGGCCAATTATGGATCTGGTCATCAAGAAACGCGGAATCTACGACACCACCGAGTATCTGGATCGATCTCGCGTGGTGCTGCACTACCGCCTGCCGCTTGCTGAACTCATTATCGACTTCTATGACCGGCTCAAGAGCGCTACGCGCGGGTATGCCAGCCTCGACTATCAGTTCGATACCTACGAGACGGGCGATCTGGTCAAGCTGGACGTCTTGGTCAACAACGAACCGGTCGACGCGCTGGCGTTGATCGTCCATCGTGAGGATGCCTATCACAAGGGCCAGCGTCTCGTAACCCGGCTGAAGGAACTCATTCCGCGTCAGATGTTCGTGGTACCGATTCAGGCGGCGGTTGGAAAGCGGGTGATCTCGCGCGCGAACGTGAGCGCGATGCGCAAAGACGTCCTTGCCAAATGCTACGGCGGTGACATCACGCGGAAAAAGAAACTGCTCGAAAAACAGAAAAAGGGCAAGAAGCGCATGAAGATGATCGGCTCGGTCGAGGTGCCGCAGGACGCATTCATGGCGCTGCTCAGCCTCGATGACGAGGACTAGCTATTAGCTAGCGACCGAGAAACGCGGCGGCAGCAGTACCGAGCGACTCGCGAAAATCGAGGCTGCGCGCAGCCTCTAGCAAAGCCGAACCCGCCAGCTTGAACGTGGCGTCGCCGATATTCAGATCGCACCGTTCGACACCCCGGAATCCACGGCCGGTCGTCACGATCATTCGTGCATTTGGCACAAGAGTGTCCCACAAGTCGCCCGTGATCGTTATCGCGTCCGGCCCGAACGACAGGTCATCGAGAACCGCTGCATAGGCGGGATCCACCAACGGGCCGTCGATTATGGTCAACGTCGTTTCCGAGAACAACCGGATCGAGCGTTCAAGCGCAACCGTGCCAGCAGCGCCAAACTGCGCGTATGCCGCAAGGTCGAACACGATCGCGCCAAGATACGGCTCTGTCGCGTCAAGGATCAGCCTTCCGTAAGGCAGCAGCGGCTCGTCATATCGCTGTGCTTCAATGGGCAAAAAGTCGAAGCGCGGTGAGACGTATAACGCGAGATGCTTGCCCTGCGCCGCGATGCTGTGTATCTTGGCGCCGATATCACGCATGAGCCGCTTGTTCTTCGATCATCCACCATAACTGAGCCATCGACCACGTCTCGACCCAGTTACGGATCAGCTCGGAACGTGCGCCAAAGCCGTAACTGCGCGATCTAGTGCGCTCTCCATATGACACGAGTACGGTTGTGCCGGGTTGTTGATCGCTCGCCTCATCGACGTCCTCGGCCGTGACCACGACGACATAGGCCCGGTTCTCACCTTTGCCGATAAGCGTGCGACCTACTGCCTCGGCGACCCCGCGGCTCGAGGTGTCTTCGAGGTCTGACAGCCCGTCGATCAGGGCTGCCGCCGAGGGATAGGCGGCACGATCAACCACGTCCGTGCCGAGTTCATTCAACAGCCCGCCGATCCCACACTCTACCAGCGAAACCCCGACACGATGCTGTTCTAAGCGCTTGTGGAGCACGCCGGCGAGCGTTTCTCCATCGACCCCATAAACATATCGCCCGATTCTCTGCCGCAGGTCTGTCTCTACTGCTTCGATCATGGCTTCGGCAGCTGCGCGTGTCGCGGCTTTCGCCGTGATACGCACGTCCACTTGTCCATTATGCGCGGCAAGCCCGACAGTTGGGTTTTCACACTCCAACAGTTCGCTGCCGATCACTTCATCGAGCATGCTCTCGCCAATGCCTGCCGTATGCAAGACACGAGGAAGGATCACGCTCAAATCATAGCGCGACTTGAGCAGAGGCAGCACTTTGCCATTCATCAGGAACTTCATCTCACGCGGAACGCCCGGCAGCGCCACGACGAGGCTCCCGTTGTGCTCGACGGCGAATCCCGGAGCAGTGCCTACAGCATTTTCTAGCACGATGGCTCCCGCGGGCACATACGCTTGCCGTCGGTTATTCTGGCTCATCGAAGCGTGGAAGCTGCGAAAACGCTCGGCAATCTGGGCGTAGAGATAGTCGTGGAATTCCAACCCGCGATCCGTGGCATCTGCGACGGCTTCGCGTGTCATATCATCAACTGTCGGCCCCAGCCCGCCGCACATGATCACGATATTCGAACGCGCCATCGCCATTCTCACCGTTTGCGCAATCCGCGCCCGGTTATCGCCAACTGAAGTCATGTAGAGAACGTTAATTCCGTAGTCACGCAGGAAGCGGGCCAAGAAGACAGAGTTCGTGTCCGTGATCTCTCCAAGAAGCAGTTCCGTGCCGACACTAATCAGCTCGCTGTTGACAGTTTGGGTCATGGCTTTCGTTCACTTTCGACGTATTTGTTGCAATTCTTGGACTCGCGCAATTATAATCTGCTTTGGTTGGAAACGTAGTTATGCAGTTTGCAACAAATCTGTGCATATTGCACAAACCAGCCAGATGGTCGTGGGTTACTGAATCACTGGAGGATACTGTGGCGAGCATTTCGTTCAAGCATGTTTACAAGCGTTATGGCAACAATGCCGTGGTAAAGGACCTGAATATTGAGGTTGCTGATAAAGAATTCCTCGTATTCGTCGGGCCGTCAGGCTGCGGCAAGTCGACTAGTTTGCGCATGCTCGCCGGCCTAGAGGAGATCAGCGAGGGCGAAATCTGTATTGGCGATCGTGTCGTGAACAATGTCGCGCCGAAGGATCGCGATGTCGCGATGGTGTTCCAGAGTTACGCGCTTTACCCGCACATGACGGTGTACGAAAACATGGCGTTCGGCCTCAAGCTGCGCAAAACGCCGAAGACTGTCATCGACCAGCGCGTGAAGGAAGCCGCAGATCAGCTCGGTATCGGTCAGCTGTTAGATCGCCGCCCCCGTCAGCTCTCTGGCGGTCAGCGGCAGCGCGTGGCGGTCGGTCGCGCGATTGTACGTGAACCGAAGGTCTTCCTGATGGATGAGCCGCTCTCGAACTTGGATGCCAAGCTCCGTGTCGAGGCGCGTTCGTTCATTTCGAAACTGCATCAGCGCCTTGGCACCACGTTCATTTACGTGACCCACGATCAGGTCGAAGCTATGACAATGGGTACGCGCATCTGCGTACTGAGCGCTGGTGAGCTGCAGCAGATCGACTCGCCGTACAACTTGTACCACCATCCGCACAACCTGTTCGTCGCCGGCTTCATCGGCAGCCCTGCGATGAACTTCTTTGATGGCACGCTCAATAAGGTTGACGGGCAGCTCACCGTAGATCTTGGCGCGTTCAAGATCCCGGTTCCGGCGTCGAAGGTAGCGAGTTTCGAGAAGTCAGCCGGGAAGAAGGTCATCTTGGGTATTCGCCCAGAAGACATTCACGACATCGAATACAAGCCGCAAGGGATCACGCCCGCGACCATCGAGGTCAACGTTGAAGTGGTTGAGCAGATGGGCAACGAGGTCAATCTCTACCTCGAGGAACAGGGCAAGACCTTCATCGCACGCGTCGATCCCCGCACAAAAGCCTCGGTTGGCAATCGCGTCGGGGTGGCTTTGGCGACTGACAATATGCACCTGTTTGACGCAGACACTAAGATCTCGCTAGCGGATATGGGCTGATTACTCGACAGGTCATCCCGTAGTGAAATAAAAGAGGCGCTCGTGAAAGTTGAGCGCCTCTTTTATTTCTCTGGATTTATCGACCCTCTAGACGTTGAGTACGGGCCGGAACTTGTATCCGTAGATGATGACACCGCGTTCCCCTTCGGTGGAGAGTTTTCGAGTCACCATCTCCACTCGATCCCCGATGGAGACGACTCCGTCAATATCCGTCAACTGGGCAGTGACTATCGGGCCTTCGTCCAAACGCACAAGTGCGATCAAGTAAGGAGCCTGATCTTCAAAGCCAGCCGGAGGTTCCATCACGACCGTGAAGCTCTCCACCACCCCACGGCCTGAGAACCGCACGCGCTCTGGCGTAACCATTGGTGCAGCAGTTGTCATAGTGTGTCTACGCTGCCGTGCGCTCGGCGGTCGCCAGTTCGACCTCACCCTTGTGGGCATCACGTTCGTCGGTGGTCGATTGCGCCGGTGCGGTCGTCTTACGCGGTTCGAGGCTGGTTTCACCATCCGCGAGTACGTAGCCTTCCAGACGATAGCGGTTTGCGTTCAGTCGCCAGTGCCGGGAAATCTGCATACTATCCTCACTTCTTTACGTTCACAACGACACGCTGCTACACGTTAACGATAGGCAGTCGCCGCTATCAAAAGCTCTCAGCGCGTCGATACCGACTATCACACTCTCTCAGTCTGTACGGCGCAGCACATGGGTGAACGCCGACGCACCAAGACCGCCTATGGATTGAATCAGCGCAAACTCTGCATTTGGAACTTGATTCTCACCCGCGAGTCCCATCAGCTGCATGTAAGCCTCAACAGCCTGATAAATCCCTGTTGCGCCAACGGGATTGCCCCTCGCCTTCAGCCCACCGAACGTGCTCATGGGGACGTCACCGGTTGGCCGCAGCCGTGCGCCTGAGTCCGCCGCAAGCTGCCACCCCTTCCCAGAGTCGGCCAACCCGATCCCTTCAATCGCTAGAACCGACGCAATCGTGAATGAGTCGTGTAGTTCGAACAAGTCGATCTGCTCGATCGTGGCTTCCGCCTGTGCGAGCGCCGAACGAGCGGATGCCTGCACCGCTTCTAGGGAGAGTAGCGACTTGCGGTTGTGAATAGCGAGGCTGTCACTCGCGCCGGCGCTTCCAGCGATCACAACGTTTGCTGTCGCGCCATTGCGAACCCGTGTCAACAAGACTGCCGCTGCGCCATCGGCATCAGGCGCGCCATCGAACAGCGTGACCGGATCAGCAACCATGCCGGCCTTCGCGAACACTCCGGGCTTCAACGCATTTCGGAACATCGCGTGCGGGTTTGTCCGTCCATTGGCATGGGCGTTGATCGAGAACCCTTCGAAAGCATCAAGCCCAACGCCAAACTCATGCATATACCGGCGCATCACCAACCCGGCCTGTGCAGAGAGTGTTAGGCCGTGCGCAGCCTCGTAATCCGCATCAAGCGCGACATTCCGTGCGGCGACTCGCGCACTGGCGATACTGTCGGTCGCCTTCTCGACTCCGACCACGAGGGCGCACTCGACCATGCCTGATTGAACTGCGAGATAGGCTGTCCGCAGGGCGGCGCCGCCGCTTGCATCGCCCGCCTCTACTGTGAAGGTTTCGATGCCATGCAGCCCACTCACCGAAGCGAGCAGTGGGCCGAGTTGTGATTGGCTGCTCATGGTAGCTCCGAAGGCATTGGCGACCACCATCAGCTCAGGACGAATCCCCGCCGCAGAGTCCAACACCTGTCCGATTACCTCTGAACCGAGATCGCGCAGGCTCGCCGACCAGTGTTCTCCAACGTCCGTTTGTGCAACCGCGACAATCGCTACGTCTGTCATGTCTCTCTAGTCCTTTAGCTTGCCGCGATAACGGGTGTAGGTGGCATAGTCGATCGCGGTACGCCGCTTGATGTAATCGCGGGTAGACGGCGCACGTCCGCGTACCTGTTCGATACGCTCAGTCACGATCAGATCGAATGCATCGGAGCCTGCTCCGCTTCCATAGCTCACCATGAGGATGCGGTCGCCCGGCTTCGCTTCGTCCAGAATTGCGGTCAGGCCGGTCATACACGAGCCGGAATAGACGTTTCCGATCTCACCGGCAAGCAGACCAAGCTTGATCTGTTCCGGTGTAAATCCCAGCATTTGCGCGGCGCGTGATGGAAACTTCACGTTCGGCTGATGGAATACGGCATGCGTATAGTCGCCAGCGGCCGTTCCCATGAGTTCCATTAACTTCGAAGCAGACGACAGCGTGTGGCTGAAGTATGCGGGATCGCCGGTGAAGCGGTCACCGTGACTGGGGAATGCCTCTCCCGAACGACGCCAGAAGTCCGGTGTATCTGTTACGTAGCTGTAGCTTCCTTGATATACGGCGACCGCTTCAGATGCCGGCCCGATGAGGAACGCTGCGCCTCCCGAAGCGGCTGTATACTCAAGCGCATCCCCCGGACGCCCTTGCGCCGTATCCATTCCAATGCTGAGGGTGTATGCCCCCATCCCACTCCCGACAATGCCAATCGATGCCTGAACTGCTTCAGTGCCGGCCTTACACGCGAACTCCCAGTCGGCGGCTTGGATATTCGCGGACGTCCCGATACTCTCGGCGACGATCGTACTCGTCGGCTTCACGGCATACGGATGGCTCTCGCTTCCGACCCAGACCGCGCGAATGAGCCGCGGATCAATGCCGGCTCGCGCGACCGCGTTCCGCGCCGCCTCGATGGACATCGTGGTGACGTCCTCGTCAAGCCCAGCGACCGCCTTCTCGGTCACCGGCGATCCGCCGAGGCCATTCGTCCACACCCGCGCGACCTCCGTTCCCGGAAGCCGGTAGCGGGGGATGTATGCCCCGTAGCCGACGATACCCACCTGCTGAAGCGGTCGCATCAACAATGATGGATCCGCTTGTGCGCCTACGTGCGCCCCATTTTCCATACTCACGATCCCCTTAATGCCTTGACGATCTCAATGGCGCGCTCAAGGCGAATTTCGCCGTCTTTCCGCAGTGTATCAGCGACGTATTCCACTTCATCCGGAGTCGCACCGGCGGCGATCGCCATCTGTCGCGCGTGCAGCCGCATGTGACCTTTCTGGATTCCGTCGGTTGCCAGAGCGCGCAGCGCCGCGAAGTTCTGCGCTAGCCCAACGGACGCGATCACCATCGCAAGATCACGTGCAGACTCAACGCCCAAAATTCGCAGGGCGACTTGTGCCAGCGGGTGAACCTTCGTCGCGCCGCCTACGATACCAACCGCCAGCGGCATATCAAGCTCGGCGACCAAATCGCCGCGTTCATCCAGCCAGAAGCGCGAAAGACTAGTATACGAGCCGCTACGTGCAGCAAAGGCGTGCGCTCCAGCTTCGACCGCCCGCCAGTCATTGCCGGTCGCGATCACCACCGCGTCAACGCCGTTCATCAAGCCTTTGTTGTGCGTAGCAGCTCGATACGGGTCGACATGAGCGAACGCCCATGCCTCGACCACGCCACGCGCTACAGAACGACCGCTCTCTTCGCTATCACCCAGTGCCGCAGCTGGAATACGGCCGCTCACCTGCACCCTACGCCGGTCGGATAGGTTGCTCAATATCCGCAGTACAACCCGTCCGCCAGTCATCCGCTCAACATCAGGCGCGATGGCTTCCAACGCCGTATTGATCGCGTTAGCGCCCATCGCATCTACAGTATCAAGAAGTAGATGCACGACCAACATCGGCCCTGCAGGAGAGTCCACGAACGAACGAACTTCAATATCCCGGGCACCCCCACCCCGCCGAACCAAACTCCCCGCGGATCGATTCGCAGCGGCAAGCAGCAATGCCTTGTTCGACAAGACAGAGTCGCACGCAGCATTGAGATCAGGAATATCCAAGACCTGGATCTGACCGATCATCAAGGGGTTATCAGCCTGCGCCGAAAACCCGCCACCTGCACGGAATAACTTCGCCGCAAAGCTCGCTGCCGCTACCACCGAGGGTTCCTCGACAACCATCGGGACAAGGCGCTCTACCCCGTTCACCACGAAGTTGGTCGCGATCCCGAACGGAAGGCCGTACACCCCTACGACGTTCTCGATCATGTGATCGGCAATCTGCAGCGGTAGCGCGCTGTCGAAGGGTAACGGTTCCCCGATAAACGCGCTCACGATCGCACGACGCTCCTCAATCGAAAGCTTATAGAATTGGCTGATCTGCGATGTTTTAGTCATGTCTCAACTGTAGATATGCCTACCTGCAAAAACCTCTCACGAATTCAGAGACTAATGACTATGCGAATTTTAGAGGTGAATCAGCGGCGTCTTCACCACGACACAGGAATCAAAAAGGGCCGGCAAGCCGACCCCTGATACTCCGATTATTCACACCCGCAACTAATCAGGCAGGATCCGCGTATCCAGATAACGATCCAGAATCGTCACGAACATCAGGCCGAGGGGAACAATCGTCGTTAGGAAGTAGATGATCCCGTACTGCTGTATCGAAATGGCACGAGCATTCGGATCCGGACTCAGCGCAGGCAGCAGGAATGTGATAATCAACAGGCCGAGCACGAACCCCGTGCCCATACCGATCACCCAAACCAGAATGCGCCGGAACAACAACGATGACATCCAGAGGTCTCCTCTTCCACACGAACTTCACGCGCCATATTGTACCGACGCATCACGCCACATCGCAAGCGCAAAACAAATCCCGTCGGTTGAATGGCGTCTCAACATACGCTACACTTCCCCTTTGTTTCGTCAATCGTCATTCGTCAGCAAGCGATGAATGTTTCAACGCCCTGCACCATTGGGGCGTTCATCCGCCTGAGTAATGCTAGGGAGTCAAACATAGTGGCCGACATCTTCGCGAAGGCTGCTGCCTTCACCCAAGCCAAAGAAGCGATGGAGCTTGGAATCTACCCCTACTTCCGCGCCCTCAGTGACTCCGAAGGGACTACCGCGACCTTTGAAGGCAAAGAGGTCGTCATGATTGGCTCCAACAACTACCTCGGTCTTACCACTGATCCGCGTGTACGGGCCGCCGCGCATAGCGCCTTGGATCGGTACGGTACGAGCGTCACCGGTTCGCGCTTCCTGAACGGCACGCTGGAGCTGCATCTCGAACTCGACCGTCGCCTCGCGCACTTCGTGAAGAAGGAAGCAGCGCTGGTGTTTTCGACGGGTTACCAAACCAACGTCGGCACCATCTCGGCGATTGTCGGCAAAGGCGACTACGTCATCATCGACAAAGACGCCCATGCCTGCATCGTTGATGGTTGTATGCTGAGCCGGGGCGAAATGAAGCGCTTCCGCCACAATGACATCAGCTCGCTCGATCAAGTACTCAGCCAGCTTCCAGCCGAAGCAGGGAAGCTCGTCATCGTCGACGGCGTGTACAGCATGGGTGGCGATATCGCTCCACTGCCGCAGATTGTCGAGATCTGCAAGCACTACGGTGCACGCATCATGATTGATGACGCCCATGGCATCGGTGTGACCGGCGGCGGTCGCGGCACGGCGGAGCACTTCGGCCTCACCGATGAGGTCGACCTGATCATGGGCACCTTCAGCAAGTCCTTCGCCTCAATTGGCGGTTTCATCGCAGGTTCCGCCGAGGTCATTCACTACATCCAGCATCACGCGCGCGCGCTGATCTTCTCCGCTGCGCTTCCCGCCCCTGCAGCAGCCAGTGTTCTCGCAGCGCTTGACATCATGGAGACCGAGCCTCAGCTCGTCGAGCGGCTCTGGGAGAACGCTGAATACATGCGCGCCGGTTTGCGGTCACTGGGCTATGATATCGGCCAAAGCAATACACCGATTATCCCGATCATCATCCGCGATCAGTTTCGGACGGTCTTAGCGTGGCGAGCGCTCATCGAAGAAGGCGTCTACACCAACCCCGTGGTTCCGCCGGGTGTGCCACCTAACCAGAGCCTTCTGCGCACCAGCTATATGGCAAGCCACACGCACGACCAGCTTGACCGAGCGCTCGCCGCCTTCAAGCTTGTGGGCGAACGGCTCGACCTCATCACGCAGCCAACTGTGCAGGCGTAAGCCTGAACTCTCCCATCTCTCAATCATACGATCAGCGGCCGATGCGCCGCTGATCGTGTTTAGGATTCGCCCCAGCCAATACTCATAGACTCAGGGGTATGCTCGAACTCAGGCTCCCAAGTTCCGGAAGGGATCTCCGGTCGGCACACAGCCCTGAACAAGCACGTCTTGCACACATCAACGTCATCGGTCTTCGGAAATGCGTTGCACGCTGCGATCTCTGCGATCAATTCTCTGAGACGCACTTCATCTCGCTTGAACTGCTGTTGACTATACGCAATTTGATTGGCGGGATCGTCGTCTCTTACATACCAGTAGCGAATTTCAATCTGCTCCGGCAAGTACGCCGTGCCGGTCACAGCTTGCCCGCTGCATGCGGCCACATAGCGGTAGACCATCGTCTGAATCTGAGTATCCGGATCTTCTATCGGACGAGAGCCGGTCTTCCAATCACAGATCACGAGACGCTCACTATCCCATGCGAGGAGGTCGTAACGGGCGATCAGTACGCGATCCGCTAGCGGAGCGGTCGCCCACGTTTCAACACTGCGCCTGTCGGGAATCCCGGACATCCCGTATTTGACGAACTTCTCGAACCATGCGCGAACCGTATCGTCCTTAATCATGGAGCGCACGGAGTCGCTCGCAAGACCCGACAAATACTGCTGTACCGCACGATGAAACTGCTGTCCACGGCGCGCCGCTAGCTGGCGATTGCTCCCCTCGACCACGCCTCCAACCGCGGGTTCCAGTCCCCGTCGGTGTTTCAACAGATACAGATAGCGACACGTCAGAAAATCACGCATAGCAGATTGTGAGATCATGTTCATGTTTGGTTTCGCAGCCAGTTCTCAAGGGCGATAAGAACAGCCGCCGAACGCGCCTGCCCTCGCCCGCTGTTGGTCGTTACGATCAGTTCCCGGCGCGCCCGCGTAATCCCCACGTACAGCAGTCTGAGTCGTTCTGCCGCGTAGTTCAGGCGCGCACGCTTCGACGCCAAACCTTCGACGTAGTCGGCACTGGAATGAAGGGCTTGCACCTGCGCGATCACCTCATCTTCGAGGCTCAAGTTATCACGCACGAGCGAATGTTCGCCCCGGTAGATATCGTCGGCGTCACCAGCTGGAAACTCATAGTTGTTGACGGACATGAGGTAAACGCGATCCCACTCCAGCCCCTTAGCTTTGTGCATGGTCGCTACGGTGACAACTCCTGTCGCGGCCGGATCGACTGCATCGTCGCCAATCCCGTATACAGTCCGCCGATTGTCCACAATGTCGCTCAGATAATTGATCGCATGACTGATCGACGTCGAACCTGACAATTCGAGTTCGCGCCTCAAGGCGCCAGCAACCGAGTATGCGACAGAAAGCTGGAACGGTTCGCGAAACAGGTCAACCGCCACCGTCAACAGCAGGCGATCGATCGGGAGCACAATCGCCCAATGCCATGACCGTAAATGCTCGAGAAACCTCACGAGCGTGGCGAGCACGCCGGGCGCAGCTTGCACCACCTCTTCGACAGCTAACGGAATCGCGAAGGTCTCCGAGTTCTGTGGGAATAGCACATCCTCCGGTTGAACCGCGAGCAGACGGTCAGCTGCCTGTTCCAGCACGTATCGCTCGTCGGACGGCACGGACTGCAAGAGATCGGCGTATGCTACGAATGCCTCACTCAGTGGTCGTGTTTCGTAGGGCTTCGCAATAGCCTTGACTTGACGAACCAGCGCCGCTAACGCCGTGCGGGTTTTCGACGTCGTCCTGAGCAGTTCCCGGCATGAGACACCACGTTGGCCCAGCAGCTCGACCATCTTGGCGCCATCATTATTGCTGGGCACAAGAATGGCGATCGACGTGTCTGCATCCGCCTCTAGCGCGCGAATCACCGAGCTTACGACCCGTTCGCGTTCTTCGTCCGGCGTGCGCGCCTCGGCGTCAAGGTAGATCCGCGCTGTCTCAGACGCCGGGTTCCGTTGAGGATCCGACTCGGGCGTCGGCCGAATCAACGGCGGCTCGAGCGGCCGCATCGCCCTGAGTTCCTCCCACGGATGTTCGTCCCTCGACCACACCGACAAGCGATTCGCCAGCGCGATAATCGGCTCCGCCGATCTACCCGAGTACGCCATCTCAACGACTTCGACGCCTTCTTCGCGCAGGAAGCGCCGCAAGAACTCAGGACTCGCCGACGTGAATGTCTCATAGATCGCCTGATTCGGATCACCGACCCGCACCCAGTTCCCATTCTCCTCGGTCAATCTGCGCAGAAGGAATTCTTGCAGGCGGGAGCTGTCCTGCGATTCGTCCTCCAGTACGAACGGCCAGCGATAAGCGAGTACGGAACGGTAGTCTGCATCACGATTAAGGATTTCAAGCGCAAGCCGGATCAGATCAGCAAAATCGACCGCCCCCTGATAATTCAACGCCGCTTGATACAACCGGTATACCGCGTTCGCTGCGTTTAACGCCACAAAAGCCGGGTCGGTCTCGTCCACCAGCCCAGCGACCTCGTCCGGCGAAAGCTGAAGGTCTTTGGCCTCACGCAAGTACGCGCGTACCATCCGTTCAAAGCGATCACGCCAGCGCATTCCAAAGCGCGGGCCAGAACTCGCATCCGGGTTGGCAGCATACGGGAGAAACCAGTTCGGATTGGCGCGCAGCCACTCCGAGACGGCTTCGAGCAGTGTCTGTTCGGCCGCCGCCTCGTCGAGGATCGGGAACGACTGCGGCAGCCCCACCAGCGCAGACCGGTCGCGGATGATGTCGTTCGCAAGCCCGTGAATCGTGCGGACGCGATATCCCACTCCACTGATCAGGCCCCGCGCCGTTACAAACCCCGCAACTTGAGCCGCGAAGTTTTCGGCCGCAGAGTTGGTCATCGTGACGATCAGAACCTCTTGGCCGGGCCCGACTTTACGCTCAGCAATCAGGTCAGCCGCAAGAGCCGCCAATGTGCGGGTCTTACCGCTGCCGGGAACCGCGGCGACCGCAAGTCGTCCGCCGCGATACTGCAGTACTTCGCGCTGGCCGCTGCGCGGGACAAAGTCGGTTGTCGTCACACGCCACCCCCGCCCATCTCGGCACTCAGGCGCACGGCTTGCAGCGCGCTGAGCAGCGGGCCTTGCTGTGCGATTCCCTGTTCGCTGTACACGCAGTAGCTCAACCACGCGCGTTCCGTGCAGCGCCGAAGCAAGCCACTCACAAGGCGCGCCGTCCCAAGCGCATTGGCCGCTGCATCGTCAACGATAGTCCACACGCGCCCTGCCGGCCACTGCCGGGAAAGGACATACGGTTGGCCCAATGGCTGATGAAGCCGTTCAGCCCAGCCGCTGCTGCCAACATCCAACCAGAACTGATGCGCGACGGCCCGGTTCAGCATCAGGAAGGTATGCGCCGGCCCTATAAGCACCGATGGCTGGGAGTTCATCCCGCGCGGATCGACCAATCCCTGCTGTCCCAACCGACCCGACAGAAATCCGCCGAACAACTCCGGCCCAACGACCTCGCGTCCGAGCGCGTCTGCCAGTGTGAGATGTTCGCAACCGCTTCGATCAAGTTCGCCACGACATGGCCGACCTCAGGCTGCCCGAACAGCCGGAAACCGGGCTGAGTCAGTACTTCGCCGTAGAACATGCTCAGAAACGAACCGAGGTTCTCAGCGAGATCAGGTTGATGCGCGGCGTCGACCAACCATGTACGCATCCGCTCATAGCGTTCGATCACCGATTCAGATAGGCGCCGCCGAAGCTGATCCGTTAGACTGTCCGCCTCAGCCAATGGTTTTCCGACTCGCGAAGTCGCCGCCAGCAGACCGGCGCGCACCGGATCGCAGCCGTCGATGAGTTCGACGAGGGCTGCAGCAAACTGTGTGCGTTCAATGGGCATGCGCCATTCAGGGAACGCGGTCGACGCGGCGATCAATACTGCATTCACGATCGGCTCGGAATTCAGCGGACGGGAAGGACGTGTCGAGCGGAACGGGACGTTCTGGGCGCGCAGCCTCGTTTCGAGCGCAAACCTGACCACATCGCTGAGATACGGCGTCACGACGCAGATATCGTCTGGATCAACACCCTCAACCTCGATCAAGTCCGCGATCTGGCGCACCGTCCCATCCAACATCTCAGGGAGGAAACGATATGCGACCAGTTCAACGTTGGATTCTGTCCCAGCCTCACGTAAGGCCGACCGGTCGCCGACGAAGTACGTTTCTAACGCAGACACCAATGGACTAAAACGGCGCGCAGGCGTCACCAGATCGGGCAGTTCCACCCGCATATCGGCGCCCTCGGCAAACCGCTGTGCGCTTACGTCGTCGGCGCCCAGGAAGCGGCGAATCCCGCCGCCAGTATCGTAAGCCACGAACGACGCGTCCGCCGACCCGATGAGACTGAGGACGAAATCGTGCGCAGCAGGCACGTCTTCCTCGGGGTTGTCATAAACGACCCTGCGCATGGACTGTTCGGCCCATGTCCGGAACGCCTTAAGCGGGACAACGTGCCGCTGAAACAGCTCAGCCGCCAGCGAGTAGTCCAGCAGGCCATGCTCTAGGCAGTAATCACGAAACGCCGAAGCAGCACGCTGCACGTCATCGTACATACGCGCCTGCTGATCCTCATACAGCCATGCCCCTTTCAGGCGGTCGCCGATCTGGTCGTGCGGGAACCCGACCAACGCCGACTTGTTCAGATTGTCGAGAACCTGACCGTAAATCCGCAGGCGTGGCATACGCACGCTGTCGAACAATCGGCGTTCGTCGATCAGCGGATCAAGGAGGAGGCCCATCTGCGCAGTAGCAGTCTCGTTGGTGAGAAACAACGGCTGTTCCCGCACAACACCCAGTCCACATTGTTCGCCTACCGCAGGCCAGAACAGCTCCAGCGCATGACGCACGACGCTGGCGTATGTCGTGATCTGTACAGGCATATCGGGAAGTGCATCCCGATAACGCTGGCCCAGTGTGCGCTGTGGCACGATGACGACGATCTCGAACGTTCTCGCTCCGCCCTGAACCCAGCGGCGCACAACCTCAATCGCGGCAGTGGTTTTCCCCACCCCTGCCGGCCCAACTGCAAATACGTGGCCGCGTACAGCCGCGTCGATCGCCGCATTCTGCGCTCTATTCATCACGGATATAAATTGCCCCGCTGGTTTGGAATTTTGTGCTGTACTGACGTTCAGGTTTATACTGATTCTAACCTAGTTTCAACGAATTCGACGCACAATATCGCATGAAGCGCATGATTGATCGAACTGGCGATGTTTTTACTTGAATCCTACGCATCTTGCGCTAAGATATGCGCCTCAATCATGTGACTCACCCATTCGCCTCGATACGGGAGAATTTGTCATGTTGTCTTGTAAGCTGATCTACAATCAGGAGCACGGAACTTGGCCGCCCGAGTGACGACTCGAAGCGAACATAAGGCCGGGGGCATCCTGCTTGCCCTGCCCGCCTTGCTTTGGCTGGGCCTCTTCTTCCTACTGCCGCTGATCATCGTCCTCATCATTAGCTTGATGAGCCGGGGATCGGGTGGTTCAGCGGTACTGCCATTCACCTTTGATCAGTACACCCGCGTCTTTGACACCTTCTGGATTGTCCTGCAGCGCAGTATCTTGGTCGCGCTGCTCACCACGGCAATCTGCCTCGTCGCGGGCTATCCCCTCGCTTACTTCATCACGCGTCGCAAGACCGCTTTCGGGCGGCAGTTCGCGCTGTTTCTCGTCATTCTGCCTTTCTGGACGAACTTCCTGATCCGTACCTACGCTTGGCGCGTGATCTTGGGTCGCGAAGGGCTTGTCAACAACGCGCTCCTGAACGCCGGCCTCATCACCGAGCCGCTTACCCTCCTCAACACGGAGTTTGCCGTCGTTCTCGGTCTGGTGTACGGGTTTCTGCCGTTCATGGTTCTGCCGATTTACGCGTCCCTCAGCCGGTTTGATCACCGGTATATCGAAGCGGCGAATGACCTCGGCGCCAATGACGTGACATCGTTCTGGCGCATTATGCTTCCGCTGACGATGCCGGGCGTGATCGCCGGGTGCATTCTGGTGTTCATTCCTGCAATCGGGACGTTTGTCACATCCGATCTCTTGGGTGGAACCCGCGGACTGATGATCGGCAATCTGATCCAGAACCAGTACAGCGGGAACGGAAACATGCCACTGGGCGCTGCGCTATCGGTTGTAATGATGATGGTCGTTGTCGTCGCGCTGCTTTTCTATGCGCGCTTCGGTGAGGAGAAGAAGTAACGTGGGCAACTCTGTGATTACACGCTCCGCCGTCGACAGCGCCGCCATCGCCGGTGTTGAAAATGTACGGTTCGGCATGGTGGTTCGTTCGGTCGGCAAGGCCGGGCTTCTCGCAACCCCTCTCACGGCGTATTTCTTCCTATGGGCGCCTATCCTGCTGTTGGTGCTGTTCAGCTTCAACGACTCCCGGGCCGTCGATATGTGGCGGGGATTCACGCTGCGTTGGTATACGAACATCTTCAGTGGTGTTATGGGTACCGAGGCGCGGTTCTCTACGGAGCTGATGATGCAGGCGCTTTCAAATACGCTGCTCGTCGGCTTGGTCAGCACGCTGATCGCGACCACCCTCGGCACGATGATCGCACTCAGCCTCGCGCGCAGTAACCTTCCGGGCAAGCGTATCATCGATGGTCTCATGTTCCTGCCTGTCGTGATTCCGGAGATCACTCAGGGTGTATCGCTGGCGATCTTCTTCAAGATCGTGTTCGACTTCCTTGATTCGTCTACGGGAATGCGCGCTGCCCCCGGCTTCGGGACGATCATCATTGGTCACGTGGCGTTCAATATCTCGTACGTCGCGATTGTCGTGCGTGCGCGTCTTGCCAACATGAACCCGCGGCTTGAAGAAGCCGCCAACGACCTTGGCGCGAATACGTGGCAGACATTCCGCCGGATCACACTTCCACTCATCATGCCGGGTATCGTCGCTGGTGGCCTGTTGGCGCTGACGCTGTCCATGGACGATTTGGTCATTACGTTCTTCAATGCCGGCGTCGGCACGACTACCCTACCCATGTTTGTCTATGGGTTGATCAAAACTGCTGTCACACCTGAGGTGAACGCGCTCTCGACGCTCATGCTGGTATTCTCAACCATCGTCGTCGGCGTATCTCTCATGCTGCAAAACCGGTACACGGAACGTCCATACACGCGCCAGTAGTTCATATCAGAGGAGGAAACCCATGCGCATTTTCGTTGCATTCGTACTACTTGCCACGCTCCTGACAAGCGCAGTGGCACAAGACGCGCCGGAGACTGTCGTCGACACCGAGTGGACTTGCCCGGAGGGGTTCGAGGGGCAAACGCTGAGTATCTTCAACTGGGCCACGTACATTGGTGATAACACCGTGGCTGATTTCGAAGCGTTGTGCGGCGTCACGGTGCTGTACGATGTCTATGACAGTGACGAATCGATGATCGCGCGCCTGCGTCAAGGCAACCCCGGCTACGACATTGCCTTCCCGACAGACTACGCTGTCGCGATTATGATCCGCGAGGGGTTGGCGGCCGAGATCGATCACGCCAATATCCCCAATCTCGCCAATAACTACGACATCTACCTCGATCCATATTTCGACCCCGGTAATGCACACTCTGTCCCCTACGTGTGGGGTACAACGGGCATCGGCTACGACATCGACCGTACCGGCGAAGAAATCACCACGTGGGATCAAGTCTTCACCTACGAAGGCCGCGTTGCATGGGTGGACAATCCGCGCACGATGCTGTCCATCGCGCTGACCGTACTGGGCCTCGACCCGAACTCGGTCGACCCGGACGAGATTGATCAAGCGAAGCAGTTCTTGATCGACAACAGCAGCAACGTCGTCGCTATTGCGGGCGACGACGGTGACGCGCTCCTCGCCCAAGGTGAGGTCGATATCGCGGTCGAATACGGCGGCGATGTGTTCCAGCAGATTTCCGAATGTGAGTGCGACAATTTGCGCTATGCCGTCCCGATGGTTGGCGCCATCCGCGATCTTACGAGCATCGTGCTACTGGCAGGTGGGCCGAATCCCGAACTGGCGCAGGTTTTCATGGACTATATGATGGACAAGGATGTCCATGCGGCCGTCGTCAACACGATCTACTACCCGTCGCCCAACCGCGAGGCCGTTGAGGGAGAATTGATCGACCCTGCGTTCCTTGCCAACCCAGCCGGCAACCCGCCGGAAGAGACGCTGGACTCGATGTATTTCATCCTCGATGTTGGTGAAGAAGCTGAACAGCTTTACAACGACGCTTGGGATGAAGTCGTCATCATGACGGGTATGTAACGTACCGTCCTGAAATCTACGATGAGGGGCGAGGTGCGCGACACCTCGCCCTTCTTGACGTACACACGCACACACCACGATAGGAAGAGCCGATGGCAGACGCAAAAGTCGAGTTGATTGACGTACACAAGGAGTTTCCGATTCGGGCCGGAGAAGCGAGCGCCGTTCGCGCGGTTCATGACTTGAACCTCGATATCTATGACGGCGAGTTCTTTGCTCTCTTAGGGCCGAGCGGATGCGGCAAGACGACGACTCTCCGTCTGATCGCGGGGTTCGAACAGCCTACAGCTGGCAAGATCCTGATCGATGGCCGTCCGATGCACGGCGTCCCCGCCTTCTATCGTCCGGTGAACACCGTCTTTCAAGACTATGCGCTTTTCCCGCACATGACTGTTCTGCAAAACGTCATGTTCGGGCTGCAAATGGATCGCGTACCGAAACAGGAAGCACAGCGGCGCGCCGTCGAAGCACTTGAGCTTGTTCGACTTCCTAACGCGATGAACCGCAAGCCACGCGAGATGTCCGGTGGGCAGCAGCAGCGCGTGGCGCTTGCCCGCGCGATCGTCAAACGTCCCAAAGTTCTGCTGCTCGATGAGCCGCTAGGCGCGCTTGATTTGAAGCTCCGGCGCGAGATGCAGCTTGAGCTGAAGGAGATGCAGCAGCAGGTGGGAATCACGTTCGTCTATGTCACGCACGATCAGGAAGAAGCGCTGACAATGGCGAACCGAATCGGCGTGATGAGCAGCGGCGAGCTTCTGCAGGTGGGGCGGCCAGAGGAGATCTACGAGTCCCCGGCGACACGCTTCGTCGCAGATTTCATCGGGGAAACGAACTTCCTGAACGGGACTGTCAACACAACCGACGACGAGTATGCCTACGTCGATGTTAACGGGGAGACGGAACTCGCGGGTATGTGGGAAGATTCCGTCAAGCCGCAGCAGCAGGTAACGCTTGCAGTGCGCCCCGAACGAATCGCTATTCGGCCTTACAACGAGGCTCCGGACGATTCGGATCGTTCAGCCCGCGCTGAAGAGACGAATACGATTGCCGGTCATGTCGTCAGCGTACACTACATGGGAACCGATACACGCTATATGGTGCGCGTTGGCGGTGGACAGGCGATCAATGTACGGGTTCAGAACGTGCTCGGCCAGCGTACGACGTCCTTCAAGGAGCGCGACGCGGTTATCCTGAACTGGGGCCGCGACAGCACGCGAATCCTCACGCACTAACCCGTTATGCCACATCCTGTCCGGCGTTGGACGCCGCGCGCACCGCGGCCAGCGTATGCGCCGGGATCATCTCGCCGTATTGACGCTGCCAATCCGGGTTCAGGTGGTCGAGATTCGTCACCACTCCACGGCAGTTCGCAGCGCCACAGCGGCACGTCATCTCAAACGGGATCGTGATGTCCGTCGTGGCGTAGTCGTAGGTGAGTTCCTCACCCGGCTGAATGTCCCGACGGGCAACCAGCGTGTTGTCATCCGCCCACCACGTAGTCGGGTCACAACTGTGATTCATAAACCGCTCGTCACCCTGTTCGGCTACCAAAGTCGTCGCGGAATTCTGATACGCGATATGCAGGACGTGATCGATTTCTTCGGAACTCATCAGCATCACGTCAGCTATGGCGTAGTGCGGTTGAAAAGGTTCCAGCCGGCTCACGACCTCACCTGCTAGAATCAAAGCAGTAGCAACCAATCCCTTACCGTGAATGGTCTCGCCTTCAGCCACCACAACATGGGGGTGAAGCATGATCTATGACTCCTCGGAGGTTGTAAGGTCGTTCTCAGGTAGTGGACAGAATTTTAGCAAACGCACGCTGAAGTCAATCCCGAGTTTCTGCCGATGCAAATCTGACTGTATAATCATTCCCAACATCCTAGAGAAGTTGAAAGCACCGTCCGCGATGGCCGCTCCCCGAATTCTCGTCGTCGACGATGATCCGATGACCGTCGACCTCATCAAGGCGTATCTTGAAAAGGAACATTGGCAGGTGTTGACGGCGGACAACGGCCGCGATGCCCTCGATATCGCACGCGAAAAGCAGCCCGACCTGATCGTGCTCGACCTTATGCTGCCGCGTGTCGACGGGCTGGACGTCACCCGAATCCTTCGTACCAATCTCGATATCCCAATTGTGATGCTCACCGCCCGTTCGACCGAGGACGACATCCTGCTGGGGTTAGAGTTGGGGGCCGATGATTACGTGACGAAGCCGTTCAGCCCGCGCCAGCTTGTCGCTCGTGTGCGCACCGTCCTGCGGCGCAACCGATCGCTTCAGCGGGACTCGCAGGATTTGCTGCAGTTCGGTGATCTCTCGGTGTCACTCGCCCGGCATGAAGTTCGTATCCGCGATCAAGAAATCACGCTAACCCCGCGTGAGTTCAAACTGCTGGTACTGATGGTGCGCGAACCCGGCAGGGTCTTCAGCCGGCAGCAGCTGCTTGAAGGCGCATTTGGATCCGATACCGAGAGCCTTGAGCGTACAGTTGACTATCACATCATGAATTTGAGGCGGAAGCTCGAGTATGATAAAGAGATTTCCGAGTGCATTCAGACGGTCTTTGGGGTGGGCTACCGGTTCACCTACAGTCCCGCTGCTCAAAAGTCTTAGATTCAAGGTCACCGTCGGCACCATCGCCATCATCATCGCGACCTCGGCGCTTTCGGGCTGGCTGGCATCTACCAGCGTCACCGAACGGTTCGAGCGCTTCTTGATTCAGTCCGATGAGGCCCGCAACCTGTTCGTCGAGGAGATTGGGCAGGGCACTGCACGCGCAGATTTCGGCCAAGGTCTCGTGGTCGAGGTCTACTACGATGAGGCCACCACTGGCCTTCAGCAAGAATATGTCGCATCCGTAAACCGCGTGATTACGTTGGTCGTCATCATCACCGGCGTTGTTTCGTTGGCACTGGTTACGCTGCTCCTGCTGCCCCGCCTGCTCACCATCGAAGAATTGACCGCGGCCGCACGCAAAATGGCAGACGGTCACCTCGATCAGCGTGTGCGCGTCAAGGCGGACGACGAAATCAGCGCGCTCGCCAAGTCGTTTAATCACATGGCCGACAGCCTCGAACGCGCCGAACGCCTGCGCCGGAACATGGTGAATGACGTTGCGCACGAACTACGCACCCCGCTGTCGAACATTCAGGGATACATGGAAGGTTTACGCGACGGGGTCATCGAACCACGCGTACAGCTGTTCGACTCACTTTACAGCGAGTCTCAGCTCTTGACGCGCCTCGTAGACGACTTGCAAACACTGACGCTCGCCGAGGCCGGCCAGCTTCGTCTCCGCCTAGACGTTTGCAACATCACGCAGTTGATCTGCGACGTGTGCGCAACATTTGGCGACAGCCACGACATGACGCACGAGCTTCTCGTTGACGTGAACCCGTCCTCCCCCGTCTTTCACCACATCGATCCCGACCGGATCAAACAGGTGCTCATCAATCTGCTGTCAAACGCGGTCGAGTATACGCCAAAGGGTGGCTCGATCACGGTTGCGATGATCCACAGCGCCCCGGAAACCACAATAAGCGTTTCGGATACTGGATCGGGGATCGCCCCTCAACATCTGCCTTACGTGTTCGAACGCTTCTATCGGGCCGATCCATCCCGCACCCGTGCCACAGGCGGCACCGGCATCGGCTTATCTATCGTGCGACAGCTTGTGGAAGCCCACGGCGGCAAAGTGTCCGTGACGAGCAGTCTCGGCGTCGGTTCATGCTTCCAGTTCACGCTTCCGAATCCCCTCACCTTGCCTGCGATAGAGACCTCAGGCAAGGTCAAACACCCAAACTAACACAAACCCAACAAATTTTCGCTGGAAAACCCAACCGGATATGTTAATTTCTAGCGTGGATTTCGTACGGGCTTTCTGCGGTGTACTGCTGCTGGGGCCATATTGTGAGTCCACGCCCGGCGCCGCCGGGTACATTCGGTGCACTGGGGCGCCGAGTTTATAGATCAAGTACATGGGGAGAAAGTCACATGAAGCATCTTTCCCGCATCATGGTTGCAGGCATGCTGATGCTGCTCATCGCGGCATTGGTTGTGCCGGTTGCCGCTCAAGATGAGCCAGCCGCCGCTTCTGGCGCTCCGCTCATCCTGCCAAACTTCGGCGCTGACCCCGCCACCTTTAACCCGATTCTTTCCAATGACGGCACATCCAGCGCGATCATCAGCCGTATCTTCCCGAGTTTCATCGGTCTGGATGATGACACTGGATTCTGGGCGCCGGGCGCCGATCAGGCCCTCGTGACCGACTGGACCGTCTCCGATGACAACCTCGTTTACACCTTCACGCTGCGCGACGACATGGTATGGAGCGATGGCACCCCGGTGACCTCCGCCGATGTCCAGTATTTCTGGGACGCGGTTCAGGATCCGACCGTCAACCTCTCCGGTTCGTTCGTGGATCTGCGCGACAAGATCGCCAGCGTCGAGTCGCCGGATGCGCACACCGTTGTCGTTACGTTCAACAACCCGGATTGCAACGCTATCGACAGCGCCGGCATTCTGCAGGTCGTTCCTGCCCACTACTACAGCCAGATTTTCCCTGAGCGTTCAGACATGAACGACAGCGAAGAAAACCTGAACCCGCAGGTTACGGCGGGGCCGTGGAACTTCCTCAACTTCCGTCCCGGTGAGCAGGTCACACTGGCCGCCAATACCGAGTGGGTTGACGATGTCGTCGTCCCGCAGGGCTGGATCTACAAGAACGTCGCCGATCAGACGGTTCAGGTCGAGCAGTTCCTTGTCGGCCAACTGACCTACATGGGCGTCCCAACCGCCCGCGTTCCTGAGCTGGGCGAGCGCGTTGCCAATGGCGAGTTCTACGGCCACTACAGCACCCGCGCCAACACCCGCTTCCTCAGCTTCAATATGGCTGATCCCAACAACCCACAGCCAGCCGTTGACGAAGAAGGCAACCATCTCGATCAGGGCCAACACCCGATCTTCGGGGGTTACACGGCCGACGGTGTTGCGACCCCCGGCGGTTTGAAGGTTCGCCAAGCGCTTAACTACGGCATGAACTTCGAGGAAATCAACGAGGGCGTGTTCGCCGGCCTCGGCATCCAGATGCCGACCCACAGCCGCCCCGATGACTGGGCCTTCCCGACCGGTCTTGAGAACTATCCGTACGATCCGGACATGGCTAACCAGCTCCTGGACGAGGCCGGTTGGGTCGATGAAGATGGTGACGGCGTGCGCGAATGCGTGAGCTGCGATTACCTGTCGGTTGACCCGGCATTCGCCGGTTCGCCGCTGGAATTCGAACTGCTGACCAACGCGGGCAACACTTCGCAGGAAGCGCTCGGTGTTCTGCTTCAGGATCAGTGGGGTCGCATCGGCGCGAAGGTTAACTTCTCGGCTATCGACTTCAACGTGCTTGTTGACGATCTGGTCGGCCAGACCTACGACGCGATCATGATCTTCTGGGGCTTTGGCTTCCCGTTTGATCCCGATGGCATCAGCGCGGTCTTCGCAACCAGCGCCGACATCCCCGGCAGCGGTTTCAACACGGGTTCGTACTATAATGCTCGCGTGGAAGAACTGCTGGACACCGCGCGTACGCTGCCCGGCTGCGACCTCGAAGAGCGCAAGGCCCTCTACGGCGAAGCATACACGATCCTCCACGACGAAAGCCCGTGGATGTGGATCGGTATCGCCCAGACCCTCGCGGTCGGTCAGCTGAGCATCGAAGGCTGGGATCCGCATCCGCAGGCCGCCGCCGAGGTGTTGTGGAACGAAGAGTCTTGGTTCGTTGCCCCGTAAGCACGCTCTAAGCGCCTAATCTGAGCATACGCATCCCCCTTCCGCAGTGTGTGGAGGGGGGATGTCCTTAGATGGGTGGTTCTTCGTGCCGCTGGTTTAGTGTTAGGGTTCGAACCATGTATAAATACGTACTCCGCCGCGTAATACAGGCAATCCCGATCTTCTTCGGCATTACGCTCTTGTCCTACGCGCTCATGGCAAATACACCCGGTGGCCCCGTCGCCGCGCTCGCGTTTGGGGCCAACCTCAAGCCTTCCGAAGTTGAGGCGCTCAAGATTCAACTCGGGGTGAATGATCCGTGGCCGATCCAGTACTTGCGATGGCTAGTAGGTGACGATTGGCTGCGTTGGGACACGGACGGAGATAAGCTCGCCGATCGCAGCGTCCTAATCGGCATCACGGGCCCCAATGGAGAGCCATTGCCACCGGGTGACCGACGCGGTATCCTGCGCGGTGACTTCGGCATCTCGTTCGTGCGCAGCCGTGCGGTGCTTCCTATTATCTTGGAACGTTTGCCCGCATCGATTGAACTCGGCGTTTCTTCGCTTGTGGTCGGCGCCTCTATCGGTATTCTGGTCGGTGTGATCGCCGCAGTTTACCATGATCGGTGGTTTGACCATATCACGCGCGTTCTCGCTGTGGTGTTTGACGCCGTGCCGATCTTCTTTTTGGCGATCTTGCTGCTGCTGATCTTCGGCGCACAACTTCAGATCTTGCCACTCGGTGATCGCTGTCGCGTGACGATGGATCCGTCCTGTCCGCCGATCTTCCAGCGCCTCGAATATCTGATACTCCCGACCTTCGTGCTAGCCACTGGCGGTATCTCGGCGTATTCGCGGTTTATGCGGGCGTCGATGTTGGAGGTTGTATCGCAGGACTATATGCGTACCGCACGGGCGAAGGGCTTGAACAGCCGGACGGTGTGGCTGCGGCATGGCGCACGCAATGCGCTTATCCCCATCGCGACCTTCCTCGGCCCGGCCATCGCCGGCATCTGGGGCGGCGCCGTGATTACCGAGACGATCTTCAACTGGCCCGGAGTCGGGCGCACCGTGGTCGCCGCAGTGACCAGCCGTGACTACCCTATCGTCATGGCAGCGACCGTATTCGCCGGGATTTCGACCATCTTAGGCTATCTGCTCTCCGACATCCTCTACGGGATCATTGATCCCCGTATTCGTTTCGATTAGCAGCGAGGACCTCACGATATGGACTCCACATCTAGGGCCACCTCGATTACACAGCTGGGTGATCCGGGTTCAGAAGAAGCAATCGTCAGCAAGTCGTTGTTCCAGCGCGCGATGCATCGCTTGCTTCGGGATCGCCTGACGATGATCGCCGCCGTAATCCTGCTCATACTCAGCATGCTGGCGCTGTTTGGCCCGCAGATCACACAGTATGTGTTGCGAATTGACCCGAACACGACGGATGCACTCAACCGCATGCAAGGCATCGGGAGTCCGGGTCACATTCTGGGTACTGACGATCTCGGTCGTGATCAGCTTGCGCGTCTGCTGCATGCCGGGCGTGTGAGCCTCGGCATCGGATTCTTTGGCGCGATCATCTCGATCTCGGTCGGTCTGACACTCGGCGTTATCACCGGATTCTTCGGCGGGATCATCGATGACATCATGAATTGGGTCATCACGACGCTTGACTCGATTCCGTCGCTCTATCTGCTGATTATGATCGCCGCGATCTTCCGCCCAACAGCCGAATCGCTGATCTTCGTCATCGCGCTTATCAGTTGGACCGGTGTCACACGCTTGATACGCGGCCAAACGCTGCAGATCCGCAACCTCGACTATGTACTGAGCGCGCGTGCGCTCGGCGCGTCCGTCTGGCGTATCATGTTCGTGCACATCGCGCCGAACCTGATCTCGATCACCGTCATCGTGCTGATGCGCTCGATCGGCGGCTTGATGCTTGCGGAAGCGGGCCTCAGCTTCCTCGGTTTTGGCGTGCAGATCCCGCAGGCGACGTGGGGCAATATGCTCACCGATGCGCAAGAATACGTGCGTGCCGGCGGCATCCACCTCATCCTGCCGCCGGGGTTCTGCATCTGGATCACGGTGCTGTGTCTATATGTCATTGGTGACGGTGTCCGCGACGCGTTCGACCCAACCAGCAACAAGTAGCACAGCCTATCCACAACAACAAACGGGGCCGATTGGCCCCGTTTTTTCGTTTCCTGTTACGTACAACAGCTATCGAATATCTGCCCGCATGACCTCGGCGAGAGCGCGGTCGAAGATAATCGACGAGAGTCGGCCGATAATCAAGTCCGGCGTGTACGGAGAGTCGGCGGGAAGTACCGTCTCGGCCTCGACGATGAACCGTCCGCGTGTATAGAACACCCGCCCTGCCGTCGCCGTCGCGTCACACCCGGAAGTCTCGCCGACATAGACCGGGCTGCCGTATGCGAAGCCAGCCACCTGCGTCTGTCCATTCGCGATGCCTAACGTCGTCAACGCGGGGTCTTCCAGCGCGGCAGCGGCCGTTTCGGCATCTGGCGTTTCGTACAACGTATAGCCAATCGACACGAACGGAATCACATCGAGATTGCAGTTCACCGCGGCCATCTCCGAATGATAAACCGTTGTGATCCCGTACAATGCGGCCAGTTCGGTGAGCGCCTCGCGGGATGCGGCAGGCAGCCCTGCGGCAGCATCTTCGACCGGTTGGCTGCCTGACGTGATTTCAACCTCTTGCGCCGGGAAATTCCCGAACAGAGATGACGCAGCAGCAATCACGTTGTCACTACCAAGCGCCGCCTCAATCTCTTCGCTCGTCAGGGGTTCTGGCGCAGACGCCGTCGATTCAACTAGCGCAGGATCCTTGACGATACGAACTGCTTTCAAAGTTGTGGCATCCCCACCCTCGGCGGGGTCGCGCAGCAGGATCGACGTGACCGCATCCTGCCCTTCCAACACCTCTCCGAAGATCGTGTGCTGGTAGTCCAGATGCTGCGCCGGTGCGGTCGTAATGAAGAACTGCGAGCCGTTCGTTCCGGGGCCTGCGTTAGCCATCGCCAGCCAGCCCGGACGATCAAAGAACAAGAACGGCACAGGCTCGTCCGCGAACTGATAGCCCGGCCCGCCTGTTCCGGTTCCGGTCGGATCACCACCCTGCGCCATAAAGTCAGCAATGACACGGTGGAAGATCGTGCCGTTATAGAAGTTGTTGTAAGCGAGGAACACAAAGCTGTTGACCGTCAGCGGTGTGTAGTCCTCCAGCAGGTCGACGTAGATCGCGCCGGCGTCCGTGCAGAAAATGGCGCGATAATCGATGCCAGCCTCAAGGACATCCTTGGCGGTTTCGAACTGCTCGGCAGTGCGTTCGGGTGCTTCGTAGGAGTCGCACAACTCAGCCGGCGTGCCGGCAGTGGTTACGATTGCGGGCGCATCGGCATACTCGGCCGCGTCCGCACCAGTTTGTTGTGCGGCAGCGGGTGTCACCAACAACACCACACCAAGGATCAGAAACAGCGGCCATCGACGCATTATGGGGACTACCTCTCACTCCAAGCCGGAAACTCGACCGATTGTACTGGAATATTCGCCGCACACTAGATGCCGTATGCGGTCGTTTCGCACACGCTCATCTACACGCCACGGCTAGATCGTGTCATCGACGAAATGTCGTTCATAGAGTGCACGGTACAGGCCATCTCGCATCAACAGTTCGTTATGCGTACCGTCCTCAACGATCTTGCCACGCTGCATCACCAGAATACGGTCGCTGTTCTTGATCGTGCTCAGTCTGTGGGCGATGACAATGCTGGTTCGGCCCGCCAATACGACATCCAATGCCTGCTGAATCAGCATCTCGGTCTCTGTGTCGATGTTGCTGGTCGCCTCGTCCAATACGAGGATGCTGTGCGGGCTGTGTAGAAGCGCGCGGGCGAGCGCCAAGAGCTGCCGCTGCCCCTGCGAAAGATTCGCGCCGCCGGGCATCAACTTGAACGCATACTGTCCCGGTAGCGCCTCGATAAACGGGGCGGCATGGGCGGCTTTTGCTGCTGCGTACATCCGCTCATCATCAATTGACGGGTCGAACAGCTTCAGGTTCTCGGCAATCGTCCCGTGGAAGCAGTACGGCGTTTGTGGCACCACCATCACAAGCTCACGCAAATCGGCGCTGCTCAGATCGCGCACGTCGACTCCGTTGATACAGATACGCCCCCTGTCCACGTCGTAAAATCGCGAGATCAACCCGGCGAAGGTGGTCTTGCCAGCTCCCGTCGCGCCGACGATGGCGATCCGTTGATTGGCAGGAATGTGGAGGTTAACCCCGCGAAGCACCGGTGCGCCCGGCTCATACGAGAACGTCACGTCCTCAAACGTGACTTCCTTACCTTCCCCAACGACATGCTTCGGTTGAGCCGGCTCAGGAATCGACGTCTCCACGCGGAGCAGCCGGGCCATGCGTTCACCAGCCGCGAGCGCCATTTGAATCTGCGAAAATTGGTCGGCAAGCAGCAAGATCGGCTCAAAGCTGCGCCGCGAATACTGGATCATCGCCAGCAAAATACCAACCGTGGCCCATCCGTTCGCGATACCGACCACCCCCCCGACGAGAACAAGGCACAGCCCGATCGACGACATCGCCATATTGAACGACGAATAGCGCGTATACGTCTCGCGCAGCAGCATGTGTGTGTCCCGGTGTGCGCGGTTCAGCTCGTCGAACTGCTCAATACTCTTCTTCTGAAGCCCGAACAACTGCACAACCAGCATGCCAGCGAATCGTTCGTTGTTGAACGCTAAATAGTCGGCGGCGATGCGATGCAGCCGAGATGACAACTGTCGGATTTCGAGGCGGAAGTAGATCGTCGCCAAGACCATCGGCACGATGACGCCCAGCCCGATCAGCGCCAGCTGCCAGTTGAGCAGCAGCATCGCCACGACAAGGCCGAGAAGCGTCACCCCATTGCTGGCAATCATAACGATGCTGGTCGACAGCAGTTCGGTGAGGGTCTCGACGTCGCTCGTCAGCTTAGAGACGATCTGGCCGACTGGTGTTGTGTTGAAATAGCGCGAGTCCAGCGACAACACATGCTCGAACAACTTTTGACGGATCGCCGCCAGCGCGTTCTGGCCTACGGTTTGCAGCATATAGGTATACAGGAATCGCAGGCCGAAGATCCCCGGCACGCACAGCGTATACAGAATGGCAAGCGGCACGAGGCCAGCCGTCTCGCCGCTGGCGATCGGGCCGTCGACCGCGCGCTGAATGATGAGCGGCGGAATGAGCGAAAGCAGCGTCACGCCGATCAGCATGGCGCCAATCGACGCAAGATGCCAAACGTAGGGACGCAGGAACGTGCCCAGCATCCAAAGCAGGTAGCTGTCGCTGAAGGTGGTTCCCTCCGCACGTTCGGCTGATGCGATGGGCTGCATTACCGTCATAATGAGCTAGTTCTCCAACATCATTTCGCGTTCGACCAACTGCGTATAGAAGGCGTTTCGCCCCAAGAGCTGATCGTGCGTTCCCACGGCCTCAATACACCCGTGTGACATCACGACGATCCGATCCGCGTCGCGCACAGTTGCCGCGCGATGTGCGATTACGATGCTGGTGCACTGCTCCAATACCTCGCCCAACTCATCGAGGATTTCGGCGGCGGTGTGCGTATCGACGCTCGACAGTGCATCATCTAGCACAAGAATCCTAGGCTCGCGAACGAGCGCACGCGCGATCGCCACCCGCTGTTTCTGCCCACCCGACAGCATCACGCCGCGCTCCCCAACGAGTGTCTCGAGGCCGCGCGTTAGCTGAGACATGTCATTACTGAGGCGCGACCGTTCCACCGCCGACATGAGGTCATCGTCGCTTACGTCCGTCTCCCCCATCGCGATGTTCGCGTCCAACCGCTGGCTGAAAAGGAACGTGCTCTGCGGAACATACGTGACGATGCGTCGCAGCGAATCGAGGTCGAGCGAACGGACGTCGCAGCCGTCGATCAGGACGGCCCCTTCAGTCGGATCGACGATTCGGGCCAACAGGTTCACCAACTGCGACTTGCCACATCCGGTCGGGCCGACGATAGCGACGAACTCGCCCGCGCCGATGTGTAAGTCAATATCTTCAAGCACGCGCGTCCCGTCGATAGTCAGACTCACGCCCTCAAATCGGATATCGCCCTGCGGATCATCGAGCACGACTGCGCGCTTCGGTGACTGGATCTTCGACTCTTGCAGCAGCGGAGCAATCCGGTTTAATGCACCCTTCGCCTGCTGGTAGCGCTGATAGACCGTGCCAAGGTTCAGCAGCCATACGCTGGTGACGCCGAGATACAACAGAAAGCTCGTGAAGTCCCCGACCGTCAGCGTGCCGTCGATTGCCATCACCCCGCCGAGCATCACGATGATAGCCGCCGTCAGTTCGCTGACCATGTTCGGCAGCATCCCGACCGGTTCGTTCCGCCGGCGGAAGCGAAGCCACTTGCGACGATACGTCATGTTCTCATCGTAATACTTCGCGGCGACACTCGTCTCGCGGCCAGTCGTCTTAATCGTTTGAATACCCGTCACAGCATCTTGGACGAAACCTGACAGCACGCCCCCTTGATCCTGCACATCCTCAAAGATGACGCTCAGAGCGAGGCCAGCCTTGACTTGGATGATCGTCGAGATGGACAGCACGACGAACACGATCAGCGATAGGTTCAGGCTGATCTGCGCAAGCAAGACGAACGTGGTCACGAGCATGAACACCGCAGTGCCGAGACGCAAAAACGTCAGCGCGTTCAGCCGCCAGATCACGTTCATGTCATTATGAATACGCGACAGCAAATCACCGCTAGAATAGCGCTGGTAAAAGCTCTGATCGAGGCGAACCATGTTCTCGAACACAGTCTGCCGCAGATCATAATCGACCGAGTACGCGACCTCACCGCTGTAAAGCCGCAGCATGTTGTAGGCCAGCAAGTTCACGGCCGCGACACCCAAGATCAATAACACAAACTCTAGCAGCCGTCCCTGCTCGGCGCCGGAGCGGATTTCGTCGACCAGCGTACCGACGAGATAAGGTTCCGCTGCGGTAGTGATGCCCCCGACCATTCCGAACAGAAGCGACAGCAGTGCAGCCCTGCGGTGCTTCATCACCTGCCGCGCAAGCCAGCGCAGATCAAGGCTCTGCTGGGTTGTCAACGCAGATACTCCCGGTATTGCCTATCGATTTGGCGAATGTGGCGCACGTCCAATCGTAGCAGACGCCACGCTACCAATTAGTGCCAATACGGGAGACACAGCGTTGACATCACGTAAGCGTTTCTGTAGAATTCCGCCCGATCCTCGGGGGGCAATAGAGGACGCGCAGACACGGGCCTGCGCTTTGATTCGCTGGATTTATTCTCCGTTATCAAGGTGCGCGCTCTTGCTCGGCAGTCCGGCCTAGTGGGTTGGATTGACCGAGTTTTCTATTGCCTGCAGGCCGAGCACCATTTTGTCGGAGGGGCCACCCATGCAGAACTCACTTACCACAACCTACGATCCCGATTTTGAAGCGCTTCTAGAAGAGTCCTATGCCGCCGCGGAGTTCGAACGCGGCGACACCGTTTCAGGCACCGTGCTTTCGGTCAATCATCGAGGGCTAATTGTCGGCGTGGGATCCGCGCGGGACGGCTTCGTTGATCGTAACGACCTCGAGAAGATGAGTGCCGAGCCTGAAGATTTTCAGGTTGGGCAGGAAATTGACGTCACAATTATTCGCATGGAAGACGAAGACGGCAATCTTGTCCTCTCGGTGTCACAGGCGCGCCAAAGCGAGGACTGGAAGAAGGCAGAAGAACTGCTCGAATCGCAGGAGGTATGGCCCGGATTTGTGGCCGATGCCAACCGTGGCGGCCTCATCATCTTATTCGGCAACGTGCGTGGTTTCGTGCCTGCCAGCCATGTCGCGGATTTGCCGCGCGGCCTGAGCGAAGACGACCGCCGTGCTTATCTTTCGCGCTTGGTCGGCCAGCCAATCAACCTCAAAGTGATCGAGGTCAATCGCAAGCGCCGCCGCCTCGTGTTCAGCCAGCGTGAAGCCCAGCGCAACAGTCGTGACGCGCGCAAAGAATCGCTGCTTGGCGAACTCAAGGAAGGCGAGATCCGCTCCGGTATCGTCAGCGGCCTGCGTGACTTCGGCGCGTTCGTTGATCTGGGCGGGGCTGATGGCCTGATCCATATCTCTGAACTTGCGTGGCATCGCGTTAAGCACCCGAAGGAAGTGCTGGCGGTCGGTGATGACGTTCAGGTTTACGTCCTGCGCCTCGATGACGAGGGCAAGCGAATTGGCCTCAGCCTCAAACGCCTTCAGCCTAACCCGTGGTCAATGGTCGAAGAGATGTACCACGTCGGCCAGCTCGTGGAAGGCACCGTGTCGCGCCTTGCGGACTTCGGCGCGTTCATCAGCATGGAGCCGGGCATTGAGGCGCTTCTACACGTCAGCCAAATCGCTGACACGCCGCCCACGCATCCCAGCCAAGTCATCTACGAAAGCGCACGTCTCTTGATGCGCGTCATCAGCATCGAATCGGACAAGCAGCGCCTCGGCTTGAGCCTCAAGGATGTCACCGAAGAAGAGCGCACCCGTTGGCAAGAGCAGAACCCTGAACGGCCACTGTCGTCGTTGATGGGTTCGGTTCAGGTCAACCATAGCGCGCTTGAGGAGCCTGACGTAGAATTGGCGGCCGATGACGCCCCGAACGATGAGGTGGCTGAGCAGGTTGAAACAGTCGCACAGGCTGGAGAAGCCGAGGCGTAATCCGGTCATTTAACGCTCAAGCGAGCGACATGACACATCCTGACGAAAGGGGGTGAGAATACATGGCAACTGTCCGTTTGAAGCCGAACGAATCACAGGAACAACTCCTGCGCCGGTTCCGCAAGCGTGTGACCAACGCGGGCATCTTGAGCACCGTCCGCCGTAAGCGCTGGCACATCAGCAAGAGTGAACTGCGCCGTATCGAGCACAAGAAGGCGATTCGCCGCGCCCGCCGTCGTCAGGTAAAAGTCGGCGGCCGCTAGCGTTCGCTAGCCCTGCGCGCCGATCGCAAGTCTATGATCCAGTGCCGCTGCCGGGTATCCCGGTAGCGGCTATTGCATTAGTCCCGGAGTTGCAGCACAGGAGTATCATGGCTGACGACAAGATCGAAGTAGAAGGCACCGTCATCGAAGCGCTGCCGAATGCCCAGTTCATGGTCGAGCTGGACAACAAGCACCGTATCCTCGCCTATCTTTCCGGCAAGATGCGCAAGTTCTATATCCGCATCGCGCCGGGAGACAAAGTCAAAGTCGAGATGAGCATTTACGATCCGTCGCGCGGACGTATCGTGTTTCGCCACCGCGATGGTCGCGGCCCAGCGTCCTCCGAGTGAGTTCAGCGTCTGGGGCGAGTCGGTTTCTCGCCCCAGTGTACTGCCATCGTCCCGAGCATGAAGGTTCGGTACCCAACATTCTCCATCCCGGCCGCTTTCATCAATTCGGCCAATTCCTCAGGCGTCTTGAACGCTTGAGTGGACTCCGGCAAGTAACGGTACGCATCAGCGGCATTACGTCCAGCGACGAGGCGGCCCAGCAGCGGAATCCCGAACTTCAGATACGCCAGAATGAACGGCCTCAGCAGGCCGCGCGGCGGCGTGGTATCCAGTATCACGATACGCCCGCCCTCACGCAGCACGCGCACTTGTTCACGCAGAGTCTGCTGAATGTCAATCACATTCCGAACCAGATAACCGGAGAGTACCGCATCGAACGTGCCGTCCGGGAACGGGAGCTGCATTGCGTCTGCCGCGCACCACTGAACACGCTCACCCCGTGAGTCACGCTGGCCGACGAACATCATCGGCAGCGCAAAGTCCGCGCCGACGACATGCACATTCGGGTGCGAGGACACGACCTCAAACGCAATATCCCCGGTGCCGGTGGCAAGATCAAGCACGGCGCCGGTCTCGGGTATGCGCCCCTGCTTAACGACGAAACGCCTCCAACGTTGATCCTGTCCGAGCGTCATCAGACGGTTCAGCAGGTTGTATCGTTCTGCGATCCGTCCAAACATGTTCTGAACGTAACTCGACTTTTCTTCGCCTTGAAGCCGTGCTCCCACGCTAGTCCTCCATTCGATCGCCGGCATCGCGCCAAGCGGAAACAGCCATTTCGTAATCCGCGACCCATGCGGCGCTGTCCGTAGATTCCAACGTGCGCTGTCCCTCTACAAACACTGCGACCTCCGTGCCATGATCGGGATGCGCGACGATTGCCTTACGCTGCACCACGCTGACATCAGGCAGCATAGAGCGCCCGGCGGCGTCTCTGGATACGCCGCACGTCACGATCCAGTGAACATCGTCGGTGAAGGGGCTGGCGAGGAACGTATATGCGCTCCGAAGCGCTGCGCCATCATCGCCGTCAACCTCGATGCGGGCCACTCCACCATGAACACACACGGCACGCATTTCCGGCACCGCTAGGCGAATTAACGGCAAACTAAGCGCAGCCATCACGTCCCGGAGAACAGCGACATCCGCTGCGCTGAGCGAGACGAACACCGGGTTGGGCTTGAGCCGCACTTCATCAAGCACGAGCACCGCTGCATAGCGCGGTCGCTCAGGAGACTCGCACCCCTCACGATCCGCAGTAACGCGCTCTATGACGCCAACCAGCACCCCATCCACGTTGGCCGGGAACTCCACCGCCGGATCACTGAGGCTCATCGTCTCAACCGGCCGCTTTCGTAACCATCCCGTGAAGTAACTCCGGTGAACCGACGATGGCAGCGGCAGGAATGCAGCGATCAGCGCGGCGGGATCGCCGCCGAGCGCTACGGCCACACGCTCGCCTGCGTTCAAGCGAGACGTGCTGTGAATGAGCACGGCATTGACGGCGTTGACTGATGTCACATGAACGCCCCAATATGACCGATCATTACGCGCAGGGAACACCGTCCCCGCCAGCGGTTTGTCGGTCGTGTCAACGATACGCTGGAAGGCGTCAATATCAACGATCCGCAGGTCGCTGTTTGATCGACGCCGCACCGACGGCACGATGCGCAGGGATGACATGATATCGGCAGCACGCTCCATCAACGATGAGAACGTGTGCGGCGTTGATAAATCCAAGAGGCGATCTAGCCGGGCGACGACCTCGGCAGTTCGATCAACTTGAAGCGCCCATGCAGCACGCCGCCGTGTCGCGAATGCATGGCGGACGATTCTGGCGCCACTTTCGGGATCAACATGCACAGCAACAGGCATGGGGCTGGGCCGGCTCGCGACCGGATCGCTGCTGGAACCATCGACGAATTCGACGTGATCGTCTTGTTCAAGCCGCATCAGAAATTCGTCGAAATCGCGATAGCTCACGGCATATTTCCACCATCGAAGCAAGCTCAGTATACCGGAACCGGACTTCCCGGTTTAGGGTCGCGTGGGATGCCTTAGAGGTTCCGAACCACGAGGCTGTCGATTATCAGACACTGTTCTTCGGAGATGATCGCTGCTCCGCCGCCGAAGCGCCCCTGAGGCGTCACAACGGCGTACTGGTTGTCAATCCACACGACGAATCCGAGCCGGCCGCGTGGTGATGCGCCAGTTAATACCAACGCGCCGTCGACATAGAACTCGGTGCGGTCGGGCAGCCAACGCAGCCGGTAGTGCGTTCGTACAAACATCATGTCGGGCGGAATGTCGTACTCGGCAGCACCGAGGGCGTATTGGCCGACCGGCCACAGCATACGATACAGTATCGGAACGCGCATCAGGAGGAACCCTACCGGCGCGGTCGGTAGGAGAGGCACGAACACCCTCAGGCGCGGCGCGAACACCGCTGCCTTCCAGCCGTTCGCCTTTCGGTCTATCGCCAGTGGCAGGTTCGACCACGTTGACGAGAAGAAAAACCACGCTGCGTTTGGTAAACGGAGGTCGGTGACCTTTGCGCCGTGTGGAGCATTCCAGAAGCCAAACCCTGCCGTGCCCGCCGGAAGGCCGTCAAAGCGCGCAAAGAGTTCCATCTCCACCGGCGCTCGTAGCGCAAGGTCACGACGGCCTGCGTAATCCGCGATCTGCGCATTTGCGTAGCTGCCTGCCCCTAGCGGCGAAATCTGGAGACGATACTCCGCGTCATGGAGTTTCTCGACATGGCCGGAACCCTGCTCAGTCCGATGCAGCACGGTCATGCGTCTTGTGATATCCCCCAGCCACCGCCGCCGGGCGTGCAAATCACGATTCGGTCGCCGGCTTTCACCTCGACCGAAGCCTTCGCGCCCAGAGTCAGGTTCACGCCATCGCCGCCGATCAGCCAATTCTCCCCCGGCGCGCCCGGATCGCCCCCCCTGCAATCCGTATGGCCGCAGTCTCCGCCGCTCCGAGTTGATCGTGACAGTCGCTGACGCAGTGATCTCATACTCGCGCACTATCCCCGCCCCGCCGGGATACCTGCCCGCGCCGCCCGTGCCGTCCCGCAGTCCGTACTGGATCACACGCAGCGGATACGACCGCTCAAGCGATTCTACCGGCGTATTACGTGTGTTGGTCATGTGGCTGTGACGACCGCTGGCTCCGCGCCCGGCCGGGCTTGCGCCCATCCCACCCGCGATAGTCTCGTAGTAGACGCGCCCTCCGCTGCCGATCGTGATGTTGTTCATGCTGCCTTGGCTCGCCGCGGGCACACGATCCGGCACGGCCTGTGCCAGCGCGCCGAGCACAACATCAACCACCCGCTGCGACGTCTCGGTATTACCAACCGCCACCGCACGGGGGAACTCAGCATTCAGCATGGATCCGTGCGGAACACGAACGCCAACCGGTTCAAAGGCGCCCGCATTGAAAGGGTACTCGGAGTCCGCCAGCAGCCGAATGCAATACATGACGGCAGACTTCACGACGGCTTCTACCGTATTGACGTTGCCGCGCACGCTTGGCGAAGAGCCAGCGAAATCCACGATCATCCGGTCACCCTCAACACGCAGTTCGACACAGATTGTGTGCAGATCATCCGAAGTCCCGTCACCTTCCATATTATCCGTGAAGCGATACGTCCCATCTGGCAGCGCGCGGATAGCCTCCTCAGTCATCCGCTGCGTGTACTCGATCAGCGCGTCGGCATGTTCGCGCAGCATCTCCATGCCATAGGTGGCGGTAAGTCCTTCCAGCGCCCTCGCCCCGGCCCGGTTTGCCGATAACTGTGCTTCGTAGTCACCCGTTCGCTCATCACCGCCGCGGGCGTTGACAGTCAGGATCGTAAACAGCGCTGCGTTCAGCACGCCGTGTTCGACCAGCTTCACAGGGGGGATGATGATCCCTTCTTGATACAGCTCTGTGCTCAGCGGAAGCGAACCGGGCGACATGCCGCCGACATCGGCGTGGTGCGCCCGGCTCGCGACGAAGAACTCCAACCGGCCGTCAACAAAGACGGGCGAGATGAGCGTGATGTCCGGCAGATGCGATCCACCGTGATAAGGATCGTTGACGGCCACCGTGTCACCCGGCATCCACACGTCAATCGTGTTGATCGCGGACATCACCGAGGCCGGCATGCTGCCGAGGTGAACGGGGATATGCGCCGCTTGAGCGATCATGCGTGCATTTGAGTCGAAAATGGCACAGCTAAAGTCGAGCCGCTCACGAATGTTGGGGCTGAACGACGCACGCCTGAGCGTGGCGCCCATCTCCTCAGGCACCGCCGCAAACACATTCGCAAACACTTGCAGGCTAATCGGGTCGACTGCCATTTTGCCCCCTCACTGTTTGAGGCTCTGCATTGCCACAAGCGGCGTGCATCTCTATAATGCAAATGAATGGGCCCATGGCGCAATGGTAGCGCAGCTGACTTTTAATCAGTTGGTTGTAGGTTCGAATCCTACTGGGCTCACTCTCCACGACGATCTGCAAACAGTGTGTTGATACCTCACCGGCCCCAACTCTCGCTGAGGACACGGTTGATCTCGCACCGTCCCCCACCCCACTGTACAACGTATCGAAAATTCGATCCACCTAGCCACGGGGAGCATGCTGCTCTAGGCCGTACTCACGTACTTGTCGCCTTTCGCGAGATCGTAGGCGTCGTTAGGATCTCACGACAGCGAACAGCTGCCTAGCACCCTTCGCCCCGATCATACGGGCGAGCGCTCAACGTGATGTCTCTCCCAACCCAAAACCAGCACGCACACGCTGCATGGCGTTCCGGCAAGCGCACCCAATCGCCGACAACCATGATACCTGTCACAGGTATCAGACTGCATTCCTCCTCCCTTTTTGACAACGCCTGAACGCGGCCATAAAATCTACCGGGTTCGGGTGTCCCATCACCCCAAAAAACAGGAGAGCCTTGTTATGAAGGAATACACAACGGAACAAATTCGCAACGTCGCCTTAGTGGGCCACCAAGGATGTGGCAAGACATCTTTGGTGGAGGCCCTCTTATATAACTCCGGTGCGATCACTCGCCTCGGGCGCATCGAAGACGGCACGACCGTGTCCGACTGGGATAACGACGAACGCCAGCGCCAAATCTCTGTGTCAACCTCGCTGATCCCAATCGAATTCAACGACGTCAAGATCAACGTCCTTGATGCGCCGGGATTCGCGGACTTTCAGGGTGAAGTCCGCAATGCCATCCGAGTCGCCGATTCGATCGTCGTTGTCGTGGATGCCGTCGCTGGCGTCGAGGTTGGAACTGAGTTGGCATGGGAGTACGCCAAGCAGTTTCAGCAGCCGATCATCGTCGTAATCAGCAAGTTAGACCGAGAGAACGCAAATTTCGAGCGCACACTGGAAAGCCTGCGTGCGTCGTTCACAGATCACAAATTCATTCCGGTCATGCTGCCAATCGGGCAGCAGCACGATTTCAAAGGCGTCGTCAACGTCCTTACCCAGAAGGCATACTATGACGCCGGCGCAGATCGCGCTGACCTCCCCGCCGACATGGCCGCCGCCGTCGAAGATGCTCACCGCGAGCTGATGGAAGCCGCGGCCGAAGCTGACGACGCATACATGGAGAAATACTTCTCCGACGGCGTCATCAGCAATGATGAAATCCGCGACGGTATGCGCAAGGCTGCGCGTAATCATGAGCTGAACACGGTACCCGTTTTCGTCACCAGCGGTACCAAGAACATCGGCACATATCCCGTGCTCGAAGCACTGATCGCTTACACGTCTTCGCCGTCGGTTCGCCGTGTGGGCATACATCGTGGCGAGAGCACCGAGATCGAATACATGATGCCGCCGCAGTCGGACGACAATCCGCTTGCCGCTTACGTCTTCAAGACTGTGAACGACCGCTTTGTCGGCACACAATCGTTCGTTCGGCTGTTTTCAGGCGTCTTGAGATCGGACAGCCGCAACTGGAACAACACCAAAGGTGAAGAGGAACGGTTCGGTCAGCTCAGCACTATGCGCGGCAAGGAATTGATTCCGCTGGCGATCTTGCACGCTGGCGATATCGGTGTCGTTCCGAAACTTCAGCACACCCAGACCGGCGATACGATTGGCGACCGCGACAAGAATTTCACCCTTGTGTCGCCCGGTTTCAGCGAACCGCTGTATTCGGTGGCGCTTCAACCCAAAACCCAACAAGACGCGACCAAGATCGGTTCAGTGCTCGGTATCCTGACGCAGGCTGACCCAACGCTAAGATGGCGCAATGATCCGAACACGAGCCAGATCGTGCTTGAGGGCATGGGCGAGATCCACGTTCAGGTCGCGCTCTCGCGCGCAGAGAAGCTCGGGTTAAACGTAATCACCGAAATCCCCAAAGTGCCGTACAAAGAGACGATCACCCGCAAGGCGGATGCCACTTACCGGCACAAGAAACAGTCCGGTGGCGCGGGCCAATTCGGGGAGATCACACTGTACATCGAGCCGAACCCCGGCGCCGGCTTTGTTTACGATACGAAAGTTACTGGCGGCGCGGTCACCGACCAGTTTCTGGACTCCACGAACAAGGGCATCCAACAAGTGCTGCCGACCGGCGTAATCGCCGGCTACCCTGTCGTGGACGTTCACGTCGTCGTCTATGATGGCAAGATGCACCCGGTCGATTCTAAGGACATCGCCTTCCAGATCGCTGGCCGCGAAGCGTTCAAGGAAGCGTTCCACGAGGCCGGCCCGGTGCTTCAAGAACCGATCATGGATGTCAAGATCACCGTTCCTGAAGCGATGATGGGCGACATCATGAGCGACCTCAACACGCGGCGCGGGCGCGTGCAAGGCATGGACACGACAGAGACGGGCAAGAGCGTGGTCAACGCGCAGATTCCGCTGGCCGAGATGCTGCGCTACAGCAACGATTTGCGCTCGATGACCGGCGGACGGGGTATCTACGAGATGACATTCTCACATTACGACCGCGTGCCATCGAACATCGCCGAGCCGATCATCAAGGCGTACAAGCCACACGGAAGTTCCGACGAGTAAGCTCTGGCACGTCCGCACACGATGCGAGGCCGCTGGATTTAGCGGCCTCGACTTTATCGGAACACGCTTAGTGGTACATCCGATAAGTTCAAGCAACATTAGGTAAGGAAGCGATACCGGATTGGCGGCGCGGATGATGACGACGGCGCTTGCCCCAGACAAACGGATGGCGATGGGCATTCCAGTAGGCGGTGGCCGACTGGACGGCAGCGCAGACTTGATCCCAAGTTTCAAAACGGCGTCCCTTCAACGCCAAGGAACGCAGCACTTTCCACCAAGGTTCGATCAGGTTCAGATAAGCGGCGTACTTGGGCTGAAAGACAAATTCCCAACGCGGATAAGCCAGACTGAACAACAGTACATCGGCGGCGCGATGGGAGCTGAGATTGTCGACGATGGCATAGACACGCTCCACATCAAGAGGGATCCAGTCTTCGACCTGAGTCAGGAAATGAACCCAGTTGACGATGGTGCGTCGGGGATAGGTATCGGTCAGGGCTTCACCACTGGCTGGGCGAAACGCGCCAAAGACATAGCCCTTGCCACGCCGACCATAGTCAA
>JZRA01000017.1 GCA_001567485.1 Chloroflexi bacterium OLB13
CACATTCTGTTCTCATTCGCGCTGGGCGTATGGGCGGCGGTGGTCGCGGGGCGCCGCCAGCCGATCCCCGGCGGCTATTGGGGCGCGGTGGTCGTGCAGTCGATCCTCGCCGGCGTGATCGTCCTGCTGGGCGTCATCTTGACGGCGACCGGCGCGCGCCCGGTCGATGGCCGCTTGGGGCTGTACTTTCTGTATATGGCGTGGCTCGCCATTGTCATGCCGGGGCTGTTCAGCATCCTGCGCGGGCGCGACGACCGCAGCGCGGCGCTGGCGTTCGCCATGCTGGCCTTCTTCAACGCCGGCGTGTCGCTGAGCATGGCCCAGCGCCAGATCACCGGGCCGTGGGTGTGACGAAGTGACGAGTCGCGCTGATGTAAGAAGTTGAAAGTGATGAGTGATGAGTGATGAGTGACTACCAGCCTTCACCGCTCGTGGAACCCTCTGAGGCGGAAGATTGGGTTTGCTGACTTTCGATAACCTACTTGAGGGATACTGCGGATTGCGTCCGGGTTTGGATCGACAATAGGGACACGATGGTTCGCATTACGTACGCACAGCTTGCGAGCGTGCTGGGGGAGCAGTCCACCGAGCACGTGCATCGCATCGCCGAAGTGGCTGAATCGATCGGCGTGCGATTCGCGCTGGTCGGCGGCGGCGTGCGCGACGTGATGCTGAAGATGCCGACGACCGACTACGATTTTCTGGTCGATGGCGGCGACATGGGCCTCTCAGCGGCGGCGGAGCTGGCGGGGGCGCTGCGGTCGCGCTTCGGCGGGGTGGTCAAGGCGCATGAAGCCTTCGGCACGGCGACATGGACGGCCCCGGACGCGTTCTTCATCGACGATGGGCTGGTTCCAGAACACTTCGATTTCGCGTCCGCGCGCACCGAGCTGTACGAACGGCCCGGCGCGCTGCCGATCCCGGCGGCTACTACGCTCGAAGACGACTTGCGCCGGCGCGATTACTCCGTCAACGCGCTGGCGCTGATGCTCGCGCCACGGCCTGAATACGGCGTCGTGATCGACCGTCACGACGGGCTGTTCGACCTCGATGAGAGCATTTTGCGTGTGATGCACCCGGCCAGCTTTCAGGACGACCCGACGCGCATCTACCGCGGGGCGCGGCTGTCGGCCCGGCTTGGCTTCATGTTCGCGCCGGAGACCGAAGCGCTGATCCCCCCCGCGCTGCCGGTGATCGACAACGTCAGCGGCGAACGCCTGCGTACCGAGCTGCGCCTGATCCTCGTCGAGTCGTCGGCCCCGGACTCGCTGACCCTGCTGGACGAACTCGGCGCGCTCGCGGCGATTCACCCGGCGCTGGGCGTGACTCACACGCTGGACGACGATCTGCTCGCCGTCCACGACGATCCGCCCGCCGACCTCGAGATCGCGGCGTGGTGCGCGTGGCTGTGCCGGCTCGACCCCGCCGACCTCAAGCAGATCGCCGTGCGGCTGGCGTTCAGCGCGTCAATGGCCGGCGCCGTCAACGCAACAGCCGCGCTCGTGCGCGACAGCAAGGCGGCGTTCAGCACGACGCCCAGCATCGCCTATCACCGGTTCCACGGCCTGCCCGATATCGCAGTCGCAACGGCCGGGCAGGTGCTGGGAGGTCAGGCACGAGCGAACGCCGAGGCGTATCTTACCGATTGGCGCCGTATGCGCACGGTCACCACCGGCCAAACGCTCAAGGAACTTGGAATAGCTCCCGGCCCGCGGTATAAATACATCCTTAAACATTTGCTTGATGCCCGCTTGGATGGTCACATCCAGACTCCTTCCGACGAAGCCGTGATGCTTCAGATTCTGATCGATCGATTGCCCACCGATGATCCTGCGTGAACGGCCCGTTCCCGACAGCACTCCGCCTCAATTTCCACTGGCGATTCAGTACTGCATTCGCGTTGCCATCCGCAGTGACGTGCGCAAGCTGGAGTGGTACGGGTCACACAGTCATACGCGGCGGTACATCGAACGCGCCTTCGTCGACATGACCAAAGGCCGCCAGTTGATGCTGGTGGCGGACATCAACGGCTTTCCGGTCGGGCAGATCTACATGCAGTTCGACAGCAAGAACAAGCAGCATGCCGATGGCAGGTCGCGCGGGTATATCTACTCGTTCCGCGTGATCGGACATCTGCAAGGGCTGGGGATCGGCACGCGCCTGCTGCGCACCGCCGAGATTGAATTGGCGCGGCGCGGGTTCCGATATGCCGTGCTTCAGGTCAGCAAACGCAACGAAGCGGCGCGGCGTTTGTACCACCGTGAAGGCTATTTAGTAATTGATGAGGATCCCGGACAATGGTCCTTTGTTGACCACAATGGTATGGAGCGCCACGTGGACGACCCCACCTTCGTGATGGAAAAGCGGCTTGCACCATCCCTTTAAGGTGTGTATGCTGTTACGGAGTTATCGTATCCGCACTGATTGAGTGTTATGCCCCTTCCAAATCGTACGATCACTGTTCGGCGCTGGACTTACCCCACGCCTCCCTCCGCCACCAGCATCAACCGGCTCATGGCGGACGAGGGGATGCGGCCGTTCACGTGGCAGAACAACCCGAATCGCATGTTTAACGTCCGCAGCCACGGCTACGATAAGGTGCTGTGGGTGGTATCCGGGACGTTGGAGTTGATCGCGCCGGACGAAAATCGCGTGTACGTCCTGCGCTCCGGCGACCGTGCCGACATCCCCGCCGGAGTCCGGCATGGGATCAAGGTCAGCCAAGCCGGCGTGACCTGCTACGAAGCCAGTCAAAGCGGCAAGCTCGCACGGCGTTAAGCGCGCGAAGAATTTCCAGACACGAGCAGGGCGGTTCGCTTGAACTGCCCTGTTTTTGTTTTCCAGAGGCCGTGTGGACTTTGCTAAAATTCTGCAATCCAAGCTAGAGGCTGATGGATCCATGAGACATATCCTGCTGTATACCGACGAAGACGGCGCATGGTGCGCATCTGTTCCAAGCCTGCCCGGATGCCACAGTCAGGGCGCAACGCGCGAAGAGACACTGGTTAACATCAAGGAAGCCATCGCGCTGTACGTTGAGGCCCTTAAAGAAGATGGTGTGCCGGTGCCGAATGAGCCTGAAATCATGGTGCTTGAGCAGGTATGACCGAACTGCCGCGCATTTCCGGCCGTGAGTGCGGAAAGGCACTTGACTACCCAGAATACACACAGACACGAGCAGGGCGGTTCGCTTGAACCGCCCTGTTTTTGTCTCAACTCTTGCCCCGTATTACTGATTGAACGCGTACTGCACGGTGTAGGTGATGACCGTTTCACCCTGCGGCGGCACCTCGACGCGAAACTCAATCGTCGACGAATCGAGCTGCTCGTATGGATGCGAGCTGTTCAGGATTTGCCAGTTGCGCCAGCGGAACAACCGTTCCGGCACGCGGATTTCGACCGTCTCGCTGTCCTTGCGGTTGCGCAGGCGGATTTCGTAGGTCTCTTGCACCACGTCACGCGTGAGCTGGTTGTAGCTGGTCTGCTTGTGCTCGCCGACCAGATCGAACGCGTTGCCCAAATACAGCTCGACGTCCTCGCCCTGCGGCGTATGGTTGACGGTGTTCTCGCCGATCAACAGCGCCGCGCCGTCCGTATCGAGCTGGTACACGCGCACCCGCCCCGCCGGCAGGTCAGCGCCCAAGCCGCCATCCTCGGCCGTCGTGAACGACAGGTACGTGCCGACCGTGGTGACGCCGGTGATGCCGTACCCCTGATCGTAAATCGGGCTGCTGTAGCCGTAAAACGGAGAGCTGCCGTCATACACGAAGAAGGTCGACGCCGGCACGCCGGTCTTGGCGATGAACTCGACCTGCTTGGTCTCGTTAGCGCCCAGCGTCACCCGGCGCGCGACTTCGTAGAGTTGATACTCGAAGAACTCGCGCTGCTCGACCGTCGGTGTCGGCGCTGCCATCGCCCGCGTTTCCATCATGCCATCGGCGTACATCATCGGCTCGACGATCCGGTTGACATCACCGGCGACCAGCTTGAGCTGCGCGTTGGGATAGCTGCGCCGCTGGTGTTGGTGACCGTCACCCAGCCGGTCGCGTCGAGGCTGCTGTTGTCACGCGCGACGACGAGGTTGTAGTCGGCTGTCCACGTCATGCCGCCGGCGAGGTAGGTCAGCTCCATCTGCTGCTCGCCGCCCTGCGCGCTTTCGAGGAACCAGCGCAGCGTCGGCCGCGTGATGAGGCCGTCGGGCAGCGCGGGGAAGCGCACGTCGCGCGCCTCAGCCGAATGCAGTACGACGACCTGCCCGCCGTCCTCGCGCAGGATGATGTCGCCGTATGCGCCGCTGAGCAGTACGCCAGAATACATCGTGCCGTCCGACATCGTGACTTGAATCTGCTGGTCGATGTAGCGCTTGAGCAGCGCCGACGTATCGACCAGATCGAACACGTAGTTCTGCTCCAGCACGCGCGTGCCGTCCGGATCGGTCAGCGACTTGATGTTGACGGAGGTGGCGTCGATGGTGGCGGCGACATCGGTGAAGTTCAGCACCGATTCGCCCTGTGTCAGGGTGAACGTGCGGCGGTCGCGCACCAGCGCGGTGCCCTGATTGTAGACCGTGATGCTCACGCCGTCGGCGGTCGGGTCGGACGGCGTATCTTGCGCGTTCACGCTCCCGAAGCTAGACCGGCCAGCAGCAGCGCGCCAAACATGAGTCTTACTCCCTTAACCATCAGTCATCTCTCCGTTTCACTTTGTCAGAGGATTGGCCGTCACACCGTTCACCATCACCGGCACGCGGGCGGGATTAGCGGCGCTGCCAGCTGACGCGAACGCCGCGCTGATGTCGATCTCCCCGCTGTAGGGCTGCAGCATCATCGTGCAGAACACGTCCGGCGGCACGACGCGATACACGATCACGTTGACCAGTTCGGGTGTCACGATGGTGTTGACCTCGACCGGGAAATCGCAGCCATCGGGCCATGTGCCGCTGACCTGCACGACGACCTGCCCCGGCCCACGGACTTCCAGCACGGCCGAGTCGACGCCGAGCAGCGCCGCGCCGTCTGGCAGCGGACTCATGAGCGTGACGGGCGTAATAGGCTTGACGGCCCCGGGCCGCGCCTGCGCTGGTACCGCCGGCGTATCCAGCATCGGCGCGCCGACCGATTCCTGCTCGATGGCGACGAATCCAAACACGCCGAAGAAGAAGATCAGCGCCAACAAGACGAAACATCCAAACGGGTTGGATTGGCTGGGTTCAAGGCTCATCGCTGCGCTCCCGATCGTAAACGGTGCGGTCAAATACTATGACGTTATCGTACCCGTGTTTGTTCCAATCGGTGCGTTGGGCCAGCACCACCGCTGGATCACCGCGCGCTCGACCACCGCGCCATGAGGCTCGCGCTGACCGACAGCACGACGATGCCGATCACCAGCGGCAGGACGGTTCCGTTGTAAGCGCCGCCGATCACCGCGCCGAGCAGCATCGAGAAGAAGGTCGTCGCCGCACCGATCACCGCTGCGCCAACCCCCGCCATGTGGCCCAACGGACTCATCGCGAGCGTGTTGAGATTGCCGAACAGAATCCCGATGCAGAAGAACGTGAGCATCAGGAACGCCATCAGCGTCCACAGCGGCGGCTGGCCGCTGGACGCGACCGAGACAGTCAGAAAGACGGTCGACAGCACGACGATCGATGCCAACGCCCAGCGCACCAGCGTGGTCATCCCGAAGCGCATGACCAGCCGCGCGTTGACGAGCGCCGCCAGCCCGATCGACAGTGAGACGGCCGCGAAGTACAGCGGGAAGGTATCACCCAGCCCGTACTGCTCTTGAAGGATCTGCTGCGACGAGTTCAGATAAGCGATCAGGATGCCATAGGTCAGGCCGGCGGTGAGCGTGTATCCGAGCGCCGGGCGTATGCGGATGATCTCGACAATCGACTGCCGGAAGCGGCCGAGGGTCAGCGGCTTGCGGTTTTCGACCGCGAGCGTTTCCGGAATGCGCAGCGCGAACCACGTCACTGTGGAGACCGCAAAGACGAGGAAGAAGCCGAAGATGCTGCGCCACCCCGCGACCGACAGCAGCACTTGGCCGAGCGACGGCGCGACCATTGGCACGAGGATGAAGATCGCCATGGCGAACGACATGACCCGCGCCATGCGTTCCCGTTCGAAGCGGTCGCGGACAATCGCCAAGGTGATCGCACGCGGCGCGGCTGTCCCGATCCCCTGCATCACACGTCCCAGCAGCATCATCGGGAAGTTCATCGACACGATGGAGGCGACCGTGCCGACGATAAACAGGCCGTATCCGGCGAAGATGGCCGGCTTGCGCCCGATCATGTCCGACAGCGGCCCGAATAAGAGCTGCCCGATGGCTTGGCCGAACAGCATGACGACGATGATGAGCTGGCGGTCGTTGGGGTTGACCACGCCGAGATCACTGCCGATCTCAGGAAGCGCCGGCAGCATCCCGTCGATGGACAGCGCGGTCAGCGCCATCATCATCGAGATGATGACGACAAATTCAACGAAGGATGTTGACGTCCTGCTTTTTGCAACGTCCACAGTATCTCCTTAAGCGGGCGGGCAAGGGTGATGGATGAGGAGTGGTCGGCATACGCCTTCACTCGTTTAGCGCCGTGAACCTCACGGCCGTGTCCGAGCATGAATCATGGGTCAGAATATGGGGCTGATAGTAACGATTAACACACGCTGGATGCGAAAAGTAGGGCCGCTGAGACGGGCGATCCCGACTTGCGCTATTCTCCACCGAACGCCGCGGCGAAGAAATCCACCAACGCGGGATACAACGTCTTGAGGTTGTGCGGGCGCAAGATGCCATGCCCCTCGTCCTCGAACGCCAGCACGCTGTATTCGATGTTGTGTCGGTCGAGCGCCTTACGCACCGTATGAACATTGTCCGGCGTTACGTTCGGATCGTTCAGCCCCTGCACAATCAGAAGCTGTCCGCTGATGTTCTGCACGAAATTGACCGGCGACGCCTTGTGATACTTCTCCGGCGCCTGATCGGGACGGCCGCCCATCATCTCCTCGCTGTACGGGCGCAGATCGGGGCGCGTCGTCTCGTAGTCCACGATCAGATCGGTCATCCCGCAGACCGGCGCGGCGGCCGCGATCCACTCGGTCGGCGTATGCACGATCTGGTGCCACGACGAATAGCCGCCGTAGCTGGTGCCGGTCACGCCGATTTTGCCCGGCTCGGCGATGCCTGCCTCGATCAGCGCTTTCGCGCCATAGGCGATGTCGTCCTGCTCGCGCCCGCCCCAGCCGTCCTCTTTGATCGACTCGCGGTAGCTCAGCGAGAATCCGGTGCTGCCGCGGTAGTTCGGGGCCAGCACATTGAACCCGCGCGAGGCGTAGAACTGTACCTCGGCCATCACGCTGTCGGTGGCGTGGGCGGTCGGGCCGCCGTGAATGTAGAGAATCGTGCCGCGCGCCGGAGTCGTGCGTGTGCGGTACAGCCAGCCTTGGATCTCAAGGCCGTCGACGCTCGTCCAGCGGAAGTCCTCGGCGGGCGTCAGGTCGTCGCGGGTGAGCCGCACCTTGTCCCACACCCGCGCCACGCTGATGAACGTCTGCGGGTCGGGATGGAACGGATCGCACAGCACGAGGTCGGTGGGCTGGGTGCTGCTGTAATAGGTCGCCAGCCATCGCCCGCCGCTGACCGGCGCCTGCGGGATCAATGCGCCCGCGGTCAACGGCAGCCGCGTCTCAATTCCGGTGTCGGGGTCGAGCAGTGAGGGAATCGAGCGCGCGCCTGTGTCTCGATGACAGTGGCCGCTTTCGCCCCCGGCACGTCGTGGATGAACACCGTCGCGATACTGCGGCTGGGGTCGTCGATCAACCAGCGTAGTTCGCCGCTGACGGTGTCGTATATCCCGACGCGCTCGTGAGCATCCGCCTCGGCGGTGAGCAGGATGCGCCGGCTGTCGGGCAGCCACCCGCCCCACGCCTTCTTGTCGTCGCCCACGTTGACGATCTCACGGTCGCCGCTGCCATCCAGCGCACACAGCCACAACTGCGTGCCGGCCGCGTGGCGATCTTTGCGGTCGTAGAGGATCAGCCGGCCGTCGGGGCTGATCTGCGGGATCACGTAACCGTTGCGTATCGTGCGCGCTAGTTCGACCCGTTCGCCGGTCGTGAGGTCGTGGCGGATCAGCGCGACCTGTTCGATCTCCTCGCCCGTCGTAAGGTCAAGGTTGGCCGCATAGACGAGATACCGCCCATCCGGCGTGACCTCCCCGCCGCGCACGAAATAGTTGGGGTACGGATCGGTCAGCGGAGTCATCACACCCGGCTGACTCAGCAGCACGCGGTACAGCCCGGTACGCTCGTCGCCGCCGGTGTCCTGCGCGACGATCACGCCGGACGAATCTGGCAGCCAGCTCACCAGCACGGTCTCCTCGTGATTGGCGGTGAGCTGCACCGGCGGCTGACTGGCGTCGGCCGGCGCCGCCCACACGTCGACAGCCGGCCCGACGCCGAGCCAGCTCCACGCCACCCATTTGCCGTCCGGAGAAACTTGCGATCCCCAGATGCGGGGCAGGTTAATCAGTGCGTCGAGGAGGTCTGTCATCGCGTTACCGTCCGTCGTAACATCCCTAAACCGTTGTGCGAAAGTCGAGAGACTTCGTGTTCTATGACGTAGTGGTCATTGAGCGATACTGTATCTCATTACCTCATCACTCAGCACTCGGCACTTTCAACTACTCGCTTGGAGCGCCTCATGATACATCGACACGTCAATATCGCGGTTCGAGATGGAACGTCACGGCGTGTCTTATGGCTAGATGCGGTAATTGATGGAAACACCGCAAGGTGTTCGTCCGAAGGATCGTCATTCAGCCGTGCGGGCGTGGATCGTCGCTGCCTATCGACGAGAGCGCGTCCGCGATGCAGCCCGACAAGTCCGGCCATGACCGCCGTTCGGCTTGTTCGAGATACGCTTCGATGATGCCGGTCAACAGCGTCTTGATGGGGACATTCAAGCGTTTGGCCTCGGCGCGCAGGCGGCTGGCGACATCCACCTCGACAGCCAAGCGCACATCCATGACAGGGGATCTTCTGGCGCGCATACGGCATCCCTCAACACTCGACCATTCTATTGTACTGCCTGATCCGGCCATTCTGCGCCGTGAACCCCATGCAGGTGGTTTCTTATGCCAGCCGCATTTTGCCGTCCGTTCGCCTGTGGTATACTGCTGCATATCCCCGCCGATTGAGGAAACCTGCGGTATGTCCGACGCCCCGACGTTTCAGGTTGAGCATCTCGAGTTTCTGCGCTGTCCCGAGGCCGTACATTTCAAGGATAAAGGGGACGACCCCGGCCGGCTCGAACTGGTCAATCCGTCATGGTTGGTCTGCGCCGACAGCGGCAACAAGTACCCGATTCACAACGGCATCCCGTACCTCATCATCAAGGAAGGTCAGCGCTGGCGTGATACGCCGGTCACCGACCTGCCGGTTCCGCCGCCCCCGCCCGTCGAGTAGGCGTCAGGTGGCCGCCGCGAAACTTTAGCCCAGCGCCTGCGTACATTACAGTAAGCCAACCCGCAGCGTAGTCCTGCACGTTGGAGCAGCAGGCGAAGGCTAAGGGGCAAAGAACCCGAGAAGGAGTATCGAGATGACTGAGAACACAACGCCCAACACGGACGAGACCAATCCGCGCAGCCCATTCGAGGCGTTCCTCTTCCACCAGCGGCGCGCGTTGGAAGAAACCGGCAAGGCGCTTGAGGCGTTGCTGCCGGAAGGATTCCGCGAACACGGCGCGCAGGCCACGCGTGAATTTACGAAGGGGCTGCGCGTGCTGATGGAAGCTGCCGTCGAAGAGGTGAAGAAGGCCGCCGAAAAGCGTCAGCAGGCCGAGGACGAACCCGGCGAAGCCGAACCCCCGTCCGGCACAACCGGCTCGACCAAAGTCAAAGTACAGGTGGAGTAACGCTCGCGCGCGCCATGGACTACTCGGCGAAGACCATCATCATGCACGTCGATCCGGCAGCGCCAGAGCCGGACGTCATCACCAAAGCCGCCGAGTACATCCGCGCCGGGAAACTGGTCGCCTTTCCGACTGAAACCGTCTACGGCCTCGGGGCGAATGCGCTTGATCCCGAGGCCGTTGAGCGTGTTTACCGGGCCAAACGGCGCCCCGCCAATGATCCGCTGATTACGCACATCGCACAGTCGACCGACCTGTACCGGCTCGCCGATCATATCCCGGCGTGGGTCGAGCCGCTGGCACAGGCGTTTTGGCCGGGGCCGCTGACGTTGGTGCTCCAGCGGGCGGCGCACGTGCCGTCCAACCTCGCCGCTGGTCTTTCGACGATCGCCGTGCGTATGCCGATCCATCCCGTCGCGCGCGCGCTGATCGAAGCGTCGAAGACGCCGATCGCCGCGCCGAGCGCCAACACCTTCACCCGCCCCAGCGCCACCACCGCCGCGCACGTCCTCGAAGACCTGTACGGCCGCGTCGACGTGGTAATCGACGGCGGGCCGACGACTCTCGGCCTCGAATCGACCGTGCTCGATCTCACACAGGATCCGCCGGTGGTGCTGCGTCCGGGCGGCGTCGTGATCGAAGACCTGCGCCGGCTGATCCCTGAGGTTCGCACCGTCTCGCAGTATCTCGGCGATGCGGACGAAGCGTCACCGTCTCCGGGCCAACTGCTGCGCCACTACGCCCCCCGCGCGCGCCTGATGCTGTACGAAGGGCCGGCCGCCGCCGTGCGCAGCGCGATCAGCGACACGGCCGCGCGCTACATCGCCAACGGCCGGCGGGTGGGAATCCTGACCGTCAACGAGGACGCCGCGCATTACACGCAGCTTGGGGCGCGAATCATCGCGCTCGGCGAGCAGCACGATCACGCCGCGATCGGCCGCGTGCTGTTCGGTGCGCTGCGCGCGCTCGACGGGCAGGGCGTCGACGTCATCCTCGCGCCGCTGCTCGATTCCGAGGGGCTGGGCGCGGCGATCCGTGACCGGCTGCTGCGCGCCGCCGAGGGCAAGGTGTTCCACGTCGGCCAGCCGACCTCGCACGAAGCGTAACCCTAACACGTCTCAATCCGGAGAGTCCGTGGTGACACCGCTTGTTTTGACATGGGACGACGAGTCGCAAACGATCGTCCGGCTTGACGTACAGCGCGACTATACGTGGGCGGAGTTCGATGACGCAGTCGCGCGCGTGAGCGAGTGGGTGGCGGCTCATCCGCACCGCTGCGACATTATCGCCAACCTCGGCAGGGCATCGGCAGAGACGGGCGGCCTCGGCGCGGTGCAGCGTGCGCTCCATGCGCTGGCCGGCCTGCCGGACAACGTCGGCCTGATCGTGCTGGTCGTGCCGCCGCTGGCCGGGATGCTGCTGGCCGCCGCGCGCCGGATCGACCCGAAGATCGCCGGCCGTGTATACACCGCCCCGACGCTCGACAAAGCCCGCGAGGTCATCCGGCACGAGCGAACAGAAAGCCGCTGAATCAGCAAAGCGCGAGTACAATAGCGTTATGCGTAAGTGAGGACTGTGCCGTATGGTTATACTTCCGATTGAGATGATCGTCTCAAACCCGACCGTGCGTGGCGGCCGTCCTATCATCGTCGGTACCCGTGTGCGCGTTCAGGATGTTGCAGCGGCCCATGTGTTCGAAGGCATGAGCGCTGACGAGCTTGCCGCGGGGTTTGCGCTGACAGTCGGCCAAGTCTATGCGGCGCTTGCCTATTATTACGCGCACAAAGCGGACTTCGCAGAACAATGGAAGGCTGATGACCTGCTTGCAGATCAAATGCACGAGGAGCTATCTGCCAAGGGGCGGATTTATCCGTGAGCCAACTCCGCTTCTACTTCGATGAGAGCGTACCCCTCGCTGGGATGCTGCTGGCCGCCGCAAAGCCCGCGAGGTCATCCGGCGAGGACGTGACGCTCATGAACGATTCGCGCCGTTGAACGACGCCGGATAGATTCGGATGATATGTTTCGTATTGTGCTTGATACGAACGTGTTGAAAAAGTCATCAGCAGTGTAACGGCCGACCGGCAAAAGCCAAGACCTCTGAGTCCCGAACACGCTCACAGAACGAAGGCGTATCACTCTACTCCGGCGTGACGACGACCTCCACCACCCATTCGCCGGTGGGGAGGATGAAGGCGAGGTTCTGGTGGGCGTCTGCGTCGTACTGACCAATGCCGACCGTGAACACGACGCCCCGCGTTAGCTCGAAGCGCTGTTGATGCACGTGTAGATCACCCGTGTTCCACAGATACCCCGGCACGATATGACCGTCCACGTTGAGGATTTGCGCGCCGTCCGCACCGTACACATGCGCGAACGTGCCGAACGCATCACGCTTGCGTCCGGGTTGGCCGCGTCGACGTGCCAATACGTCGTGAGCGTCCAGCGTGTGCCGCGCCGGTTGGACGTCAGGTCATAGCCGCGCAGCGATAGCCCCTGCGCGGTCGGGATGTTCATCGCGTTGGGCAGCGTATCGAGCGAGACTCCGCCGGGCTTCAACGTCGTGATCGACGCCGCGCCGCCGGTGATCGGGATGATTTGCGTCCCGGACCCGAACGGCGGCGGCTCCGGTGGTTCGGCGCTCAAGACCACGACCAGCCCGCCCGTCGCCGGCAGGATGGAGACGCCGGACATCCGCACTTCGTTGACAACGTTCAGCGAATGTCCCGCAAAACTGCTCAGGATCCACGGGACGGTGTTGGCATACACCACGCCCCCTTGCGGCAGCGCCGCGTTGATCGCCGCGCCGATGCGCTCGCCGTCGTACAGCGGGAGGGCGTCGAGGCCGGCGTTGAGTCCGAGCCGGGTCTCCTGCGCGAAACGGACGCTGCTGCCCGCCGATACGATCCCTGACGCGGCCAGTCCGCCGATCACCAGCGCACGCGCCAGCGGCCGCCGCGCAATCATCCCCACGCCCCACGCCGCCAGCATGAATCCGGCCGGCAGCGACAGCAGCAGATAATGCGGATGCACTGGGCTGCCGTTGTAGCTCATGGCCACGACCGGCAGCGCGAACCACACCAGCGCGATGATCGCGGCCGGACGCCGCCCACCGGAGCGCCGCAGCGCGCCAACCGCCGCCGCAATGCCGACGCCCAGCGCGATCTGCAAGGCGAAGTGCGCCGACGCCTCCGCCGACTGCCACGCCGCCGCGTCCGGCAGATCAGGGGCGCGCGCCACGCTGTACTGATCGCCGGTCACCAAGCGGATCGCGTGCAGCGCCGCCTCCGGCTTGAAGCGCGCCGGTTCGGATGTGAAGTTGCCGATGCGCGCGAATCCAGCGCCCGGATTCGCCAGCAGGGCCAGCACGAACGCGCCGGTCGCCGCGACGAACACCGCCCCGCCGATCAGCAGGCCGCGCGTCGGGACGTGCCGGCGGAAGATCACGAGAAGCAGTGTCACCGACGCGGCGAGGAAGAACGTCAGCAGGAATGTCAGCGACGACAGCGTGAGCGTGATCAGCGCCGCGCTCAGCCGCAGGTCGGGCCGCGCCGCACGCCCGCGCAGCACCGGCACGAGCAGCCACAGGATCACGGTCGTCTGGAACGGCAGCAGGCACTGCACCCACGTCGTCCGGCTGAACTCGATCACCCACGGGTTGACGGCCATCAGCCATGCCGCCGCCAATCCCAGCCACGGACTGTCGAGCAGATCGGCGGTGGCGCGGTAGCAGAAATACACCGCGGCCGTGTTGAGCAGGACGACGAACACCACGACCGCCAGCGCCGACCGCGTGAGCGCCAGCACCGGCACGAACAGATAGCCGGTCAGCGGCGGATTGGCGGCGAACACCGACGTGGGCTGGCCGATCAGCGGAAGCGCGCCGTGGTCGAGCGTGTCGAGCGCTGTGCGATGGGATAGGCGTGATCGATGTTGAGGCGCACGGCGGGCAGGTCGGTAAAACGCAGCGCCGCCGCGACCGCCAGAATCACGATCAGCACCGCCGGCACAAGGCGGGCAGCGCGAGACTCAGGCGTGGGCACGGATCGGGGAGTCAGGGTGAGGGGTATCCGTGGGTGATGTGCGGCATGATCGGATTATATGCGCCGGCCGTTCTGGACGCGATAGGCGACGCCTCATCGCCCCCATGACCGCCTATCACCTGTCTGCTGACGACCGACTTCCGGCAGCTTTCCCGCAACCCCGCTACTTCCCCACCTTGAGGATGTAGTGGGTGCCCTTCTTGCTGCCGATCTTGAGCAGGATACCCTTCTCGACGAGGTCGGCGAGATCGAGGCGCAGGGTCTCGGCGCTCACGCCGGGGCACAGGTCGCGGAACTCGCGGTTGGTGATCTGGTCATGCTCTTTGATGTACTGAAGCGCGCGCGCCTGCCGGTAGTTGGTGTTGCGCGACCACTCCGGTGGCTGCTGCTTGACGCGCTCGTTATACAGCGTCACGGCGAAGCTGTAGGGACGTGCGTCGAAATCGGGGGGCTTGCGGCCGGTCTGCTCCATGACCTCGATCATGCGGTCGATGCCAAGGCCAAGCTCCTCGATGTAGCCCCACTGGAACAGGCCGTTGACGATACGCGGATTACGGCTGAAATGCTCGTCCTTGATGTTCTCGATGGTGATGAATCCCGGCAGCCCTCCCGGCGAGATGACCTCAAGCCGGTCGCTGTACATGCGGATTTCGATGCGGCGGCCCTTGAGCCGGTAATCGCGGTGGCATACGGCGTTGACAATCGCTTCGCGGACGGCGAACTGCGGGTATTCGAGCGTGTCCTCGCGCTCCAACCCCTTGACCACGCCGCCGACGGCCATCTCGCTCCACACGATATTCCACGCGCTCTCGATCAAGCGCGGCAGCGGGCCATTGAGTTCTTCGCGCCGGATATACCCGGCAAGGCCGTTCTCGCCGCGCGGCGTGCGGCCGAGGAACTTGATGAATACGACACTGGCTTGCGGCAGCCATTCCTGCGGATAGTCGGTGAACAGCAGCAGCCCGGCCACGGTCGGCTTGCCGGATTGATCCACCGCGCCGATCTCCTTGAGCAGATCGTCCTGCGTGCCGGTGAATGGACGCTTGGTGCGTTCGGCGCGCTTGACCATGTACTCGTCAAGGATCTTCTTACTGAAATCCTCTTTGGTCGCGCCGGTGAGTGAGGTCGCCTCGAAATCGCCGGTGGTCTTGGCGCTGGCGAGCCGCAGCAGCTCCTGACCGCCCACGGGGCGATTCTGCGCGTCGCCACGGATCAGCACGCGGCCGTCGGTCAGCGAGTGCAGCTCGATGGATCGCGGCACGCGCAGGCTGTATGCCCGGCTGCCGTCGATCATCACCTCCTCCCAACTGCCGGTGACGACGGTCGGGCTGCACAAGGAGTCGGCGGCCTTGAGCGCGTCCTCGAGCGCCTCGGATTCAAGCGGGCCATCAGTGGGTTTACCGTCGTCCGAGACTCCAACCACAAGCAGGCCACCCTCGGCGTTGGCGAACGCAACCAACGTCTCGGCGATATGCTGCGCGTTTGCGCCTTCGATCAGGGCAAGGCGCGGGCCGGGGCCTTGTTTGAGTAAATCAGGGTTCATGGTGACAGTGACAAATCGATATATCCCAAACTATGCGCGATTGTAACAAGTTTGTGGCCCAATTTGGGATATCTGGAATCGCTTGGGAAATGTGGTTCCCTGCGAGATCGCGGATGTCACGACAGGGGTTTAATCGAACCTTAACAAAACTTGATCTGTGTTAAACCCATCGGGCGGTGCAAACCTGCGATATTTTGGGATAACGTGGCCTATCTCAATCTTGAGTGATGAGTGTCAAGTGATGAGTCGTGAGTAAGGGCAAAAAGCGGGCACAGAGTACACAAAGGGGACAGTTGGCAGGGGGCAGTTGCCAGTGGTCAGGCGTCAGTTGTCAGTGGTCAGGCGTCAGTTGGCAGTGGTCAGCCCGGAAATCACCACCATCACACGCCCGTCGGCTTCTCGGAGTGCTGAGTGTCAAGTGATGAGTCGTGAGGGAAGGGCAAACCGACTGAACCACAGAGGACACGAAGGACACAGAGGGGATCCTCGAATACGGCTCGTCCGCCGCGTGGAGCCCCTTACGCCGCAGGCCGCCGAGCGTTAAAACGCATGGCTAATACGTTCAATGCCTGCTAAAGAGGCTGTTTGGACGGCGAGAATGGATTGGCTCGGCGACGGAGTGAGCCCCAAAAGACCCGATCAGACACAGAGCATTCGAGCACACAGAGGAGCCTTCACATCCCACCGCACGCGCCTTCTCCCCTCCTGTCAGGGGTAGGTTTTTAATAGAGGGATGAATTCAAGGAGTGGGGAAGGGGGCAAAGCGGGAAAGTACAAAGCGGGAAGTAGGAAGCGAAGCGTGTTGGATGGCGGCGGCAAGCCGGAAGAGGAT
>JZRA01000018.1 GCA_001567485.1 Chloroflexi bacterium OLB13
AAGTCCGTCAGCTTTGCCGCCGCCGCCACCACCGCCCGCCGTGCCGCCCGTGATGCAGCCTGCGGCCCTACAGCAGCCCGCGCCACCGGCCGCATCACCGGCTTACGCGCCGTATCCAACAGCCGGGGACACCCGCGGCCCCCGCCAGCGCGGCGCCGTCGACCCTGCCTGCGCCAGCCATGCCCGCCCCGCGCCCGGTTCAACCGCCGTCACAGCCCGCGCCTGAGCCGGCTACGCGCCAGCCCAGCCCGTATGGCCCGTCGGTGCAGAACAACACGCCGATCAGCGCGCCGAAGCCGCCGAGCATCGAGACGAACCGGCCCAAGCGCAGCTACACGATGGCGGATTTCCGCACGCTGCTGGCCCCCGGCTCGAAGGGGGACTACGACCGCAAGGCGCTGGTCGAACGCGCGCGCATCATCGGCGAGACGCTCGAGAGCTTCGGCGCGCCGGGGAAGGTGGTGGAGATCAACACCGGCCCGGTGATTACCCAGTTCGGTGTTGAGCCGGGGTACATCACCCAGCGCGACCGCCAGAGCCGTGTCAAAGTCAGCGCCATCGCCCAACTTGACAAGGACTTGCAGCTTTCCCTCGGCGCGCGGTCGATCCGCATCGAAGCGCCGGTGCCGGGTAAGGGCTACGTCGGCATCGAAGTCCCGAACGACACGCCGATGACCGTCAGCCTGCGCGACCTGATGGAGTCGAACCGCTATCAGCGCATCAAGTCGCCGTTGGCGATCGCGCTCGGCGAGGCGGTCGATGGCACACCGGTCGCCGCCGACCTGTCGACCATGCCGCACCTGCTGATCGCCGGCACGACCGGCTCCGGCAAGTCGGTGATGGTCAATGCGATCATTTGCAGCCTGCTGCTGCGCAACACGCCGGACGTCGTGCGCTTCATCATGGTCGATCCGAAGCGCGTCGAACTCACGACCTACAACGGCATCCCGCATCTGGTGGCGCCGGTCGTCGTCGAGGTCGAGCGCATCATCGGCGTGCTGAAGTGGGTCACGCGCGAGATGGACGACCGCTATAAGAAGTTCAGCGTGGCCGGCGCGCGCAACATCGACGACTACAACCGCAACCGTCCCACCGACGCCGAGCAGATGCCGTATATCGTCGTGGTCATCGACGAGTTGGCCGACCTGATGATGCTGGCTCCGGAAGAGGCCGAACGCTACATTACGCGCATCGCCGCCATGGCGCGCGCAACCGGCATCCACCTCGTGATCGCCACGCAGCGCCCGTCAGCCGATGTCGTCACCGGCCTGATCAAAGCCAACTTCCCGGCGCGTATCGCGTTCGCGGTGGCGTCCAATGTCGACAGCCGCGTCATCCTCGATCAGCCGGGCGCGGAAAAACTGCTCGGCCGCGGCGATATGCTGTATCTGAGCGGCGATTCGCCTGCGCCGGTGCGCTTACAGGGCGTGTTCTTGAGCGATCAAGAAATTCAGGCGATCGTCAAGCACTGGAAGGCGCAGAGCGACGGCACGTCGCAAACGCAGGTACAGACCTTCGCGGCGTCAGACAAGGACGACGAGCAGAAACAGCCGTCCGGGTTCGGCGCGACAGCCGGGCGCGGCATGGCGTCCAGCGGGCCGATCTTCCCGCAGAAGGCGATGTTCGATGAGGACGACGAGGACGATGGCGACGAGTCCGGCGAGGACATGCCGGACGACGAGCTGTACGAGCGCGCGGTCGATCTGGTACGGCGGCAGAACGGGGCGTCGGTGTCGCTGCTGCAGCGCAAGATGCGCATCGGTTACGCGCGCGCGGCCCGCCTGATCGACGCGATGGAAGACCGCGGCGTGGTTGGCCCGGCCAAGGAAGGCAGCAGCAAACAGCGCGACGTCCTGCCGGCGAAGTAGCGGTTCAAGTAACGCTCGCCATCGGCCCGCGCTATACTAACCTCTGTAACCCTTCTCAACAGAGGGTTAGTTTGCTATGGCGAAAATCCCGGAACAACTATGAGCATCGACCCTTCCGTATTTGAAAGCACTCAAGATGAGATTCTACAGGCGGTTCGGGAGAACTCGATCCGTAGAGGCCTGTTCTTTCTTCGCAGCCTAACGAGCATGAGTGTCGATAACATTATCACTGCGATTGAGAAGGTAAGCTCAAACTTCGATATGGAGCAGTGGCGAATTGCAGCAGACAGCGAAGGAATTGAGCAGAGTGCACTCGACATCCTTGATGCACACGTTCCGAGAATACCCTATCCATACTACTTCTGCCTTTCGGCGGATATTGTGAAAGACCCTACGCTCATTCTTTACTATAGGAATGTAGCCATGGTCTCGAACAAAGTAATGAACAATATCGGTCTGACTACTGTAGAGCATGAAAGTGGCTCCCCCATCTCCCACGATAAAGCGCTTCGCATCGCACAACATCTCAATCGTACTGTGTCTGGGCTGGTGTCGGAAAGTAATCTCCATGGACCTCGTAGACACCTTGAGCTGATGTACTCGAACATTGGTGCTAGTCTGGATGGCTCTTGGCGAAACGAAGTCGGCCGTCTAGCTTATTCCAGCATAGTCACCCCAGTGATCGTCCACCTTCACCATGTAGGAAAACTCCAAGGCTTTGAATACAAACTCAAAGGCAACCTACTGCTTGGTGGCGATGAGGACGCGGACTCGAGCGAAACAATTTTCGAAGTCGCTGAAGGGTTGGATGAACAGGAGTTGAGCACTCTTCTACTGCGGCTTGAAGAAGAGCGCGTTGTCTATCGGGCAGTTAATTTGAAGAACGGCAATCAGGTTCTGCTTAACCGGCAAATAACGTGGTATAGTGCCGACAAGAAGTTCAAGATCGGTCCCGATCTACTCACACAGACCACATCAAGTTCCATTCCGTGGGTTGCCGAGCTAAAAGGCGGGGCGGATCCGGCAGGCTCTGACGAGCACTGGAAGACGGCAACTCAGTCATTCAACCGCATACGCGAAGCAGCAGATGCAACAGGTCGGCCACAGCCAATGCTCACGTTTATCGCAACAATCCTTGTCACTAGGGTGGCGCAAGAGATTGCACTTGCGATTGATCGCGGGGAACTTACCAGTGTCTACAATCTCACAAAGATTGAGAACGACCCTCGCCTTCAAGGTGAGTTTCTAGATGATCTCGTAAAGTACTTTGAAACACCATAAGATCACGGAGGAGCCGTGCATCAACTCAAGCTATTTGATGATGAGTCCGTCGATTCTGTGTTAAGCGCGGGTCAGAATGCGACCGCTGAATTCTCCCACAATAGTGTGGCATCGGATATTGAGCGGAAGCGTCTCGAAGCGCGCTACGCCTCAATCCTTAACGCGACCAATCGGTTCAACAGACGAAGCGTCAGTTTTCAAGGGAATAAGGGGCAGATTCTTCACAGTTGGGTGAAGTACCGTGAGGGGTTTTCGGCTGAGTTGGTCGATACTCTGTTCGATGACTTCTGTCTGAAGCCCGGCGACTCTGTGCTTGAACCCTTTTCTGGCTCTGCAACTACGCTGCTTGTGGCAAAGAGCAAGGACGTCCACGCTGCGGGAATAGAGATACTTCCGAACTGTCACTTGGCTTGGGAAGCAAAGTCTCTTGTGTACGACTATGATGTTGGAGAATTGGTTTCTATTCTGGACTGGATCGGGAAGAATTCCGTGCCTCCAGCAACCGGTCCTTTTCCACACCTTCGCATCACCGACAGCGCATTTTCCTCCGAAACTGAAGCGGATTTAATGGGCTATACGGAGTGGGCCGAGAAAGGGCAATTCAGCCACACGGCTCAGGTTCTCCTGAAGCTGCTCCTGACTAGTATCTTGGAGGAGGTTAGTTATACGAGAAAGGATGGGCAGTACTTGCGCTGGGATAGCCGTGCCGAGAAGGTTCGTACTCGTAACGAAATCCGTCTCAAGCAAGGTAAACCGGTTGGGCGAGGTCTTGACAAGGGTGTGCTTCCCTCGGTCAAAAGCGCATTACGAGCTGCGATGACAACGGTAATCAACGACATCAAGACCATTCAACGACATCAGCGAACGCGTTCGAGTGTTCAGAACCTAATTGAGGGCAGTAGCTTGATATTTTGCCAACTCTTCCACCGGATCAGTTTTCCGCAGTCGTGACATCCCCACCGTACTGCAACAGGTACGACTACACAAGAACTTATGCCTTAGAGTTGGCCTATCTCGGTGTAACGGAAACTGAGATACGGAGACTTCGTCAACGTCAAGTGTCGTGTACGGTCGAGCACAGTTCGAAGATTCACGAGCTAGAAGTCCTCTACGAGAGCCTCGGTCAACATGACCGGTTCAAACATATTTTAAGGGTGATTCGATCGAACGCCGCACTGCAAGAAATCAACGCGGCGCTCACGACCCGGTGGAATCGAGGCGACCTCAACAATCGCGGTGTACTCCAGATGATTGACGGATACTTCATTGAAATGGGATTTGTGTTTGCCGAGATACTGCGTACTGCAAAACCCGGGGCATCGATTGCGTTCGTCAATGATAATGTTCGATATGGGGGAGAGGTGATCCCCGTTGACTTGATTACCACATCTATCGCTGAAGACCTTGGCTTTCAAGCCGATACCGTTCATGTACTTGTGCAGCGAAAAGGCAATAGTAGCCAACAGATGGGAAAGTTTGGCCGTGCTGAGCTGCGGAAATGTATCACTATATGGCGGAAACCAGCGTAGCTGAGGGACAGACAGTGCCTATCACGCGCCGCTTGCCCAGCGGAATTACTCTGTTGACTGTAAGCAGCTAACTGCCCTAATGATCGAACACAATGTCGGCGTCAGTACCCAGCGCAGTTACGCTATAAAGCGTGTGGACAGCGATTACTTCCAAAACGTGTAGTCGCTACACCGGACTGCTGCCGGCGCGGGGCGTGAGGATCAGCAGGACGTCGAGGATCGCCTGAAGCACGGGCAGCAGCAGTATTAGTGAACTGGCACGAGTTCCTTGCCGTGGGCAATACAGGAGCGTGCAGCGATCAGCATCAGCACGCCGCCGGGAAGGAACAAGAAGCCGATACTCCACGATCCGACCACCACAAAACCGACCGAAGCGAGGACAGCCAGCCAGCGAAACGCACAGGTGACGGTCGGGTTGCGAACACGCAGCAAGACAACCGAGCCGACACCGATGGCGATCATCGCGATGAGGAATGCGTAACCGATCAGGCTGCCGCCCATCTCGATATACGACACACGCGGACAGATTGTCTCCTGTCTCAGGGTTGTCACGCAGTTCATCGGCATCAGCGGGAGAACCAGCACCGCCAGCGCGAACGCCGCCTGCATGATCCCCGCGACAAGCGTCCCCCGGAGGGCGCGTGTGCTGCTGTTTGTCGTGGATGGGTAAGCCATGCTGTCCTCCTCCTTTGCGGCCTTGTCTAGTAGGCTGCTCGCACAATTCGGATGAACGCTTACACCGGGCTGCTGCCGGCGCCGGGCACGATGATGCGCAGGGCGTCGAGGATCGCCTGAAGCACGGGCAGCAGCAGCTCGGCCATCAGCGCGCCGATCATTACGAGCGCGACGACGTAATGCCACCAGCGCAGGTTAGCGCGCGGTATCGCGTCAGGTTCGCCCTCGCGCGTGTACCGTTCAAACAGGAAACGGTCGTCGTCTGCGTCAGGGTCGAAGGGTTCGTAGTCGTTGTGATAGGTCATACGCCCGTCCGCGTCTCAGCTCCCAGAATTCAGCATAACCGAGTTCCAGAAGAATCAGATAAGCGAAACCGCCGCGTCTCGTCACGCGGGGTATGCCTGAAACGGAAATGGTGCAGTCACGCGATAGTTGTACCCGGCCGCTGATGAGCCTCACCCCCAACCCCCTCTCCAGACCTTCGGTGCTCCCAACGGTCGCAGCCATAGAGAGGGGGAGTCGAGCGCAGCGAGGCGGGGGTGAGGTTTCGTGAACTTACAAGACCCTGCTCAGCGCGGCTCCGGCGCTCATCCGAGGACGCGGTTGGCCCAGCGCAGCATCAGCTCGGTCTGGCGGATGCTCTCCTCCATGGCGCGGCTGCCGTGGCCGGCGTCGAACCAGTCCACGGTGATCTCTTTACCGAGGCTTTTGAGCTTGTCCTCGTACACGCGCATCTGGCGGGCTGGACAGCGGGTGTCGTTGCTGCCTTGGATTACCAGCACCGGCGCGCGGATTTGCCCCGCGTAGGTGATCGGGCTGCTCTTGGCGTGCTGTTCGGGCAGCTCGTCGGGGGTGCCGCCGAACAGCGACCGCTGATAGCCGCGCAGCGTCTCGGCCTGATCCTCATACATCAGCGTCCAGTCGGCGATAGCCACGACCGCCATGCCGCCGGCCCACAATTCAGGCCTGCGCCCCAGCCCTTGCAAAGTGAGGTATCCGCCGTAGCTCCCGCCGGTCAGCAGCACCGCGTCGGGCTGAGCGATTCCGTTCGCCACCAGCCACTGATAGGCCGCGGCCATGTCGTCCACTTCGAGATCGCCGAGGTTGCCCCAGATCGCCTGCTCGAACTGCCGGCCGAATGAGACTGATCCGCGGTAATTGACGCTGCAAAACGCATAACCGTGATCCAGCCACGCCTGCATGAACGCGCTGTAGCTGTCGGTCTTGACGGCGGTCGGCCCGCCGTGTGTCTCAAGGATTGTCGGCCATGGGCCATCCCCGTCCGGCGTCGCGATCCACGCCTGAATCGTCGCGCCATCGGTGGACGGGAACGTCACCGAGCGCATCGGGCGTGACGCCGGCGCATCACCGGCCTTGAGTACGACGTGCTTGAGCGCGCCGGTGCGCGGGTTGAGGGCGATCACCTGTGTCGGGTTCTGGGCGTCGGTCTTGCTGGTGTAGAACGTCTCGTCGTCGAAGTAGTAGCCTGCATAGTACGATCCGCCCGGATGGTTCAGCTTGGTCAGCGTCGACCGGTCGAGGTCGTATTCGTACAGTTGATAGTGCGCGCCGACCATCTGGTTGAGCATGAAGCGCTTGCCGTCCGGCGACCACGCGACCGGTGACACGTCCCCTTCGAGATCGTTCAGCGGGAAGTCCTCGCGCAGCCCGGTCGCCGCGTCCCAGATCACGGGGCGGTCGAAGCCGGTGACGTTGGTAGTCGCCAGCACGCGCGTATCGCCCTGCACCGGCGCGAAGCCCAGCGGTTGGATCGAGGCGTCATCGTCTTGCAGGACGTGAACGATCTCGCCGGGGGCGCTGGTGCGCAGGGAGTAGACGCTGTAGTTCATCTTTTCGCTGCGCTCGGCGGACGTCACCAGCGCCCACTCGCCGTTCGCGCTGAGGGTCGGGCCGAACGTCAGGCGCGCGGACTTGTACAGCGCGGCCGGTGCGCTCAACGATCCGTCCGGCGCGACATCCATCACCCACAGCGTGAAGCCATCGTTGCCGCCGGTGGAGAAGCCGAGTTTAGCGCCGTTCAAGCTCTGGCTGATCGAGAACGAGGCGTAGGGCGGCATGTCGGGGGTCAGGTCTTCCGGCTCGGTATCGACTGCCGCCTCGAACGGTACGCGCACGAAATGACCCAGCTCGTTGCCCTTTTCGTCGCGCAGGTAGTAGATGTACTTGCCGTCCGGCGACAGGCCGCCGAAGACGACCCCCGCCGGCGCGTTGGTGATCTGCCGCAGGTCGCCGCTGTCGACGTGCCATGCGTAAAGCTGGTACACGCCGTCGCGGTTGGAGATCGCAAGGCCGCGCGACTTGTCGCTGTGTGCGACCTGTGACCCGGCGACGACCGGTGTGCGATACCGTTGGCGCCACGGCGCGTCTGGCGAAAGGTCGAGTGGTTTCATTGCGCGCACTCCATTTGAAAAAAGTTAAACGATGGCGTGCAGTGTAACGTGCCACCGCCTGATACGCAACGGTGAGGTTGGGCGTTCTTCTACTCTGGCCCGCCGGATACCTCAGCCAGCACGGCGAGCGTCGCGGCGACGACCTGCGTCTGCTGATCCTCACGCGTGATGGTCGCTTGAAGGTCGCCGCTTTGCAGGCCGTAGTAGCCGAACTGCGCGTGATTGCCGCCTTCGATAGCGACGAACGCCGTATCGTCGGGCAGGTACGGCTTACTGGCGGTAATGTCCTCGACCGATGCGAGGCCGTCCATCGTGCCGTAGATCGACGTGACGGCGAGCGCGCTGTCGGTCAACGAATCGCTGTCTTGCGGGAATGAGGCCCACAGCACCACGCCCTGCACGTTGTTCGGGTTGGCGTGGGCGAAACGTGCTGCCATCGCCCCGCCGAGCGAATGTCCACCGATCACCCACGCCGTGATCTCGGGGTGCGCGGCCATGACATCGGCGGCGGTGTTGGGCGCGAATACGGCGAGGTTCAGCGGCATCGCCGGCACGACGACGAGATAGCCCGCTTCGGCGATAGCGCGCGCAGCAGGGGCGTATGATTCGGGCAGCACACGGCCGCCGGGGTAGAGGATCAGGCCGGTATCGGCTGGCTCGGCCGGCGCAAAGGTCAGCCACGGCTGAGTCAACACCATAACCGTGTCGGAGCTTTCCAGCGCAGCAAGCGCTTCCTCCATCACCGCGCCGGACGGCGTCCCCGCCCATACGGCGAAGCCTGCCACGGCAATCGTCAGCACGATGACGAGAATCAAGCCTACACGGAGTACTACACGGCGAGTCATCCGAACTCCATTTCCCTCACGAATACCGCACGGCAGGTCAAGCGCGCGCCTGAACTGTCGTGAAATTTAGCACAGCCGACGAAGCGTGATCTAGGCTATTGTTCGAAAGACGAGAGATTTGGTGTCTCATAACGCAGTTGATTGAGCGATACAGCGTGGCATTTGCTCACACTCATCACTCGGCGCTTCCAACTACTCGCTTAGGCCGGAGTCACGGGGAAAGCGTGTCTGGCGGCATGTCGTCATCGCCGATCAGCGCCGTGGCGACCTGCTCGATCATCCCGCGCAGGGACATGAACGTCGCCTCGGCTTTGGCGTCGGCGATCACGCGTGGACACAGCTCCGACTCGAGGTCGATCCACAAGTCATCGGCATGGTCGTAGATGTCATACGGCACGTCGGGCTGGTGCATCACGTACGCGAGAACGCCGGCGGCCTCGTCCTTCAAATCACGCGCGATCATCAGCGCCGCGGCGTCGACCATACGCGCATAAACCTCCGCCAGCGCACCCATCGCCCGCGCCGCGTTGATCGTCACCAACAACGTGCGCGCGTCGTCATCCGTCACGGCTTTCGCCTCCGGCGGCGGCGCGTGGCTTGCGCGCCCGCAGGCCGAGGAACAGCGGGATCTCTTTTTCGGCCGGATTATCGGCTTCGTCGTCCTCGGTCTTATACGATGGGATTTCGTTGAATGCGTCGATCAGCAGCCCATACGCCGCCAGCCCGTTGATATACGCGCCGATCGGCCGGTGAAAGCTGATCGACACGCCGGACTGGCCGGGATACGGCTTGAGCGGCACGCTGAGCGGCGTCAGATAGCGGTCGATGCGCCGGAACGTGAGCTTGCGATTCTCGTCATAGCCCCAGCCGCTTTGACGCGGAATGCGAAACGCCGGATGCGTCATCACCATGACGAGCCGTCCGCCGGGCTTGAGCGCCCATGCTGCCCCGCGCAGGGCCGAGTCAAGTGGGTTGATGTCTTGAATCGAGAGGAGGAACACGGCGGCATCGAACGAGGCCGGCTTGAGGTCTTTGCTCAGTTCAAGGCGGCACGCGTCGGCCTCGAAGAAGCGCCCGTGCTGACCGTGCCGCTTGCGCGCCAGTTCGAGCAGCGCCGGGCTGACGTCGACGCCGGTATAGCGCGCGCCGGCCCCCTTGACCAACGGCGCGAGCACGCCCTGTCCGCACCCGATGTCGAGCACGGACTCGCCCGGCTGAAGGTCGAGCAGAGTCATCGCCTGCGGTAGGGCCATGCGCTGATGGTGCTTGCTGCCCTGTTTGCCAACCCATCCGTCGTACCACTCAGCGAGGTTGTCCCAGCCTTTACGTTCAGGGCGGCGGCGCGGCCCGTCCGGCCGGTGGGAGGACGGCTTGCGCGGCGGTCGTGAGGGGCGCTGCATAGGCTTAGCGGCGTTTGAGGCTGACGGCGTACAGCTGCTGGTTGACGGCGGCCATGCGCACAACGACGGTAAGCGGCCCACTGCTCGGCGCGACAAACGACAGGGCAGCGCGCGTGTCAGTGCTGCCCGCCTCGATGTCGCCGGTGGTGGTGATGACCGTGCCGTCGGCCGCGAACACGGCCACGATCGGCGCGCCGCTGCGCGAGAGTGACTCGACGGTCAGGTCATAGGTGACGCCTGCGGACGCGTCGAACGCCCACGCGTGTTCGGTGTAGGGCTGAATCACCGTGCGGCGCAGCGAGCCGGCCGTCAGCGTCCCGCGCTCTTCGCGGTCTGCCGGGTTGAGGCTCGACGGTGCGCTGAAGCCCAAATCGTAGACGGTGATGGTCTCAGGCGTGGCGTATGAGGTCGCGTCGCCGGTCGCTGTTGGCGTGGAGGTCGCCGCGCCGGGGACGGACAGCGGCGCGGCGCCGACTTCCACGGTCGCTTCAGGCCCGATCTCGTCGGTCGCCTCAGGGTTGATCTCGTCGGTGGCTTCCGGGCCGATCACCGTGCCCAGCGCGGCCGCGGCGGTCTGCGTGATCGCCGCCATACTTGCGAGCGCGGTCGCCGTGAACTGCCCGCCGATAGGCGTGTCGGTGATGGTCATCGAGGGCGTAAACGTCGGCGTGTCGGTGTTCGTTGGCGTGAGGGTAAACGTCGCAGTCGGCGTGTGCGTCGTGGTGAACGTCGCCGTCAGCGTCGATGTGGAGCTTGGCGTGGCCGTCGGCGTATCAGTCGCGGTCTCACTTGGAGTCAGGGTCAGCGTCGGTGTCGGCGTGAGCGTCGCTGTAGGCGTGTCGGTCGCGGTCGGTGTCGGCGTATCGGTCGGCGTCGAGGTTGCCGTCGGCGTATGAGTGGGTGTGTCGCTTGGCGTCAGCGTCGGAAGCACAAGCACGGTCGGATCTGGGCGCTGCACGGCGGCGAGCTGATTGCGCAGGTCGAGGGCATAAAACGCCAGCACGGCGACCGCCAGCATAATGGCGATAAACGCCAGCGTGATGAAGATGACGCTGCGGGCGCTCGACCGGCGGGGCTGCGCTTTGGTCTTCTGTACCACCTGCCGCAGCAGGATGCGCGCTTCGATCTTGGCTTCCAGCTCGTCGGCGCGGCGGTCACCGGGGGCGAGGCTGCGCATTTCGGCCAATGCCCGCTTTGCCCTCACCGGGTCTTGCAGCGCGTTGGCGAGCAGCCACCACAGTTCGGGATTTTCCCGGTCGTTCTCGATCAAGCTCATCAGGCGTTCAACCGCCCGTTCGCGCTTGCCGTCGCGCAAAAGGCCCTTCACCTGATCGAACTGTTCGCTTGAGGTGGGCATGACGTGACTCACCACGGGGTGCATAGAAACGCAATGCATAAAAGAATAGCATGAGTCAGCGCGTGGCGATAGCACCCCGCAGTCGACGGGCGTATACTTACACGATGCTTTGTACGAGAAAACACAAGCCATGACGCTGATCGTCTTCTTTATCTTCGGGGCCGTGGTGTTGGGCGCGGGCGCGATGCTGTCCCCGGCCTATCCGACCGCTCAGCCGCGTGTCGGGCTGAACGCGTCGTTGGCGCTGGCGTTGATTGCTGGCGGCGCGGTTTTCTATGGCACGGCCGCGGGCTGGAATACGCTGGTGGTCGATTACATGCTGTTTCTGCTGGTCACGAGCATCTTTCTCGGCGGGACGCTCAGCTTCGGCCAGAAGCGGGCCGAGGCGCGCGGCGAGGAACTGGCCGACGCCGATCAAGGCTGGCCCGGCCCATACGATCTGCTGGGGTTGGCGGCTGCGCTCACAGCGTTCATCGTCGTCGCGCTGGCGCAGGCGAACGGCGGCGTCGCGGCGGCCCACCTGACGTTCGACGCGAAGGCTGTTAACGCCGGCACGGAGTCGCTCTACGTGACCTCTGCCCCGGCCCACACGGCGCTGACGGCGTACTTGAGCGGGCAGCTCAGCGCGCCGCTGGGAGATGTCGGCTGGGGGCTGATCGCCGTGCTGGGCGGGATTTTCGTGTGGATCGCGTATGATCTCGGCGCCGAACTGCGCGACAAGCCGTTGGGGCGGGTGCTCTCGGCGGTCGCATTCGTGCCGGCGCTGCTCGCCGTGCTCGCCACCGATGGCGCGATCTTGCTCGGAATGACGTTCACGCTCGCGTTCGTGACCTACAGCGTGCGCTGCTTGCGCGGGTCGTCGCGCGCGGACTTGGTGGTCGCCGGGCTGATGCTCGGCGCGGTCATGCTCACGGTGCCGGTCGCCGTGTGGGCCGCGTTGGCGTGCGCGGCCGCCGCTACGGCCTTGATCGCCCGCCAAAATGGGCCGGCACGCGCGGCGCTGTACGCTGCTGTGACCGTCGTTGTGGCCGCTGCCGCCACCGCCCCGACGCTGATTCAGCACGGCCTGCCGATACTGTAGGCGGGGGCTTCGCCTTCACGTCTGAACAACGGTTTTGCGCCGTCTCGCTTGTGCCCGGCCGGGGGTGAAGCCTACGGCAGCGCCCTCCGTTGCACCCTCATCAAGACGACTTGCGCTATACTTGGCACGCTATGGATGACCGCACGCCTCCCCCGCCTGAAGATCGCAATCGCCCCGATCGTGAGGATCCGTCGCGCGATCTGCCGGCGTCGATGATCTTCTCCGAACTGGTGCGGCAGGCCGCGGCGCGTCGTGCTGCCGAACGCAGCGCCAGCGATGCAAAGGCCGGCGTGCCGTCTCCAGCCGATCCGCCGA
>JZRA01000019.1 GCA_001567485.1 Chloroflexi bacterium OLB13
GCCGATGGCGTTCAGCGGCGGGACGTGGACGGTGGGTCCGGCGTCGGCGGTGACCAGCAATCTGCCGGGGCGATACCAGTTCATGGCATGGCAAACGACCGACCCGAGCCAGTCAACGCTGGCAGCGGTGCGTCACCTGAACGGGAACCGGGATATCGTAATCATCACGACCGGGCTGGGCGGCGGACTGAGCGACCTCGGCGCGCCGGTCAACACCTCCGCCGACGAAGACAACCCGGACTGGTAGGGTGCCCGCACACGCCCACCGTCACGCAGCCGCCGGATGACCATACATTGACCGCTCGTGGGACGCGATGCTACGCTGTGAAGTGAAGGCCGGAACTTCCGGCACAACGCCGCCGAGGGTACTGATGTCTGACGACTGGACACTGAGAACGCTCTTGGGCAACTTCGCCGATCCCGTGCCCGTGACCCCTGCCCCGCTGCTGCCGATCCCCGGCACGCCGCAACCGCCCGATCCGCTGGGCGGGTTCCGCGGCCTCCAGCCCACGCCGGCGGCGGTGACGCCGGGTCCAGCCGGAGAAAGCCGGTTTATCCCGACACCGACGCCACCAACGGATCTCCCGCCCGACACCATTTACTATGAATCGTTCGACGGCTACGTCCCGCAAGCCTACTGGGTCGGAGACGTGAATGCAGTACGCCGAAGCGACACGACCGGCGGTTTCCTTGTACTCGATCATCCGGGACAGGGCTATGCGCCGATCCATGGTCGGCTCGATCCGGTCGAGCTGCGGGCAACTATCAGGCTGTTGGGCGGAACGTTGATCCTCGGCGTACGTGCAAGTGGCGAAGGCAGTTACGAAGCATCGATTTCCAGCAGCGGTCAGGTTGAACTGCGGCGCGGTGGCAGGTGATCGGGCACACCAGTACGTCGGCGGTCCAGACAGGCAAATCGATTCGGATCGCCCTGCGAGCGGCAGGCGCGGACATCGCGGTCGACATTGACGGGACGACAGTGCTGACCGCGGCCGATCCCGACCCCCTGCCACCCGGCACGACGTATCTCGGCTCCGGTCATGCTTCTGCGGGGCAGATTCACGTAGACGACGTGCTGCTTGCCGGCGTTCGGATCGTCGTAGATGACAATCCCGGCGAGATAACGGTCATTCACACGGACGGCCTGTCGATGCGTTCCGGGTCACCGGTAGTCGCATTCAACGCCGGCGGCCAATTGCTGACGCTCGACTCACCGGCCGATCAGCCGGTCGTTCGCTGGGGAACGTCGATTATCGGCCACGCAGCGTGGTCACCGGATGGTTCAAAGATTGCCCTGACGTCTAACGACAATGGCGACTACGACATCGCCCTGTTTGACGTCAGTACGGAGCATTGACGATATACCCGCGCGCAGGCACGGGCGACTCCATGCCGGCGTGGTCGCCGGACGGCTCGCAGATCGTGTTCGTATCTACGTCGACCAGTAGTTGCCAGATGATGCGGCTTACGTTGTCAACCATCACCTTTCAGAGCCTCTTTTCCGGGCAGGCGTTCAGCCATCCGTCGTACTCCCCGGACAGCACGCAGGTGACCTATGGCGTGTACGTCCTCGGCTACCCGAACAACGGCACCATTTTACAGAGGCGCACGCTGTCAACCGGTCAGACAGACGGCCCCGCTAGCGCATTCTTTGCCGACGATCCCGAATGGTCGCCGGACGGTTCGCGCATCGCGTTTCACGTTCATGTTGAGGACGGCGGCAGCACGGTGCCGGGCGGCATCGGCTTGTGGTCGCTGGCTGACGACAGCATTGAGACGAGAACAGCACAGATCGGCGACGCGTCACCGACATGGATGTCCGGCGATGAACTGATGTTTGTGCGGGCGGGTGACCTGTACACGCTCAACGTCTCGCCGGCCTGCCCGGCCGAAGTCCCGCAGTTGTACTTCGACGCGCCGTACACCGTCGAGTTCCCCGACTGGAACGGGACGACGGCTGCCATACGTACGTGTTCAGTAACCCCAGAAGAAGAGTATCTACGTAGCTTCGAAGGGGTTGTCTTCTGGGCAGTCTACAACGAGACGAGTAGAAATCTATACGTAGATGTTCCATCTCTGACTGGCGCAGTTTACGATCATCGATTTCTAATGGCGATGACGATCATACAGAGTATCCCACTATTCGATCTCTCCGCGGGAATGGGATACATGAGGAACTGGGGCGGTTCAATTGCAAATACCGACTACGATCTGTGGAAGTTACAGGATCTAGACAATAACGGCGAAGAGGCTGCAAGTGAGCGAATCTGTATCGATCCTTCGCGACCAGATGGGAAGCTCGGCTTCTACAAGGACATGGTTGCTGATTCGGACATCTTGCGTTGGTTCGAGTGGTACGCAGCGTGCCTAAGGGCTGGTGGGCAGCTAGCGAATTATCTCGACCGTTTTGATGCAGCTTTCATGGAGATTACTGGCTTCATTGACTGTGCCATCAGCATCCACCTCGGTCTTCCCGTCCACTCGCACTGCGCTAGACTGGACAGTGGGATGATCACGACTAACCCCGTAAGTTCTGCCTACTACATTAAGACCACAAGCAAGTGCTTTACACGTGGTGCCGGGCAAGCGGACTGTCCGAATCAACGAATCATGCAGGCCTTTTGTGCGGAACAGCCGGCGGGGCGCACTGATCCAAACAGGAACTGTACGCTCGCATCTTCACAGAACCCAAGAGGCTGGTCGACTGATCGGTTTCACCGTTGGCTGAGTGGCGTCGAACCCGGAACAGATACACGATCGGGCGCGACACAATCGCGCCAACAGCTTCCACTAGATACAGCCCTCAATCTCAATTACCAAACCACACTGGGTCTATACACGCCAGATGTCGGAGCAGATGCGTCATGTCCCAATCGATGCTATTTCCTGCTGGAGGATCATAGGGAGTTCACCGCTCCGCAGGATATTGTGAACTCGTATGACCGACATCTCTCGAGATATCTCAACGCTGACACGGGCTATAAACCTGACTTACCACTTATTGCGGTCGTGCACGTCATCAAGGACGAGTTCGGCGATGGACAAATTGGCAACGACATGTGGTCAACGTTCGTCTTTCAAAGCAGATAGGAACCGCAATGAAGCTTGTAATCCCCGCTACTGTGTTGTTCCTCCTGTGGGTCTCGCTTTCCGGATCCATCGTACACGGTCAGTCGACTTCCAGCTATTCGCTAGCGTGGAGCCCAGACGGAAGCTATCTTGCAATTAGCGTCGGCAACGATGTAGAAGTGCGGGATAATACAGGACAATTGTTAAATACGCTTACGGATCTGTCACCGGGAAATGTATGGGAGCTCAGTTGGAGTGCGGACGGTCAGGAACTTGCTGTCGCAACAGAGAGTAGCATTCAGGTCTGGAACCGGCCGTACAATGCGAGTGAGGCGCTACTCCGTCTCACACTAACTAGCTCTATTCCCTTCCTGCAATTTGTTGAGTGGAGTCCGAACGGTCAAATGATCGTGGCTGGCGGACGCTCCACGAGACTAGACATATGGAATGCCAATACTGGTCAATACATCACGAGCTTCAACAATACATCCAGTGCTCCCGTGGATTTGGCTTGGAGTCCGGACAGTAGTCGGATTGCTGTGGGGCAAATCGATGTTGTGACCATCTGGGCGCTCTCAACAGGTGCGATCGAGTCAGGCCTTGCGTTTTCCAATTCCCTCGCACGGATTGCGTTCGTAAAGTCCTTAGCATGGGACCCGGCAGGTGAGGTGATCGTGGCAAGCACAGGCGAGGATTCAGCGATCTGGCTATGGAATACGCTTAATCAAGATCGTGAAGTATTCGCACTACTTACTGAAGGTGTTCGCTCCCTCGACTGGAGTCCGCTGGGCGATCAGATCGTCGGTTCCGGTTTTGATGGCTACATACGCGTATGGGATGTGTCGTCCCGGCAAATGCTTCAAGAGATTTACACTGGATCTGTCGTGCTATCTGTCGCATGGAAACCTGATGGGCAGATCTTCGCGTTCGGTGCAACGGAGGGTTCAGTCCAATTTGTGGCGCGAGCTGAGCCACCACCCACCTCGACCCCTACCGCCACGTTCACGGCAACCCCCCACCCCAACCGCGTCGCCGACTCCCGCACCGACGCAGACCGGCGGGGGGCGGGCAGATCGCGTATGACGGTGCCTGCACGCCGCCGGGCGGCATGACCATGCTGGGCGCCGTGTGTGCGCTGAACGTCTCCGGCGGCGATACGTTCTTCCTGACCGACGGTGATGACCCGGCGCTCGGCAGCCTACTTCGCGTCGTACACGTCGTCAACGATGGCGGCGGTCAGTTCGCCTCCGGCGGCGTGTACGTGTTCGACGCCAACGGACAGGGCAGCACAAGCACGGTCGTGACGTCCAGCGGCACGTACGCCGAGCCGGCGTGGTCGCCCGACGAGAGCAAGCTCGCTTACGCCTACCGGCCCAACGGATCGAACACCAAATACGTCGTCCGCACCGTCAACCTGAACGGCACCGGCGTGCAGACCCTCCCGCCACCACCGTCAACAGCCGCGCGCCGCACTGGTCGGCCGCCTCCGGCAAGATCGTGTACACCGCCGACGAGGGCGGGGACAACGAGATCTGGGTCATGAACGCCGACGGCAGCGGCAAGGTGCAGCTCACGGCCAACAGCGCCGACGACCTCGATCCGCGCTGGTCGCCGGACGGGACGCAGATCGTATTCGCCTCGAATCGCGACGGGAACGATGAGATCTACCGGATGAACGCGGACGGCTCGAACGTGGTGCGGCTGACGAACAACCCGGTGGATGATCGCGAGCCGGCGTGGTCGCTGGACGGGGCGAGCGTGGCGTTCGCGTCGAACCGGTTGAACGCGGGATCGACCACGGCGGGGAGCACATATCGCATCTACACGCTGCGGGCGGCGGACGGGGCGAACGTGACGCAGGCGGCGGATACGTCGGCGCGCCACCCGGACTGGGGCTTTATCGGTTCGCCGTGCGATCCGTTCGGTGGATGCACCCAGTCGCAGACCCCGCCAGAGGAGTGAGCGCCGGACATCGCATCGTGACATCCGTCACGCGCGCATTATGCAAATATAACTTGCAGTCACGATGAGGCGGGCGTTACGCTTTGTTCTAAACGGCCCGCCCATCCTCCTTCCATCATACGTCGTGGGCATCCTAACGCATCGCTGTCAGAAGGCCGTGCCATGTACCGGATCGCTGCGCTGTTCGTTGTCATATTACTCATTATATCGGGGGGGGGGATTTCGCTGATCCTGCACCCGTGACCCCCGTGCCGCTGCTGCCGATCCCCGGCACGCCGCCGCCATCCGATCCGCTGGGCGGATTCCGGGGCATTCCCAGCATTCCTGAAACCGACGCGCCACCGTTAACCCTGCTCTCGCCCGCACCTCAAACAGAGGTATACCGAGGCGAGATCGTGTTTGCGTGGACGCCTCATCCGCAGGCCGAATCCTACCGTCTCTCTGTCCTGCGTGATGGTGAGCCGTACTTCGCCCATACCTACGCTGTGCGCCATATCTGCTCGGCGGACCTCTGTGCGCTCGCCACCTATCTCGACAGCGGTATCCCCGGGTTTGACGTGGACGTGCCGCATACGTGGTCGGTCGAGCCGCGCGATACCTATGGCGATCCGATGACAGGGAGCCGGTCAACCGCCGCACCGTCGACGTTTGTCCCGAAACGTCGGCCGTTCGTCGCGCCTCTGCCCGAGATCGCCCCGCCGGACGGGATGATCGGTCCGCGCACGTTCGCCTCGAAGATCGTTCATCTCTATCGGCACGGGATCAGTTGGCGTTATCCCGACGGCAGCGGCCCGGTGTACGGCACGACAGAATACACCATCGCGTCGCTGTCTGGGTGCGGATCGGTCGCGATCGGCTTCTGCGACCTGGACTACCCGGCGCTTTCGCCGGATTTGAACAGGGTCGCGTTCGTCGGGAGGGCCGCGCTGGGCAACGAACAGGCCGACACGCCGGACCTGTACATCGCCAGTATCGACGGGACTTCGATCCAGCGCATGACCACCACGTCCGCCGAAGAGACCTACTTGAACTGGTCGCCGGACGGGACGCAGCTGGCGTTCAGCATCTGGGTTCCTGCAAACAACCGGTACGACCTGTACGTGCTGAGCGATCTCGATACGACGCCGACTGTTTCGTTCGTGATCGAGAACGCCAAGTATCCGACGTGGTCGCCCAACGGCACGCACATCAGCTATGTGCAAAGCAATTGCAAGCTGCACGCGTTGAAGTGGGAGAACGGGCAGGTCTCAGACATCACGCTCATCGCGCTGGCCCCCTTGAACGACGGCTGCTACACGGACATTGACCGGTCACCGACACAAGATCAGTACGTGTACAGCTCCTATGCACCGACGCCCGGCCTGCGCCTGATCGGCGTGACGAACGGGATCGGGTCGCTGCCAACGCCGCTGGCCGACGGCTGGTACACCGACCCCAACTGGGACCCGGATGGCGTGGCGGTCGCTTTCGGTGGACAGCCAATCGTGGGGTCGGGGACGACGTTTCCGCCGAGCGGTGCGGGCTTATACGTGCAGCGCGTGGCGACCAATGGCGCACCGGTCGGGCAGCCGACCACGGTGGCGACGATCGCCGTGCCGGGACCCGAGAACGGGATGCGACCGGACTGGAACGGGACGCCGGTCTGCACCGGCGCACGCGACGCCGGCGGTGACCTGTGCCAGCCCGCGCCCACGGCGACACCTTCGCCTTCGCCAAGCCCAACTGTGACGCCGACGCCAACATTGACAACTAGCATCTACGCCGATAGATATTTGATCGCGAGTGGCGACTTCAATCCCGCTCAGTTCGATACCGTTTTCGTTGCGACAAGTCCTTCTTCTTCTACGGCGACCGTGATTCTAGGAAGTTCTTCGGGATTCTCGGACTTACGGGCAGATCTCGCAGCATTGACCTGTTCACCGGGAGACTGGGATCAGTGTCTCAATACCGTTCTTGCACCGTGGACGTTGGATGCGTTCGGTCGGTGCAATACCAGAATTCCGCACTTCACTGATACATCAGTAGGAGCGGGAACCCCAACCCCGACCCCAATGACCGGCGCGGGCTACGCAATTGCCGAATACCCGGGAAAGACCAATCACGACCTTTGGCAGTATTGCGTGGTTCACGTCTCTGTACTTGCTTTCATACGCTTCGTGGACCTGTTCAATGGGACAATGAATTCGGACATCTCCTATGATACTTTGCTGCAAACGCTCATGTGGAGCGAGCTTGGCGCCCAGAACCGCAACATCTGCCTGAAAGGATTCCGATATTCAGCGACGGGCTCCATCCCGCCGGTTACAATCTGTGACAATACTCCCAATTATCCGGCTGAGCCCGTCACGTGGATCTGGACGGATGAAGTTTTCGCAAGAATTCTCTTTGCAAATTGCCAGAACGATGGATGCAGCTCGCTTGACTTCGAATTGCACAACTATCTGGCATATTTCCAGCCGGCGCGAGACGGCAAGCTGGACAACCAATATGAGTCTGTAAATGATGGCCAATACCCGTTGGCCAAGAATCTTCTGGATAGATCGACGCTGATCGTCGTCGGCTTTCCTCCCACGTCTTGGCTTGTTGGACGCGTTGTTGGGCGGCCCTCCGGTTTTGCAACTGATCTTTCCGTGAACGCGCAGAGCGAAGTTTGGCTGACTGGGCGTTCGAAGATATACGCCGACGCAGATTATCTTGGCCGGACGAACGGCTGCAATCTCGACGGACTGGCATTGCCGCTCGTATATGCCGTCAGCGATCGTCGTGACATATTCTTCGGCACCATCGCCAATACCTCAGCGTCCGAGGTCTGCAAGTTCTTCGACTTTACGAACGCTACCCCGCCGTCGACCTATTCCTCAAGACCATAAGTTAGGAAGAGAAGCGATGCGAACCATTAGCTCTGTACTCTCGATTCTGGTGATCATAGTGCTGAGTGTCGTCACCAGCGCGGATGATCTCAAAGTGGTCACAGTCGACTGGAGCCACGATGGTGAGTATTTTGCCATTACCGAGAACCGCAACATAAAGATCTTTCACTATAGCTCCACGGCCCCGGATTACGAAGCAACGTTGAGCGATCACGTCGTCGCCTTTGATTGGAGCCCTCTAAGAAATCGGCTCGCCGTTGGCCTGATGAATGGCGAAGTCATATTCATTGATGTTGACACAGAATCGCAGACGATCTGGGATCCGGTTCCGGATCAAGATTACTTTCCCCTGATTTCCTCCCTTGTGTGGGGAGTAAATGACATCGTCGCAGTCTCGTTTGGAGATGACGTGAATCCGATTGTCCTTGTTGATGGTAGTACTCACATCACCACCGACTCTATCGACATCCCTGCACTCAAACCGGTGTATGCTCTCGCTTGGAGTCCCGACGGACAGCGTCTGGCAATTTCCGGACCAAGCGGTTCAGCGATCCATTCAGTTGGTTCATCAACAACTTTGATGCTCACCAACGGATCTATGTCGTCGCTGGCATGGTCCCCAAACGGTCAACAGCTGGCTGGCAGCGGAATCTACGGCTGGGTGGTCTGGGATGCAAACGTCGGTGCAAGGTTGTTTGCAGAGTGGATTGAGCGATCTCCAATACGAAAGTTTTACTCGCATGTCGAGTGGAAGCCGGATGGGACTCTGATTGGGCTGGGCTTCTCCGAAGGCGAGATTCAGATTCGAGACGGTACGACCTACCAGATTCTCGAAACTATTGCCGCACGGCCAAGTCTGTGGCTGTCATTTGCATGGCGACCAAATGCAAGCGACATTCTGTACGAGAACCCAGTAGCCGGCATTTCAACTGCTATTCCGATTACGCTCACCCCATCACCGACTTCCACCGCAACCCCTAACGCCACGTTCACCCCAACCGCAATCCCCACCCCCACCGCGACGCCGACGCCCGCGCCGACGCAGACCGGCGGGGGCGGGCAGATCGCGTACTTTGGCAGCTGTACGGGACCAGACGGCATGGGGTGGCTCCGCGCCATCTGCGGCCTGAACATCTCCGGCGGCGACACCTTCTACCTCACCACCGGCGGGGACGATCCGGCGCTCGCCAGCGAATTCCGTGTCGCGTACGTCGAGAACTCCGGCGGCGTGTACGTCTTCGACGCCAACGGGCAGGGCAGCACCAGCACGGTCATCGAGTCGAGCGGCACGTATGCCGAGCCGGCGTGGTCGCCCGACGAATCCAAGCTCGCCTACGCCTACCGGCCCAACGGATCGTCCACCAAGTACGTCGTCCGCACGGTCAATCTGGACGGCACCGGCGTGCAAACCCTCACCGCGACCACCGTCAACAGCCGTGCGCCGCACTGGTCGGCCGCCTCCGGCAAGATCGTGTACACCGCCGACGAAGGCGGGGACAACGAGATCTGGGTCATGACGCCGACGGCAGCGGCAAGGCGCCGCTCGCAGCCAACAGCGCCGACGACCGCGATCCGCGCTGGTCACCGGACGGCTCGCAGATCGTGTTCGCCTCCAACCGCGACGGGAACACCGAGATCTACCGCATGAACGCGGACGGCTCGAACGTGGTGCGTCTGACGAACAACCCCGTCGACGATCGCGAGCCGGCGTGGTCGCTGGACGGGGCGAGCGTGGCGTTCGCGTCGAACCGGTTGAACGCGGGATCGACCACGGCGGGGAGCACATATCGCATCTACACGCTGCGCGCCTCGGACGGGGCAAACGTGGCGCAGGCAGCGGCCGTCTCGGCGCGTCATCCAGAGTGGGGCTACATCGGTCCGCCGTGCGATCCGTTCGGTGGATGCACCCAGTCGCAGACCCCGCCGGAGGAGTGAGCGCCGGACAACGGATCGCCGCTTGCTCCCCCGCACCGTACACGTCCGGTTCGCGAAGGGACGCGGTTGGGTTCCAAACCGGGATAATGTCGCCGTGACCTTACTCCCTACGGTTCCACCTTACGTCCGTC
>JZRA01000020.1 GCA_001567485.1 Chloroflexi bacterium OLB13
CTGGATGCTTGGATGATCCGGGCACGTTCCACTAAGCGTACCGCCGCCGTTCGAGAGCGGGCGATCTGCTGGATGATTTCACGCTCGTTCTCACTCCATTCGCGCACCTGTAGTCGGCGAGGCATCGACCATCCTCCTTTTTGCTCCGATTCTACCTCCATTTACCGAATGCACCAATTAGGCGTAGTTTTTCTGCTGGTACTCGCCGAACTCGGCGCGCAGCACTCCGCAGATTTCGCCAAGGGTGACTCTGGCATCCACCGCTTCCACAAAGGGCGGCATAAGATTGTCGTCACTTCGCGCTGCGTCCCGGATGGCTGCCAACCGCCGTTCGACTTCCGCGTTGTCTCGCCGTGCGCGTAAGTCTGCCAAGCGACCCCGCTGACTCTCTTCCACAGCGGATCCCACGCGCAGCAGTTCCGGCGGCGTCACTTCTTCCGTGGCGAACTCGTTTACTCCAACGACGAGCTGCTCGCCGCTCTCCATCGCTCGCTGCGCCTGATATGCGGCGGATTCGATCTCCGCATGGATGTATCCCCGCTCAATTGCTGCAAGCGCGCCGCCAAGCTCGTCGATCCGACGCAGATATTCCTTCGCGCGTGTTTCGATCTCGCTGGTCAGGTGTTCCACGTAGTAGCTGCCAGCAAACGGATCGACCACGTCAGCCACACCCGTTTCATGCGCGATGATCTGCTGGGTGCGGAGCGCCACCTGCGCGGATTTCTCAGTCGGTAACGCTAACGCCTCGTCCATGCTGTTGGTGTGCAGCGACTGTGTTCCGCCCAAGACCGCCGCCAGTGCTTGCAGCGCGACCCGCACAACGTTGTTCTCCGGCTGCTGCGCCGTCAGCGTACTCCCCGCCGTCTGCGTGTGGAAGCGAAGCATCCAACTGCGTGGATTCTGCGCGCCGAACCGATCACGCATGATGTGCGCCCACATCCGGCGCGCCGCCCGAAACTTCGCCACCTCTTCGAGCAGATTGTTGTGTGCGTTGAAGAAGAACGAGAGCTGCGGGGCGAATTCGTCAACCGTCAACCCGGCGCTGATTGCCGCCTCGACATACGCGATGGCATTCGCCAGCGTAAAGGCCACTTCCTGCACCGCCGTGCTGCCCGCCTCACGGATGTGATAGCCAGAGATGCTGATCGTGTTCCAACTCGGCACATGCTCGCGACAGTACTTGAACACGTCCGTGATCAGCCGCATCGACTGTGCCGGGGGAAAGATGTACGTTCCGCGCGCGACATACTCCTTCAGGATGTCGTTCTGGATCGTGCCGCGCAGTTTGGACGGGTCGATGCCGCGTCGCCGTGCAAGCGCAATCTGCATTGCCAGCAGAATCGCGGCGGGCGCGTTGATCGTCATGCTGGTCGACACCTGATCGAGCGGGATCTGATCGAACAAGCGATCCATGTCCTCGATACTGCTGATGCTGACGCCGACCTTGCCTACCTCGCCGGCAGCGATGGGATCGTCCGCGTCGTATCCGATTTGGGTTGGCAGGTCGAACGCCACCGACAGTCCGCTCTGCCCTTGCGCGAGCAAAAAGCGATAACGCGCGTTCGTCTCCTCGGCCGACCCAAAACCCGCGTACTGCCGCATCGTCCATAAACGCGACCGGTACATGGTCGGCTGAATTCCGCGCGTAAACGGGAACTCACCGGGGAACTCGACAGCGGCCGTGACATCATCCGGCCCATATAGATCGTTGATCGGGATACCCGATGTCGTTTCAAACGCCGTACGGCGAAGGGGGGCACGGCGAAAGGTAGGCTGAAGCGTCTCACGTTCCCAATCGGCTTTACTGCGCTGCATTACCCTCTTCGCTTTCCGTCAGCCACTCTCCGATACGCTCAGATAAGCTGATCCCTGAGAACGCCTCAAACGTCGCGTCTGTAAATGGCAAGTTCATGTTTCGCCGCACCCGCTCGAATGCGCCCGCGTAGCTGTGTGGGACAGGGCGCGCCGTCGAGAGGGCGAGCTGCTCGCGGCACGCTTCAATCGCGCTGCGTTCACCTTCGATCTCGACGAACTGGCCGTATGGCAGCTCATCCAACGTCACCTCACAGCCCTCGCAGCGAAATGTGGTTCGATACTTGTCGTAGACGAACACCTGCCGAAAGGCGAGATGCGTCAGGATCAAGTTCATCACATCGAAGTCGCTGACCTCAACCTCCGCCTCAAAGCGCGAGATCACTCCGCCGGAGACCACGCCCGGCCCCTTGTAGGTCAGGCGCGCGCGTGAGTCAAATCGCAGCCGAAGCACGGCTCCCGCCGCGGTGAGCGAGCCAGCCGCGTCATCGAATCGGACGTTACGCTCGAACACACGGTCGGCGATCAGCTCCGCGCCGACCGCTTCCAGCCGCAGGCGCACCGGTTGGATGTCGGCAACCCACAGTTTGATCTCGGTCTCAGTGAGCGATCCGGCCACCGTCTATACCTGAATGACGACCTTGCCGAAGATGTCGCCCTCTTGAAGGATTCGATGTCCTTCGCGAGCCTGTTCCAACGGCAGCACGGCCCCAACCACCGGCTTGAGCGCGCCGGAAAACACGAGGTTCATCACCCGGACGTAATCCTGATGCGGCCCCATCGTGCTACCGATGATCGACAGGTGTTTGCTGAAGATGTACCGCAGATCAAGCTCGAACTTCGGGCCGCTGGTGTTGCCGACCACGAGGATCCGGCCGCCGATCCGCGCCGACCGGATACTGTCGAACATCGTGGCCTGCCCGACATTGTCGACCACGATATCCACGCCCTGCCGGTCGGTCAGTCGGAAGACTTCCTTGCTCCACGACGCCACGGCGCTCCGGTCAATGGTAATGTCCGCACCAAGCGCCGCCGCCTTCTCGCACTTGTCGGCGCTGCTGCCCACGACTATGACACGCGCGCCGGCGAGTTTGGCGATCTGAATACTCGCCGTGTTGACGCCACCGCCCGCTCCGACAATCAGAACGGACTCGCCTACGCGCAGCCCTCCGCGCGTGATGAGCGAATGCCACGCCGTCGTATAGACAAGCCCGGCCGCCGCCGCGTCCTCGAAGGTCATCGCATCCGGCATGCGCAGCAGGTTACGTGCCGGCACACAGCGGAATTCCACCGCGACGCCGCTGACGTGTTCGCCCAGAATAGCAATGCGGCTCTGATTCTCTAGGCCAGTCATCAACGCGGGACTATCTGGCGGGACAATCGCGGGGTTGACGCAAACCCGGTCGCCTACGGCGTGCCCCGAAACACCCGGCCCGAGCGCGTCAATCACTCCCGCCGCATCGCTGCCGGTGATGTGCGGCATAGGAATGTCCAGCCCCGGCCATCCGTCGCGCACCCACAAATCAAGCCGGTTGAGCGCCGCGGCTTTGATTGCAACCCGCACTTCACCCAGTCCGGGTTCGGGTATAGGCAGGTTGTCAATCACCTGAATGACGTCGACAGGCCCGTGTTCGTAAAATCCAGCGCCGCGCATTTACCGCAGCCCCAGTTCACTGCGGGCAATCACCATGCGCTGAATCTCGCTGGTGCCCTCGTAAATGCGCGTGATGCGTGCGTCACGGTAATACCGTTCCAACGGAAGCTCTTTGGAGTACCCCATCCCGCCGTGTATTTGCAGTGCCTCGTCGGTGACGAAGGCGGCCGTTTCGCTGGCGAACAGCTTCGCCATGCTGGCCTCGGTGGTGTACCGGCCGCCGGTTTGCTTGGCGCGTGCTTTCGCCAAAACCGCGTGATAGATCAGCTGGCGCGACGCCTCGATCCGGGTGCGCATATCGGCGATCTTCTGCTGGATCATCTGAAACTGCCCGATCGGGCTGCCAAACGCGCGCCGGATACGCGCGTATTCGAGGGCCGCCTCATACGCCGCCTCCGCGATGCCCAGCGCCTGCGACGCGATGCCGATCCGCCCCGCGTCAAGCACCTGCATCGCGATACGGAATCCCTCACCGACTTTACCCAGCACGTTCGCGACAGGCACACGGTAGTCTTCGTAGAGGATTTCACTCGTAGCGCTTGCCCGGATGCCGAGTTTTGGCTCTTTTTTGCCGCGTTTAAGGCCGGGCTGTGACGCGTCGATCAGGAACGCCGTGATGCCTTTATTGCCGCGTTCAGGCTCCGTCATCGTGAACAGGATCATAACATCAGCGACGGGGCCGCTGGTCACCCACGACTTGCGTCCGTTGATCACATAATGCGTGCCGTCGTCACTCAAGACAGCACGGCTCGACATCGTCGCTGCATCGCTGCCACTCATCGGCTCGGTCAAGCTGTACGCCCCGATCTTCTCCCCGCTGGCGACCGGAACGAGAAACTGCTGCTTCTGTTCCTCGGTTCCAAACGCCATCAGCGCATGGCAGTACAGCGAATTGTTGACGCTCAAGATCGTGCTGTGGCTGGCGTCCGCCTTCGCGACCTCGATCATCGTAAGCACGTATGCCAGCGTATCCATTCCAGCGCCGCCATACTCCTCTGGCACTTCGATACCCATCAGGCCGAGGCGTCCCATTTCGCGGATCGTCTCAAGCGGGAACTCGCCGGATTCGTCGAACTGCTCCGCGATTGGCTTGATCTTCTCCTGCGCGAACCGCCGGACAAGCGATTGAAGTGCCTCGTGTTCAGGCGTAAACGATGGCGTAAGCGCAGAATCGCGTTGATCCACTGCACCCATGAGCATCTTCTCCAGAAACGTTCTATTCAACGACGGTTGATTATACCAGCGGAGGTTCACCGGGCCACGTGCGCGCGCTCGTATTGTTCAGGTAAGCGGCTTCTTCGCCGGAATGCCGGCATTGCGCGGATAGCCCGGCGGCGTCGGCTTAGTCTTGCGTATGATGACGAGGAAATGCGGATCGTCCACACTCGGCAGTTCGACCCGCTCGGTACGTTCGACCTCGCCGCCGAGAATCGCTAAGGCGCCTCGTGAATCCACGACCTCGGCCTCGGCGGTGATCCCCTTCATCGCCACGCACAACCCGTCGATCTTCGCAAGCGGCAGTAGATACTCGACCAGCACGGGAAGCCGCGCCACCGCACGCGCGACGACGACGTCATACTTTGCGCGCTGGTGTGGATTACGCCCGGCCTCCTCTGCCCTCGCTGCAAGAACACGGGCGCGCTCCAGCCCAAGCGCCTCGATAGCGTGGGAGATGAAACGCGCCTTTTTCCCCGTCGCCTCGATCATGGTGGTGTACAGCGAGGGAAGCGCGATCTGCAGCGCGAGTCCGGGAAATCCTGCTCCGCTGCCCACATCGGCAAGCCGCATCCCGTCAGCGAGGTTGAGTGCGGGAATCAACGACAGGGAATCAAGATAATGTCGTAGGGTAATCTCTTGAGGGTCGGTGATCGCAGTCAGGTTGGTATGCGCGTTCCACGACAGTAGTTCGGTCGTGAGACGGTCGAACTGACCGAGCTGTGGCTCAGTCAGTTCGACACCAAATAACGTCCGCGCAGAATCAGCTAAGTTCACGGGAAGGTGTAAGACGGGGTGATCCCCGAAGGATTCGGCTCCACCGTAAAATCGCAGTTGCTGTCAATGCGCTCGTTCGCCGTGCCGGGGCCGTAATCGTCATATCCGTCTGTGATCGGATTTTCCCATCGCACGCCGTATGCGACCGGATAGGTGCCCGGCCGCACAAAACCCAGATCGACGTAGTAGAACACCCACCAGTTACGGCCGCGCTGTTGAATCGGCGTGCGCACGACAGGCCGCAGGAACGGATTTGATCCGAAGTACCCCACTTCATAGATCGCGTTGTCGATGTGCTGCTGCACCTGTTCGGGCGTCTTGGCGAACCACGACCAGAACACGACGACGCGATCCGTGTCGTAGATCAGGCCCGGGTTTGCGATTGGATAATCGTTGCACTCCGCAAAGATCAGCCCCGGCGTCTTTTGCCGTGGATCGCTGAAATCGCGTGCGCCGATGACCACCGTATCCGGCGATACAGGAACGTAGCCCGGATTGAGTTCGCCGCCGAAGGGCGACAGGATCGGGGTCGTATTGACCGGCGTAGTGGCCGTCGTGCCTGCAGCGCCGAGATCGGTACTGGCTCCGACCGGATTCTGCGGCGATGCACACCCGTCCTGAAGATCGTTGACCGTCGTCGAATAGATCGAACGCGACGGGTCTGTTTCACGTGCGATCGAGACGCTCACGCTGCCGACTGCGCCCGCCGCGACTGTGCCACCGGTATACGTCACCACTTCGCTGAACGCATACGCGCCGCTGACCGCCGCCCTCCGGACTCCGCTTAGGGCCGTTCCCGAGCCGCCCGCGCCAGAAAACAACTGATAGTAAACATCGTACCCGGCCTGCATCTGCCCGGTGAAGTTGACGACGCCTTGTTTTTCGCAAGCAACATAGAAAATCGCCACATTCGACGTCGGCCCGGACGAGGCAGGCACGGCGGTTGCAACCTGTGCGGATACGACTATCGAACTGAGTACCAGAAGTAGCCCCAAAGTCGCATGTCGCAAGAGTCTCATCATCTCGGCTTCCTTTGCTGTATCGCCTTGCGGCCTACGCTCAATACTACACGATTTGAGGGGATTTCACAGCCGTTGAGCCAAACAACTCACCTACGATGCGTGTCACGACGGTTCTCGCTTGACACGATGCGCAATTCTGCTATACTGCGCTCACACAGGCCGAAGTGGCGGAATTGGCAGACGCGCTACGTTCAGGGCGTAGTTCCCTTACGGGAGTGTGGGTTCGACTCCCACCTTCGGCACAACCCACAAGACCCGACAATTATGTCGGGTTTTTGTTTGGTCGCTGGGATGCGCGTAGAATGGTACTATGAGCAGCGAGAATCCATCCCCCTCCGGCCACGCTTCGCATATCCGCCAGCGTCAGCGCCCCGCGATACGTGCCAATTCGCAGGTGTCCAGCTTGCAGATCATGTTCGCTGTGGTGTTGGCGGTCGGCCTACTGCTCACGGTCAATTTCAGCGCGCGCATCGCTCAAGGCCGCCCCTTGCAGGAAGCCTACGAACTCGTTCAGTTGGAGATCGCTCAGCTTGAGACGGAACAGGCCGACCTCCTTGCTGAACGTGACTATTCGCTGAGCGATTTCTATGTCGAGAACTGGGCGCGCGGACGCGGCAAGATGATCCGCCCCGGAGACAAGCTGTTCGTGCCGATCCCATCACGCGACTCAGCAACCCCTACACCCGTCCCGTACGAGACAGGTGAATTTGATTCCGGCGTCGACCAACCACAGACATGGGAGATGTGGTGGAGCCTGTTCTTCGATGGCCCGCCGCCGCTGCCACGCGAATGAGTCTGCCGCCAAGCGAGCATCCGAGGTAAACACGTGAACCGTCGCCTAATTCTTGTCTTGGCCTTGCTCTGCATCGTGTCCCTTGCGCCACCACTCGACGCGCAAGACTCCGGCCTCGTGACCCTGACCGTTAACGTCGAGGCAGGCTTTGCAGGCCGTTTTCGCGACAATATGTGGACACCCCTCACGATCCATCTCGAGAACGCCGGGACACGCGGTTTTACGGGCGAGATCGTTGCCCGGCCTGAGCGTTCGCGCGGACTCACGCATACGTCACGCACGCCGATCTCACTCAGTCCCGGCGCCAAGCAAGCTCTCACGCTGTATGTCGGCCTGCGCTCCTTCGCAGACGTCGTCCGCATCGAGTTGATTAACGAAGAAGGCTTGATCGCCGCCGAGGCCGAGACTTCAGTGCGCGCTGTCCTGCCGCAGGAGCGGCTTTACGTGCGCGTGAGCGACACATTGGGCCGCACCGCCAACCTTTCCGCCGCCGCCGCATACGGTCAGACCGTCACGCAAGCCGACATCTTCACGCAGAACCTGCCCGACCATCAGGTTGGGCTGCAGGCCGTCGACGTGCTCTACATCGCCGCGGCGGATACCGGCTCACTAACCACACGCCAGCGAGATGCTATCGCGCAGTATGTCACGTATGGCGGCCATCTGATCGTCGTGGGCGGGGCACAGTGGCAGCCTACGGCCGCAGGCTTACAGCCACTGCTCCCGATCATGCCTGATTCCAGTATCGTCAGCAGCGATTTTGCGGCGTTGACAACGTGGTCGACCTCGACATCAGCCGTTGCGCAAACCGAATCCATCATCGCAACGGGCAGCTTGCAAGAGGACAGCCGTGTGCTCGTGACCGACAGCAGCGGCGTTCCGCTGATCGCACGTCGTACGGTGGGCGCTGGCGTCGTCGACTATATCGCGTTCGATCCGGCCTCCGCTCCGTTCACGTCATGGCCCGGCCTCGACGGGCTGTGGCTCTCTGTCATCACCAGCCGCGCGCCCCGGCCAGCGTGGAATCTCGGATTCTTGAACCTCAGCCAAGGGTACACCGCCATCGAAATCCTGCCGGGAATCACCGCGCTTCCTGAGGCATTGACGATGCTGGCGTTCCTACTGGCATACGTCGTGTTGATCGGCCCGGTGAACTATTTCATCCTCTCCCGCATCGGCCGGCGCGAGTTCGCTTGGCTCACCGTTCCGGGCTTGATCGCCGTATTTACAATCGCGGCGTGGGTGACGGGCTTCAACCTACGCGGCACAGATGTCACACTCAGCCGGCTGTCGGTGATCGAGTCGTGGCCCGGTGCTGAGGATGCGCACCTGCGGCAGCTTGTCGGTGTGCTCAGCCCACGACGCGCCACCTATGACTTGTCCGTTGAGGACGGGCGCGCGCTGCGGCCTCTCTTGCGCGCCGCCGCAGGTGGCTTCTTTACCAATCAGGCCAGCCCGCTGCAAATCTCCCAAAGCGAGTTCTTCTCAGCTCAAGACTTCTCGATCGACGCGAGTTTCATGGCCGGTTTCGTCACGGACGGCGACATCCCGCGGCCGGATATCAGTGGACGATTCTCGGTCATCAGCCGTGCGACAGGTGACACCGTTCAACTGCGTGGCTCGGTTCGCAACGAGCTGAGTGTCCCGCTGCTTGATCCGGTGATCTTGACGCGCGCCGGCGCGCATCGCCTCGATTCGCCCCTCATGCCGGGCGAAATCCGACTTATCGACGCCAGCCTGACGCGAAACCCTACCACGCCGATCCCAGCCGCGCCGATCCAAAACGCCGTCGCATACTATTCACCTTCGCAGTCACGGTTCGTCTCGCGCGGACGAGAGTCGATGACCGGGCCGGATCAGACGGTGCGAGACATCATCGGTGAGAATAGTTATCGTTCCGCGGTCTATTTCGGCTTACCACAATCATCGACGACAATCGATCAGGCCGAGCAGCGTCGCCAGACGTTCCTATCGACCTTCATCATCGACCAGTTCAATGCAACTTCGCGTGGAGATGGCGTTTATCTGGTTGGCTGGACGGAGTCAGCGCCCACCGAGGAACTAATCTCCAGCAGCGCGCGGCAAGCCGTCGATACCTCCATCTATATCGTGAAGCTCAACGCCGATCTTGAAGCCGCTCCGGGCGAACGCGATCACGTCATGGCCGACCAGTTCACGTGGCTGCTCTTGGAAGACGAGGCCGCGACCGAGTCGACGCCGAACCTCATCAGCTATCTAGCCCGAGGCAAAGTTTCGTATCGCTTTACGCCCGCGCCGACGAGTGTTCTGGATGAGGTAGACGAACTCGTAGTACACGTCGAACATGGAGCGGCGCAGTTGGAGAATACCGAACTGCGAGTATTCAACTGGAATACCGGAACGTATGTCCCGATCCAACTTGCCGGGTCAGACTTGAGGATCGAGGATCCACAGCATTATCTCGGCCCCAACAACGCGGTGCAAATCGAACTTGATCGCTTCTTTGCCGCTGGAACAGCGTCGATAACTCGTGTTGGGGTCGAACAGGTCGGCACGCGGGGTTAGTCATCAGTTTAGGGTTGGCACAGGCTTCCCCTGCCAGTATAATCGCCTGCACGTTTCACACGGGATCGTTGAATCACGCCTGCTGTCCGGCCGGATACGGGCGATAAGTCATCTGAGGACACGGGCATGAAGGTCATTCTGCTAGAATATGTTTACAAGCACGGTGTCGAGGGCGAGGTCATTGATGTTGCGGACGGCTTCGCGCGCAACTATCTGATCCCCAGCGGCAGGGCGGTCAAGGCAACCGAGGGTGAACTCAAGCGCGCTGCCCGCCTACGCGAACAAGCGGCGATCAAGCGTGCGGCGCTCGAAGAACGCCTTAACGAGCTGGCGAAACTCATTGATGGCGTCGAGTTGATCTTCGGCCGCCGCGCCGCGAGCACGGGCAAACTGTTCGGCTCGGTGACGACGCAGGAGATCGCCGATGAGTTGAACCGCGTCACCGGTGTCGACATCAACCGCCGCCGCGTGAGCCAGCAGCCGCTGCGCGAAATCGGCACGCACGACGTCCCGGTTCGCCTCGGCACGGAGACCGCGCCAACCCTCAAGATCACTATCGTCCGCGAGGAGGAGTTGAACGAATTCCTCGCCAAGCGTGAAGCAGCCGCCGCCAGCGCCACTGAACAGGACGCCGCAGCGGAGGGCACCGATATGGAAACCGCCAATCCGGAAGCCGCTGAGGCCAGTGCTGACGCCTAATTTCGGCGTATTCAAGTGATAGAATAGCCCCGTCGCATACCGCGCGGGGCTGTTTTGTTAGGCGCAAATGGACTCGTACTCCCTCGGTCAACTACTTTCTAAAGCACGCGAAGAACGCGAGCTGACGCTGGACGACGCCCGTGCAAAGACCCGCATCCCGATTGCCACGTTGGAGTCCTTCGAGCAGGGCGCGTTCGCACTCTCTGAGCTTTCACCCGCGCAAATTCGCGGCATGCTGGCGAATTACGCAGTGTTCCTCGGCCTCGACCCCGAACAGATCCTGCAGCACTACACCGACTCGCAAAGTCCAACCCGCAACCGGCGCCGGCCGGGCGCCAGACCGCCCAGCAAGAGCAAACGCGGCAGCGGTGTCGACGTCCATCCCGCCACATCCGATGCACGGCCGCCGACCCTCTCCAGCGCCCGCGCCGCCAGCGGCGATCCTACCCATGTGTCACGTCCTGAGACATTCGGAACGCGTCGTGCGCGCCGGTCACGCCGGGGTCGCGGGGTGTTGAACATCCTGGTCATCGTGACGCTCACCGCGGCGTCGTTGATCGTGATCGCGTTCATCGCCATCGAACTCTTACAGCGCACACCAACAGCCGCCGACGATGTCGTGCGTGATCCCAACAGCGGAGAGTTGGCCGACCTACCGCCGACGCTGACGTTCACGCCCCGCCCCTCCCCGACGACGATACGCACACCGACGCTGGAGGTTCGCAGTCAGCAGAATTATCAGGGCGAGCCGGTGCTCGTCACCGTTGATTTCACGCAGCGCGCGTGGGTTCGCCTAATCGTTGACGGCGCCGAGCTGTTTGCTGGTTTGGTCGCGCCGGGAGAACTGACGCTCGAATATCGCGCCGTAAACGAGATCATCCTGAGCAGCAGCAACGCCGAATCGCTGGTCGTCACATACAACGGCGTTCCTCAGCCTAAGTTCGGGGGACGCGGGCAGGCGGTGGAGGTCGTATTCCGCCCGAACGGCAATGTATCTATTCAAACCGGCCCCGGATTTGAGCCGACCGAGAACGTCACACTAACGCCTTCCATCACCCCGCTTTCACTCGCCGCGACGCTGCTGGCCGAACAGACGCCGACACCGACGGACGGCCCAAGCCCCACGCCTACGCTGTCGCCAACCGCCTCAGAGACACCAGACGTCACAGCGACGGAAACCACGCCACCAACAGAGACTCATACGCCAACTGCGTCGGCCACGTCGACCGAGACGCCACCGCCAACCGAGACGGATACACCGGCCGCTACGCCTACCCCGTCGGCGGTCGTACCACCACGCGTCACCCCGTCCAACGTCACGGCGACTAAGTCTCCGTAGACCGCACAGCATCTGTCACTATAATCACGCAAGCCCAACAGGAATCAGGTCATGTCGCGAAAGAACCGCAAAGGCAACTACTATCTGCTCAGTCTCGGGTGCTCAAAGAACACGGTTGACTCGGAAGGCATGGCCCAAATCATGTCGGCCAATGGAATGCATGCCGAGGACGATCCCTCGCGGGCAGAAGTTTTGATCGTGAACACCTGCGGATTTGTCGACGCCGCCAAGGAAGAGTCGATTTTGGCGCTGCGTGAGCTGGTGGGGTTAAAGCGAAGCAATCAAATGGTCATCGCCGCGGGCTGCTTATCTCAGCGCTATGGCGAGCAGCTCGTACAGCACGTGCCGGGCCTCGACGGCGTCATTGGAACACGCCGCTGGATGGACATTTTCGACCTCGTGACGCGGCTGCGTACCCGCAAGCATCCCGAACCGCTGTATCACCTGCCAACTGACGCGCCCGTTGTGGGTCTGGATGAGCGCGGCGTTCTGCGTGCGAGTATTCAAGGCGCGAGCGCGTATCTCAAAATCGCTGATGGCTGTCGGCGGCCATGTGCTTTCTGCGCGATTCCCAAGATCAAAGGCACTGCCGTCAGCCGGCCGATCGAGTCGATCGTCGCTGAAGCGGTGAAGCTTCAGGAACGTGGTGTCAAAGAGCTTCTCCTTATCGCGCAAGACACGACCGACTACGGCTACGATCTCGGGTTGAAAGACGGCCTCGCGCATCTCCTCGACGCCATCACCAAGGCCGCGCCGGAAATCCCATGGATCCGCATTATGTACGCGTATCCGGGTTACGTCACCGACCGGCTGATGGAGACGATGGCGAAGTACCCACAGGTTCTGCCCTACCTCGACATCCCGCTGCAGCACGGCCACCGTGAAACACTCAAGCGGATGAAACGCCCGGCGAACGTTGAGTGGGTGTATGAGACCATCGGCAAGCTGCGCGCAACGATCCCGCATCTCGCGATCCGCACGACGTTCATTGTCGGCTACCCCGGCGAGACCGAGGAGGAATTCGACGGTCTGCTGAAGTTCGTACGCGACCTCGAATTCGACCGGGTTGGCGCGTTCAAGTATTCCTACGAAATCGGCACGCCCAGCGCCACGCTCCCGAATCAGATCGATGACGACGTCAAAGAGGAACGCTGGAATCGCCTTATGGAGCTGCAGCAGGGCATCAGCCTCGCCAAGAACCAGAAGTGGATCGGCAAGTCACTGGATATTCTGGTCGAGGGCTACGACATCGGCGTGGACGACAACGACATCCCCACAGGCGAGACCGTCACAGTGGGCCGCAGTTTCCGGGACGCGCCGGAGATCGACGGGTTCGTCATTGTCGAGGGTGAGCTTCCCGTGGGCGAGATTGTGCCAGTTCGGGTGACGGGCGCGACGACCTATGACCTGTTCGCCACGCCGCCCCTTCGCGCGCCGATCACGATTCAGCCCGGCAAGGTATATGGCGAAGGCGATCTGATCGTTCCCAGCTAACGGCGTCGCGTGTCACTCCATATCGCGCCAATTCGGCCCGACCTCGGCGTTGGCTTTAAGCGGCGGGTCAAGCGGATACGACGACTCCATCGTGTTGATAACCAACGGCTTGACCCGTCCTAATTCATCTTCGGGAACTTCCAGCACCAACTCGTCATGCACTTGCAGGATCATTACGGAACGCAGCCGTTCAGCGGCGAGCGCACGGTGCAGTTGGATCATGGCGAGGTTGATAATATCGGCGGCGCTCCCTTGAATCGGGAGGTTGATCGCCGCGCGCTCCTCGGCCTGAACCATCTGCCGGCTTGCGCGCGGATTATGCAGCGCAGGGAACGTGCGGCTGCGCCCAGCAAGGGTCTTCAGCCCCTCCGGCGAGCGCGCCCGTTCCTTCGCACTCTGGATGTACTCCTGCACCCTCGGCAGGCGCGCAAAGTACCGCCGGATGAAATCCTCAGCTTCGGCCAACGTCAAGCCGCTGTCTCGTGCCAGCCGGAACGCGCCCATGCCGTAGATCAGGCCGAAGTTCACCCGTTTGGCGAAACTGCGCTGCTCGTAGGTAACGTCCTCCAATGGAATCCCGTTAACGGCGGCGGCGGTGGCTTTGTGAATGTCTTGGCCGTCGTAGAACGCTTGCTTGAGCGTTTCGTCACCGCTGATATGCGCCAGCACCCGCAGTTCAATTTGGCTGTAATCGACCGAAAGCAGCACGTGGCCCTCCGGCGCGATAAACGCCCGGCGGACTTCCCGCCCAACCTCGGTTCGGATCGGGATGTTCTGCAAATTCGGATTACTGCTGGAAAGCCGCCCCGTGCTGGTTCCCGTGAGGTTGTAACTGGTATGGACACGGCCGGTGTACGGGTTGATGAGCGCCGGCAGCGCATCCACGTACGTTCCCTTGAGCTTGGACAGTTCCCGATATTCGAGGATCGCCCCGACGACGGGATGTGCGTCGCGCAGTTCATCCAACACGGCGGCATTCGTCGTGTAGCCCAGTGAAGTCCTGCCGATGCCTTTCGTCGGAAGGCCGAGCTTGCCGAACAGCAGATCGCTGAGCTGCTGCGGACTGTTGAGGTTCAGGGTTGTCCCAGCCAGTTCATAGATGTGCTGCTCAAGCCCAACTAACTGTTCGCCGAGGTGCTCGCTCATCTGCGCGAGAAACCCGGTATCGAGGACGACGCCCGCTTGCTCCATCGACACGACGACCGGCAGCAGCGGCAGCTCAAGCGTCTCGTGGACTTCGGTGAGTCCGTTTTGTTCAATCTCACGCGAAAGCTGCTGCTTCAAGCGAAACGTCATCGCGGCATCGGCGGCAGCATACGGCGCTGCTTGCTCGACATCGACTTCGCTGAACGGGATTGCCTTTTTGCCCGTGCCGATCAGATCGGAAATCGGCGTCATAAAAATCGGCCGGTTGTTGTCGTCACGCAGGCGTGCGAAGGTGAGATCCTTCAATCCCAAATTACGGCTGATCGGGTTGAGCAGCCATTCAGCGACCATCGTATCCATGGCGATTGGACGTACGTCAATGCCATGCCTGCGCAAGACAACGAGGTCATACGTCACGTTGTGCATGAATTTCGGAACGTGCGAATCCTCAAGCACCGGCTTGAGCGCCCGAACAACGGTCTCAAGCGGGAGCTGCGGTGTCCCCGTGTGTCCAACCGGAATATAGTACGCCCGCTTTCCGTCCCCCGACAGTGAAATGCCGACCAGTTCGGCGATCATCGCGTCGAGGCTGGTGGTCTCGGTATCGACAGCAATCTCACCCTGCGCACGCAGGTCTTCGATCATGTTGGCGAGCGCAGCCTCGGAGCGGACGACTACCGTTTCCACGACATCGGACGCGCGCGCAGGCGGATCAAAATCCGGCGCGACGGGCGCTTCTTCAACGACGGCCATGGGCTGCATATCGCCAAACAGCGGCTGCTGTGTGGGAGTCGAGATCTTGATAAGCCGGTCACGCAGAGAGCGGAAGTTCAGCGACTCGAACACCGACAGCACAACGGACGCGTCGTAGTCATGCGCCACGCATTGATTCAGATTCAGAGTGATCGGGATGTCACGCTGGATGCGCGCAAGACGTTGGCTGACGTACGCCATTTCACGCCCTTCGACCAGCTTCTTGCCAAGCGCGCCCTTGATCTCATCCACCGCGGCATAGATCGCGTCCAGTGATCCATACGTCTGCAGCAGGTTGGTAGCGCCCTTCTCGCCGATCCCCCGGACACCGGGGATATTGTCGGACGAATCGCCCATGAGCGCCTTGAGATCCACCAGTTGATCGGGCTGCAGTCCGTACTTCTCGATGAATTTGCTCACGTCCCAGATTTCATCCGGCCCGCCGCGTGACGGGAGCTGAACCGTAACGTGGCCGCTGAGAAGCTGGAGCAGGTCGCGATCCCCGGTGATGATCCGCGACGCCACGTCCTGCGCTTCGGCTTGCCGCGTCGCCGTGCCGATGACGTCGTCCGCTTCGTAACCGTCCAGCGTCAAGACGGGGATGTTGAACGCACGCACCACCTCATCAATCCGCTCAAGCTGCGACCGGAGTTCGTCCGGCATCTTCTCGCGTGTGCCCTTGTACTCCCCAAAGAGGACGTCACGGCCGCTGAGGCCCATATCGAAGCTCACTGCGAGGTAATCGGGCCGATCCTTCTGCAGGATGTCAAGCAAGATACGGGTGAACCCAAATACGGCATTGGTTGGTTCCCCTGCGCGTGTGGACATGCTTTCAACGGGCAGCGCAAAGAACTGCCGGTACGCGACCGCATGGCCGTCAATTAGGATCATCCGCGGCATGGCTCCCCCTCGTCTTGTGCCGGATACAACGACGCCGATACCTCAATCGATCGTGGTCAACCGACATCAGATCGACATCGGCTCCTGATATAGACCGAATGCCTGCTTCATCACGGCCATCGTCTCGCCCAGCGTCACATCGCTGCGCGCCGCGTCCAGCAGATAGGGCATCAGGTTTTCGTGCTGATCGTCACATGCATTGCGAAGCCGGTTGAGGGCCTGCTCAACCCGCACCGGATCACGCCGCTCGCGTAAGCGCCTCAGGCGTTCGACCTGCCGCTGATAACCATTCGGATCCATCTCTAAGATGGGGATGTTCAACGGTTCATCGGTCACATATCGGTTGACGCCGACAATCGTGCGATCACCACGGTCGACTTCCTGTTGATGCCGGTAGCTCGCATCCGCGATTTCCTGCTGGAAGAACCCCGCTTCAATCGCCGGCAGTACCCCGCCAATCTCGTCGATACGCCGGAAGTACGCGTAAACCTCGGCCTCAGTTTGATCAGTCAGCGCCTCGACAAAATAGCTCCCGCCAAGCGGATCGACGGTATTTGCTACACCCGTCTCCTCAGCGATGACCTGCTGGGTGCGCAGCGCAATGCGGACGGCGTGTTCACTCGGCAGGGCCAATGCCTCGTCAAGACTGTTCGTGTGCAGCGACTGTGTTCCGCCGAGCACCGCCGCCAGCGCCTGAATTGCAACGCGGACGACGTTCACTTCGGGCTGCTGTGCCGTGAGCGCGACGCCTGCGGTCTGCGTGTGAAAGCGCATCAGCCACGACCGCGGATTACGCGCTTGAACGTCTCACGCATCTCCCGTGCCCAGATGCGCCGCGCGGCGCGCATCTTCGCGATCTCTTCGAAAAAGTCGTTGTGACAATTGAAGAAAAAGCTCAGTCGCGGCGCAAATTCGTCGATGTCGAGACCGCGCTCCAGACTCCAGCGCACGTATTCCAGCCCGTCGGCGAGTGTGAACGCCAGCTCTTGAACCGCTGTGCTTCCGGCTTCTCGAATGTGATACCCGCTGATACTGACCGTATTCCATTCAGGCAGATGCCGTGTCCCGTACTCGATCGTGTCGGTCACCAGCCGCATCGACGGCTTCGGCGGAAAGACGTATTCTTTCTGGGCGATAAACTCTTTCAGAATGTCATTTTGCAGGGTTCCGCGCAGCCGCGCCGGATCAATCCCACGCTTCTCCGCCATGGCGATGTAATAGGCCCACAGCACAGCGGCCGGGCTGTTGATTGTCATGCTGGTGGTGACCTGCTCTAGGGGGATTCCGTCGAATAGGATTTCCATGTCTTCGAGGGAACTCACGGCGACACCGCACGAGCCGAACTCGCCCAGCGCTTCGGGCGCGTCGGTGTCATATCCCATCAACGTCGGCAGGTCAAACGCCACCGACAAGCCCATGTTGCCTTCAGAGATGAGGTACTTAAAGCGGGCGTTGGTCTCTTCGGCGACGCCAAAGCCGGCGAACATGCGCATCGTCCACTGCCGGCCGCGATGCCCGGTGGCGTGAATCCCTCGCGTGAAGGGATAGGCGCCGGGGTTGCCCAAATCACGATCATAGTCATGATCCGGGACATCTGCGGGCGTATACAGTCGATTGATCGGCACGCTCGACTGCGTGACGAAACGATCCTTCCGTTCAGGTAGCTTATCAAGCGTGGGGCCAAGCGTCTCGCGTTCCCATGCCTCGCGGTTCGCCCGATGTTGAGTCAGCTTTTCACGATCGAACGTCATTCGTCCTTCTCCTTCAGCTGCACCGTCCTGCCTGAGCCACGAGTCGGATTCACCGTCTGCTGGCCTTCCTCTGGTGTGCCTATTGTAACGCTTTCCCGCCCTTTCATGCGAACACAAGTTCCAATTCGTGGATGCCGCGCCGGCTCACAGAGACCCACCGAAACAAAAACAGGCACGCCGGTCGACGTACCTGTTTCTCTACGCAATCCACTGTGGATTCGTCTAAGCGCTTACATCGCCATGCCGCCGTCGACGTTAAGCACCTGCCCGGTGATATACGCGCTCTCTTTGGTGGCGAAAAACGCGACGGCCTTGGCGACTTCTTCGACCGTCCCCCACCTGCCGATCGGGATCACCGCATTTAGCTGCTTGACGAGATCTTCAGGGAGGTCTTTCGTCAGATCCGTCAGCACAAACCCCGGTGCGACCGCGTTGACGGTAATGCCACGGTTGGCATACTCGCGCGCCAGCGACTTAGTCAAGCCGATCATACCGGCCTTCGAGGCGCTGTAGTTGGTCTGCCCCGCCTGCCCCACGACCCCGCTCACGCTGCTGACGTTGATAATCCGGCCGTAACGTTTGCGCATCATTACGCCAATAGCCGCCTTGCAGCACAACCACGCGCTGCGGAGGTTGGTCTCGATCACCGCGTCGAAGTCCTCAGGCTTCATCCGGATAATCAAGTTGTCGCGCGTCGTGCCCGCGTTGTTCACGAGGATGTCGACTTTGCCATACGCATCGACAGCCGCTTTGAACAACGCCTCGACCTGCGCAGCGTCACCGACATTGGCCTGCACGGCGGTCGCAGTTCCCCCCGCTGCCGTGATCGCCTCGACAACCTCGTTGGCGGCGGCAGGGCTGGCATTGTAATTGACGACCACCGATGCCCCCCGTGCAGCGAGGTCTATGGCGATCGCTCGTCCAATTCCCCGACTCGCGCCCGTCACAATGGCTACCCGATCGTTCAGACTCATGCGTCCTCCTAAGCAAGCTGCTCGACGCGCAGCGCGCTTTGTCCATCGCGGACGCGCTGCGCAAGCGCCGTGCGTTCATCTTCATCAAGGCCGGAAGCGGCGATCGCGTTCAAGACCAGCGCATCGATCTGATCGACATCCAGACCGAGATCGGCGGCGGCTTCATACACGTCACTTGTAGATTTACCAAGCCGCGCCGGCGCCAGCGCGGTTATCGTCGTGGACACACCCGCGTTGACCATCTCCGCCAGCGGGTAGCTCACGCCCGGGCCACTCGTGCCGAGCACTTCAGCAAGCGCCAGCGCGACATCGACCGTCACATCTGAACTGGCAATCTGCGCTAGGAGATCGGCATCCGATGCTACCGGGAAACTCGTCACAATGCGCGAGACGGGCAGCTCGCCAAGCACCTCACGAATTCCGAGCGCGCCGGTCTGCTCACCAGCGCGAATCACCCGTGCGATCCCCTTCCGTTCAGCACCCGCCAGCGCACGTTCATAGTTCACCAACTGCTGATTAGTCTCATCTCCGCTCAGCCCGACCGCGACTACCGCATGTTTGCGGCCGGCGGGGCTGTTGGCCGAACGGACGATTTCATCGGCGCGGCGCGCCTCCTCTCGCGGGATGTTGAACACCCAGCCGATCTTCGTCCCCCAACCGCGCTCAACCCGCTGACAGCCATCGCTAAGGACTTCCATCAGCGCTTCGAACGTAACATCGCTCGCGGTGTAACGCGTTGGAGTAATCGACATCTCGGCGTAGAGGACGTTTTGCTTCGCCAGCGCAACGCCTGCGTCATAAACCAGTCGCACGAGGTCTTCGATGTTGTACACCCACTCGCCGAGCGAGCCATACAGTGTGTCCAGCGTGGCAGGGTCGGGCGACTCGAGCAGCTTCACAATCGGGGCAACCTGCTTTGACCGGAGTGGTATCTCGTTCATATCGGCGAGGCTCAGCCACGACGCCAGCGGGACAGCGCCCTCGAACGTCAAGCCAAGGTCAACCTTAGGCATAGCAGCGATATAGGACTTGAGTGACATGGAGTTTATCCTTCAGATATGGCGGGTTTCTGCGGCATCGCATGACGCTGCAAGGCGCTGCGAACAAGGCCGACAAACAACGGATGCGGGTTGTTCGGCCGGCTCGCAAACTCAGGATGGAACTGTGATCCGAGCATATACGGATGATCTTTGACTTCCGCGATCTCGACAAGAGCGCCGTTCGGGCTTAGGCCGCTGAAGACCATGCCGGCCTGCTCGAACGCCTCACGGTATTCGTTGTTGAACTCGAACCGGTGACGATGCCGTTCGGAGACCGAGTCTGCCTTACGATAGGCCTCCCATGCGGCGCTGTTCGGCTTGAGCATACATACGTAATGCCCCAGCCGCATCGTACCGCCCAGTTCCGCCACGGACTTCTGATCCAACATGAGGTCAATCACGTTATTCTCGCTGGTGCTCTCGAACTCTGCGCTGTTGGCATCCTCAAGGCCCAACACGTTGCGCGCGAACTCAATACACATCGTCTGCATGCCGAGACACAGCCCAAGGTACGGCACTTTGTTCTGCCGAGCATATCGCGCAGCAAGGATCTTGCCTTCGATTCCGCGCGGGCCAAAGCCGCCGGGAACGACAATCCCATCGAGGGTATCAAGTTCCTCGAGGTCGCGCCCGCGTTCCAGCTTTTCGGAGTGAATCCAAGCGATGTCCACTTTGGCCTCAAGCAGGCTTGCTGCGTGAAATATCGCCTCTTTCACGCTCATGTAGGCGTCATGCAGCTCGACGTACTTCCCGATGATCCCGATTCGGACTGTACGCTTGGGCTGACGCATACGCCGTACCATCGCGCGCCACTCGTCGAGCGCAGGCGGCTTCACAACGCGATCAAGCTGGAGCCTTTTGACAATGAACTCGCCCAACCCCGCGTCTTCCAGCGCCAACGGTACATCGTACAGGAGATCGGTGGTCTCCAGCGGGATGACCGCACTCTCGTCGACATCACAGAACAGCGCGATCTTCTGCGTAACGTCTTTGCTGACCGGGTGATCGGTGCGCGCGATGATGACGTGCGGCTGAATACCCACACTGCGCAGATCACGAACGCTGTGCTGCGTCGGTTTGGTCTTCAGCTCTCCGGTCGCCCCGATATAGGGGAGAAACGTCACATGAACGTAACAGGTGTCCTCGCGCGGGAGGTTTTGGCGCATCTGGCGAATCGCCTCAAGGAACGGCTGTCCCTCGATATCCCCGACGGTGCCACCAACCTCAACCAACACGACATCCGGGCTGCTGTCGAGGCTGACCATCTTGATACGGCGTCTGATCTCGTTGGTGATATGTGGAACCACCTGAATCGTGCCGCCGAGGTAATCACCCTGCCGTTCCTTGCCAATGATGTGACTGTACACTTGGCCGGCAGTCACGTTACATGTCTTGTTGAGTTCTTCGTCGATGAATCGTTCGTAGTGTCCGAGGTCGAGATCCGTCTCCGCGCCGTCAGAAGTGACGAAGACTTCACCATGCTGATACGGACTCATCGTTCCCGGATCGACGTTGAGGTACGGATCGAGCTTCTGGATGGCGACTTTGAGACCGCGCGCCTTGAGGATTCGCCCGATGGCCGCAGCAGTGACTCCCTTGCCTACGGAGCTGACCACGCCGCCGGTCAGAAACACGTATTTCGGATTCGACATTGAGCAGACGCCTCGCAACGCACATCACACAAAAACACGACGAGGCCGCATAGGCCCGCCGAAAAACGAATGGAATAACGCAGCGAACGCGACCGGCGCGCTAGATCAGCCCGACAAGTTCATCCGCTGCCCGGCGCATTTCAAGGAAGACCAACCCGAGCCGGGCATCCTCCCGAACCAGAGAAGTCAGGACAGCCTCGGTTCCGACCGAAACGAGGACGACCAGTCCCTTCTTCCCGCGTACGTAAACCTGTTCGAGCATGCCGCGCTGAAGCTCAACCGATATGCGCTCGCCCAACGACAGCATCGCGGCGGACATCGCTGAGACGCGATCTTCCTCCACGCCGACGGGCAGTGACGACGCGATGCTCAACCCATCGACACTAATGACTGCGGAAGCCTCTATGCCGGGGCCAGCCGCGTGCAGATCGCGCAAGCGATCCACCATCAATTCTGTCCGCGATTTCGCCATTGGCCGTTCGCTCCCGTTCTCGCGCAAATTTCGCAGCTGCGTGTTCGGCATAGATAACGCTCACATTGTAGCAGAAATCCGACGGCGCGCAAAAACTATCGAGGCGGTATACTGGGGTTGAGACGTGAGCATTACGTACTCGTGCCGTAGGGAGACCGTGGTCTCCCGAAGCATTTCTACCACTATAATGTCGCAAGCCAAACTATCAAGCGAACGCACACGATGAATGATCGCGCAACCCGCACACCCGGAGAAGCCCAAAACATCGTCGCGACGGTTCAGACTGTCGCCGAACGAATCGTGCAATCGGTCGGACAAGTCATCTTCGGGAAGCGCAACGAGATCCGCCTGACCGTCCTCGGCCTGCTCTCTCAGGGGCATATCCTTCTCGAGGACATCCCCGGTGTTGGAAAGACCATGCTGGCGCGTGCCTTGGCGCGCTCGATGGGCATCCGGTTCAGTCGAATTCAGTTCACACCGGATATGCTGCCTTCAGACGTTACAGGGGTCAGCATCTTCAATCAAGAATCGCGCCAGTTCGAGTTCCGGCCGGGGCCGATCTTCGCCCAGATCGTGCTCGCGGACGAGATCAACCGCGCGACAGCCAAAACCCAGTCTGCCCTGCTTGAAGCGATGGAAGAGCGGCAGGTGACAGTCGACGGCCACACCTACCAGATGTACGATCCGTTCCTCATCATCGCAACTCAAAATCCAATCGAGTACGAAGGCACGTTCCCGCTTCCAGAGGCACAGCTCGACCGCTTCTTGATCCGCATCCAGCTCGGCTATCCAAGCCCGACCGAAGAACTCGTCGTCTTGAGTGCGCAGCAGTACGAGCATCCCATCAACAACATGCGGCAGGTCGTCACGGTTCAGGAGCTATCTGCCGCACAGGCCGCTGTCCGCGATGTGTATGTTGCCGAGGAGATCAAGCGGTATATCGTCGAGATTGTGAATGCGACGCGCAATCACCCGAAGGTGTATCTCGGCGCAAGCCCGCGCGGCTCATTGGCGCTGTTCCGTTGTTCGCAAACCCGTGCTGCTATGGCTGGCCGGGATTACGTCCTCCCGGACGACGTTAAGGCGCTCGCTGAGGTCACGCTCGCACATCGCATAATCGCCAACGACCGCGATGAAAACACCCGGATAATCGTGCAAGAGGTGTTGCAGTACACGCCGGTGCCGGGTGCTTCTGCCCGCTGAGCGCGATGACCACCCACTCCAATCGCCGAAATATCATCTATCTGATGATCTCCGCCTGTTTGCTGGGCGGACTCTTCACCGGCGAGTCGGTGCTGTTCAACGTGGCGTACCTGCTGGGTGGACTGTTGTTCATCTCGCTGATATGGGCCATCTTCGCCGTCCGATGGGTGCGCATTTCACGCCGCACACACGCTCAGGTGGCGCAGGTCGGCAGGTCGATAGAAGAAGCGTTCTCCGTTCGTAACACCGCGTTCCTGCCAAAACTCTGGCTCGAAGTCCGGGATCACTCGACCCTGCCCAATCACCGCGCAAGTCATGTCGTTCCGGCGCTTCCAGCGCGCGGCCGGTACTCGTGGACTGTCAAGACACTGTGCGTATCGCGCGGGGAGTTCCGTCTCGGCGGCCTCACGATCGTCAGCGGTGATCCGTTCGGGTTCTTTGTCTCGCCGCGAGTCATCAAAGGTGATCGGCGCATCGTCGTCTTCCCGGAAGTCGTGCCCATGAAGCGATTCGCGCTGCCTGCCGGCTTCGCGTCTGGCGGCGAAACCCAGCGCAAGCGCTCGCCGACCATTACGACTAATGCATCCGGCGTGCGCGACTACGTTCCGGGTGACAGTATCAACCGGATCCACTGGCGCAGCACCGCACGCAAGGAAAAGCTAATCGTCAAGGAGTTCGAGATCGACCCGATCGTCGACCTGTGGCTCTTCGCGGACTTCTCGGCGCAAACCCTAGTCGAAGATCCATCGATTCACCGTATCAACGGGATCGGGCCGATTATCCCGCGCGCGCCGGGCATCCCGCCGTCGACCGAGGAATACGTCGCCGTGTGCAGCGCGTCGATTGCCTCACACTTTCTAAACATCGACCGTTCAGTGGGGTTCATGGCCTACATCCCCGCCCGGCGTATCCTCCAGCCTGACCGGTCGCGCCGGCAGCTCAACGACATCCTCGAGGCGTTATCTATCGCTCGCAGTCTGTCTGAGCAAACACTCGAGCGCATGCTTCAGATGGAGACACAGTATTTCACGCGTGGCACGACGTTGATTATTGTGACTGCATCTGCCGATCCGACTTGGGTTCCGCGTGCCGCGCGGTTACAGCGGCGCGGCATCCGCCCTTCGGTCGTACTTATCGACTCCGGCTCTTTCAATTCGCTGCTCACGGCCGAGCCTGTGCGCGCCGCACTGCGCAGCGCAGGAATTCCGTACGTAGCGGTTCGCCGTGGTGACGATATCGGAACGGTTCTGTCCCAAAAGCCGCAGTAGTCAAACATCACAGACTACAATTCCCGTAAACAAAACGGGACGGATCGCCGTGATCCGTCCCGTTTGATTCAGTCACACGAGGGCCGTACTAGTTCATGCTCAGGCTCTCGTCGATGTCCGACTCATCGAAAAGCTCCGTGTCGCGGTCGAGCGCGCCCTGTGACTCAAGGGTCGTACTCGGTGCGATCAGCTCGCGATCCTGATACGTGTGGAATCCCGTACCGGCGGGGATCAGCTTGCCGATGATCACGTTCTCCTTGAGGCCGTAAAGCCGGTCGACCTTGCCTTCGATCGCGGCGCCAGCCAACACCTTGATCGTGTGCTGGAAGCTCGACGCCGAGAGGAAGCTGTCGGTGTTGAGCGCGGCCTTCGAGATACCCAGAAGCACCGGCGCCGCCTTGGCAGGTTCGCCGCCGCCGGCGATCACGCGTTCGTTGAGGTCGATCAACTGCAGCCGATCAATCAGTTCGCCCGGCAGAAGCTCGGTTGAGCCACCATGCGTGATCTGCACCTTTGACAGCATCTTGCGGATCATGATCTCGAAGTGCTTATCGGCGATGTTCACACCCTGCGCGCGGTACACTTTCTGCACCTCGGTCAACAGGTACAGCTGCGTCGCGTCTTCCCCCATCACATACAAAATGCGGTGCGGGTTCTTGGCGCCTTCAGTCACCTGTTGGCCGGCGTACACCTGCATGCCATCTTCGATCCCCGGAATCAGGCGCGCGTTCGATGGAATCTCGTATTCCTCGGTCGTCACAGCCTCATAGCGCAGGTACAGCGTGCGATCTTCGATATGCACCGTGCCGTCCATCTCGGCGGTGATCACCCCATCGGCTTCGGGCGCGCGCGCAAGGACAGCGCCGGACTTCACGTCCTGCTCTTCCTCAACCTCGATCGTCCAACCTTCAGGGATGCTGATCTCAGTGCGGAAGACTTGCGCGTTCGTCACCTGAGCAAAGCGCACGCCTTCTTTCTTAATCAGGCGAAGCGTGCCCGCAATGTCGGTCATAACAGCCTCACCCTTGGGCTTCTTGCGGGCTTCGAACAGCTCTTCGACACGCGGCAAACCGCTCGTGATGTCACCCGAAGATTGTGCCGTGCCACCGCTGTGGAACGTGCGCAGTGTCAGCTGTGTACCCGGTTCGCCGATGGACTGCGCCGCGACGATGCCGACCGCCGAGCCGATGCCCACCATGTCACCCCGGCCGAGGTCGCGGCCGTAGCACAGCGCGCAGATACCGTGGATCAGGGCACACGTCATCGGGCTGCGGACGAGGACTTCTTCGACCCTCGAGTTTTGGATCCGCTCGGCGATATCCTCATCGATCATCTGATTGCGCGCGACCAACAGCGCCCCGGATTCCGGATCGTGGAGGTCGTGCGACGCTGAACGGCCGACAATACGCTCAGCCAGTGTTTGGCCGGCCACGTCGTCGCTGCGGCGAATCGCCAGACCACGGTGAGTGCCGCAGTCGGTACGATTAACGATCACGTCCTGCGCAACATCGACCAAACGCCGGGTCAGATAGCCCGCGTCGGCCGTACGCAGCGCGGTATCCGCAAGGCCCTTGCGTGCGCCGTGTGTCGAGATGAAGTACTCCAGCGCGTTCAACCCTTCGCGGAAGTGGCTGCGGATCGGCAGGTCGATAATTCGCCCCGACGGGTCGGACATCAGACCGCGCATGCCGGCCAACTGCGTAATCGGGCCAAACCCACCCTTCGTCGAGCCGGACAGCGCCATGATGGCGATCGGGCCGTACGGGTCGAGCGTGTCTTTCATCAGGTTTTCGAGGTCGTCTTTGGCCTCGCGCCACACGTCAACGGTTCGCTGATACCGTTCGTCCTCAGAGAGCATGCCGCGGCGGTATTCGCGCTCCGCGGTCTGAACCATATTGTCCGCGTCGCTCAAGATCTTCGCGCGCTCTTCCGGGACTGTCAGGTCGCTCACCGCGACCGTCGTCCCTGAAACCGTCGCGTAGAAGAAGCCGAGATTCTTGATGTCGTCCACCAAGTCGGTCGTGCGCTCTGAGCCGATGCGCTGGAAGCATTTCGCCACGAGATCCTGAAGCTGTTTCTTGCCGCAGGTCTTCTGAACGAAGCGCAGTTCGTCCGGCAGGATACGGTTAAACAGCGCACGTCCAACGGTCGTGATCTCTGGCCGCGGCTGTGCAGGCTGGTTGTCGTAGATGTTTCCAAGCAAGATCGGCGTATGGAGATCGACTTCGCCGATGCGGTACAGATACTCGACCTCGTCGATATCTGCCACCAAGCGACGCTCATGCAGGTTGGTGATCTCAAGGCGATCATATAGACCGCGTTCCTGCATCAGCTTGTCCATCTCATAACCGTTGAACAACGCAACGTCGATCTCGCCGGCCAGCAGCGCATCAATCGTCACATCGGTCGCCTTACGCGTGACGCGGGTGCGCCCGCGCTCATCCGTCTCCGTGACGTCGGAGAATACAATCGCGTTCGTGCCGTAGTTGCGAATCATCCAGTAGTAGCCGTTGGCGCGCTTCGCCACGCCCACCAACACGTCATCATCCCACGCGACGTCAATCGAGCGGTACTTATCGGCGTCTTCCTTCCGTGCGACGATCTCGACGGTCGGATCCATGGTCAGGTAATAGATGCCGAGCACCATGTCCTTGGCCGGGCCAACGATTGGCTGACCATCGGCCGGCTTGAGCAGATTCTTCGTGCTGAGCATCAGCTCGCGGGCTTCGCGCACCGCGTTTTCGCTGAGCGGCACATGCACAGCCATCTGATCGCCGTCGAAGTCCGCATTGAACGCCGAGCAGACCAGCGGGTGAATCTGGATGGCCTTGCCCTCGACAAGGATCGGCTCGAACGCCTGAATACCGAGGCGGTGCAGGGTCGGCGCACGGTTCAACAGAACCGGGCGGGCCTTGATGACCTCTTCCAGCGCCTCCCATACTTCCGGCTTTTCACGCTCGATCACGCGTTTCGCGCCCTTGACGTTCTGCGCGTAACCATCCGCCACGAGCCGGCTGATGACGAACGGGCGGTACAACTCTAGCGCCATCGTCTTGGGCAGACCGCACTGATGCAGCTTCAAACGCGGGCCAATCACGATGACCGAACGGCCGGAGTAATCGACGCGCTTGCCGAGCAGGTTACGGCGGAAGCGTCCCTTCTTACCCTTCAGCATATCGCTCAACGATTTCAGTTCGCGGCGGCCACGGCGGCTGAGCGCGCGCCCCCGCTGACTATTGTCGACGAGGCTGTCGACCGCCTCCTGAAGCATACGCTTCTCGTTGCGGACAATCACGTCCGGCGCGCCCAGCTCAAGCAGGTGCTTGAGGCGGTTGTTACGGTTGATCACACGCCGATACAGGTCATTGAGATCGCTCGTTGCAAAGCGGCCGCCATCGAGCTGCACCATCGGGCGCAGGTCGGGCGGGATCACCGGCAGCACTTCAAGGATCATCCACTCGGGGCGGTTATGGCTGCGCCGCAGGCTCTCAACCACCTTGAGGCGCTTGGTTGCCTTCTTCCGGCGCTGCTTGCTCTTGTTGTTGCGCAGTTCCGCCCAAAGCTCCTCGGCCAGCTTATCGAGGTCGAGGCTCTTGAGGATTTTATGGAACGCTTCAGCGCCCATGTCAGCCTGAAACACCTGCCCGAACTTAGCGCGCAGTTCACGGTACTTGTTTTCGCCCAAGAACTGGAGCACATGCAGGTCTTTGAGTTCGTGCTTGGCATCGCTGGCGGCTTTCAGGACATCGCTCATGCGCTCTTGCAGCTTGCTCATGCGCACGTCAAGGCCTTCAGCTGCGGCACGTTTGACCGTGTCTCGCTCAGTCTCCAGATCGGTCAACGCCTGACGGCGCTGCGACTCGATCTCGATTTGAAGCTCATTCAGGTAGTCGTTGACGGCCTGCTGAACCGTGACGAGGTGGTCGTTGCTCACCATCTCGCCCTTAGAGACAACCGTCATGTCGGCCGCTTCGAGCGTGATGGCGGCGGTCGCCTTCTGGCCGCGCATGCCTTCCACACGAACCTGTACCGCCTGTGCTTCCTGCATCAGCTTGTCGGTGAGGCGCGCCAGCTCTTCCTCGTAGTGGCGCGAGATTTCGGCTTCGCGCAGCTCAAAGGCATCGAGCTGTTGGTCGCGCTCATCGCGGATGTTGACCATCTGCGATTTGATGTCGTCGCCCAGCTCGTTTTCCTTCGCCAGAACTTCGCGGTCAATGCGCTTGAGCGCGCGTTCGCGATTGTCCTCGTCAACGCCGGTCACGACGTACTGCGCGAAATACAGTACGCGGTCGAGGTTGCGCCGGCTGATGTCAAGCAGCAGGCCGAGATAGCTCGGCACACGCCGCGTGTACCACACGTGCGCCACCGGCGCGGCCAGCACGATATGGCCCATGCGCTCACGGCGCACCACCGAACGGGTGACTTCCACACCGCACTTGTCGCAAATCACACCCTTGTAGCGGATGTTCTTGAATTTCCCGCAGTAACACTGCCAATCGCGGGTTGGGCCGAAGATGGCTTCGCAGAACAGCCCGTCCTTTTCCGGGCGCAGTCGGCGGTAATTGATCGTTTCCGGCTTGGTGACTTCGCCATACGACCACTTCTTGATCGTTTCAGGCGAGGCGAGGCTCACGCGAAGTGCGCTAAAATCTTTCGCCGCCAAGGCGCATCCTCCTACAGCTGAATGGAACGGGTCGAGAACGTGCGGGGACTACTCTACAACAGTTCGCTAACGAATACGAAGCCAGCCGTCAACCAAGATTGGACGACGCTGGCTTAGGTGAATTGCACCGTACGCTACGCATCTGTAATCGGGAATTATACGTACCGGCGATACCTACGTCAAGCCAAACCAGAACAATATCGAACCACAAGCGCCTACCTTCCGTTGTTCGCTTGGTCGACCTTCATGTGAAGAAAGGCCTCCATGAAATCGTTGAGCCGTCCGTCCAGCACAGCAGTCGTGTTGCCTGTTTCGTGATTGGTTCGGTGATCCTTGACCAGCTGATACGGATGAAGCACATACGAGCGAATCTGGTTGCCCCACTCCGCGTTGACGTTCTCACCCTTGAGGGCCGCCAACTCGGCGTCGTGCCGCTGCCGTTCGAGATCGGCAAGCCGCGCTCTGAGGATCATCATTGCGCGGTCGCGGTTCTGTGCTTGACTGCGCTCGTTCTGGCATTGGATCACGATGCCGGTCGGAAGATGCGTGATCCGTACAGCCGTGTCGTTCTTCTGCATGTGCTGTCCACCTGCTCCGCCGGCGCGATAGGTGTCGATGCGCAGATCCTTCTCGTTGATCTCGATGTCGATATCATCTTGGATGTCGGGCCATAATTCGACTTTGACAAATGACGTATGGCGGCGGCTCGCCGAGTCGAAGGGACTCAGCCGGACAAGGCGGTGTACTCCCTGTTCGCTGCGCAGATAACCGTAGGCGTAGTTGCCGCGTATCCCCAGGGTCACGCTCTTGATCCCGGCTTCCTCGCCTTCGCTGCGCTCGATCACCTCGACCTTATAGCCGTTGTCTTCCGCCCAGCGCAGGTACATGCGCTCCAGCATCTGCGCCCAGTCCTGCGAATCGGTACCGCCCGCGCCCGCGTGAATGGCAAGAAACGCATCGCGCGAGTCATTTGGCCCGCTTAAGAGCGCCTGAATCGACATACGATCGACGACACTCTGGAGGTCTGCGTATTCGGCGTCAAGTTCGCCTTCAAGTTCGGGATCATTCAGCGATGCTAACTCTAGCGCATCTGAGATCCGCGCTTGCAGCTTTTGCCACGGCTCGATGCGATCTTTCAGCCGCGCAATCTCCTGCATCACTTTCTGAGCGGCCTCTGGATTGCCCCAGAAGCCCGCCTCGCCGGTCTGTTCTTCGAGTTCAGCAACCTTGCGCGCCAAGTCGGCAATCGCGAGGCGGCGCGACAAATTCCCTACCGTGGTGTTGAGTTCTTTGAACTGTCCTACTGCGGCACTCACGACGGGCTACCCCTACTGGTTACGTGTCTGTCGATACATTTCAAACATGAGCACCGCGCCCGCCGCCGCTACGTTGAGCGAGTCCGCGATCTTGCCCGCCATCGGGATGATGATCCGTTCGTCCGCGAACGCGAGCCATGCCTCCGGTAGGCCAATGTCTTCCTGCCCCATCAAGAGCACGCTGTCTTTGACAAACTGCACGCTGAACGCATCCGTCGCCGCATCCAAATGAGTCGCATACGTGCGAAGCCCGCGTGTAGAGAAGGCGTCCTGCGCCTGCGCAGTCGTCATTTCATATACGTTGCCCAGAAACACCGCGCCGGTGCTCGCACGGATCACGTTCGGGTTGTACACGTCGATCGGACAGTCGATCAAGACCACGCTGCCGAACCCGGCCGCGTCCGCCGTGCGCAGCAGTGCCCCGACGTTTCCGGGCTTCTCAATCGCAGCAAGTGCCAGCACTGGAACGCGCCCTATGCGCAAGAATTCCGCCGCTCCGGGTATGGCCTGCCGCATCATCACAGCCGCTATCCCGTCGTTGTTGTCCCGATAGCTGGCCTTATCCAGCGCCTGCGCCGACACGGGAATCTGCGCGTCAATCGACACGTCGCTCAACGTTCCGAACCGTGACGACTCGATCAGGACGTAATCGACCTGATGACCGGCCGCGAGCGCACGCGCCAGATCGCGCCGGCTGTCGATCACGTAGCGGTTTTCCTCAACGCGCGCACGATGATCGCGCAGGCGGCGCACCTGCTTGATGCGCGGATTCTGAAGGCTGGTGATCGCATCCACCATTCTGCACTCAGACAGCCTAGTTCTCTCCGAATAAGCTGAGGGTGAAGTTCTCAGGGTTGAACAGCACCATATCATCCATGCCTTCACCCAAGCCGACGTACTGCACAGGCAGCCCTAGTTCTTCAAACACGGCAAACACCATCCCGCCCTTTGCCGACCCGTCGAGTTTGGTGACAATCGCGCCGGTGACGTTCACGACTTCACCGAATTTCTTAGCCTGCTCCAGCGCATTTTGGCCGGTTGTGCCGTCCAACACGAGCAGCACTTCGTGGGGAGCATCCGGCACCACCCTGCTGCATACTGCCTTAACCTTGGCGAGTTCATCCATCAGATTAGCGTTGTTATGCAGCCTGCCCGCTGTGTCGATGATGAGCACGTCGATCCCACGCGCCTTCGCGGCGGTGACGGCGTCAAATACTAACGCCGCAGGATCCCCGCCCTGCTTGCCGGCAACAACCGGCACCCCGACCCGTTCGCCCCACATCTGCAGCTGCTCGATCGCCGCGGCGCGGAACGTGTCGCCAGCGCACAGCATGACTTTGCGGCCAGCCAGCTTCAACCGGTGCGCCAGCTTGGCAATCGACGTCGTCTTGCCACTGCCGTTCACGCCTACGATAAGTACGACCGACAGTTCCCTACCGCTGATGTTCATGGTCGGCGGAAAGCGCAAGCGTTCCTTCAACACCTGACGCAGCGCGGCTTGTAGACGTTCGGGGTCGCGAATGCTTTCACGGTTAGCCTTGGCACGCAAATCCTCAACGACCGCCTGAGCCGTATGTACTCCGAGATCGCTTTGAATCAGAACGGCTTCGATGTCGTCCCACGTATCGTCAGTGATCGCGCCACCGCCGCCCAACACCGACGCAAGGCGGCCAAAAAAGGATTGGCGTGTCTTTGACATGCCGCGACGAAAGATACCCACGCTGCTGCTCCGTCAGTTATTCAGGGGATTACGAGCGGACGTAACTGCGAGTAGTATACAAGTGCCCGATAGCCGTCACAAGATGAGAGGACCAGTCCTGAGATGAGCAGTGACTTGACCCATTTGGATTCGGCGGGCGCCGCGCGCATGGTGGATGTCGGCGATAAGCCGTCGACCCCCCGAACCGCTGTCGCGGAGGGCCGCATTACGATGAAGCCATCCACGCTTGACCTGATTCGCTCCGGCTCGTTGAAAAAGGGAGATGTCAGCGCCGTCGCCCGGATCGCCGGTGTCATGGCGGCCAAGCGGACATCCGAGTTGATCCCACTGTGCCACCCCATCGCGCTGACGCGAATTGACGTGGACATCCGGCTGTCAGATACCGAGCCGGTGGTGTACGTTACGGCCGAAGCGCGTACGGTCGGGCAAACTGGCGTCGAGATGGAAGCATTGACCGCGGTCAGCGTCGCGGCGCTCACCATCTACGACATGGCGAAGGCCGTTGACCGCGAGATGCGTATCGAAGGCATCCGGCTGCTCAGTAAGACCGGCGGCATCCATGGCGACTACCATGCGGGCGATACGGAGCCACGCGGATGAACATCAATGTGTTGTTGTTTGCGACGCTCAAGGATTTGGTCGGAACCCGCCGCTTGGCAGTGAGCCTCGGTGACGGCGCCGCGGTCGACGACCTCCGTTCTCATCTCGCCGCGAAGCACCCTGCCGCAGCGCAGGCGATCTTTCAGGCGATTGCCGCCTTGAACGAGGAATTCGCACAGGGAGAGGATGTGCTTCATGACGGCGATACGGTGGCGCTGTTCCCACCGGTCAGCGGCGGCAGCACAGACCGTCCAGAGATCTACTTGCTCCCTTACGAGCCGATCGACATCGACGCTCTGCTCGCGCAGATCAGCCCATCCTCGGTCGGGGCGGCCTGCGTCTTCACGGGGTTAGTGCGCGGCGAGACATCACGTCCCGGTCACCAACGCAAGACGGCACGCCTCGAATACGAAGCCTACGAGTCGATGGCTCTTGCCAAGATGCAGCAGGTAGCCGCCGAAATCCGCACCCAATGGCCGTTGGTCGTAGGGATCGCCATCGTTCAGCGGCTTGGCAGCCTTGACGTGGGACAGACAACGGTGCTCATCGCGTGTACCTCCCCGCACCGCGACGACGGCTGTTTCGAGGCGGCGCGCTACGGCATCGACCGGCTCAAGCAGATCGTCCCCGTCTGGAAGCAGGAGATCGGCCAAGACGGCGCGACATGGATCGAAGGCACATACATTCCGGAGGATCACGATCGACGCTCCAACGGCTAGCACGAGCAGGCCGCTGTGTGGTATATACGCGGCAGATTCTGAAGACTACTCGGCAGTGTTTGGGAGAACATTATGAACCGTCGGGTCGTGGTCACAGGCATTGGTGTCGTATCACCATGCGGCAACACGGCGGCCGAAACATGGGATAACATCAAGAACGGTCGATCTGGCACGGGCTTGATAACGCGCTTCGATGTCTCGAACTTCGCCGTGAAAGTCGCGGCAGAGGCTAAGGGGTTCGACCCGGCCGTCGCGCTGGCGCCCAAAGAAATCCGCCGGCGTGACCGTTTCCAGCATCTATCCGCCGCAGCCGCGCGTGAGGCGATCCTCGACAGCGGCTTGGTCGCTACAGACGAAAACAGAACCCGAATCGGCACGTTTGTCGGGTCGGCGGTCGGCGGGGTTACGAGTTTCATCAATGAGGTCGTCGCGCTTGAGAAGGCCGGCGATCCCCGGCAGATCACCCCATTCGCGATCCCGATGCTCATGGGGAATGGCGGGAGCGCGCATATCAGCATCGAGTATGGCTTTAATGGCCCTTCGTATGTGCTGACATCCGCATGCGCGACCGGCGCGGACAATATCGGACACGCGGCCGACATGATCCGGCTCGGCCGAATCGATGCGGCGGTGGCCGGATGCGGTGAGGCGCCGATCGTGCAGATGGGGATTGCCGCGTTTGATCGCATCGGCGCGTGCAGCCGTGACAACGATACACCCGAACAGGCAAGCCGGCCGTTCAGCAAAGACCGATCAGGACTCGTCTTCGGAGAAGGCGCTGGCGTGCTCGTCCTCGAAGAGCTTTCCTTTGCCAAACAGCGCGGTGCGCACATCTACGGGGAGATCGTCGGCTACGGCACAACATCGGACGCGTTCCACATCACAGCTCCACAGCCTGACGGGTTGGGCGCGGCGCGTGCCGTGAGGGAAGCGCTTGACACGGCGGGCCTCCGGCCTGATCAAATCAACTATATCAATGCGCACGGCACGGCGACCGCGCTGAACGACGCCATGGAAACCAAGGCGATCAAGGCCGTGTTCGGCGAGCTAGCGTACAAAGTGCCGATGAGTTCGACCAAGAGCATGACCGGCCACTGCATGGGGACGACGGCGGCCATTGAGGCGGTATTCGCCCTGCTGGCGATCCGCGACAACGTCGCCCCGCCGACCATCAACTACCGTGAACGCGACCCGGAATGCGATCTGGATTGCGTTCCGAACGTCGCCCGCGAAATGCCGATTGATGTCGTGATGAGCAATTCGTTCGGCTTCGGCGGCCACAATGTCAGCCTCATCATTCGGCGGTTTTAGCGATGGATCTCGATCAGCTTCAGCATGACCTCGGCATTCGTATGAACGACCCGCTGCTGCTGCTGCAAGCTGTCACGCACCGCTCATATATCAACGAGCATCCTAACGACGAGGCAGTCGATTACGAACGTCTCGAGTTCCTCGGCGACGCTGTCATCGGCATAATTACGGCGCGAATGCTATTTCACCGGTTTCCCGACCTCGACGAAGGTGAGTTGACCCGCATTCGTTCAGCTCTTGTGAGAACCGAGGCCCTCGCCGAAATCGCGCGTTCGATCAGGCTCGGCGAGTATTTGCGCATGGGACGTGGTGAAGTGCGAAACGGCGGGCGTGAACGTGACACGATCCTGTGTCGGGCGTTTGAGGCGGTTGTAGGCGCTGTATACGTTGATCTCGGTATGGACGCTGCCGAAGCCGTCGTCACCCCCCGGCTGAGCGCGCTCCAGCACCGCGTGCTTCAGGAGGCACTCGACAAAGACCCGCGCTCCCGTCTCCAAGAGTTGACGCAGGCCGAATTGGACATCGCGCCAGCGTACAAGGTGCTCAAGTCGACAGGGCCGGATCACGACCGTACGTATATGGTCGAGGTCGCGTTGAACGGCCACCGGCTCGCCACAGGGTCGGGACACACGATTCGCACCGCAAGCCACGCCGCCGCCGCCAATGCACTTCGCCTATTCCAAGTCGGCGGCAGGTCGGTGCAGGATTTCGCCGAACCGGCCGACTAGCGCAAGGCGAGGCTGACCACCGCGAGCCGATGGTCGGAGGCCGACGAGTCGATCACAACCGCGCCAAGGGGCAGCAAATTCGTGAACAAGTAGTCCAGCCGCGCACGCCGGCTCGTCTGGACGAACGTGTGACTCGTCGCCTGCGGCTGATCCGCAAAGGGATCGGTCAGGCTTGTTTGGCGCATTCGCAGAATGAGGTCGGACGATGGCACGTTGTTGAACGTCCCGCCCACGACGATCCGCCCTAACGAGACGATGCTGCCTTCTCCGTGAGCGAGCATGATCGACAGAATCTCGTTGAGCTGTCGAACCTGATCCTGCTCCTGTTCGGCGACGTCATCGCCAACACCTTCCAGCAGCACACCAAGCCATGTGTTGTACAGCGTGATCGGGCGGTCATCGGGCTGCAGCACGACCCGCTGGAGTCCCGTCTGCTGACCCTCGCTGGTGAGGGGAACCCCATCATCGAACACGATCTCGACGTTCGACAGGACAGCAAGCCCTTGCAGTCCTTCGTTCGTGGCGTAGAAGCGCCGATCCATGCCCACTTTGCGCGCGAGCCATAACGTTTGATCAACGCCAAAGCTCGTCAACCGGCCGGCTTCAACCTCTTGCAGCAGGACGACGTTCGCGCCACTTTGTTGAATCGTGCGCGCAAGTGATTCCAGATCGAAATGGAAGAATTCGTTGTAGCCCGCGTGAATGTTGTATGTGCCGATGCGGAACTCGCCGCCTTCATAAGGCTCCACGACCGGCGGCCGCGATAGAAATGCGCCCAGAACGATCAGCACGCCCACCACCAGCAGCGACACCAGCGAGGACACGACAGACCCGTCACGCCACGCAGCACGCCGCCGGCTAGCGATCACAGGCAGCGATGCCGTCACCACCGCCACGATCAAAACGGCGAGGCCCAACCCACGGAATCCACGCAGAAGGGGCGTAACAACGCGATTGAGAAACGCGAACTGGCCGGAAAACTCACGCACGTAGGCATACTCGAACGTGAACAGATCCATCACAACGAACAGGCCGAACACCACGACGGCCACAAGCATCCAGAGGCCACTTGCGTTGCGCTCTTTCTCGGCTTGCGGGCGCACCAGCCACCACCACGTCAACGAGGCGACGAACTGCGCCGCGCCCAGCGCCCCCGCGCCAACAGCGCCCTGAACACGCGTTCCGACGACAAGGAACAAGGCCAGCACCAACATCCAGACCCAGCCTTGCACCGACGCATCGAACAGCGATACCACCCCGCGAGCCGCGCGCTGTACGGCGGGAACCAGCGGGAGCGCCGTCGCAGCGATCAACGCCGGAACCAAGATGGTGTAATCATAGGCGGAGCGCGCGGCGGAAGCGTTAGGTGACGCGAGCAGCGCAAGCTGTAGGAACAACAGGCCGCCCAGCCCGAACCCACCCCACAGCGTGAATAATCCGCGCGAATCCTCAAGACTGAGGCTGGGTGGCCGGATGAAGTTGGCCGCTGTCACCACGACTAGAAGCGCACTCAAGACGATCTGCGCCGAGCCGTACCCGGTCGATAACGACGGGTCGAGCGTATTCCCCGCGGCACGCAAGAGCTGATCAACAGTGAACCCGATCACGAAGGCATACGGCAGGTGGATTTGCCGGTGGCGGACAAAGGTCGCCACCCAAAACAGTCCGGTACCGACCGTGAGGTAAGCACCGATTGCAGGCGAAATTCCAGCCGATGGAAGCGCCATCACAAGACGAGCGCCGGCCACGGCCAGACCGGCCAGCAGCAGCGACGAGCGCCAGCGCCCCAACCCGATCGCCAGCAGTGGCAGCACGCAGGCGATCCCCAAGACGACCAGCTCCGATTGCACGACTGCCGGCGATACGAGTCCGGGCAAGTTCGGGTCAACGGCGGCCGGGTCGAGCGCCGGAAAAATCGACGCGCTCGCCGTCCGGCTGTACACGAAGCCAACCGTGGCCCGCAGTGCTTGCACAAAGAACAGCCCGACCAATCCGGCTTCGAGAATGCTGCGCAGTCGATTGAATACCGTCACGCCGCCCCCTCACTGTGGCGTCCGTCCGCGTACGTCCGGGCGTCACGCGGAGTTGATGTATAATGTCGCGCATCACTCGGCGCAACATCGCAAAGGATACCACGATGCAGCGGGTTGATACGATCCTTACTGAAGGCGTCGTCGTCACCATGAACGAGCAGTACGACGTGCTTCAGAATGGGGCTGTCGCGATTCACGGCGGCAAGATTGCCGCGGTTGGCCCCACCGACAAGATCCTCGCGCAGTACAACAGCGACACGATCGTCTCGTGCCGGGGGCAGTATATCCTGCCCGGCCTCATCAATGTGCACACCCACGTCCCAATGACGCTCCTTCGTGGGCTGTCGGACGACCTGCGCTTGGATGTGTGGCTTTACGGTTACATCATGCCCACCGAGCGTGAGTTCGTCAGCCCGGATTTCTGCCGGGTCGGAACTCAACTGGCGTGCGCGGAGATGATTAAGGGCGGCGTCACGACATTTACTGACATGTACTACTTCGAAGCCGACATCGCTACCGAAACCGCGCGGGTCGGCATGCGGGCCGTCCTCGGTGAGACCGTGCTCAAGTTTCCCGCCCCGGACGCGGCGAGCTACGAAGAGAGCCTCGCCTATGCGCGCACTTTCATCGAAACGTGGAAGGGACATCCGCTCATCACACCGGCCGTCGCGCCCCACGCGCCCTACTCCAACACGCAGGAAACGTTGGAAAAATGCGCCGAACTGGCGGCCGAGTACAATGTCCCGATGATGATCCACATTGCCGAGACTCGCTCCGAGGCCGAGGATCACCTCAGCACGTACAAGCAAACGCTCGTGCACTGGCTCAACAAGATCGGCTTCTTCAAAGTCCCGGTGATTGCCGCGCACTGCGTTTGGATCGACGAGACCGAAATGCGTATCTTCCGCGAGAAGGGCGCCGCGGTCGCGCACTGCCCCAGCGCCAACCTGAAGCTGTCAAGCGGGATCGCGAGTGTTCAAGACATGCTCGATAACGGAGTCACCGTCGGGATCGGCACGGATGGCCCCGCCAGCAACAACGACCTCGATATGTTTGAGGAGATGCGCCTCGCCGCGCTGCTAGCAAAGACGCAGACGTACAACCCCACGGCGGTGCCGGCGAAAACAGCCTTGACGATGGCGACCCGTGGCGGCGCGAAAGTACTCGGCATGGCCGATCACGTCGGCACGCTTGAGGCGGGCAAGGCGGCGGATATTATCGTGCTAGATTCTCAGCCGCTGCACAACATTCCCCACTATGACTTCAACCCGGACAACGTGTACTCGCGCATCGTTTACGCCTCGAAGGCATCCGATGTCGCGCATACGCTCGTGAACGGCGCGTTCCTGATGCGTGACCGCCGCCTGACGACGATTGACGAACAGGCGCTGCGGGTCGAGGCGGTTGGCTATTCAGCGCGCATCGGCGCATTCCTCGGCGATTATCAGCGCAACGTCCTAAGCAAGCTGATCGCCGTGTCGGTGGGCGTGGAGCGCGGCGAGAGCTTCGAGATTCAGGTCAAGGCCGTCTTGCGCGATCCCTCCACCATCGAAACCCTGCTCGACCATCCGGACGTCGAAGTCCTCCGAACGACTCACTATCGCCAGCACGATACGTACTTCATGTTCGATGATCCGACCGCTGGCCGGGTTCGCTATCGTGAGGACGACAAGGTCGACGACGAGGGCAAGATTCAGGACGTGCGCACACGGTTGACCTACACCTCGCCTGAGAAAGATCGCCAGATCGACTCGACAATCGCATTGTCACGATCTCGATTCATCGCCGCCGCCACCCAGCCGCTGCGCTTCTACAAAGAGTACTTCCAAGCCGACACTGAGCGCACGCTGGACAAGGATCGCCGCCGCTGGTCGATTACTTATCGCGGCGTGCAGTTCTACATCAACGTCGATCAAGTGCTGCAGCCTGCCCAGCCCGGCTTGTACATCGAGATCAAGTCGCGCACATGGTCGGCACGGGACGCCGATTTCAAGGCCGCCCACGTTCAGGAGATGCTGCGAATCCTCTCAATCGAGGCGGACGATATTGTGACGTTCGACTATCTTGATATGCTGCCTGCAACAAACGCATAAGGACAACATCAACGTGACTTCTCATCCACTCTATGGCCCTGCCGTCGAGGCGATTCGCAAGGTGACGGATCGCGTGCCTGACGTGGGTCTTGTCTTGGGTTCTGGCCTCGGCGTGCTGGCCGACACACTGACCGACCGCGTCGTCGTGCCCTACGAGGATATTCCCGGTTGGCCGAAGTCGACCGTCCACGGCCACAGCGGGCGTCTGGTCTTCGGCACGCTCGAGGGCAAACAGGTCGTGTGCCAGCAAGGGCGCGCACACTTCTACGAAGGCTATACCCCGCAGCAGATCACCTTCCCGATTCGCGTGATGCACTTCCTCGGCGTCAAGACGGTTATTCTGACCAACGCGGCCGGCGGGATCAACCTGTCATACGAAGCCGGCGACATCATGCTGCTCAACGACCACATCAATTTCATCGGAATGGCCGGCGCGAATCCGCTTGTCGGCCCAAACGACGAGACACTGGGCGAGCGATTTATTGGCATGTCCACGCCGTACGACACATCCCTTCGTGCGGCCGCTAAGCAGGTCGCCAGCGATCTCGATATCGCAATCCATGAAGGGACGTATGCGTGCCTTGCCGGGCCGACCTTCGAGTCTCCGGCCGAAGTCCGCATGCTTCGCATCATCGGCGCAGATGCCGTCGGTATGTCAACGGTGCACGAGGTGCTGGTCGCTCGTCACATGAACATGCGCGTTCTGGCGTTCTCGGCCATCACCAACAAAGGGATTGACGTTGTCGACAGCCCGATGGACGCCAATCACGAGGAAGTGCTTGAGACCGGCAAGGTCATCGTGCCGAAGCTGAGCGCCATCCTGCGTGGTGTCCTAGCGCGAATCTAAGGCCGCGGATGGCGTTCGTCGTCTTCTTTATCGAACAGGTCGCGATCGGCTTATACATCTTCGCCGGCATTGCGCTTCTGCTCACACTGCGCCGGATCGGCCGTGCAAACTATGAGCTGCACGCGACCCGCTTCGAGCTTCAGCGCGACCTCGCACGGTATGCACGCGCCAACGCCCTGACGACACTCGCCTTGCTCATCGAGGGCATCTTGTTCGTCGTCGCCATTCAGGTCGCGGTTGCGCCCACCCTGCGAGCGACACTCGATCTGGCGCCACAGGTGCAAGATGTCCTCGTCGACATCGACTTCAACACGCCGACAGCGGCGCCGCTGTCGCAGGTCGACATCGACGAGGACTCCGTCCCGTTGATCGGCTTCGACAATAACGAGGTGAGGATCACGCCCACGCCGACAGCAACGCCGGTCGGCACGATCGAGCCAGCGCCCAGCCCGGTCGGATGCACGTCCCCCGGCGCGTTCCTGCAAATCCCGGCTAACGGTCAGGTGATTCAAAACTTGATCGAAGTTCGTGGCACGGCGTTCACGTCCGACTTCGCGACGTATAAGCTGGAGATCGCTGGCGAGCTGACCGGCGGCAGTTACGCGACGATGGAGAGCTATACGCAGCCTGTCGAGACCCTTGGCGTGCTCAGTCAGTTTAACCCGGTCATCTACGAAGAGGGGACATATCAGTTCCGCCTCGCCGTGTTTGACATTACCGACACCTTGCGCGAGTCATGCAGCGTGACCATCTACATCCGGCGTTCTGCGCCAACCCCAACCCCCGGCGGACGCTAAGTGAGCGACACTATGCCGGCGGTTGCCATGATTGGTACAAGCCGGGTCGGGTCAGTTCGGCAGCTCGATAACCGGCTCTTACCCGAAGCGTTGAATATGCGCGCCGTGCTGACGGCAGCTCTCGGCGTCCCGGTGACGAATCGGCAGAAGTTGGTTAAACTGTTTCCAACGTTGCAATCCATTTGAGAGGATCTGATGGCCACTACCATACCCACCGACGCAATGCAAGCACTGGACTGGCTGTGGGAGGATTACGAACCCTTCTTTACCGCCCTCTACGAGGCCGACCTCAACGCAGCGACGCTCGAATCGTGGCTCAGCGATTGGTCGGCGATCGCAAACGTGGCGCTCGAAGTCCTGTCCCGTATCTCAGTTGCGACGACCGTCGATACAACCGACGAGGTCGCAGAACGCCGCTACAACACCTACATGGAGAAGGTCTATCCGCCGCTCGCGATGGCGAATAACACGCTGAGCGAGAAGCTCGTTCGCAGCGAGCTTGAACTGAGCGGATTCGAGATACCGCTGCGCAACATGCGTGCCGACCTTGAGATTTTCCGCGAGGAGAACCTGCCGCTTCAGACTGAGGAGAGCAAGGCCGGTCTGGAATACGACAAACTGAGCGGGGCGCAAACGGTTGAGTGGGAAGGCAAAGAGGTGACGCTGGCGCAGTTGACGCCGGTACAACACGACCCGGATCGCGAGCGCCGCGAGCGCGCATGGCGCTTAACGATGGAGCGCCGCCTTGCCGACCGGTCTGCGTTCAATGATCTGTGGCGACAGTTCCTGACGCTGCGTGTTCAAATGGCGAAAAACGCCGGGTTCGGCAGTTATCGCGACCTGCGCTGGAAGCAGTTCCACCGTTTCGATTACACGCCGGACGATGCGAAGGCATTTTGCGCGGCCATTGAGGAGACCGTCGTCCCCGCAGCCCGGCGGGTCTACGATCGCAAACGGGCCGCGCTTGGTCTCTCGACTCTTCGACCGTGGGACACAGAGGTCGACCCGTCTGGCGCTGATCCGCTCAAGCCGTTCGAAAGCGTCGATGACCTGATTGCCCGCACCGGCGCAATCTTCAACCACGTGGATCCGATCCTCGGCGGCTATTTCGAGACGATGGCAAACGAGCGCCTGCTCGACCTCGACAACCGTAAGGGCAAAGCGCCGGGTGGCTACTGCACGTACTTCGAGGTCGCAAAGCGGCCGTTCATCTTTATGAACTCCGTCGGGCTGCATGACGATGTGCAAACGATGCTGCACGAAGGCGGGCATGCGTTCCATGCGTTCGCGGCCGCCGATCTGCCCTATTTCCAGCAGAAGAATCCCCCGATGGAGTTCTGCGAAGTCGCGTCAATGGCGATGGAGCTGCTCGCCGCGCCCTACCTGACCACCGAACACGGAGGTTTCTATTCTCGGGTAGATGCCGCCCGCGCCCGCACCGAGCACATCGAAGGCATGCTGCGCTTCTGGCCCTACATGGCCGTCGTTGATCTGTTCCAGCACTGGGTTTATGAAAACCCGGATGCCGCCATGGAACCCGCAGAGTGCGATGCACAGTGGTCACAGCTGTGGGATCGGTTCATGCGCGGGATCGACTACAGCGGGCTTGACGACATTAAGGCGACCGGCTGGCATCGCAAGCTGCATATCTTCCACGTGCCCTTCTACTACGTGGAGTATGGGTTGGCCCAACTCGGCGCGGCGCAGGTGTTCGGCAACGCGAAAAAGGATCAGCGCGCCGCCGTCGCGCGGTATCGATCGGCGTTGGCGTTGGGCGGCACTGCGGGCCTTCCCGATCTGTTTGCCGCGGCTGGCGTCAAGTTCGCGTTCGATGCGAAGACCCTTGGCGCTGCCGTCGAGCTGTTGGAGCAGACGCTCAGCGAACTTGCACACGCGTAAGGATCGTGTCGTATGAAAACAGGCGGGCGTCAGCTCGTCTGTTTTTGTTCGCGTGCTTGCGCCATCGTCCCTCATCAGCCACAATCAATTAGGTAATTAGGAAACAACTTCTACCAAACGTCAATGCTGCCGAAACTGCCGTCACTCAACTCCGAAAACTATATCAACCGGGAACTCAGCGCGATCGAATTCAATCGCCGCGTGCTTGGGCTTGCGCGAGACAAAGACATCCCGCTGCTTGAACGCATCCGTTACGTCTCGATTGTCGGCAGTAACTTGGATGAGTTCTACATGGTGCGCGTGTCATCCTATATCAAGAAGATCCGCATGGAGATCGACACGGCGCGGCCAGACGGATTCACACCCGAACAGCTCGTTCACACGATCCGTGAGCGCGTGCTCGGTCTGCTTGACGAACTGCGCAGTATCACGCGCGGCTTACTTGAACAGCTCGCTCAGGCGGGTGTTTACGTCAAGCACGCCGTGGATCTCAGCGAGGATGATCGCACACTGCTTCGAGAGTATTTCGCGCAGGAAATCTACCCGATTCTGACACCGCTGGCAGCGGACAGCGCGCGGCCGTTTCCGTTCATCTCGAACCTCAGCATGAACATCGCGATCTTTCTCGCGTATCCAAACGAGCCAGACGATCCGGACTTGTACGAGTTCGTCCGCATCAAAATCCCGGAGACACTTCCGCGCTTTGTGGATATCAACCTCGTCCGGCGCAAATTCAAGGACAACACAGCCGCCGTCGGAATCGAGTATGTGCGCATAGAGGATGTAATCTCAGACAATCTCGATCTGCTGTTCCCCGGCATGCGAGTCGTCGAGCATCACCCGTTCCGCGTGACGCGAAACGCCGATATCGACTACGAACACGAAAAAGAGGATGAGGGGTTCGACTTCAGCGAACTGATCGAGAACAGCCTTCGTGAGCGGCGGTTTGGCGCGGTTGTCCGCCTCACGGTGCAGGACACGATCAGTCATGCCATGCTTCAACGCCTGACCGAAGAGCTGGAGGTCGTGCCAGACCGGGACGTGTACATCGTGGACGGCGCGCTTGGCACAGCCAGCCTCGTTGAGCTTGCAGCTGTCGACCGCCCCGACCTGAAGTACCCCAAGTACACACCGCGAATTCCAGAGCCGTTCCAGCTTGGGCAGGATATGTTCACGACGATCCGGCAGGGCGACGTGCTGATTCATCTCCCGTACGACTCTTTCGCGCCGGTCGAAGAATTCTTCAAGGCCGCTGCACATGACCCCGACGTGGTTGCCATCAAGGCGACGCTGTATCGGATCGGCCGCGACTCGCCCCTCATCCAATCGCTGATCGAAGCGCGGGAGAACGACAAGCAGGTCACGGTGTTGGTGGAACTCAAGGCCCGGTTCGATGAGGAGAACAACCTCGAATGGGCACGCCAGCTTGAGGAGAAAGGCGTTCACGTCACATACGGTGTCGAGAAACTCGCGATCAAGACACACGGCAAGATCTGCCTTGTTATCCGCAAGGAAGGCGACAGCCTACGCCGCTATGTGCACCTCGCAACCGGGAACTACAACAGCAGCACGGCCCGCTTCTACAGTGATATCGGCTTGTTTACGTGCAACCCGGAGATCGCGGACGATGCCACGCGGCTGTTCAATCGGCTGACCGGTTTCGCTCCGGCGACCCAGTACAAGCGCCTTTTGATCGCGCCGGAATACTTGCTGCCCTCGATTCTTCAACTCATCGACAACGAGGCAAGTGCCGCGCTGCAAGGCCGCCCTGCGCGCATCATCATGAAGATGAACCAACTCGAAGAAGACCGGATCATCCAGCACCTCTACCGGGCATCACAATGCGGCGTCCAGATTGACCTTATCGTACGCGGTCTGTGCTGTCTAGCGCCCGGACTCGCCGGAATGAGCGAGAACATCCGGGTTATCGGAATAACCGGTCGCTATCTGGAGCACTCGCGGGTCTATTACTTCCAAAACGCGCCGGCGGATAGGCGAATCTACATCGGCAGCGCAGACCTGATGCGGCGCAACCTGTATAATCGAGTCGAGATCGTCAGCCCGGTGATCGACCCGCGCCTTCAGCGTCGGCTGCTGCGAATCCTCTATACGGATCTACGGAATACCGCCGGCGCGTGGCTTCTTGACCCGAGCGGGACGTATCACCCGATCCTTCCCCCGCCGGAGCGCGAGCCAGACGACAGTCAGACGGATTTCATGCGCGACAGCTTCGGGTTGGATCTGCCAGTGTAGTCGACGGGGACTACGTTATGAGTGCACAAAAGTCCACTGTAGGGCCGAATCCATCGGAATCGGTCGAGAATTTCCTCAAAGCCGTGTACACGCTTCAGCATGTTTCCGAGCGTGTGTCGACAAACGCGCTCGCTGAACGTCTGAACGTGACAGCGCCATCCGTGACCGATATGGCGCAGCGGCTTGAAGACGCGGGTTTGCTGAACTATCAGAAGTACTACGGAATGCGGCTAACCGATGAGGGCGAACGCGTGGCGCTGAGCGTGATTCGCCGGCATCGTCTGATCGAGTTGTTCCTCGTGCGCGAGCTGGGTTATGACCTGCACGAAGTGCATGACGAAGCTGAACGCCTCGAACACGCCGTATCTGATCGCTTTGTTGAGGCGATTGATCGCAAGCTCGGCACGCCGGATATCGACCCTCACGGCGATCCGATCCCGACGGCCGAAGGCACCGTCGCGACCGTATCCGCGCTCAGGCTTACACAGTTGACACCCGGAACAACAGGCATCGTCGTCCGGCTTGACGGTGGAAGCGCGGAAATCCTCCGGCATCTCACCGCGCGCGAAATCCGCCTCGGCGACGAAATCCAGCTTATCTCTTGCAGCGAGGTCGACGACACGTTGGAGGTCGTGATTGGGGGTCGCTCCGAGATCATCGCTCGCGCCATCGCAAGCTCGATCTACGTGGATTCTGACGTCAGCTAGCCGAGATCGATGCGCGAAATCTGATCGACCTTGAGTTCGTTGAGCCGGCCAAGCACCGTCGTCATAACGAGTTGTGCAAAACGGAAAAACGCCTGCATTTCGGTAATGCGATCGATGTACAGATCGGCGGTGTGCTGATCTTCCACATTCATCGAACTACGCGCATCCTCCAGCGTCCTGATGTTATCCTGCAAAACGCTGAGCGCCCGATCGACCTCACGCAGCTCGCGCCCTTTCAAAATGTTGGTGAGAATTTGCAGCAGATCGGTTTCCGCTTCGTAATACTTGCGGCGATCACCCCGCCCTCGAAGCCACACCTGCCGAACCATCCCCAACTGCTCTAAGGTGCGCATGTTCAGGCTGACACTGGCTTTGGAGATGTCGAGCCGTTCCATCAAATCGTCCAGCGACATCGGCTCTCCGTCAAGCAGCAGCACGCCGTAGAGCTGGCCCATGACCTTGCTGAAACCGAAGTAGGCCGCGAGTTGGCTTAGGCCATCAAGCATACTGTCTTGCACGTCGAGCAGACGACGGTTGACCTCGCGGTCGGGACGTTGTTCCGTTGTCATGCATCCAACTTCCGGGAATCACGCAGTGCGGCTAGACACCTAGATCGGAAGCATTGTATCACCATTTCGCGCCGTAACCTAAGCATGCCTCGGGTGGTAGCGTAATCAGGGAAACAATGTTATGATGTTGCGCATGAAACACTTTTCACAAACAAACCCCGGTCAGGTGTAGATGGCCTCAAACAACGGTAACGGTAATATCCCAGATATTGTCATTAGTCGGCTTCCCATCTATCTGCGGGCGCTGAACCGCCTTGCAGCAGATGGGCAGGAGATCACCTCATCGCATGAATTAGGCCAGCGGCTGGGTATCAGTTCGGCGCAAATCCGCAAGGATCTATCGCACTTCGGCGGCTTCGGCAAGCAGGGTACCGGCTATCACATCAGCTTCCTGCAGGATCGCCTGCGCAAGGTGCTTCATGTTGACCGCGAGTGGGAAGTCGCCCTTGTCGGCATCGGCGATCTGGGTAAAGCAATCGCACGTTATCGCGGGTTTGGCGACCGTGGGTTTCACATTAGCTGCTTGTTCGACAGCGCCCCGGAGAAGGTCGGGCAGCGGGTGGAAAACCTTCTTGTCCAGCCGTTGAGCGAGCTGCACACCACAATCGAGACGCGCGGCATCCGGCTGGCGATGATTGCCGTGCCTGCCGAGCACGCTCAAGCCGTCGCTGCTCATCTCGTGGAAGCCGGTGTGCGCGGAATCTTGAACTACGCCCCGATTAACTTGAGCGTGCCATCCAACGTGCATGTGCAGTACATCGATCCAGTGGTCGGCCTACAGCGCATGACGTACTACGTCGAAGATGAACTGATTTAGGCGGAGTTTCTAACCCTGCGCGATCCTGCGCTGAAGCGCGGGATCCTCGAGGGCACGCCCAGCGCCAGAAGCCACCGCGATCATCGGGTTCTCGGATCGATACACCGGAACGCTCGCCTGAGTCGTCAGGTACTGCTCAATACCCCGCAGCATCGCTCCGCCGCCGGTGAGTATGACGCCGCGGTCGATGATGTCCGACGCTAGTTCTGGCGGGGTCGCCGCAAGCACATTCTTCACGACCGCAGCGATCTGGCCCAACGGCTCTTGCAGCGCTTCGACAACCTCCCCGGTCGTAATGCGTTCAGACCGCGGCAGCCCGGTACGGCTGTCACGCCCCTGAATATCCATCGCCAACGGGGTTGGCAGCGGCACAGCCGCTCCGACCTGAATCTTGACGGCCTCGGCTGTGGGCTGGCCGATGCTCAGCTGGAACTTGCGCCGCACGTATTGGATGATCGCGTCATCCAACTTCAATCCGCCTACGCGTCCGCTTTCGGCGCGCACGATCGCGTTCATCGAAAGCACGGCAGCCTCAGTGATTCCGCCGCCAATGTTGACCACCATATCACCCGCCGGTGTGGCAATCGGCAGCCCCGCCCCAATCGCCGCCGCCAGCGGCTCAGGGATCGTGAAGACTTCCCGTGCGCCGGCCGCCAGCGCCGCTTCATAGACTGCGCGCCGTTCAACGCTGGTGACGCCATACGGGACAGACATCATCACAGTCGGCTTGAACAGTCGGACACGTCCAGTCACCTTGCCAAGGTAGTAGCTCAGCATCGCCTCGGTGACTTCATAGTCGGCGATCACGCCGTTCTGAAGCGGACGCACAATCTGGATGTCTTCGCTGTCGACCTTGCCGAGCATCTCGCGCACGGGCTGACCGATCTCGATGACCGGGATTCGCCGCATGTCTTCCTCTGCTGCGAGCGCGACGAGTGACGGCTCCTGCAGCACGATCTGACCCGCTTCCCAAATCAGCGTGTTGATCGTGCCGAGATCGACGCCTAGTTTCTTACCAAGCATTGTGTGGCTCTCTTGAGCGTGTGGTGATTGCGGTAATGTACATGGCGGAGCCGAAAAAAACACGTCCGGGACGATAGATCACCTCCCGGACGCTGTCTGACAATACTGTTTGAGTTTCGACCGCCGCTACTCTTGCTCGACGATACGAATGCCCGGCCGGCTTTGGGTACGCGACACGATCTTGTGCGCCAGTTCGGCCCGTCGAAGCGCCAACGTGATCTGCTGGCGCGCCGCTTCTGACAGCCCCGCCTTTCCCTCAGCCATCATGCGCGCCGCTTCCTCGCGGGCATGGTCAATGGCCTCGATGTCGAGTTCGAACGACGACTCGGCCAACTCCGCCAAGACAGTCACTTTGGTGGGACGCACGTCGACCACGCCACCATAGATCGCGAAACGCTCCTCGGCTGCGCCTTTACGCACAATGAGTTCACCATAACCGAGTGTGGTGAGCACCGGCGCGTGATGCGGCAGGACTCCCATGATCCCCTCGGAAGCCGGAACGACGATCATGTCGGCTTCGAGTTCTTCGAACACCTTGCGCTCTTTGCTAACGATTTCAACCGCGATTGGCATAACGGCTCCCGTTAGTTGTTCAGCTCGGACTGTTCGTAGCGCTCGATCACCTCATCAATCGTACCCGCCATGTAGAACATCTGCTCAGGAATATGATCGACCTCGCCGTCGAGGATCATGCGGAAGCCGCGCACCGTATCCTTGACCTTCACATAGCGGCCCGGGCGTCCGGTGAACTGCTCGGCGACCACCATCGGCTGCGTCAGGAACTGCTCGATCTTACGTGCGCGGGCGACCAACAGCTTGTCATCATCGGACAGCTCGTCAATGCCGAGGATGTTGATGATGTCCTGTAGATCCTTGTACTTCTGCAGGTAGCTTTGAACCTCGCGCGCCGTGCGATAGTGATCCTCGCCGATCACCAGCGGGTCGAGGATTTTCGAAGTCGAGCCGAGTGGATCAACCGCCGGGAACAGACCGCGCGCGGCGATTGAACGCTCAAGCGCGATCGTGCCATCCAGATGCGTGAACACCGCCACCGGCGCCGGATCGGAGTAGTCGTCGGCGGGTACGTACACGGCTTGCATCGACGTGATCGCGCCGGCACGGGTAGAGGTGATGCGCTCTTGCAGCTGCCCCATCTCGTCAGCGAGCGTCGGCTGATATCCCACGGCCGACGGCATACGTCCGAGCAGCGCCGACACCTCGGCGCCGGCCAGCGAGTAGCGGAAGATGTTGTCAATGAACAGCAGCACGTCCTTGCCTTCGTCGCGGAAGTGCTCGGCCATCGCAAGGCCGCTGAGCGCGACGCGCAAACGCACGCCGGGCGGTTCGTTCATCTGACCGAAGACCATCGCCAGCTTAGGAAGCACGCCGGCCTCTTCCATCTCGTGATACAGGGCCGTACCTTCACGGGTACGCTCACCCACGCCGGCGAATACCGAAAGCCCCTCGTGCTGCGTGGCGATCGAGTTGATCAATTCCTGAATAGTCACCGTCTTGCCGACCCCGGCGCCGCCGAAGATACCGACCTTACCGCCGCGCGTCATAGGCGCGACAAGGTCGATCACCTTCATGCCGGTCTCGAACACCTCAATCGTGGTGGATTGATCTTCGAACTCCGGCGCCGCCGTATGGATCTGCCGGCGTGGTTCATCATCGGGCACATCCTTGCCACCGTCGATCGGGTGGCCTAGCACGTTGAACACACGCCCTAGCACCGCCTCGCCGACCGGGACAAGGATCGGAGCGCTAGTTGCATACGCCTTCGCGCCACGAGCCAAACCATCCGTGGTATCCATCCCGACGCAGCGCACCGTGTTGTGGCCGATATGCAGCTCGACCTCGAGAATCAGGTCTTTTTGCCCCTCGCGCGGAACGCGAATTGCGTCATATAGGTCGGGAAGCTGACTTCCCGGAAACTCGACGTCGACCACCGCGCCGAGTACTTGGGTAATGCGTCCTTCTACTTCAGCCATTGAGTAGATTCTCCTTGAGCAGTTGCGGGTGATCGCTAGGGTACGACATGCGCGAGAAGATCAGGCATGATCGCGGCTTCGATAGTATCAATGGTGGCTTGGAGCGCTTCGGCGCCGCCCACGATGTCGAGGATTTCACTCGTGATCGCAGCTTGGCGAGCCTTGTTGTAGACCAGTGTCAAGTCCTGCACGAGCTGATCGGCGTTGCCGCTGGCGTTCTGCATCGCGACCATACGCGCGCTGTGTTCGCTGGCCTGACTTTCGAGCACGGCCTGATAGAGCTGGAGTTCGGTAAAGCGCGGCACAATCTCTTCGAGAATGGCCTGCGGGCTTGGCTCAAACTCGTAATCCAGCTTGTTCGCCGTCACGCTCGGCACATCCTTGATGTACTCGGCCGCGACTTTGTCATCCATTTCGTGCGGGATGAGCGGAAGCCATCCCAGCACGGCCGGCCGCTGCGTCAGCGTGTTGATGAAGTCGGTGTAGGAGATGAACACGTCATCGACCGTGCCACTCAGGAACTCGTCGATCGCGAGGCGGGCAATTGGCGTCATCTCGCTGGCGCTCGGCTCGGCGGTCAGAGAAAACTGTGCGACGATATTCTGATTGGCCCGGATGAGCGCATCGCGCCCTTTCCGCCCGACCGATACCCAGCGCACCGGTTTGCCCAGCCGCTTGGCGAAGCGCGTTGCAGCGCGGATGATGTTGCTGTTGAACGCCCCAGCAAGGCCGCGATCCGACGTGACCAACACGATCATGATCGCCTTGACGTCATCCCGTTTCGTCAACAGCGGGTGCATCGCCCCGCCGCCTTTACTTGCGGCTTGAACGTTCAGAAGGATTTCCCACGCCTTCTCTGCGTACGCACGACTCGCCAACACGCGGGCCTGCGCCTTACGCACGCGCGACGCCGAAACCGCCTCGAGCGCTCGGGTGATCTGCCCGATGTTTTTTACGCTTCGGATGCGCTTTCTAATTTCGCGAGTGGAAGCCATCGGTTAGCTCCACGTATCCATAAACGCGGCGATTGCGCCGTCGATAGCCACCTTCACCTCATCGTTCCACTTGGCCTCGATGTCGATCCGGTTCGCCACCTCAGCGTACTGGGTGTTGAAGAACTTCAGGAAGCGTTCCTTCCACTCCAGAATCCGGTCAACCGGAATGCTCTGGAGCTGACCGCTGTTGCCCGCATGGATCAATGCCACCTGATCGGACAGCTTGAGCGGTTGGTACTGCGGCTGCTTGAGCAGTTCAGTCAGGCGCATACCTTGGAACAGCTGGCGCTGCGTGGCGGCGTCGAGGTCGCTAGCGAACTGCGCGAACGCGGCCAGCGAGCGGAACTGCGCGAGATCAAGGCGCATACCACCGGCGACGCGTTTCATGGCGTTGGTCTGGGCGTCACCACCCACACGGCTCACGCTGATACCGACGTTCAGCGCGGGGCGCTGGCCGGCGTAGAAGAGTTCGCTCTCAAGGTAAATCTGACCGTCGGTGATCGAGATGACGTTGGTCGGCACGTAAGCAGACACGTCGGCGAGCAGCGTCTCGATGATCGGCAGCGCGGTCAGCGAGCCGTTTCCACGAGCTTCGGAAAGCTGCGCGGCGCGCTCAAGCAGGCGGCTGTGCAGATAGAAGACATCGCCCGGATACGCTTCGCGGCCCGGCGGGCGGCGCATCAGCAGCGAAACCTGACGGTACGCCCATGCATGCTTGCTCAGGTCGTCATACACGACCAGCGCGTCCATGCCATTTTCCATGAACCACTCGCCGATCGCGCAGCCCGAGTACGGTGCAATATACTGCATCGCCGCAGAGTCCGACGCGGACGCCACGACCACGGTCGTGTATTCCATAGCGCCGGCCTGTTCAAGGGTCGACACGAGGCGCGCCACCTCGCCGCGGCGCTTGCCGATGGCGACGTAGATGCAGTACATCGACTGGCCGCCCTGGTTCAAGATCGTATCGAGCGCCAGCGCCGTCTTCCCCACCTGACGGTCGCCGATGACCAACTGACGCTGGCCGCGGCCGATGGGGATCATGGCGTCGATGGCGAGGATACCGGTCTGAACCGGCCGATATACGTTGCGACGATCGATCACGCCCGGCGCGATACGCTCGATGTTGAAGTATTCATCCGACTGGATCGGCCCCTTGCCGTCGATCGGCTGACCGAGCGCGTCCACGACGCGGCCCACCAAGCCCTTGCCGACCGGCACAGATGCGATACGGCCAAGCGGGCGAACCTCATCGCCTTCTTGGATTTCATCATAGTCACCCATGATGATGATACCGACGTTGTCGCGCTCAAGGTTGAACGCGATCCCCGGTGTGCCATTCTCAAAGCGAACCAGTTCGCTCAGCCGCACGTTATCCAGACCGGACACGCGTGCGATGCCGTCGCCGATCTCTTGGACGTAGCCGACGTCTGTGGATTCGACAGACGGCGCGAAGCCCTCGATCTGCTTGAAAATTGCATCGTACAAGTTGGAGCCTTCAGCCATGCCTCGCACCCTTTCGCTGCCCACGACTTAGTTGATTCTCAAAATTGGACAAAAGTCGGTTGATTGTAATGGACGCCTAACTTTTTGTCCACATTTTCACAAACCATACAATCCGGCCGTCACGACTTGGCCGATGACTCCCCCAGTTCACGCGAACGCCGATACGCTGCCCACACACCGTCCGCGATAACCGTCCTCAAACCGCCCTTCTCAAGGTGATAGATCGCCTCGGCTGACGTGCCGCCGGGGCTGGTGACTTGATTACGAAGCTCCGCCGGATGCTGGTTGGACTGCATCGCGAATTCGACCGAGCCGCGCATGGTGTGCAGCACCAGCCGTTCGGCGTCGCGCCGCGACAGCCCCATGTGCACGCCGACGTCGATCAACGCCTCCATGAACATGAACACATACGCCGGCCCGGTGCCGTTGAGCGCCGTCGCCATGTCCAAGAAACGCTCATCTTCCACGTACATGACCTCGCCCAGCGCGCCGAGCAGTTCCTTCGCCTGTTGACGCTGACTGCCGGACACGTCGCGAGTCGCCGTCCATACCGTAATCCCTTTACCGATCTGCCCCGGCGTATTCGGCATCGCGCGGACGACGTGCTGGTTCGATAAGCCATGGCTCAGCGTATGTAGGGGAACGCCGGCGGCGATGCTGATGACCAGCGCGTCAGGCTTGAGCTGGCCGTCCAACTCAGGCAGCACGGCGGACATGACCTGCGGCTTGATCGAGAGGATCACGATATCGGCTGTGCGTGCGGCATCACGATTGCTGTGCGTAACCTCCACGCCGAACGTATCATGCAGGTACGTAATGCGTTCGGCATGAGGATCCGCCGCCACGATGCTCGTACGCGGAACCAGTTCGCGGTGAAGCACGCCGCGTATCATAGCTTCACCCATGACCCCAGAGCCGATAAATGCCAAAGTCGCATCGTTCAACGACATTACTGAATCTCGTGAGCAGAACGGGTTGTGGTTCAAGGCGTAACGTGACAGGATTATAGTCGAGACGATTCGAGAATACGACCCGAGGTTAGCCGCCGTAGAATGCGACTTTTTAGCGCCCTAATGCTGCTCGTGATCACCCTTTGCGGCTCTGCCGGGGCGCAAAGCGGTGACCGACTAGCGACCACTGATGCCTCTCAATCCGCCATCCTCATCCTCGACCCGGATCAGGGCATCATCGACACCCGCGTGATCGGAACGGGGTTTCACACTGTCTGGGGATTTGCGCCCGATGGATGTTCGGTCTTGGCGACGCTGACGCAGGCCGACGGCCTTCCGCGAGCGTATATCGTGCCGCTTGACGCGAGCCGCCCGCCCATTGAGATCGTGACCTACGACGAACTCCCTGCGTCTCAATGGGGCGTATGGGAGCCGGTATGGTCGCCTGACGGGAGCCGCATCGCGTTTACGCTCATCCGCGACGGCCTCGACGGAGAACCTGAGCGCGCGTATCACGTCGCATGGACGCCCGCGTCCGGCGGAACTCCGGTCGCGTACAGCGTCACCGGGCGCGAACACTCTCCGCAGTGGTCACCGGACGGGGCGTGGCTCGCGTATGTCAGCTACGATCCGCGCGATCCGCTGGAGGGGACACCAGAGCCGGAGCGCACACCTGTCCCGGACGACGCCGACCCGATCATGGAGGCCGATCTCTGGGTCGTGGCGGCGGATGCCTCCGCGAAATACCGGCTTACTGCGTTCCCCGAAGGAAGCGTGCGCGCGCCGCGCTGGTCGCCGGACGGAGAGACGATCGCATTCACGTACTCGCCCAGCCCAAGCAACGACACGTATTGGGCCGTGTCCAATACGCCGCACGCCCGCCCGTATCAGATCACCTTCGCCTATGGTTTGTCGCTCGATCAGACTTGGACACCGGATCGCAGTCTGTTGGTCAGCGCGCGCGGTATTGGCGGAGAGACATCGCATCGACTGTGGATGATCCCCAACGCGGTGAACGGCGAAACCTCAATTACGGTCTTTGAGCCGGCGCAGGACATCCCGTATCCGGATTATCCGGCGTTTGATCCGTCCGGGACGCGGCTTGCCCTGCGATCCGGATATCGCGCGATGGTCATCGATGTCGAATCGGGAAGCGCCACGACGATCGCCGGCGCGGAAGGCAACATGCCGATCTACTGGTCTCCAGTCGGCGCGGCGCCGCTCGAAGACTGCCGGTAGCCCACCCGTATGCGTGTGTGCGGGTTTCGGTGTACACTCTGCATCCTATGTGCTGCTGCGCCACTGAGATTAGGGTCTAGTTGTGGCTGATACCGTCTTGCTGAGTGCAGGTCAATACAATCTCGATACTGTTTGTCAGCTGGCCGATGAATTTCAAGTAGGGATCGAACTGATGCACTTCGCGTTCCCCGAAGTGCTCGATGGCCCAATTTCAGATACGCTTGCACGCGTGAAACAGGCACTCGCAAGGCGGGACGTCCCGCTGTCCATCCATGGCCCGTTCTACGACATGGCGACCGGAAGCGTCGATGAGGCTGTCAACGCGTTGTGCCGGCGTCGGTTCACGCAGGCCATCGAAGCCGCCGATGCCGTCGCGCGCGCCGGATGGTGGTGCATGCCAACTTCATCGCGACCATCCGGAACGGTTACTATCGCGTTAGTTGGCATCAGCGTAACGTCGACTTCTGGGGCGACTTCGCGTTGACGGCGGCCCGCCTCGGTATCAGCGTGCTCATCGAAAATATGTGGGAATTCGAGCCGCAGATCATCGCCAACCTGCTCCGCGACATCAATCATCCGCTGCTGGGCGCTTGCCTCGATGTTGGACATGCAGCGATTTTCAGTGATTCAGACATAACGCTCCCGCACTGGCTCGACCTGCTCAGCCCGTGGCTTACCCACTACCACTTGAACAACAACAACGGCAAGTTTGACGAGCACCATGGGTTCGACTACGACGACGGCGTGCTGGATTATCACGCGATCCTGCCTCAGCTTAGAAAAGTCGTCAACCCGACATGGATGGTGCTTGAGATGGACAGCGTGGACGATATGCGCGCCAGCCTGCCTTATTTCGAGTTGTAGTTAGTCCTCCGAGTCGGTGATCGCAAACCCGTTCAACCGCTTGTATGTCGCCTGAAATACGAGCGCATCTTCAACGTGGAACGGATCCGGCGCTTCTACGCCGGCGGTGCCGCTGACCCCGAAATCGACGAAGGCTTGCAGCAAATCCCGGTAGCGTAAATCCGCTTTGTTGAGCGGCAGGTGCATCTTCTCGCCCTTGTCGGTATAAGCAATCCCGCTGAGGTGGAAATGCACCGTTTGCAAGGCGTCTTCACCCAGTTGATCGCGCACGTAGGCCAGTGCGCCGGCGAACTCCTCATAGCTGTTGAACGACCCGTCCGTCCGCCGCGCGTGCAGGTGTGCCCAGTCGATACACGGCTTCACACCTTCGACATCCTTCGCAAGCTGGACGCATTCCTCAAGCGAGCCAAACAGCGCGACACGACCCATCGTCTCGGGCCGCAGGGTGACCGCCACACCTTCCTTCTTCAGTTTGTCGGCCAACATCGCCAGTTGGTCGCGCACAATCGGATAGACGTCCTCGGGCGGCTTGCCGTGATAACTCGCCGGATGAAAGACGATATCCTTCGCGCCAGCAAGAAAGCCCTTCTGTGCGGCTTTTATCAGGCGCGCGTCGCTGTTCGCCATCTTCTCCGGGGTTTGGCTGTTCAGATTGATGAAGTACGGCGCATGGATGCTCAGCGAAATCCCGTACTCCTCAGCCGCCGCCTTGATTTCCGCGCACGTCTTGTCCGTCACACTGACGCTCTGCACCCACGCGATTTCAAGATGCTCCAGACCAAGCGCTTTCGTGTGCTGAATGGCTGCGACGGTGCCAGATGCGGGCGTTGAAGACGGGGCGCCGACCGTTCCGAAACGAATTGAGCCGCTCACACGTATCCCCTTTTTGAACATCAATAGCACATAATAGTATCAGACCTGTGATACGGGTGGGGCATTTATGTCGCTCAACGCACAATTTCGCCGCCGGGCGCTTTGGATGGCGGCGGTCGCTCTCCTTATCATCATTGTCGCGTGGAATACCCCCGCGCTCGATCCGGCAATGTATCCGGCGCGTCTGTTCGTGACGTATGTGCATGAGGCCGGCCATGGGATCGCGGCGGAACTCACCGGCGGCGATGTGCTGGGATTCGTGGTGTATCCCTCCGGCGCCGGAGTCGCGACGACACGTGGCGGCGCACGCGCATTGATCCTACCGGCCGGTTATGTCGGCGCGGCGCTCTTCGGAGCCGCGCTGTTCTACCTGACGAATACATGGCGTCGGACACGCACGCTGTCCGCCCTGTTGGGCGCTGCGCTGATCGCGTTCAGCGTGTTCTACGCGCGGCCGGACGAACAGGGCAGAATCACGGCCCTGCTGGTAGGGGTAGGATTCGGCCTCGTGCTGCTGGCTGTCGCATGGAAACTATCGCTGATGGTGAACGTTCTGGTGTTGAACGTGCTTGCGATGCTGACCGGCTTGAACGCGGTGCTCGACGTGCGCTCGCTGATCGACAACAGCGGCGCGATGCTCGGTCAGGTGCGGAATGACGCCGCCGCGTTTTCCGCCGAGGTGCTTGGGCTGCCCGCCGTCGTCTGGGCGCTTCTATGGCTCGCTCTGTCGGTGCTGGCGCTGGGCTTCGCCGTTTACGCATCGGTTATTCGTCCGCTGCGCCAGCCGCAGCCACCCGACTCTGTGACGGCGAATCCGGAGGACGAGACAATCCTCGATATCCTAAAGCGCGGACGATAGCCATTTCTGAAGCACTTCGGACGTCTGCTCGGCCGCCGTTTGCGGGAACAGATGCCCCTCCCCCGCGATCACGGTGTGCGTGGCTGCCGGCCAAAGGCGCGCAACTTCTGCCGCTGTGCCCTCTACATACGTGTCGCTCATCTCGCCCCGAACGATGAGCGTCGGCACGACGCCATTCAGCGCCGGTATGTCGTTGCGGAAGTTCGGATAGATCGTGCGGAAGTAGTACGCTTCCCACTCTTTCGGCCACGCCAGCACGAACCCCGCATCGGTCTGCACAAGGCCGGCATCGACATACTGGGAAAGCGCGGCGTGGTTCCAGTCCTTGAACACACCACGGCTGCGGAGATAGTCGAATGCCTCGCTGCGATGCGCAAACGTGTCTTGACGTCGCAGGGCACGGGCCGCCAACGGATACGATTCAGGCGGGGCGTTCGACGCACGCAGCCGCGCAAGCTCTGCGGACGAAGCCGGATCAAGGATTGTGGGATCGAGCAGGATCAGCGCGCGAAACAAGTCCGGACGTTCTTTGACGGCGAGTGCGGATGCGATCCCGCCAAACGAGTGACCAATCGCGATCACCTCGCGCAGGCCGTGATGCTCAATCCCCGCCAGCAGGTCTGTGGTGACATCCGCTTTCCAGTCTCTAGGGACGATGGGGGGCGTCTGTCCGGGCCACATCGCCCGCGGCAGCAGGCAGACGACCCGAAAGGACTTCATCAGCGGGCGAAGCATCGGAAGATACGTCTCAGGCGGGAAGCCGTTCGCCAGCGCGACATTGATAACCTGCCCACTTCCGCCCAATTCAACAAGAGGAAATATCCCGGTCATCCTAGCTCATCTTTCTGGTGCGTCGCTCAAGTGCAGTTCCGTCACGAGAGATCATGGCTTTTGACCGTGACGAGACGGTACACTACGCCCGTTCAGTATAACGTGTTCGTCTTACGATGCGCTTGCTCCGTCCCAATTATTTGAACGTCGCTATCCCTGCGGAATCCGTAGCGCGAACGTTGGAAGCCGCGGCTACGCCGAGCGCGCAGCGGCTTCACATGCGTGACGCCTTCGCAGAGGGAAGACGATACGCAATCGCCCCATCCGCAGACGGCTTTCGCATGGCGACGACCAGCAGCTCGCTGTTTTCCCGCCGCAGGCGAACGTTCGCGTCGTGTTTACTTAACGCACGGATCGAGCCGATTACGGAGTCGGAATCGCGCATCTCGCTTGAACCACACCTTCGTGCGCCAGCCCTAATCAGCGCGCTCATCGTCCCCACCGTGCTATCGCTGCTCTTGCTTCCGGTGCCGTGGCCGCCGGCGCTGATTCTCCTCATCTGCGCGACCGCCTATGCCGCGTCGATCACTAGCCTGCTGGCCGGCGCACGGCTTGAAGCGCACGAGATGCTGTATTTCGTCGATAAGGCCTTTGAGGACATGCGCAAGTTCACGCTTGCTCAGATTGCACCCATCGGCCAAGATGTCATCGGGGCGCAGGACTTCCGCGAACTGTGGTCGGAACACGTCCGAACGAACATGGATGATACGTAAGGAAACCGCGTCAACGAACCGTCAGTAACCATAGTCGCTACGGCCAAACATCACGGGTGCAACAGGAATGACTGAAGCCGCAAAGCTCAACATAGATACCTTAACCGACGCCGCTGGCGTCTTAACCGCAACCCTCGACCTGCCCATCACCGGCATGACATGCGCCGGCTGTGTTCGCACGGTCGAACGCACGCTCAAGAAGGTGCCCGGCGTCATCGACGCCAACGTGAACCTCGCCACGGAGCACGCCGTCGTCTCGCTCAAGCCCGGCGCTGCACGCCGGAGCGATCTCGTCGCAGCCATCGAGCACGCTGGCTACGGTGTACTGGAACTTGAGGACGACGCCGATGCCGACGCGGAACGCAAGGCGCGCGACGAGGAGATCGAGAAACAGCGCCGCCTGCTGATCTTTGGGTTGGTGCTCACCATCCCGTTGGTCGTCATCAGCATGACCCGTCACCTCATGCACGCGGTTCCTGCGCTAATGGATGCGTTTCCGTGGTTGATGTGGTCAGGCTGGCCGTTCGTATTCGCCGCCGTCACGACGCCTGTTGTCGTGGCGCTCGGCCGCCAGTACGCCGATGGCGCGTGGAAGGCCGCGCGTAACGGGACGGCCAACATGGACACACTGGTTGCCATGGGCACGGGCATCGCGTATGTTTGGAGCATGATCGTCATCCTCGGCCAAGTTTTCGGATACAGCGATGTCGTGGGGACTGACGAGTACTTCGAGACCTCCGCGGCGATCCTCACCCTGATCACGCTCGGCAAGTTCCTCGAAGCACGGGCCAAAGGGCGCACAGGCGACGCGATTCGTAAGCTCCTCAACTTGACACCCCAGACCGCCACCGTGCTGATTGACGGGACGGAGCACACCGTCCCCGTCAAGGAACTGCTGCGCGGCGACACGGTCGTTGTCCGGCCCGGAGAACGGATTCCGGCCGATGGGATTGTCGTGAAGGGCGTCTCGAACGTAGATGAGTCGATGCTCACTGGTGAGCCTCTACCAGTGCGCCGCGCACAGGACAGCGAAGTCGTTGGCGGAACGATCAGCCTCGACGGACAGCTTTTCGTCCAGCTCTCACGGGTCGGCCCGGAGACGACACTCGCCCAGATCGTCCGCCTCGTGCAACAGGCGCAGGGTTCAAAGGCCCCGATCCAGCGGGTCGCCGATCAAGTTAGCGGTGTGTTCGTGCCGGTCGTGCTGGTGCTGGCGGCGCTCACGTTCCTCGGTTGGCTCGTCATCGGGCAAGCTACTTTCGTACAGGCCATGATGAACGCGGTCGCGGTATTGGTCATCGCATGCCCGTGCGCGCTGGGTCTGGCGACCCCGACCGCGATCATGGTCGGAACCGGTAAGGCGGCCGAACAAGGCGTCCTGTTCCGCAGCAGCGAGGCGCTTGAGCGTGCGCATGCGCTCACTACCATCGCGTTCGACAAGACCGGGACGCTCACTGAGGGCAAACCCGTCGTTTCCGGTATTCATGCGGAGAACGGCTTTGACGCGCCAGACGTCCTGCGCCTCGCGGCAGTCGCCGAGCGTGGCAGCGAGCACCCGATTGCCACCGCCATCGTGAATCGCGCCGAAGCGGACGGCTTGACGCTAGATCAGCCCGATGATTTTGAATCGCGGGCAGGGCGCGGCGTGTTGGCAACCATCAGCGGACGACGCGTGCTCGTCGGGAGCATGCGGCTGATGTCCGATGAAAAGGTCACCGGATTGGAACAGGCGCGCGCGATCTTGGAAACGGCGGCTCAAGAAGCGCAAACCGTCGTCGCGGTCGCCGTCGATGCCGTGTTCGCGGGCGTGATCACGGTCGAGGACAGCCTCAAGCCAGAGGCCGCAGAAGCGATGTCTGCCGTGATTCGACGCGGGCTGAAGCCGGTAATGATCACCGGAGACAACGCGGCAGCAGCGCGCGTGATCGCCGGGAAGCTGGGGATCACCGAGGTCATCGCGGACGTGCTTCCGTCCGACAAAGCGGAGGTCGTGAAGCAGTTGCAAGGCCCACGCCAAGTCGTCGGAATGGTGGGCGATGGGATCAACGACGCACCTGCCCTCGCCAGCGCCGATCTCGGCCTCGCCATCGGAACTGGAACGGACATCGCCATCGAAGCAGCAGATGTCACGCTGATGCGCGGCGATCTGAGCGGCGTGCTGCGCGCGCTGGATATCAGCCGTGCGACGATGCGGACAATCTACCAGAACCTGTTCTGGGCGTTCTTCTACAACATCATCCTGATCCCCGTCGCGATGCTCGGCCTGCTGGTGCCGATGTTCGCCGCCGGCGCGATGGCGTTCTCATCAGTGTTCGTCGTGAGTAACAGCCTGCGCCTGAAAGGGGCAGTCACGAAGGCGAAGCGCTGATCCCCATCTGCGTGGATGACACCGGCTGAGCTGCCTCAACACGAGACACTCAGCCGGTATGTACGCACCCGGTCTTGGTATGACCCGGTGTGTGGGGTATGATACGTATCACTCTGTCGGTATGGTTCAGCAGCGGCTTGTTCCCAATATCCTAACCTGTGTTTCGCCGTGCAATCATCCCCCGGTGTGGCAGCGCGCGGCTGCTTGCCGGCAAGCGGCGGACTCGTGGATCTACTAAGTGGTGCATCCGATAAGTTCAAGCAACATTAGGTAAGGAAGCGATACCGGATTGGCGACGCGGATGATGACGACGGCGCTTGCCCCAGACAAACGGATGGCGATGGGCATTCCAGTAGGCGGTGGCCGACTGGACGGCGGCGCAGACTTCATCCCAAGTTTCAAAACGGCGCCCCTTCAACGCCAAGGAACGCAGCACTTTCCACCAAGGTTCGATCAGGTTCAGATAAGCGGCGTACTTGGGCTGAAAGACAAATTCCCAACGCGGATAAGCCAGACTGAACAACAGCACATCGGCGGCGCGATGGGAGCTGAGATTGTCGACGATGGCATAGACACGCTCCACATCAAGGGGGATCCAGTCCTCGACCTGAGTCAGGAAATGAACCCAGTTGACGATGGTGCGTCGGGGATAGGTATCGGTCAGGGCTTCACCACTGGCTGGGCGAAACGCGCCAAAGACATAGCCCTTGCCACGCCGACCATAGTCAA